>NZ_JAIGNI010000024.1 GCF_026130175.1 Lyngbya sp. CCAP 1446/10 | reverse complement strand
CCCCATCTCCCCATCTCCCCATCTCCCCATCTCCCCTCTCCCCCTCACCTCACCGAGGGACTGTCAGCCCTTCTACTTGTTGATACCCAACTGATCGCCGCGCTTGTACTGCTGGTAAGCAGCAAAAAACAGCCCCGACAGAGTAACAAAGATTAGACCCAGAACAATACCTGAAAGTAGCGGTTCTACCATGAGAGCTCCTTAACGTTAAGATTTAACAATCTATTTTTAATATTACCAGCACTTACACAGTTGAAGTTTCGCATTCTTGGGCCTTCCGGGGTCTCAGAACTTGATATCCCGGCTGGGAAGGATTAAGCTATGTTATGAGAAATAAATTTTCTTGTAGATAGTTTTTTAAATTGAACTCCTTTGAATCACCAACTTGCCACGAATGAAATTAAGAACCCGATCGAGCGAATTGCCATATTTGCGATCACGGTGTTGCTTGCCATCATATTGGCGAGTCTGACAATTCGTCAGTTTCAAGTCGCCGATCCCTACGTCAGAAGCGTAATGTCCCTGACTGGCGACCAGTTTCAGGGTTCCGCCATCTTTCAAATGAACTGTGCGGGGTGTCACATATCCGCTGGAGATACTCAAGTCGGGCCCAACTTGCAGCGAGTTTCCGATCGCAAATCCGAATTCGAGCTGATCCGCCAAGTCACCAGCGGGCGAACCCCACCAATGCCCCAGTTTCAGCCGAGTCCGCAAGAAATGGCCGACTTGCTGAAATATCTCGAACAAATGTAAACAAAAAAAGGGAACGAAATTTCGTTCCCCTGCTCCCGATTTGTCCAGGTAAGAGTAAGGTGCGCAATGCGCACCCGGAGGAGGAGTGCGGACTAAACCAGCAAGCTAAAACTGCTCGCCGATAACTGGCCCGGCAGTATGCCCCCCAATATAGCCAAAGTCTGGTTAGTGCTGGCGATCGCGATCGCAGTTGAGCCGTTAGTTTCGGTTAACAACAGTTGACTGAAGTCCAAGCCTCCCACCAACTGGATCGAATCCAATTCTGGCGCAAAGTTGATAATCGTGTCAGTTCCCTGAATCGCTGCCAATACAAAGTCTTGTCGGTTGCTACCACCGATCAGGGTGTCATTGCCAATGCCGCCAAAGAGCAAGTCATCGCCGGTGCCACCAAAGAGTACATCATCGCCACTACCGCCCAGTAAGGTATTGTTACCGTCACCGCCGCAGAGAGTGTCATTACCCTCATCGCCAAACAGCACGTCGTCGCCAGCGCCTCCCAACATTACATCGTCGGCTTTGCCACCGTACAATACGTCATTGCCTTCGTCGCCACTGAGCGAGTCGTTGCCGCGATTGCCGTAAATCGTATCATTCGAGCGATCGCCAAAAATCAGGTCAAAGCCTTTACCGCCAAAGAGAGTGTCGTTATCGATGCCTCCGTAGACGGTATCGTTGCCCGTATTGCCATTGATGTAGTCGCCCCCCTGTAGGCCAAAAATCAAATCGTTGCCACCCAATCCGAAGATCGAGTCACTGCCGGCACTGCCCACGATCGTATCGTCCCCGTTAGGGCCATTGATCACATTACCCCGTGAAGGAGTTGCAGGCAGATTGGGAGCCACAATCCTGGGGAATGGATCAGGGCAAACCAAATCTGTCCCTACAGGTGTTGGCGTCGGCGTCGGTTCAGGAGTCGGCGTCGGCGTCGGTTCAGGAGTCGGCGTCGGTGCAGGAGTCGGCGGTGTTGGCGGCGTCGGTGCAGGAGTCGGTGGTGTTGGCGTCGTTACAGGTGTCGGCGTCGGTGTCGGCAGCGGCGTTATAGGTGTCGGTGTCGGTGTCGGTGTCGGCGTTATAGGTGTCGGCGTCGGGGAGTTCCCGAAGTTGATGCCGGTGACAATCTGACCCGAAGTCAGCGCGATGTCCGTGGGGTCGTCGGTGCTTTGGGTAAACCCAGATTTCTGGACTTCCCGGACGCGGTAGCTTCCCGGCGTTAGGTTCGTGAACAGATAGTTGCCACTGCCGTCTGTGGTGGTAGTAACAGGAACAATAGCAGGAGCTCCTGGGGTTGGAGCTGCGAGGTTGGTTAACACAATTTGGTAATCGGCTAAACCCGGTTCTCCAGCATCCTGAATCTTATTGTTGTTAGTGTCTCGGAACTTCAGACCTCGGATCGTGCCCGGTTGGGGCAGGAAGTTACCGAAGTCAATGCCCGTCTTGGCATCTCCACCGGCAACCGTAACGGGAGCGGGGTCGGTGGTCGTCTGTATCCAGCCAGTTTGCGGGACTTCCTTTACCTGGAAAGTACCTGCGGGTATGTCCTTGATAGTGTAGTTGCCATCCTTATCAGTGATGGTAGTCAGTTCGCCCTGATCGAAGACTCCATTTTGTGGTTGGTTATCGAGGAAGATTTGCCAGTTGGGCAGACCCACTTCCCCGGGATCCTTGATTTTGTTTTGGTTGAGGTCGCTGAATTTTTGGCCGCTAATCGTACTCGACTTGAAGTTACCGAAGTTGATGTTAACGATGTCTTGACCGCTGGTGACAGTGATGTCGGCCGGGTTGGGCGTAGTTGGCGTCCAGCCGATTTGCGGCACTTCCCGCACTTTGTAGGTTCCTGCTGGCAAATCGAGGAATTTGTAGTTGCCAGTGGCATCGGTGAGGGTACTCTGTTCCCCGGTGTCGAAGGTGTCATTGCTGTTGGTATCGAGGAAGAATTGCCAGTTGGGCAGTCCTGTTTCTTCGGGATCTTTAAAGCCACTATCGTTGGCGTCGTTGAATTTCAGCCCGCTAATCGTGTTGGGCTTGAAGTTGCCGAAGTTGTTGTTTTGGGAGTCGGTGCCACTGGTGACGGGGATCGTAAACGCGCCCGGGGCAGCGGGAGCCGTTTGCGTCCAGCCGGTTTGTGGCACTTCCCGGATGTTGTAGGTGCCGGCTACCAGGTTGGTGAACTCGTACTTGCCGTCGGCATTGGTGACGGCGGCGCTGGTGCCAGTTTCGTTTGGTACTTGGTCTTGGACGGTGTTGTTGTTGGTATCCAGGTAGATTGTCCAGCCTGCTAGCGCTGGTTCGCCAGTATCTTGGACACCACTTTTGTTGAGGTCGTTAAATTTGAGCCCGCTGATTTTGCCTAACTGGAAGTTGCCGAAGTTTGTGGGAGTGGCAGCGGTGTTAGTGATGTCTGTGCCACTGGTGGCAGTGATGCTGCCAGTGGGGGCAAGAGTTGGCAGCCAACCAGTCTTTGGCACTTCCTTTAGGGTGTATGTGCCGGGCCCAATGTCGGTAAATGTGTAGTTGCCGATGGTAGTTGTACTTTCGGTTTTTACCACTGCACCGGCGGCATTGAGTAACTGAATATCAAACAGAGTTGCCGATGCTCCGTCTGTCCCATCTAGGACTCCGTTGCCGTCTTTATCCTCGAATTTGGTGCCACTAATGGTGATGTTTTTGAAGTTACCGAAGTTTCCGCCGGCGACAGTTGCACCGCTTTGGAGGGGGATGTCGGCGGGATCTGTGGTGGTTTTTGTGAAGCCTGTCGGCACGACTTCCCGGACGCGATAGGCTGCACCGCCTGTAAGGGGCGGCAAGGCTGTGAAACTGTAATTACCAGTCGCATCAGTGGTGGTACTACTGATCGTTGCCCCAGTGGCGGCGTTGAGTAAATTAATCGTAACGCCAGTAGTTACTGGCAAATCTACAGGAAGATCTTGAGTACCGTTGCCGTTTTGATCATCGAATTTCAAACCACTGATGGTCATCAACTGGAAGTTGCCAAAGTCAGTACCAACAATGACATCAGCAGTACCAGTGGTCGCTGTTGCTGCTAACGTCTGGACGTAGCCCGGTTGTAACGTTTCTGCGATCGCAGTATTTGCCTTAGTATCGGTGAGGGTGTATTGGCCGATAGTCGCACCAACGGTAGAGGTAACAGCAGTCTTGGTTCCTGCGGTAATAGTCCATCCGTCTAAACCTGGATCTGTCGCAGCTTTAACGCCGTCGCCGTTGAGATCGTTGAATTTCTGACCCTGAACAACGGGCCCGTACTCGTAAGCACCGATGTCAACATTGGGTTTTGCAACGAGAGTATTGTCAATTTTGCGAGGGAAACCAGTGCCGCGTTGGTCGAAAGCAGTAGCGCCCACGGCCGTTATGGTTGGGTCGCCTCCACCAATGGCAGGGTTGCTGCTGGTAGTTACAGGGCTATTGTCAACTAGGGCAAGGGTGAAAGGAGCAGCAGTTGCGCCGTTGAGTCCGGCAGCGGCGGCTGGTGCTAATACATTTGCGATCGGAACTGCTAATTGCTCAGTAGCCGCAAAACCTGTACTCCCCGTGATAACTCCAATCAGGTTGTTGTTCGCTGTAAATGCTCCTGTAACATCGGTGTTGGTAGCAGCAGTGTTGCCAGCGACGATCGTATTCTTGACCGTGACAGTACCACCGTTGTCAATTCCTCCGGATCTAGCAATCAGACTAGCCGGTGCGCCAACAGTAGCCGCTGTAGCAGTGTTATAGGCGATCGTGTTGTTAGTCAGCGTAGCTGCTGCACCTAAGTTAACGAAAATTGCACCGCCTGCGGCTGTACCCGCACCTGCGGTAACATCACCAGCATTTCCACCCGTAACTCTGTTGCTATACAAGGTGCTGTTGGTCAAGGTCAAGCTGCCGCCACCGACAAAAATCGCACCACCCAAACCAGCACCGCCACCACCTGCGGTAGTGCTACCAGCACCGCCACCAGCAGCACCGCCAACACCACCAGTGCTACCAGCACCACCGCCGCCACCAGTGCCACCAGCACCGCCAACACCACCAGTGCCAGCAGTGCTACCAGCACCACCAACACCGCCAGCACCGCCACCGCCGCCCAGGCCGCCAATACCGCCCACGCCGCCAGTACCGCCCACGCCAACAATACCAGGAGCACCAGCAGTAGCACCACCAGCACCGCCAGCACCACCGCCACCACCACCACCGCCGAAGATTCCGCCACCGCCAATCCCACCAGCACTGCCAGGCCCACCACTACCGGTGGTGGCTCCACCAGTACCACCAATGCCACCAATGCCACCAGTGCCACCAGGGAAGCCAGCGCTACCATCCCCAGCGGTGCCACCAGTGCCGCCAACGCCATTAGGAGTGCCACCAACACCACCGATCCCGGCCGCACCAGGAGTGCCACCAGGAACACCAGTGTTTAAGTCGCTGTTGCCACCAACGCCACCGCTCCCAGCAGTACCGTTACCGCCGATCGCACTGTTGTTCGAGAAAGTCACTCTGTCAACAATTACACTGCCAGTATTGATAAAAAGTGCGCCGCCTAAACCCCCTGCGCCACCACCACCACCAACTGGTGCGTTGCCACCTAATGCTCTTGCAGAATCAATGGTGAGGTTGGAGATGTTGACTGGGTTTGCACCGCTATCAACTACCAAGGCGCGGAAATTATTAGCGCCCCTGATGGCAAAACCTCCGCCAATGATAATGGTGTTGTCACTAATTTTTGGCAGCAGCCCCGTGAGGGTGATATCCGCAGTCAGGGTAATTGTGTCAATCCCAGCGTTGATGTTGGCAACATTGATGGCATTTAGCAGTCCGCTAAAGTCGCCAGCATTCTGGTTTAAGTCAGCAAGCACGCCACTATATGCTTCCCTCGCCTCTTGGGAAAACGCCACAGGAGTCTCTATCTTCCCTGTAGTTACTTCCAGCACCCAGTCTCCACCGAGTGCCGCATTCCCAGTCAAGTTATCCGAAGCGGCAATATTTGCTCCTGTGAGCTGGCTCAGCCTTTCCACGAAGGCGACACCTGCTTCTGTGGCGGCGACATTGCAACCGTAAAGTAAAATTTCAGGTTTAGCAGTATTTGAAGAGTTCGAGTTTGCTTCGGCTGCTGGCAAAGCAAACCATGTTTCTAAATAATTGCGGTAGCTTTCAATATTGCTGAGATTCAGTTCTGTGGTTCCCAGTTGCAAGCTGGCTGCTGCGCCGTGAGACAAAATGTGGACGGCTGCAATATTTGTCCGCTGCTTAAGTGTTTCGGCGATTTGCTCGATGCCGTCGCGATCGCCCTTCAGGATAACAACTTCTGTATCGGAATTCGCGGTTTCTGTTAAACTTTCGCAATCTTTAACTTGTGAATCTGCAAAAACTATCTGGTGTTTCCGTTCTTTATAGAGTTCCATGATTAAATTCCTCTGGTACACACACACTAAATTCATAGCACAAACCAAACGCAGCAGCGATCGATCAAATTCCTCTGCGGATGCGAGTCGTTGGCAAAACCCGCCCCTATGGGGGCTACGCCAACGAAGTCGATTGCCCTAACTTTCACCTAAATGGAATATTGACAAAACCTTTTTTTTATGCTCCCCTAGGATATACTAAGTTAGTTTGATTCTGTAGAAGTTTTCCAGGCGGATATTGTTCCGGCTGTTAAAAAAATATTTGAGAAGACTGGCGCGCAGTTTTTGATGTCATTAGACTCGATAAAATACTACGTTTTGTCATAAATGTCAAGCAAAAAAAATAACTAATGGCGATCGAGCGTCATTAGTTAAAATTTGATGTTATTTGTTTACGGTATTGATGGCAACGCGAAGCTGAGCCTGTACCGCGAATAATCACCAATTACCAAGTTTCTTCATCGGGATGATTGGAATTGCTCCATATTTCCACATCTAAATCGTTGAGATAAATCAGAGCACTTTCAATCTGTTGACTTGTACCGTTAAGTTCCAAATCAAACCAACCATCATCCGAAGTTTTGACACCCAACAAAGCCGCATTAAAATTCACCGTCAAACCGTGTTCGGAAATCAGGTTAGAAATTACAGGTTCCTGATGGTATTCTTTAGGAACACGAATGCGAATGCGGGTTTGAGTTGGTCTGCTGTCTCCTGACTCAGTATGCGGGATATCTGATTCTTGGGTTTTGTGAAAATTGTCGATCGACTCAAATTCAGATTTGCTACTATTCTGATCTAACATTTCAGCCTCCTAATATTTACTTAAATGTAGGTTGCGTTGAGGAACAAAACCCAACTGTCAACTATCAACTGTCAACTGTCAACTGTCAACCTCCTTAATGCTAGTTTTCTTTTCCAAAATCTCCTGAAGCACGAGAGTAACAACTGCTAACAAACCGAGAACTACCGCAGCAGAAAAAGCCGATTGCGTCGCATATTGCTTGTAAGCATCCTCTACAAACAAAGGCAAAGTTTGGGTTTTTTTAGCAATATTTCCCGACACCACAGAGACGGCTCCAAATTCTCCCATTGCTCTAGCATTGGTCAAAATTACTCCGTAAAGCAAGCCCCAGCGAATATTCGGTAGCGTGACATTCCAGAAGATTTGCCAATCATTTGCTCCTAAAGTTTTCGCTGCTTCTTCTTGATCTGTTCCCACTTCTTCCAAAACAGGAATCACTTCGCGGGCGACAAAAGGTAGAGTGACAAAAGCAGTTGCTAGTACCATTCCGGGAAAGGCAAAAATAACCTTAATTCCGGCACTCTCCAGCCACGGACCGAACCATCCCAAGCGACCGTAAAGCAGTACAATCATTAAACCTGCTACTACGGGAGATACGGCAAATGGCACGTCTAAAATGCTGATTAAGAGTGTGCGTCCCCGAAATTTGTTGCGGCCGATAACCCAAGCTGCACACAAACCGAATACCGTATTTACAGGTACAACTATCAGTGTAATCAGCAGGGTAAGTTGTGCTGCTGACAGAAAATCTGGTGAGGTTAAGTTGCTAAAAAATGGTTCTACTCCCTTTTTAAAAGCTTGGTAAAAAACGTTGAGAGCTGGAATAAATAAGATGAGTCCAAGATAGACGATCGCAATTCCGATCAAAGTTGGTTTTACCCAAGCTTTTTCTTTTTTTCTAGCTGAACCACTAGGTGGAAAATTGTACTCTTTCGATAAATTCAAATTAGCCGTCATAGCGTCTTCTCCATGATTGTAAGAGGTTTATAGCGAATAACATTGTCAGGGAAATACCTAACATGAAAGTGCCGATCACCGTGGCTCCTGCATAGTCGTACTGCTCTAATCGCTGGAAAATTAAGACAGGTGCGATTAAATCTTTAAACGGTATATTAGAAGCTACTATTACAGTAGAACCGTACTCGCCCACCGCTCGCGAAAATCCGAGGGCAACTCCGGTTAAAATTGACGGAAACAGTGGCGGTAAAACTACTCGCCAGAAGGTTTGAAATTGAGAAGCACCCAAGCACCAAGCTGCTTCTTCGATGTCTTTTTCCATTTCGTTTAAAACTGGTTGTACAGTCCGCACGATGAAGGGTAAGGAAATAAAGATCATTGCTACGCCTACGCCTAAGCGAGTGAATGATATCTTGATTCCGAAGGGTGCAAACAGCCCGCCGATCCAGCCGTTATCGCTGTAAACTGTGGCGAGGGTTAAACCTGCAACTGATGTCGGGAGTGCAAAGGGTAAATCTACTGCTGCATCGGCAATCCGTTTTAAGGGAAAGTCGTAGCGGACTAATACCCAGGCAATTAATGTGCCGAATACTCCGTTAATTAATGCGGCAATTAATGCGGTAAAAAACGTGACATTGTAGGCGGAAAGGGCGATCGGGCTTGTGGCAATTTTCCAAAATTCGACGGGGTTTGCTGTGCTGGCTTTTAGCAGCATGGCTGTGACTGGCAAAAATAGCATGAGGCTGAGGTAGCCTATGGTGATTCCCCAAGGTAGGGTGATTTTGCCGATCGCTCTTTTGATGTTGGCGATCGCAGATTGAGAGTTGGTTGCTGGAGATGATACTGTCATAGGGTGATTTTTAACCGCAGATGAACGCCGATAAACTCCGATTTATTCGTTCCCAAGCAGAGCCTGGAAACGAGTAACGAGTAAGTAATGACTGCGAAGGGGTAATTCAGGAATTAGCGTTTAATTGAACCTTGGATTTTGTCAAAAGCGGCTCCGTCATCAAAGAATTTCTTCTGAATTTCTCCCCAACCTCCTAAGTCTTGAGCTGTAAATAGGGTTTTGACGGGGGGATATTTTTGGACAAATTCTGCTTCTGCGGCGACTGTCGCATCTATTGGCCGAAAACCTGCTTTAGCAAATTCTCGCTGAGCTTCTGGGGTGTAGAGAAACTTGACGAATGCTTCGGCGACTTCGCGGGTGCCGTGTTTGTCCACGTTTTTATCGACGATGGCGATCGGATTGTCGATCGACACATTCACGTCTGGAATAATATAAGTCGGTTTTTCGCCTTTCTGAGATGCCAGAATAATCTCGTTTTCGTAGTTAATTAAGGCGTCACCTTGGCCTTGTTTGAAAAATACGTCGGTGGCTTCGCGGGCGTCTTTGGTCAGGATGGGAACGTTTTTGTAGACTTTGCTCGTAAAATCTAATGCTTTGGTGTCATCGCCTCCGGTTTTGACAACCGAGCCCCAAAGTGCTAGGAAATTCCAGCGAGCCACGCCTGATGTTTTGGGATCGGCGGTAATCAATTTCACTCCGTCTTTGGCTAAGTCTTCCCAATTTTTGATGTTTTTGGGATTGCCTTCGCGGGTGACGATGGCTGCTACGGATTTGCTGACGATGCCTTCGTTGGGCACTTCTTTTTCCCACCCGGGCCCAATGAGTCCGGCTTTCTCGATTTTGGCGGTATCGAGGGCGAGGGCTAGGTGCACGATGTCGGCTTCTAATCCGTCAATTACGGCTCGGGTTTGGGAACCGGAACCGCCGTAGCTCTGGTTAAAGCTGACGGTTTGCCCCTTTTCTTTTTGCCACTGTTCAACAAATTTGGGAATTATCGCTTCGTGGGCGGCTTTGGTGACGGCGAAGGAAACGAGGGTTAGTTCTATGTTGCCTTTTTTGGCTCCTGGGCTAGCACCAGCGCCGGGAGTGGCTGCGGGGTTGCTGGGGGTTCCCTGCTGGCAGGATACAATGGCCAGACTTAAAGTTATTCCTACTAAAAATAGGGACAGGAATCTTTTGAGTGAAGTCAACGATTGATTTTTGCCTCCTGGTGACTGTTGCGCTCGGTGAAATTGTTGAGTTAGGTGTTGCCGCTGGCTCATTATAT
This sequence comes from Lyngbya sp. CCAP 1446/10, assembly GCF_026130175.1. Taxonomy (GTDB): domain Bacteria; phylum Cyanobacteriota; class Cyanobacteriia; order Cyanobacteriales; family Microcoleaceae; genus Microcoleus. Next base: position 63,094 of record NZ_JAIGNI010000024.1, on the reverse strand, counting down.
TTGTTCCTCTACAGAAACTACGGTTATTAGGTCGGAATACCGTAATTATGGTGGTGAAGTACGATTATAAACAGGCGCAAGTAAAAATAGCAACAAAAAAAATGAATTGGGGGGGCTCGCGATCGATCGACTAATCCTCAAGTCTTACCATCCGTGGTTTTGAACCAGATTCGCGGTAAAATGTAAACCGTATAAATACGATGATTGAGTCAAGGTGCTAAGCCTGCACGATAACGCCTTACGGATGCGCTGGCTCCTCGCCCAAATAAGCGCGATCGCGGCAAGAGTCCCAGCGGGAGACGCCTGACTCGCGCGATCGCCCCCCAAGTAAGAAAAAGTTTTAACTGGTATGTCATTACCCCGCCCCGTCTCAGACACCCTAATTGAACTGTTGAAGCCTGTAGCCTGCGAATTGGGAGAAAGATTGGGAGCAAGCGCTATTAACGAGCGCTATGCAGAAATTGAGCCGTCTGGTTCTTCTGCTTTGAACCAGCAAATCAAAAAAGACCCCCGCTGGATTAAAGCACAAGTTAAATATTTGCAGCGACAGCAGGCCCGAGAACAAGAGTTAATTGCGATCGCCAGTATAGAAGAAGAAAGGCTAAAGGAAGAACGCGCTAATCGAATTAAGGCCGAAGAATTGAAAGATCAGCGGGCTATTAGCCGGCTTGGTCGCGAGTTAATGCGGGAGATTCAATCAGAAGCAATTCGAGTTAAGCTCAACGAAATTCAAATTATTTGGGACAGGGACAACTGGTTTTCTAATTTGAGCAGACAGGAAACTGAACAGATTTTGCAGCAGCAGCAGCACCGATTGCTGTTGTTAGTTGCTCCGGCAAAAATTAGCCAAGATTGCCCGGATTCGTTTCGCCACAATCTGAATATCGAACTCCCGGCTAAGTTGAGAACTTTTTTGAACCAGTATTACCCCCCGCACGGAGAATCTTGTCCGGTTCAGTTTTACGGAGATTATTTCAAAAACGCGATTTCTGATATTGATGTGGAGCGGTTGCAGACTGTTTTGTCTCCCGTGCCGACAGCTATATTGTACAGCGATATCAGCGATTATGAAGTTAATTTTCATGTCGGTTTTTGGGGAATTATTAATCAGAGCGTTTCCCTAGTGGCGATGCAGCCTTGGAACTGGGAAGAGGTTTATCACCAGTTGGAGGCGGAGGGGAAAGATGAAAAGCTGAGCCTGCGGATTATTCGGCAAATAATTGTGACAATTCATAAGTTACTGGCGGCTTTTTTAGCTGATTTGTATTATTTAAAGATAGATTTTACTTACGAACCTCAGCTATTTAATTTAGAGGCGGAATTTGCTCAAGAATGGTTTTCTAAAGATTGGGCGTTACCGTATATGGAAACTCTTAAAGAAATTCAGGAGCAGCAGCGAATAACCTATAAGGGAGAGATGCGGCGCCTGGCGCTGCGAGAGGCGAAAGCTCGGGCGGAACGCAAGCGTTTGGAAGAGGCTGAACTCAAACGCAGAGAGGAAGCTGAGGCGGTAGCTAAGCGGGCGAAGGAGTTAGCTCACAAATTTAAAAATCTGAAATGGCGGTGTGCATACACTCTACCGGGACATTCATCGTTTGTGAATTCTCTGGCGATTAGTCCTGACGGCAAAATTCTGGCTAGCGGCAGTTGGGATAAAACTATTAAGATTTGGAAGTTAGAAACAGGGGAATTAATTGGCACTCTGACGGGACATTCCGATCGCGTAAATTCTGTGGCTATTAGCTCGGACGGAAAAATGTTGGTCAGCGGCAGTTCGGACGAAACAATTAAGTTTTGGAATTTGTATAACGGTGATTTATTGTGTACTTTTCCGGGACATTCTATGGAGGTGAATTCGGTGGCGGTTAATCCGAAGAGCCAGCTAATTGCTAGCTGCGGTGGGGCTGATAATGCGATTAAGCTTTGGAATTTGCGGACTGGTGAGTTGCTACGGACTTTGAGGGGTCATGCTGACAATGTGAATGCGGTGGTTTTTAGCCCGGATGGTAAGATATTGGCGAGCGGCAGTTCGGATGCGACGAGCAAGGTTTGGGATGTGGAAAGTGGTAAGTTGCTGCGGACTCTTTCGGGTTTGAGTGTTGGGGTGAATTCTGTGGCGATCGCGCCGGATGGTCAGACTCTTGCTAGCGTCAGCAATGATTATACGATTAAGCTGCGGAATTTGCATACGGGCAGTTTGTTGCGGATTTTAAATTCTAATTCTGCGAGGGGAAAGGGTGTAGCGAATTTAGGCATGAATGAGGCTGTGCATATTTTGCGGAATTATGTGAGTCGGGGCGATTCGGTGGCTATCAGTCGAGACGGTTTGACTTTGGCTAGCGGCTGCGATGATAATACGATTAATATTTGGAGTTTGCAGACGGGGGAGCTGTTGAGCACTCTTAAGGGACATTCGGGTACTGTATACTCGGTGGCGATCGCACCTTCGGGCAATTTACTCGCCAGCGGCAGTGGGGATGAGACGATTAAGATTTGGCGCTGCGATTAGACAGTTGGCAGTTGACAGTTGGCAATATTCAGAGCCTGTCCGCTAATTAACACAATACTTGTACGGGCGGGTTCACCAACAATCTATAATTCCCACTCACAATCTATATAAACCCGCCCCCACCACGCGACTAGATATGATTTGAGATTTTGGGGCTAGAAACCGGGTTTCTGGGAAAATTTGGGTTGAGTGACGAGAAATATCGGAAGAAACCCGGTTTCTGGAGTATAGGTGCGTCCAAAACTCTCAAACACGACTGCGGGATTTAGCTCAAGAGAGGACAATTCCGGTTTGTCCCTTACGGGGATGGGTTTTGGGCGAATTTGAAAAAAAGTTTGCTGGGGGGGTTGCGCTAATGGCGATAAGTTTGCTATATTAATTTTCACTGCTGGTGTAACTCAGTTGGTAGAGTAGCTGATTTGTAATCAGCCTGTCGCAAGTTCGAGTCTTGTCACCAGCTTATTTAATGAAATAAAGGCTAGATAAAATTTCTAGCCTTTATTTTTTTTGTCTCGTGTCTCAAGGCGTTTGTCACCCGCCTCAGCAATTTTGATTTTTAAGGTAATCTTTTTTCCAAAAATAGAAATATCGAGAGCTAGAGTGAATCGGGCGATCGCCAACTAGAGTTTCTGATTATCAAGTTTGATTAAATCTTAGCAACTAAAGTTAGCAAGTTATTCTACACTAACTTTGTCAGCAGTTTACCAGAGTAGTAAAATGTCCCCTTGGGTAAAAGATCCACATTCAGGAGGAGTGAAAATCCCTCCGGCAGTTCAAGAACGGGTGAAGCAGCGTATTCTCGATTATGCTGCTGCTAACTACGCTGGTAAATACACTCGCCTAGGCATTCGCTTTCGCAGTCAGTTTTGTTACATTGATGCCTATACAGAACCTGAGATAGCCCTAGATTTTCCGAGCAAAGAGCTTGGCATATCTCGTGAAGAATATTTAGAACAAAGGCGAAATACCCCCCTTCACCTGTGTCGGCTGCGTTACTTTAGTGATGAAGAAGCTTGGACTCTGGGGTTTTACGCCTATAGCAGTGAAAAATACGAGCCTTGTATGTTCCCAAATGGTAGTTTCTACGGTACGCCTGAAGAAGCCTTTGAGATATCTTCTATGTACTTGGTATAACCCAAAATGAGCGAATATCAATATTACGAATTTCAAAGCGTCGATCGACCTTTGACTCAATCAGAACAAGAAGCAATCAGCAAACTCTCTAGTCGCGCACAAATAAGCTCTAGTAGAGCTATTTTTCTTTATAACTATGGAGATTTTCCGGGTCAAGAAAAACAAGTATTAATCAAATATTTCGATGCTATGTTTTACATAGCTAATTGGGGATCGTTACAGCTAATGTTTCGTTTTCCCAAAGGTTTGATTGATATCGAACTGATGCAAAAATATTGCGTTGAAGATATAGTTGAGGTTTCGGAAATTAATGATTTTGTCATTTTAGAAATTTCTATTAATGAGGAAGAAGGTTTTGATGGGTGGATAGAAGGAGAAGGAAATTTATCCTCTTTGATAGGTTTGCGCCAGGAAATTTTGCAGGGAGATTATCGTTTACTTTATTTGGCTTGGCTGAAAGGGATTACCTATCTTGATGAACTCGACGACGAAGATGAAGATGAGCGAGATGATGATGATGAAAATGATGATGAAAATGATGATAAAGAAGGACTAGAGCCACCTGTTCCTCCTAATTTCGGTAAGTTATCTTCATCGTTACAGGCTTTTATCGATATTTTTGAAGTGGATGAGCATCTACTGAAAGCTGCAATCAGTGCGAGTGTTACTAAACCTTCAATTCCCGAAAGTAGCATCACAGAAGCTATCAAAAAACTTGATCGTTCTGAAGTTGATACTTTATTACTGCGGTTACTCAAAGGAGAATCTAATCTCTCTATTGAATTGCGTAACAAATTATCAGCAATGATAGAAGTTAAGCAAGATCAGAATCCCGGTAAACGAACAATTCGTCAGCTTTTAGCAAGCGCAGAAAAGGAAGAAAAACAGGAAGAAGAAAGAAGAGGAAAGGAAGCTAAAGCTGCACGAATTAAAGAGTTAGAAGCTTTGGCTAAGCGAGAAACGGCTGTTTGGGAAGATATAGACGCTCTCATTCAAAAAGGAACTTCTAGCTCTTATGATGAAGTAGTGCCTTTACTTTTAAAACTCCAAGATTTAGCGGAGTATCAAAAGCAAACAGTTAAATTTTTCACACTGGTTCAACAACTGCATAATAAATATAGCAGTCGCTCTGCATTGAAAAGACGTTTGCTTAAGGCGAATTTATTATAATCGAATACGCTTGGGTTAACGGTTTGTATAGCCCGGAGATTCCCCTAAATCCCCCTTAAAAAGGGGGACTTTGATGCAGCTTTTGTCCCTTTTTTTAGCTGGGATCTGGCTTAAATGAACCGTATTGCATTTTACCTGACAATTTGACCTAACACAGCGCAGGCTTTTTTCAACCAGGCGATTGTTGCTGCATCAAGTACGGGTGAGAGTTTCTCGACTACCGAAGCGTGATAGTTGTTCAACCATTGTAATTGAGTCTTTGACAGCCGATCGCCATTTATCAATTTCCTTTCAAACGGAATATACGTCAGCGGTTCAAATCCGTACCAAACCGAACCGTTTTTTGAGGGCATTTCCCTGACAATATAGAGATTTTCGAGACGAATTCCGCCCCATCCCGGTTCGTAATATCCCGGTTCGATGCTTGTCACCATTCCCGATTCCAGCGGATATTGGACAGATTTGCTGATGCCGTTGGGCCCTTCGTGAACGGCTAAAAATACGCCGACTCCGTGCCCAGTGCCGTGTCCGTAGTCTAGCTGTTGTTGCCATAATACCGCACGGGCGATCGCATCTAACTGCGAGCCCGTTGTACCTTTAGGAAATTGCTGCGCTGCACAGTTGATGTGCGCGATTAAGACTGTGGTGTAATGTTCGATTTGCAGCGCCGTCGGTTCCCCGACAATCATGGTTCTGGTGTCGTCCGTTGTGCCTGCTAAATACTGTGATCCTGAGTCTAGCAGCAGCAATTCTCCGGGTTTTAGCGTGATTTCGGGGCTGGGAGTGCCGTAATGTACGATCGAGCTATTTGATCCAGCACCTGCGATCGTTCTAAAAGATAAACTCTGAAAATCAGTTTCTTGCTGATAAAAACCTTCGACAGTTTCTTTAACATCAAACTCTGTCAATACATTACCATTTTCAACCTGCTCTGTCAACCACATTAAAGTCAGAGTTTTCGCTCGACTTGCCTTAAAATTAGCCGATTTCATCTGCTCGATTTCCACCGGATTCTTCCGAGCTTTCATCCCTTCTATAGGATTCTGATCAAAAACTATTGTTATTTTATTTTCAGCTTTTTGCTGGTCTAAAATTAACTGGTACGTGCCTGCTGTGCTGTGTTTAGAGTCCAATAGCACCCGAACTTTTTTCGGCAAACTGACACAAGATACTAAAGTTGACGGATAGGCTGTGTAGGGAAGCAAAGTTATATCTGCCGATATTTCTTGCTTGATTTCTAGTGAAACTCGTTCAGGATTGGTAAACAAAAACGCTGCATCTGTGGTGACAATCGCGTAAGATATAAAAATTGGAATATTGGGAATATCCGAGCCTCGGAGATTGAACAGCCACGCTATTTGATTCAGGTTACTAATCGGCAGCACGTCGATGTTAGCTTTTGCCATCGCTTCCCTGACTCTGGCTAATTTTTGGGCCGCCGTTTCTCCGGTCAGAGATGCAGGTAAGCTAAAAATGGGAGATTCGTCAATCGCGGGTAAAGTCTCTACTGTTTGTCGAACTTTGTCTGCTAAATTCTCCCGGATTGATACTAACTCAATTCCAGCACTCGCAAATTTCTTTACCCATTTTTGATATTGCTCTGTTGATACAGTAAACGGATCAAAACCAAATCTAATTTTAGTTGATTTAGGTGCAGATTCTGCCAACTTTTCTAAAGTTTCAATTAAGCTTAAATTTTCTTCTAACCCAAGTTTAGATATTTGAATAATTCCCGTATCGACTTGTAACTCCGCTTGTTCGTAATAGCGAGAATCCACAAATAACCAAGCAGAATCTTGGCCAACCAACAAATCTCCGGCGGAACCGGTAAAACCTGAAATCCAAGCTCGTCTTTGCTTAGCTGCTGGGACTGATAAATTAAAATGTTCGTCAACCGCTGGGATGAAATAGCAATCTAAGTCATTTTTTGCCATCATGACTCGCAAATTGGCAAGTTTAGCTAAGATTGAATCTTGATTATTTTGAATAGCTTTGAAGTTACTTGTAATCATATTTTATGCTCCTAAAATTGTCTTCAAACCTTTAACCAACCTACTAATTCCAGCCGCCGCTGTTTCAGTTTCCATAGCACCGTAAGCAACCCGCAAATAGCAGCCACTATCCATCCCGAAGGTTGTACCGGGAAGCACTGCTACGCGATATTCGCGAATTAATTTTTCTACTAATTCCATTGTATCGAGCTGTGTGTCAATTTTCAAGAAAAAGTAGAAAGCTCCACAGGCCGGGGAAATTGTACACAGATTTTGGATTGTATTGAGTTCGTTTAATACGAGTTGTCGCACAGATGCGATCGCCCTTACATAATTATCGCAGTAACCTCTACCAACTTGCAAGGCTCCCAGGGCTGCATATTGAGAAATTACCGGCGGACAAATTAAGATGGTATCTTGAATTTTCCTCACTGAAACCAGCAAATGTTCTGGGATTACCATATACCCGATGCGCCAACTCGCAAAACCGTAGGCTTTAGAAAGGCTAAACAGGGAAATTGTATGTTCGTTGCTATGGGGAAAAGCTGCGGGGGAACAGTGTTTAACGCCGTTATAGGTAAAATATTCGTAGGCTTCATCGCTGATGTGATAGATATTGTGTTGGCGGCAAATTTCGTTAACTTCCCGGAGTGCTTCGGCGGAATAAACTACACCAGTTGGGTTATTGGGTGAAATTGTGACGATGGCGCGAGTTTTATCGGTAATTGCTTGTTTGATTGCAGGGATATTAAGTTGATAATTAGCGTCAGTTTCTACTATAACTGGGCGGCAATTTGCCATGACTGCTGCCATTTCATGGTTGAAATAATAAGGTGATTGGATAATAACTTCGTCTCCCGCTGAGGTGATGGCAAGAATGGCGTTGGTAAATCCCATATTGCTGCCTGCGGTGACAACAATGCAGTTTTTATTGTTAATTTCTATGCCGTTATCTGTTTGGAGTTTGGCTGCGATTGCATCTTGTAATTGGGGAATTCCTTCGACGGCTTTGTATTTATGATTGTCGGGATTTGCGAAGAATTCGGGGATTTTGTTAAAGGATTCTTGGGGCGGATTGTAGTAAACTACGCCTTGTCCTAATGATATTGTTCCCGGATTTTGCCGGATTAGTTCGCCTACTACTGGGATGATTGGTGATTGTACCAATTGCATTCGAGTTGGGTGAATTTTCATAGAATTTAACTCTATTTTTAGGATAAAATTTGTTTGTAATCAGATAAGACGCGGTTTCAACCGCCCTGTCTTCTAAACTCTTTCAACTTCTATTCTAGAGCCTTGCGGTGACTTAAACACTTTAACTTGTGCGGGCAATCTTTCGCCCAATCCTTGAACGTGAGTAATCACTCCAATCAGCCTTTCTCGCTGCCGCAAAGATTCTAAAATCTGAGTAACGCTTTCGAGAGTTTCTGCATCTAATGTGCCAAATCCTTCATCGAGAAACAAGCTACCCAATTGAGCTCCTTGAGACAGTTTTTCTGATAAAGCTAAAGCCATTGATAGGGAAGTTGCAAAGGTTTCGCCGCCGGAAAGGGTGCGGACTCGTCTAGCTTCGCCACCATTCCAATTATCTGCTACCCAGTATTCGCCATCTTGGTTTCTCAACTTGTAGCGATTGTCGGTTAATTCTTGCAAAATTAAGGTGGCGCTGCCGACTAATTCTGCTTCTAAATGTTCTAAGATGTAGGATTGAAATTCGTTTGATTTCAGATTCTGCGCTAAGGTATGATAAGTTTGCTCTTGTTCTGCGAAGTTTGTGATTTGCTGTGACAGTCTTTCGGCTTGTTCGAGGGTTTGGGCGGCTACTTGAATCCACGCTAAAAGTTCGGCGCGGTTGTTGTTGGCTTGTTTGAAGTTTTCTTGGGCGGTGTGTTTTGCCGATCGCACTTGTGCTAAAGTATCTTCATCAGTAGTCCTGCCTGCGATCACCTCACTCAAATCCTTCGCCCGCGTCTCCAACTGAATTTTTGACTCGCGCATAGAGCGAATCGCATTTTCCCACTGCAATTGTTCGCTAACGGGCGCCACCGCTGCTAAAAATGTCTCTTCTGTAAAATCAACCGCTGTTAATTTTGCTAACCAATCCTGGTTTAACTGCTGTTTACTGGCTTGCGCCTGTGCAAAAACTTCTCCAGCTTGTTGCTCTCTTTCTGCTGCTTGAATAGCAGTATTTTGAGCAGTTTGATAAGATTTTTCCGCAACTTTTAGCAGATTTGCCAACTCTTGCTTCTCTTCTGCCAAGGCTTGTGCTAAATTAGCATAAGATTGATATTCGGTAATTTGATAAAGCGCGTTGACACAACTTTGCAACTGCTGCTGTCTGCGGTCAAATTCGGCGATCGCATCTTGATATTCTTGCTGTTTAGCAGCTTTTGTAGTCCCTGCAAAATTTAATCTTTCTTCGTAATTATTATACTCCAAGGATGCAATTTGAAATTGCTGCTCGGTTTCTCGGTATTGGCGATCGCTCTCTTTAAGGATTGCCAACTCCTGCTGCAACTGCGACACTTCCCATTCTTGCTCCTCCAGAATCTTCGAGATTTGCTGCTGCAATTCGCCAACTCTGTTCGCCGTCAATTCCAATATTTTAGCAATTTCTGACTGTTTTTGCTCGCAGGATGAAACTGCGCTTTTCCCCTCAGCCACCGCCATTTGAGCAGATTGAAAAACCTGATTTGCTACCGCCAGTTTCCGGCGCAAACCAGCGACATCTACAATCTTAGAAATCGGTAAAGGAGGGAGCAAATCGCTCTCAGGATGCACCCCCCCACACACCGGGCAAGTATCGCCAGAATTCAACGACATTCTGACAGCAGCAACAGTCTCTAAACGCGCCGCTTCCGCATTAGCAGTTTCCGCCGCTTCTAACTCACCACCGCACTCTTTGAGCCGGATTTCTGCCGCTGCTAAATTAGTGGCAACTGCGACATAATTCTGTTGAGCGCTTTCTTTTTCTGCCAGAGACTTATCCAACATTTCCTGCTGACTTTTTCCCTGCTTGGCAATAAGCTGAACTTCCACCAATAAAGGTGCAATTTCCTGCAACTGCTCTAAACGCTTTCCTCCCGGCGAATACTGTTCGAGCAGTACCGCTGCTCTAGTAACTCGAAAACCCGCACTCTGAATTTTAGTGTTAGTAGCTTGCAATTCTTTATCTGCTGCTTGGAAAAAGCGGAGTTTTTCCTGTTGTATTTTTTGGGCGATTGCAACTTCTTTTTCTAATTGAGCGCGCTGTTCTTCATATACTTTAGCAGCAGCCAGAGCATTTTCGCGAGCCTTAAATTGTGGTGCTAGTGCCTCTGCTTTGGCTTTAGCCTCGTCAAGTTGCTGTTGTTCTGCCGCCAACTCGCAGCGAGCTTTAATTAATTGTTCCCGCGCTGATTGAGCGGCTTTTTCGGCAGTTTCATGCTGACTGCGAGCCGATCGCACTAAAGCCCAATCTCCCTGTAAATGATTGGCAGCTTGCGCTCTTTCCAAACGCCGTGCTAAAATTTCAATGTCGGCGGAACTCGCATTTAACTCAGCCAATTTTTGTTGCAACTCTTGCCAACGAGCGATTTGTGAAAATAGCTGTTCCTCTTCGTCTAACGCCTTCTGAGCTTTCATCACGGCGCGCTCGAACTCAGGTAACTGCTGCTCTAAAATTCCAAGTTGCGATCGCTTTAGATCTACCTCATCCACCGTCGGCGCGGTCAAATCAGCCAACTGCCTTTCCACCATTTCCCGTTCCTGTTTCAGCAACTTTGCGAGCTCATTTGCTTCCTTCCGCATCTGCTCAAAAATCTCAAATCCGGCTAGCTGCCGCAAAATTTCCCGGCGCTTAGAAGTATCCCCTTTAATAAACTCATCAAACTTTCCTTGAGGCAGAATAATTGCTCGCGTAAAAGTATCAAAATCCATCCCCAAAATCTGTTCGATCGTATTTTGAACAGCAACAATACTCGTTCCCAAAGTTTCCCACTCGCCGTTTTGCCAGAAGTCCAAAATCACCTTATTTTCAGGAGTTTTTGGACGAAAACGCCATGTCCGCGTCACCCGATACTGGGCAGAACCCACAGCAAAACGCAACTGCACCTTTAAATTTTTACTACCTTGACTTGCCAAATCACCTACTTGCTTGCCGCTGCGAGTTGTCATCCCAAAAAGTGCGTAAGTCATCGCATCTAGCAGCGAAGATTTGCCCGCACCTGTAGCACCAGTAATTGCAAACAAATCGAGTTGAGAAAAATCTAAACGCTGTTCCCGGCGGAAGCTGGTAAATCCTTCGAGTAAAAGTTCTAGGGGACGCATACTGATTTTAGATTTGAGATTTGGGAATTTTTACAATTATGTTGTTTCGAGTGCTATGGCACTTATCAAGTCCGTTCGGGAAATCACGAGCAATGGCAAAGAATTACCAATTACCAATTACCCATTACCAATGACCAATGACCAATGACCAATTTAACTATTAACTGTTTCCTTAAACTTCTTATACAAATCCTGAAATCCCTCCAATACAGCGGGTTGCGGAGTCGTTCCCAAGCGGTTTTGATAATAGTTGCAGAACTCTGCCGCCGGATCGAAATTATTGGGATCGATATTAGTGTTCTCTGTGGCTTCTAGCAGTGCATCCCGATAGCGCGGCTCAATTAACAGCGCTTGAGAACAGATTTGGCGGACGCGATCGGCTAATCCGATTTGCGGGCTATCCAGTTCGACAATTACCTTCAAGTAACCCGGATGATATTGATGAGCTTCTAAAATTTGATCGAGATTGTCATTATCACATTGAAGCACTTTTAACGGCTTGTGGCAAGCCACAGGTCTAAATTCTACCTTAGCCTGACTTCCAGGCTCAACTTCGATCAAGCAAAATCCTTTTTCCTGTTCCGCTTCTCCGAAATCTAACTGAATCAAAGAACCGGAATAATAAGCTGGGGAATTCTTACCAATGCGCTGGTGAATGTGGATGTGTCCGAGGGCGACATACTGAGCTTCCGGCGGCAGAGTTTGCGATGACAGCAGGTATTTTTCTCGCGTGTAATAAGCGACTTCGGATTTAGCCAAGCGAGCGCCGTCTATGCTCATGTGTGCCATCAGCATATTCACCGTATTGTCGCGAAAATCTGTGGTTAAATTTTGCAGTAAATCTGCTACAATTTCGCGGTAATCTTGGCGGCGGTTAGCGTCGCCGGAGTGCCAGAGAGAATTAGCATCTAACAGTCTTTGTTCGGAAGCAAAAGGCATTGCTCCCACGCACAGTTTACCACTTTTTGTATTGAGAGTAATCGTGCCACCGTCTGCCGATCGCCTGGGTTTACCTAAAGCGCGAACGCCGGCGAGGGATAGCAGTTGGGCGATGCTGTCGATGCGGGATGCTGAATCGTGATTACCGGCGATCGCAATTGCGGGAATTCCGGCAGCTTGGAGTTCGCAGAAAAAGTGATAGGCAATGCGTTCAGCGTAGGCTGGAGGGTTGGGAACGTCAAAAATGTCTCCGGCAACCAACACAGCATCGACATCTAGCTCTTTGGCTTGTTTCAAAATCTGTTCCAGGGCGATCGCAATTTCGGAAGTGCGATCGATCCCTCGAAAACGTCGTCCCAAATGCCAGTCAGCAGTATGAATTATTCGCATAGTAAGAAGAAGGAAGTTCGACAGTTGACAGTTGACAGTTGACAGTTGACAGTAAACTTGAGCGCGAGCCGTATTTTATGTTTAATTAGGTAAATTGATAGTGGATTTATCTATAAAGTGTACAAGTTCATTTCATACGGGATGTATTCTATGACTTATCTTCAACCGATTGGCGGTTAACTCGAATCAGCATACCTCTCAAAGTTTCGAGATTAGCAATAGCCTCATTAATCCGCGCCGCCTGTCGCTCTCTATTTGAATCATCTTTACAAACAATGATACCAGCATGGTCTGGCTGTAATGTATGCAGCTTGATAAAATGACGGCGATTGAGCGTTAAAATAGCGCGATTAATACTCAATGCAAAAGCTAATACTTCTTCATCAGGAATTTTTTGATTAGCATTTCCTGCTTCCTGTACTGTCAGGACATCGTGACCTAAAGTCCTTAGAAATTCCACAACTCGCTTTGGATATTGTTCATCTGCATAAAAAAATGCCACTTTTCAATCATCCTCATTTTCTTGAATTGCTGTTTCAATCTCGTCAGGATATGCCTCAGCATAAGCCCAAGCATTCGCCAAGTCAGCGGCACGCAGAGTCGGATAATCTTCTAACAGTTCAGATTCCGAAATACCTAAACGGCGAGCATTCACCAGCACCCAAACAGGAATGCGAGTTTGTCTGATGCAAGCATCGCCACCACATACGCCAGGAGTCTTTAGAATTCCAGACCAAAAGTTGGTTAAACTTTGAGCTAAAAATTGTATAGCTTGAGTCTTTTCCTCTGGACTTAACGCCAGGAGCTGTGGTTGCAATTCTTTCAGTGTCATATTCGTAATTAGTGAGGAAAATCTACGTTTTGTCACCATCAAACTATTCTAGCACTTGCTACCCCAAATTTAATTCAACATATTTAACGGTCAATCGTAGGGTGCGGCGAACCAAAGTGGAGAACAGAATTAATTATTCGCATAGTATAAGTGAATTTTAGACTCGATGTATTCTATGACTTATCTTCAACCGATGGGCGGTTAACTCGAATCAGCATACCTCTCAAAGTTTCCAGATTAGCAATAGCCTCATCAATCCGCGCCGCCAGCCGCTCCCAATTTTGATCGTTCGTGCATACAATAATCCCATTATGGTCAGAACTCAACTTGTGCAGTCGAATAAAATCGGGTCTGTTAAGTGTCACAACAGCACGATTAGTGCTAACAGCAAAAGCTAAAACTTCATCATCAGGTATCTTTTGATTTGCCTTCCCCGCTTCTTGAACAGTCAGGACATCATGCCCCAAATTGCGGAGAATTTTTACAACCGGAAATGGGTATTGTTCGTCTGCATAAATACGCACCACAGTTTATGCCTCTTCTTGTTCTAGAATAGCTCGATCGATCTCATCTACGTGTGCCTCTGCATAAGCAAAAGCATTTACCAAATCGGCCGCACTCAGATCGGGATGACCTTCTAAAATATGAGCATCGCTAGCACCTTGACGGCGATAACTTATCAACAGCCAAACAGGAATCCGCGTTTGTCTGATACAAGCTTCGCCGCCCATTACGCCAGGATTCTTTTGAATTCCTGACCAAAAATTGGTTAAACTTTGGGCTAAAAATTGTATCGCTTGAGTCTTTTCCTCTGGACTTAAAGCCAGGAGTTGCGGTTGTAATTCTTTTAGTGTCATATTCGTAATTCGTACTAAATGGTAAAAAAATATGTTTTGTCACGATCAAACTATTCTAGCACTTTCTATATAGATTTTTTCAACATATTAGACCTCTTGCAAAAATAGGAACGGGCAAGATGCCCGTTCCACAAAAATATTTCTTTTCTGTGGAACGGGCATCTTGCCCGTTCCAAAATTTGATTAAAAAACCTTTTAAAAGATATATTTGGAAATGCAAGTTGTCTGGCTTGCATTTTCAAATATAGAGCTATGTAATTCATAATTTTTATTCAAACAATATAAAAACGTGCCACTTTTCAAATAACAATCTAAATCAACACATTCATTCAACAGGCTTTACATCGTGAAACCGAGTATAATCTACCACCCGCCCACCATCCGGCATTCTCAGAATAATATCTACAAACCGCATATTCCAGACAATTTCAGCAGCTACAAAAGAATGCCGCGCGTGAATAGTTTGCGAAACAGTGTCGTCAATTCCCGTTAGCGTAATCACAATTTCTGCTTGCTGCTCAATCAAATCTATCGCAGTAAGTTGGTACAAAGGACTATTCTCATCAATTGCGTGCATAACCGTCCAAGTTAATGCAAAAATAGGAGATTGACTCCGCATTAATTGCAAATCGTAAAAACGCCGCATATATTCTCCTTCCGGTGTTACCTCGTCGCGGATCAAAGTAGCTCTTTGCTGCGCTTCTAAAATTTGATTGAAGCGCTGATTTCCCGTGCGATACATGAGAGTAGGAACGCCATTAAAAGGAGCGATTACAGCTACGCGGCTGAAGATAACTCTAGCTGTTGGTCGGGAAAATCGCGAAAAAGCTAGTCCCGTCACCATTGCCACTCCCCACAAAGCATAAAACGCTTCGATCGCGACTATAGTATTAGCGTAATCCGTGCGCGGATACATGGCACCGTAGCCGATTGTTGCCATTGTTTGCACGCTGAAATAAAAGGCATCTTTGAAAGAACCGGGCCGTGCGTTAGCAATGCAATCTCCTCCCGCCAAGTAAGCTAAGGCAAATAAAGAATTCGTGAGTACATACGAGAGACAAATCAGAATGAAAAATTGCGGCCAAGAAAGAGTTAGCAGCCTGTGGTAGAGGTCGGCAAAATGCAGGCGAGGTACTCCCAACTTGACAATATTTAAGGTGAATTGTCCTTGTCGGCTGACTAAACGAGGCAGTGGCGGGCGGTTGCGGTGAATTTTCATTGCGATTTGTAACTGCGGCTGTGTCAAATTGTAACTATTACTTGGAGCCGGAAAACTTATCCTTTAGACTGATGTCTAATTCCAAAAATTAAGATAAAAGCGGAGTTTAGAAATGGTTGAGCTTAACTGGCATGACTATCTCGTTATAGTTTCTTTTGTGGCTTCTATTGCGGGTCTAGTCCTGCTGGGTGATAATCGCAACTCGCAGCCAACTGACGATCGCACTTTGAGCGAAGAAATCCTGATCAAGATGAGCTTTACTTACTGGATAGTGTACTGTATTTCTGTTTTTGGGCTGAAACTTCACTTACCAGAGGATAGCTGGTTGTTGCTCAGTTTGAAGCTAACTACTGTTCTTTCTTACTTGTTGACTGCTTCTAGCATCCTCAGCCTGCCGCTGCAACGCATGGCTGTTCGACAAATTGAAGATTAACAAAAGGTTTTTGTAGTGAGGACTTCAGTTCTTTCGAGCGCGGTGAAGAAGCACTAAGGTGATTTCTAAGAAAGAATTTACCGATTAGGAGGACGAACAGCAGTTCTCCCCTACGATGGAATGATGTTCTGTGGTAATTTTCATTCTGGAAATCACCTTAGTAACTTGTTCTTGTCCAATACTTATAAATTTTCCCGCCCACTTAACTTATTTCTCAAAAAAACTACGGAGTTAAAGACCCATGTTATCAAGCCGATGGACCCGCAACACTCTAGACTTGTATCGTGAAATCGGCGATCCGCCAGCCGATTCCGTCATTGAAAAAATCTTTGGGCTCAATCAGGTGGACGCTGTAAATAAACTTCTAAAAGACATTCAAAAGAACGATGATCTGGTGGCAGTCGAAATGCCTGACGAGCTTGAAGATTTCCTCAATACCACAGATGACTGGCCTTCATGGGCGGATCGGGAGCAGATCCGACTCGGACAGCAACTGTTTTCGCGTTATGGTATGCAAATGACGATGGCGTTGTTTTGCTGGTCGTTGCCTTCATGCTACTCCGGCGCCAAGGGAGCGCAGGTACTGAGTTTCACGCACCGGATCACCAAAAGGATACATCAACGCCTCATGGAAACCGCGCAGTTTCTCCTCGATGTTATGGCCGAGGGTGGGTTGGAGCCAAATGGTCGTGGGGTACGCACGGCTCAAAAGATCCGTCTGCTGCACACCACAATTCGCTACCACATGAGGCAATATCCCCGCTGGCGTGCTGAGTACGGTGTTCCCATCAACCAGGAAGACTTGGTTTGTACGATGCTATCCTTTGCACTGTTGCCCCAAGTCTTGACCAAGCTGGGATTGGACTTTACCACGGAGGAAGAAGCCGCGTTCTTTCACTGTTGGCGTGTCATTGGCAGCATAATGGGAATTCAGGAGGACCTGCTACCGGGCAATGTCGAGGATGGCAAAGCATTGTGGGATGCGATACTAGCCCATCATATAGCTCCGTCAGATGCCGGGCGAGAACTTACTGCTGCGCTGGTTGATTATATGAAGGAGCGCGTTCCCGGCAAGATGTTCGATGGTATCGTTCCCGTGCTCATCCGCGAGTTCTGCGACGAACGCGTGGTTGAAGCGGTTGGTATCGAACGCGCCGATTGGACTCGGCACTTTTTACGTCCACTGCGCTGGATTTTAGGAGTCAACGACGAGATGCAGGATCGCTCGAAGCTGGCGGCAGGGCTCAGCGGCGCATTCTCACGCAGGCTGATTGAGGGACTGCATTACCTCGAGCGGGAAGGACAAAAGACGGAATTCACGATTCCCAAGAGCTTGCAGGATAACTGGGGGCTGAACCTCCGTGAGAGATAGGTGATTTCCAGAATAAAAATTACCACACACCATCATTCCATCGTAGGGAAGAACTGCTGTTCGTCCTCCTAATCGGTAAATTCTTTGGCGTTGCTTAATCAGGGTATGAAACAAATAATTTTAAAATCCAGAAGCTTTGTGGACGCTGGTTTTTATGAATTGCATATTTAGCCTTTCATACCGTAAATCAGCAACGCCAATTCTGTCTTAGAAATCACCTAAAGTCCTGCCTGCAAAGCTATTTAAGTTATATTACCGGGCAATAAGCTCACAGCTAGCTGTGAGCTTGTTTAATGGTTTATTATCTGAGGGATGCAGATTAACGCGCCCAAAATGGCTAGGGTCGATCGCACTCGTAATTGAAATTACCATTCTGTTCCCGCCTTCCTTTGGCTGCGAAAATCTCAATCAATATCCGTTGGCGAAGCGGACTCGTTAGCGCATAGTATGAGGTGGAGTTGGTGAGCAGCCTACACTGTATGCGATAGCAGAGCGTGTAGGAGTATGTCACGAACTTAGTTTGTCAAGATTTAAAGCCTTTAGAGGTTTTCTTTTTATCCTGCGGTTTGGACTTTGACTTGTTGACTTCGCCTAAAGCTTCCTGAAATAAGTTGTGCAGGTGCAGGGGAACACTGGCAATTTCGGGGAGTTCGGGTTCTAAGGGTTTTTTGAATTCTTGCAGCAGGGCGTCTAAATCGCGATCGATCTGAAAGTCTGTGCGTTCCAATACAGTTTGCAGGATTTGTTGTAATTTGGCTGGATTAACTTTCGCTAACCGCCGCCAAATCCAGGTATTAATTGCCGGATCTTCTAGATAGTTGCGAACCAGCTTTTCGTAACCGGGAATGGTGGAAAAGTCTTCGGCTGTCAGCATTTCCGTAAATTGAGCGTAGGTAGACAAAAAGCTTTGCCCCCAGCGCGGATGAGAAAGTGCTGTCACCTTTTCGGCTTTCTTGAAGCGATCGGGCAATTCGACTTTCGGCACTACCATTTTTGAACTAGCATTGCTGTCGAGCATTACCTCAACTGCTTTAGTATCGGCGCCTGCTGCTGCGATGGCGGCTGCTTTGATTTCTTCTGGATCGACTCCGGCATCTTCAACGAGATCCGCCAGAGATTTAGTTTCATCAACACCAATATCAGCTAGGCGTTTTTTAATGATTACTTCCTGAAATTCTGCCAACTGTTTATTCAGGTGATATCCCGATAACGTCACTTCATCGCTGCCAAAAAATTCGGTAAAATCGTCGTGATACTGTTCTACCGATTTCCAAGCTTGCTCTAACAGTTCCGGGGCGTCGCTGTACAGGTTATTTTTGTAATTTTGCTTGAAATTGCCGATCGCAACTGCCAACTTCGGCTTGCCCAATTTCCCCATCGGAATTGGAGGCCCAGAGAGTATCCACCAGTCATCGGTGAGAGGCGCAATCCGAGCCCGCAAGATTTCTCCTAACTTAAAGCGAGACATTTCTTGCAGAAAATTAGCGCTGTTAGGCTTAACAGTATAGTGCTTCGCCGTCAGCCAGTTTGTCACCTCGAAGCTGTCAGGCGAAATTTGAGTGATTTCAAACAAACCGGTGAAGCTTTTTTTGCCCCAACTTTTTAGCAAACTGATCTCGCCCTCGGTTAAATCTGGCTGACTTTCGACAAAAAGGTCGATCGGCATTTTGTCTCCGACTTTACCTTCAACTGTAAAACTGTCAATCACTTGATTTTGCTGAGCAATATCGTAGCGCTCGCCAACCGCTTTAGTTGCTGCAAAAGCTTCTAAAGCTACCGCCAACTCTCCCTCAGCATCCAGCACAAAGTCAATTAAATTTTGCTTGAGTGTCCAAGCTCTTTCCAACATTGCATCCACAAGTTATACCGATTTTGAATGAAAGGATTTAGATTAACAATTATCGGACTTGATGCAACCGATGCTTTCGGGTTCTGGCTGCGATTGCTAACGCGGATTGCGAACAATCACAGAAATATAGCCTTTCTTAGAAAGATCAGGTACGCTTCCGGGATATGGCATCGGGCATCGGGCATCGGGCATCGGGCATACCTCACCACGCTTGAGAACCGCTATATGCGATCGATGCCTGAGTCCTGAATTAGTTTAATTTTAAGGCTAATAGTCAACAAAAAATGCCAATCTCAAACTTTTTTGTTAATAAGTTTTTTGGCGATTCAAGCCGCCAAACCAGCCCTGGCAAAATCTTGCTTCCTAAAAACAATGATTTCCACTCAGTTAAAAATACCCCTCTCAGATGTAGAGAGAGGTAAAAAATCCCCAAGATAGGACGTACGGTTGAAACCGCGTCTAGACAAACGAAGTCCGCGGAGGCGGTGTAAAGAAAATAACGCGGTTTCAACCGCCCGGTCTTCTGACGGTGTTAGCGGCCGTCTTTGTCAATGTCGCCAGGAACAGCGCGTTCCACCCGATCCCAAGCGTCGCGCGTGGCGTGCTTGGCTTTTTCCCACTGTACGTTCGACTTACCGCGATTTGTTTCGTAGTCGCGCTGCAAATCGTCTTCGAGTTCGTTGAAGCTCTTACCAGTACCGTTATAGCGGCTGTAGCCCTCATAACCGGTGCGGTATGCAGGCTGATAGTCGTCGTAAGTTGCGCTCGTATCCGCGTAAGGACGGGAGCTGTAGTTGTTTTGCCAGTAAGCATCTTCTACCGTGGGGTCGATCGCCTCTGCGACACCTTTACCCGCCAAACCACCGCTAAACGCGCCCACAACAGCGCCCACAACTGCTCCCACAGGCCCGCCGATCGCACCGCCGATCGCAGCACCAGCAGCACCCGCACTCGCAGCACCGATACCAGTTCCCACTGGATGAGCCCCTTTTTCCCCGGACAGCGGGTCAATGTTAGCATCAGGTTGCTTCACCGTTTTTGTGTCATCGTTCATGATATTTTTTCCTTTTATCTAACTGCAAGTCTGCTTAAATTTATCTTTTTAGTTGCTACTTATTCATCTTCCTTAGGGATGAATCTGCTAGCTTAAAAAACCAGGAAAGGGGAAGGATAAAACTGTCTTGGACGCAAAAAATTAGTGGTTTAACACGCAATCAAACGACGTAAGGTGCGCCCAGCGCACCCTACATAATAAGATTCAAGTGAGTTCCAATCTCTGCTCAACTGTGTCCTCAGCGAAGCTGAATATTTCGCAACTTGAGTTAGATAGAAAATTTCTAATTTATTCCTTGCCGGTAACCTTTTCGATCAGATTTTCAGCTTTTTGAACAATGCTTTCTTGCGGGTGTTCTGCCTTGTATTCCTTTAAACTTTCATCGTAAACCTTCTCGACCTTGGCAGGATTTTGAGCGGTGTTGACGATATCTTCGTAAGCTGCTTGGGGATTGAGATCCTCAAAACTTTCTGCGGGGTCAGTAATTTTAGCTTCCGGCTGCGCCTGACTGGTGTATTGACCTGCTGCATGAGCAGCCTGATTTGGTACTGCCACTATACCGGCCAGAGCAATGAAAGCCAGCATACAGACTAGCAAAATGCTTTGACTCAATGTTTGTCCCAGAGCTTTTAAAACCCGCTTCATATCAACGTCTCCTCGTATTTGGTCGCAAAAATTATCGTGTTTGTTGTCCCTTGCGGGCGATCGCGCATCAAGAACCTTGGTTGAACCGCAATTTTTGTCGCAGCTACCCTATCGCGATCGAGCGAACAGGGATATTTATCGTGCTACGAATTATAATAAGCCTCTAATTGCTATACAGACTTCTACCTGAAGATAGATTAGTAGTAGGGTGCGTCAACAGAGCGTTATTTTTTCCGGGAATCGAGTATCTATGAGCTGACGCACCCTACAGAATCGCACTGCTTTCATTACACCCATTCTTGATTAATCTTGAGGTGGCGACTCTGCATAGCTCGTTCAAATAGCTCCGTAGAAAGAGCTTGCTCTACCGACCAAACCCCCGGCTTTGTCAATTTGCCTTCTAAAATTAATTGAGCGATGCTGCCAGTACCGATGCCCGTAGCTGCGGCAGCATTTGAGTGTACCGCTGTCGATCGAACTTTAGCGGGTTTACCGTTTTTCATGCCGGTTACTTGCGATCGCACAGCCACGCCCACACCGCTAAAATTATTGCTAACAGCAGTCATCCCGTAGCTGACATAGGACAAAAACTCAATCACAGACGGATTTTTCAGCCAGCTATCGGGCCAGTATTTGGCAACAAACCAAGTCAAGTGATTGTAAAGGTCGGGAAAAGTGCCGAATTTGGTAACAACTGTTTTCACTGGGAAAGTTTCGGGCAAAGTAATTGCTTCCGGCATATCGAACCAGTAAACGCCAGTTTTGCCGTAGGGTTCGGGAAATTCTATCGTTTCGCGCTCGGTGTATGGCTTGATCTGCTGCATTTGGCCATCAATCAAAACCTCAAAAGGAGTTTGCAAACCTAAGAAAGTAGTCCGCATCACCGTCACACCAGCACCGCCCGAACCGCCGACAACGTAACTCAAATGGATGTGTTCTGCTGTATCTAATTGCTCGACATCTCGGCGCACCATGCTATTAGAAATTCCAGGGAAAATTCCCGTATTGATAATCGCAGTAATTCCAGCATTTTTAGCTGTTTCGCGCAATTCTAAAGCTCTGCGAGTAAAACTGCGGCTGTCGCTGACATCGCTATAATTAGCACCAGCCTCGATGCAAGTTTTCAATACGCTAGCGTCTCGGTAGTGAAATGGCCCGGCACAGTGCACGACGAGGTTAGAGGATGAAACAGCTTGCTGCAAAGCTGCACTATCTGCTAAATCTAAAGCTAAATAGCGCGATCGATCCGGCGGCAACTCTGGTGGAAGTGATCCATTAGGGTCGCGTCCGGTAATAGTAATTTCTGCGTCGGTGTGGGTAACAAGGTCTTGAGCAACGCTGTTGCCAATTCGTCCCCGCCCGCCGACAATCAAAACTCGGTTTGTCATCGCTAAAAATAGGGTAACGCTAATATAAGTTTCTCTATTTTCCGGCATAAATTCCATCTGCACAAAGGATGAATTTGTGATAATCTTAGACATCAAGATCGATGTCCCAGGTATCCGCAGGCGAACCGGGCCAAAGCAACTCTCCCAAACAACCATGTCCTAATTTTTCATTTACAGCCTAGTCTCCTTCCCTTAAATCCCGATCGAAAAGGGACTTAGATCGCTTTTTGCCCCTCGCTTTGTATAACGTTGATCGTCACACAACAGAGCGACATTACTTTTGACATTCAGTTGATATAAATGGGCAGTTGTGCTATACTAAAAGGTAGTTGATTGTGGTAAACTTTAAAAATACATTAGTCAGATTCTAATATTTACACTATATTTTTTTAACTTTAATTTCCTATAAAAATAAATATGACTTCAGAAGGTAATGTCGCAGACACAGGTATCTGGGAAAAAGCTAACCAACTAATCCGAGAAGGTAAAGCTCCAGATATATCTACAGCCTTGGAAATTCTTGACAAGCAAGCTAAAAGCGATGGGGACAAGGTAGAAAGGGAGAAAATTAAAACAACCCAGAAAGCTTTGGGGGACAGAAAAAACAGACACAGCAGCAAGAAGAAAAAAATGAAAAAGGAAAAGAGGTAAACTTCTCCAAGAGACATCTCCAAAAATTAGTCTGCAACTATTGTACTAATACTGCCGGATTTAAATTTATGGAGATGTCTAACTTTTACAAGCTATCGTATTGATATCGCTACAAGAATATTTCAGCCAAATGATGAATTTTCAAATAACCGAGAGTACAAGCATCAAAATGAAATGGAGGTGCAACAAATATGAATAATCTCAAAACTGAAACACTGCTAGATTATTGTGATTCTGATGATTATGCCTTGCAAACAGAAGCACTGATACAGCTTGTAGATGCAGAAGTTTACGCTGCTGCACCAAAGATATTAAGATTGCTAAATTCCCCTGATGAATTAATTCGATCCCATGCAGCAGAAGCATTAGGTTATCTGGGTTCAGAGGAAGTAGAGACAGTTGGCCCTGCATTAATGCCACTGCTGAAAGATACTGAAAAACTCGTTAGATCTGAAGCAGTTGAGGCGCTGGGTGAACTTGATTATACTCCTGCGATCGCACCAATAGAGCATATCTTAAGAAATGACCCTTCGGCACTGGTTCGCGCATCAGCAGCAGAAACTCTGGGGTATTTAGGAGAACCTAAATCAATCAAAATTCTCGATATTTCACTGCTCGATCCTAATGAAGATGAAGCTGTTAGATGTTATGCTGCTAATGCTATTGGAATTTTAGGTACGTCGCAGCTATTGCCCAAACTGGAAAAGTATCTAAACTCTGAACTTCCTTTATCAGTAAAAGCTGAATTGCTGGGTGCAAGGTACTGGTTGGGTGCGAAAGAAGATATGGCTAAATTAGTTGATTTGTTGGATCGGGCTGATGAAGATTTTGCTCAGCATATTTTGACTATTTTAACAGATTTGAAGGAACGTGAACCAACGCCAAATCTTGCCAAAGATGCCCCTGAGTTAGGTAAAATATTGAGTGCGATCGCCCTTCGTTTTCCCTTGATGCGGTATCAAGCTGAATCAATACTAAAAGACTGAATAAATTAACGCAGATGAACGCAGATTAATTATATCTGCGTTCATCTGCATTCATCTGCGGTTAAAAATCTTACTTCTAATTACCCCGAAATACCGACTTAGCCGTCGATTTCAGAGAATTAGCCGCATCCGCCAAAGTTTGCGCGATCGGCTGCTGCGAGTGCATAAACACGCGAGCCGTATTGCGTCCGGGCATCCCCGAAATCGAGCCGCCTGGGTGCGTGCCCGCACCGGTGAGGAACAAACCGTCGATCGGCGTTTTGTAATTGGCCAACTCCGGTAAAGGACGGAAAAATATCATCTGATCCAGCGTCATGTCAACGTGGTAATAATTCCCCTTCAGCGCCCCCAAACGCTCTCCCAATTCGGCCGGACTTTCCACCCGGCGGCCGATAATTGAATTCTTGATATTCGGCGCGTATTCTGCTAATTTGTCAATGCAGCGATCGGCAACTTTGTTTTTCAGCTCGTCCGTCCAACCTGTACCGTGCTGGCCGGTTCCCTCAGCATTTTCGATCTGGTAAGGAGCAAAAAATTCAATCCAAGCCGTATGGTGTCCGGGAGGAGCCATTGACGGGTCTCTTACCGTCGGAAACACGACATACATCGACGGATCGGAATCGGGGATTTTGCCGATCGCAGGTTCGGTGTGGGCAATTTCAACGTGTTTCACCGAATCAGCAATTAAAACAGAACCCATTAAATATTCATCGCGATGGTTCCAGCGATCGAACTTAGGCATTTCATTGAGAGCTAAATCTATTTTCAGAATTGTCTCGTTGTTATTAACAATTTTGCGCTCCAATCTTTCCCGCAAATTCGGGTCAGCAGCATCAACATCGCTGTCATCCATTAAATGCAGAAACAAACGCTTCGCATCAATATTAGAAATGATGCCTTTGGTAGCTCGATATTCTGTGCCACCTGCAACTCGAACACCGACAGCGCGGCCGTTATCAACTAATATTTTCTCAACGTGCTGGTCGGTAAGTATAACACCCGCATAGGTTTTGACTAAATTGACCAGCGCTTGCACCAATGCACCAGTTCCCCCGCGAGGCCTCGCCATGCCGGGATTGTGGCGCATTGCCATCATAATTGCACCGATCGCAATGGTTTTTTGCGAAGGAGGCGCGCCCAATTCTGAAGCGAGTCTCGCTAAGGGTGCTTTCAGAAATTCCTCATCAAACCACTCGTTGAGAATGTCTTCAGCGCTGGTAATCATCGTGCGAATAAAGTCCAGCGTTTTGTCGGGGGAACCGATGACTGAAAATAAGTCTTTGAGTTTACCAATATCGTAGTTACCGGCAATATCTATAATAGATTTTGGCGGCGCGTTGAACATCGGCATCATTGCACTTAAAGCGCGCTGCCAAAAGTCTGTATATTCGGCATATTTTTTAGCGTCGCGCTCATTGTAGCGGGCAATTTCTGCACAAGTTTTTTCGACGGAAGTGTGCGCCAAGAAATATTTGCCGTCTGGATGCGGACAAAAAACGACTGGATCGCAGTAAAGATATTCTAAGCCGTATTTTTCCAGTTCTAATTCTTCTACGACTGGCCCTAAATGGATAAATTCGTGGTCGATCGCGCACAAATTGAATTTAAAATCGGGTAACTCGGGAATCGCTGCTTCTGTAGTCGCCGCGCCGCCGGGAACCGAACGTTTTTCTAACAACAAAACGGTATATCCGGCTTTGAGGAGATAAGACGCACAGACAAGCCCGTTGTGACCTGCTCCTATGATAATCACGTCATACGTTTGCATAGATGAAGCTCTGGGATAGGATGTTTTGCTCATTTTACAAATGTTAACAACTTTGCGGGATCTATCAATAGAAATAGATTCATCTGAAGAGATTAGTTTGAGCATCTTACAAAAGATGGAGTTCTTACCAAGTGTTGCTGTGCGATCGCCTTTATTTATTATTGAATTTGCCGAGCGATCATTATTGCCAATTCGCCCCCGCATTATATCACAATAAAGCTGTTAGGTAAAGATTTTTTAACGGATTTAATTGACAGAGGGAAGTTCGGCAACGGCTTTTTTAACGGATTTAACGGATGTAATTGATGACCAATTCTCCATTAGCTATTCTCCGTTACTAATTCGCCATTGCCGATTCCCAATTAGTACAATGAGAAATATTACTTCAGTTCATTAAGTGCCGCCTCGGCTTTTTGTGCACCATCATTGTTGCCTTGCTGGCGGTAAGTGTCGAGGGCTTGTTGGAAAGCTTGAATTGCTTCGGATGTGCGATCGCGCGCTTTGAATGCTTTACCCATATTATAATAAGCTTCTGCCCGGTCTGGATCGAGTTGGATCACTCGCCTAAAAGTGATAATCGCTCCTAAAAAATCTTGTTTTTCTAGTTGAATTTCTCCGATCGCAGCGTGGGCTGCCACTAAATTCGGGCGCACGTCAATCGCTCGCTTATAAGCTACCAGTGCTCCGTCTAAGTCGTTTTGAACCCGGAGAAGTTCGCCAATTTCTAACTGCACTTCGGGGTTCCGTGGCTCTAATTTGGCAGCTTCTTCAAACGCTGCTACCCCTTCGGAAGTGTTGCCACTGCGCAGCAAAGCACTACCTAATTTTAACTGGACGCTGGCTTGTTTGGGAGCGAGTTTAGCTGCTTGTTCGAGCACGGTGACAGCACTGGCAAAGTTTCCCTGCTGGATCAATACTAAACCCATTGAAGAATAAGCTTGCCAACTTTTCGGATCGAGGGCGATCGCCTCTTGGTATGCTTTAAATGCACCGACGTAATCTTTTTGCTGAAACAGTACCACTCCGAGACCAATGCGGGCATTGACATTTTTGCGATCGAGCGCAGCGGCCTGACGGTAAGCGGAGGCTGCTGCGGGATAGTTTTGCAGATTCGCCATAGCATATCCTAATGCGTATTGGAAGTCAGCATTTTTGGGCTCCAGACCGATCGCCTGTTGGTAAAATTCTACTGAGGCCTGATAGTTGCCCTGACGTGCTTCTAAATAGGCAATACCGGAAAAAATGCGCGGGTTTTCGGCATCTAAACGGGCTGCTTGCTGATAAATGGCGATCGCCTGACTGTAATCTCCTGAATTTACCAACTCCCGCCCTTGTCGCAGCAGAGCATCTAAATTTGGATTATTTTGAGCTTTAACTTGAACTGGTGTTTCTGCTGAGAGCGCTATCTGCGGGGCTGCGACAGCGAATCCTGCTATCAACAGCGTACTGAATACCAAGAGACTTTGTTTGTACACGGCCATTTGTTTCAAAGAGTGTGTGGAATAAAAGAGCGGATTGCTGTCAAGTTGCGATCGCTGAAAGCTTAGGGTTTACCAGGAATCTTTGAGCAGCCAGATGTAGTAAATCTACAGAACAAGACCAACTCAAAATTTTCGCACTTGAGGCCAACTGATGATTGTAACAACAACTGATATCATTCAAGGAGCAGAAATTCAATCTTACCTAGGAATTGTAACTGCTGAGGTGGTCTACGGCACCAACGCCCTGCGAGATTTCTTCGCGGGCATTCGCGACATCATCGGCGGGCGCACCGGCAGTTATGAGGAAGTGTTTCTCAAAGGACAGCGAGATGCCCTCGCGGAACTGGAAAAACGGGCTCAGCGCCTGGGTGCTAATGCTGTAATCGGGGTGGAAGTTGATACCGGCACGATTAATGTAGACTCTTCTGGCGCTTTGCTGTTGATTACTGCCGTTGGGACTGCTGTCAGATTGCGGTAAGCTGACTTTCCTCTATACATCCGCGAAGTTTTTTAACTGGATAAAATAGTTATTGGTCATTAGTCATTAGTCATAAGTTATTAGTCAGCAGTCATTAGCTAATAGCTATGGACTCAGGGCTAATGACTTTTTTGTTTCTTTCTTCAGACATAGATACTGGTTATTTCCCCAGGCAGATATAGTTTTTATCAATCTCAGCCACAATCAATGCTTAGATGAAAGATTGTTAAAAATAGAACCAACAGTCAAAGGAAAGGAAAAGCTATGACATACGTAAATAGACCTGTAGACAACGTTAGTACCGAACCTGTGGTCGTAAATTCAGTGATGGAATACCACGATCGAGTACGTTGGGGCCCGATATTTTCAGGTTTGGTAATTGCGATCGCCACACAATTGGTTTTAAGTGCATTGGGCGCTGCGATCGGCTTAAGCAACATCGCTAATTCAGGAGCACCGCGCACTATTGCCGGCAGCGTGGGTACTGGGGTAGGAATTTGGTCAATTATCAGTTTGCTAATTAGCTTAGGCGTTGGCGGCTGGGTAACAGCTCGCGCTTGCGGCCCGATGAACCGCAGCACGGCACTTTTGAACGGAGCAATTTTGTGGGCAACTACCTTAACAATTGGCTCTTGGCTGTTAGCAAACGGCGTAGCGGGTACTTTTGGCATAGTAGCTGCGAATGCGGGAGAAGTGATTAATCAAGCCCAGCAAGGCGTGGTAAATCTGCCGAACCAAGCGCCTAACGTATCTGCTCAAGATACTCGCAATATTGCGGAAAATGCCGCCAAAGCTGGCTGGTCATTTTTGTTCGGTTCCCTATTGGGTTTGGTTGCTTCGATGGCCGGAGCATCTGCCGGCGCGCGCACTCCCCGGAATTACTCGTAAAAATTTGTCAAACATGGAAAGTTCATGTTCATAAAGCACTTTTTCAAGGTGCTTTTTTATTGTTTTAATTCATGTATTCTTCAGTCCGTGCCGGCGGACTTCGTTTGTGTAGTAGCGGTTTCAACCGCCGAGTTTTATTTGTCTAATGCGCTTTTTGCTGAGTCTAGATCCCCCTAAATTCCCCTTAAGAAGGGGGACTTTGATATCTTCCGGTTCCCCCCTTCTTAACTACCGTGTACACACATCTCTGTGTAAAACCAAAATCCTCGGAGATCCCCCTAAATCCCCCTTAAAAAGGGGGACTTTGATATCTTCCGGTTCCCCCCTTCTTAAGGGGGGTTAGGGGGGATCTGGCCTAGTCGCCAAACAGTAAATCGATAGTACATTTGACGTTAAGTTGACACCCCTTTGTACTCCGCACGCACCATACAAATTAAGCGGTGAAGTATTTCGCCGCTGGGTGATAGGTGATAATTGCCGTAGTAGATTGTTCTGGATAAAGCTGTTCGCTTTCATCCATGTGCAAGTTTATACGATCGCACTTTAGCAAATCCAATTGCTTGTACTGATCCGCCATATTCGGACAAGCAGGATAGCCGAAACTGTAGCGCGAACCCCGATATCGCTGCGCTAGCATATCCCGAATATTGTCCGGTTCCTCGCTACCAAAGCCCAATTCCCGGCGAATCCGCGCGTGAGTCCATTCTGCTACCGCTTCGGCAGTCTGTACCGCCAATCCGTGGAAGTAGAGATAATCAGTATATTGATTGTTAGCAAATAGCTTTTGCGCGTACTCCGTAGCAACTTCTCCCACCGTCGCCACTTGCATCGGAAATACATCGATTTTACCCGATTCTTTCGGCGCGAAAAAGTCGGCAATGCACAGTCGGCGCGCCGATTTTTGCCGGGGAAATGTCAATGTCGCAGCGGGTGTCGATAAATCTTGCCCGTTACTCATAATTTCCGGATCGTACAGATGCAAGGAATTATCCTCAGCTTGACACGGAAAATATCCGTAAATTGCTTGCGGATTCAGTAACTTTTCAGTGATGATTTTGTGTTTCCATTCTGCCAATATCGGATAAACTTTCTCCGCTAAGAAAGCATCGTATTCTGCCCGCGATTGGTCTTTTGGCTTGCGAAACTGCCACTGTCCCGCAACTAATGCTTGCAAATCTAAGTGCCAGAAAATCTCTTCAAAGGGAATTTCTTCGGGCGAAAATAGTTTGGTTCCCCAGAAAGGAGGATTTGGGCGATCGATATTTGCGTCAACTGCTTCGGAACGCCTGGTATCAATCACCACCGCAA
This sequence comes from Lyngbya sp. CCAP 1446/10, assembly GCF_026130175.1. GTDB lineage: Bacteria > Cyanobacteriota > Cyanobacteriia > Cyanobacteriales > Microcoleaceae > Microcoleus. Next base: position 33,444 of record NZ_JAIGNI010000024.1, on the reverse strand, counting down.
TGTCTGGTTTTTTGACATCTTCTACAGCCGTTTCTGCCGAAATTTTAGCGGTTTTCACTGTCTTACTTTCTTGCCCTACTTCATCTAAAAATCCTTGCAAATCTTCCCAGTTACCAGCAGATTTGGCTGGCATCAGTTTCTCCATAAAGTGCAAGTCAGAAAACGCATCTTTGCCGTATATAACTTTACCTTTGTAGGTATTTTGACAGTCTTCATGCACAAACTTGGGAGTCAAAGCTGCACCGCCCAAGATTACAGGAACGGTAATTCCTTTCTCGTTAAATGCTGCCAAATTTTCCTTCATGAATGCGGTAGATTTCACCAGCAAACCACTCATCGCAATACAATCGGCTTTGTGCTTTTCGTAGGCTTCGATGATGTTATCAACTGACTGTTTTATTCCCAAGTTGATCACTCGGTAGCCGTTGTTTGATAGGATAATATCAACCAAGTTTTTGCCGATGTCGTGAACGTCGCCTTTAACAGTTGCGATCAGGAATGTGCCTTTGGCATTGTCGCCGGATTCCGACTTTTCCATGTACGGTTCTAAATAGGCAACCGCCGCTTTCATGGTTTCTGCTGACTGCAATACAAACGGTAGCTGCATTTGTCCCGAACCGAACAATTCTCCTACTACTTTCATCCCGTCTAGTAGGAAGGTATTGATAATTTGCAGCGGCGGATAGGTTTCTAATGCTTTGGCGAGTTGGATGTCGAGTCCAATTCTTTCGCCGTCGATGATGTGCTGCTTGAGGCGTTCTTCTACGGGGAGGTTTGCGTCTTCTGTCCGATCGCGCTTGGTGGTTTTGCCAGCAAACACCGTTGTTAGGTCGCCCAAGGGGTCATAAATGCAAATTTCGCCGTCAAACTCCCGTTCGTCGTAGATCAGTTTACGGCAGATTTCCTGGTGTTTGGGGTCGATTTTGGCGATCGGCAAAATCTTATTAGCGCTGATAATAGCCGAATCCATCCCCGCCTGCATCGCTTCGTGTAAAAACATGGAATTCAAAACTTGCCGCGCCGCCGGATTCAAACCAAAGGAAATATTAGAAACTCCCAAAATCACGTGACAACCGGGCAATTCTTGGCGAATGCGGCGGATGGATTCGATGGTAGCTTTGCCGTTTTTTCGGTCTTCTTCAATCCCCGTGGAAATGGGCAAAGCTAAGGGGTCAAAAAAGATTTCGTGGGCACCAATTCCGTAGGCGACGGCGGCGTTATAGGCGCGTTGGGCGATCGCAAATTTTTGGTCGGCAGTTCTAGCCATCCCATCTTCATCAATTGTCCCGATTACTATCCCCGCCCCGTATTTTTTTGCCAACTCCAAAACTTGATAAAAACGCGGTTCTCCATCTTCATAGTTAGTGGAATTAAGCAAACATTTGCCACCCGCAACTTTCAAGCCAGCTTCCATTTTTTCCCACTCGGTGGAATCCAACATTAAAGGCAGAGTTGCATTAGTCACAACGCGGGAAACTAATTGTTTCATGTCGCGCACGCCGTCGCGCCCGACATAATCAACGTTGACATCAAGAATGTGCGCGCCTTCTCGCACTTGTTCCCTAGCCATTGCTACTAAACCGTCCCAATCTTCGGCATTCAGCAAATCGCGGCATTTTTTGGAACCGCTGGCGTTGAGTTTTTCGCCGACAATTAAGAAAGAATTTTCTTGTTCGTAGGGTTGGGCGCTATAAATTGAAGCGGCGGCCGGTTCCCAAGAAAATTCGCGGATTTTTGGTGTGAGAGTTTCGCCAATTTCTGATAGTTGTTGGATGTGATCGTAGCGGGTTCCGCAGCAGCCGCCGATGACTTGCACGCCTAAGTCTTCGACAAAGCGCATCAAGGCCATTTTTAATTCTATTGGCGTTAGTTTGTAGTGCGCGTGGCCGCCGATGTTTTCGGGTAAACCGGCGTTGGGAATGCAGGAAACTACGAAGGGCGAATGTTCGGAAAGGTATTTGACGTGTTCCGCCATGCGATCGGGCCCGGTGGCGCAGTTTAAGCCTAAAATATCTATGGGATAGGGCTGCAAAATAGCTAAAGCGGCGCTGATGTCGGAACCGACTAACATTGTGCCGGTGGCTTCCATTGTGATTGATACCATTAATGGAATCCGCGCACCTTTTTTCTTAAATACTTCTTCAATGGCATTTAATGCTGATTTAATTTGCAGCACATCTTGACAAGTTTCGACCAGAAATAAGTCAACGCCACCGTCATAAAGTCCTTCTGCTTGTTCGGCAAAAGCGGCGGTGAGTGTGTCAAAATCGATGTGTCCTAATGTTGGCAATTTGGTGCCTGGGCCGATCGATCCTGCGACAAATCTCGGCTTTTCTGGCGTGTCAAATTCGGCTGCGATTCCCTTGGCGAGTTCTGCGGCTGTTTTGTTGAGCTCATAGGCTTTGTCTGCTAAATCGTACTCGGCGAGCACGATGGAAGCAGCGCCGAAGGTGTCTGTTTCGATGACATCAGCGCCTGCTTCGAGGAATCCCCTGTGCACGGTGGCGACGGCTTCGGGTTTGGTGTGCACGAGATATTCGTTACAACCTTCGTATTCTTTGCCGCCGAAGTCTTCTGCGGTGAGGTTTTGGACTTGCAGGTTGGTTCCCATTGCGCCGTCGAAGACGATGATGGGGCGCGAGGGGTGGTGGAGTCGATCGAGAAATCTGCTATTCATCGGCGGTAAAAAGACGTAGGTTATATATTTACAATTTTATCCATTGTGCAATATTCTCAACAGTTATGTGAATCTTGGGGAACGGCTGATGACTGAAAGATTTAATGCTGCTGACAATAGTTCGATCGCACCTATGATTTTACCGATCGCCCTGGATAATTGTCAAAATTCTGCTGTGGGCGCGGCTGTAGGGGCTAAACTGGCGATCGACTCCGAGGGGTTTTTCCGTTTAACTGTTGAGGATTTTGCCGAAAATGCGATCGCGATCATTAAACGAGTGATGCAAAAGGGCGATCGGATTCTCTTACAGCAAGCAGGAAAAGATATAGCTGCGATCGTTCCCGAAACAGAATTTCACAAGATAGATTATCTCATGCAAGAACTCAAACCCTCACAATTTTTTCCTGACGAAGAAGCATATTATGAAGATGAGAGAGGAATTCACTGCATTTACCCGGACGAACTTGTAGAAGACCTTGATAATATCTTAGCAGATGTCAAGGAATTCGACGAATTATTTGGTTTACTGCCCACTGAAGAAATGGGAGAGAATATTGATATTTTCATATCTGTAGCTATTCTCATGTCTGTCGAGCGATTTTGGGTACCGGAGTACCTAATCGCTGAACAAGCCAGACTAAAAATGTTATCATAATACTATTCGTAGGGTGTGTCGCCATAGAAAATACGTCGCATCAGATCGACAATCTCATAGCGACGCACCTGACAAAATAGTAAACAACACTGAACCTGTGAGTCTTAAAAAATATTAAGATTTTTTATTATTTCTTTCTCATCTTTCTCTGTGAACCTCTTTTAGGTAAGTGCTTAATTTCACTTTCACCTCCAGCCACTTCTACTTCTTCTATAATTTCTAATTCGACAACTTCAATATCACCCCCGCTAATTTTTTTCGCTTCTTCAACCTCCTCCAAATCCTGCTGATGTTCGATTAAATGCACTCCCAACCCAGAATCTATAATCGGCAATTCATCGATTTTTTCACTAATTTCAGCTTCTCCAACCCAATCCTCAATTTCCGCCGCTAAATCTTCCTCAATTTCTTGAGTAACTTGAGTTTCTCTGATTTCCTTCTCTACTAGCTGCACCGATAACTGCTGATTTTCCCTTGACAACTGCTCAATCTGAGTCGCTTGAATTCTAAGCTGTTCATTCAAAAGACGAATTTCTCGGTTTTGCTGTTGAATCATTTCTTCACCATCAGCAATCGTGCGATTCCTTTCTAATATCACCTCATTTCTAGTTTCTAATTCCAAAGCGCTCATTGCTGCTTTAATTACATTATAAAAATGCGGCTTAGAAACATCAACTTGTTTAGCATTATGGCGACTTTTTCCCAAAAGCCCAATCTTTTCGCCTTGCTTAACAGCCAAAACAAAACCTTGATGATTTTTAATTTTTAATTCTTTGACAAAATCAACTTGAACTAAACTGCAAATATATTTGTGACAGTCATAATAAAATTCTGCTTTCATAAAAAAGCACCCCTTTCTGCTACAGTCCCGCAGAATTATACCACGAACAACGTTAAAACTCGAACAAAATCTCTAAACCTATGGTGCGCGCGGATCTACTTACCCTAATTTCAAATATATGCGATGTCAAGAGTTGCTGCTAAAATTAATCAAAAATAAAGGTTCGATCGCCATTTCAATCAAAACGCCAGCTAACATTAATAAATAATATCTTCCTCCAACTCGATCACACCCGCAATCAACTTCCAACAAGGGTCATCCCCTTCCCAACCATCAGGCCGCCAAGGCATACTTAAACTGACTGTTATCAAACAAGCTTTTTCCGGGCGATAGCCCAAATCCAACCTTCTAGTAAACACCGGATCAGTAATTGTTGCCGTTAATTTTTGATTGTATGCCGTAACAATAGATCCTTCCCATTTATTCCCACCTTCAAATCTTTGGCTGACCATTTTTACGGTAAATTTAACTGCTTTTATTAATTGTAAACTTTGGCGGTTTTCCCTTGGCAAAGACTGCATATAATTCACCGTCACAAATCGCAAATCATTATGCAAAATGTATGCCTGATCACGGAAATATTTCAGCAAAAACGATGACGAAACCTTCCCAACGTGCTGCCATTTTCCCGGCAAAATAGACAGATTTTCGCACTCGAAACCAAAGTCCGGCCCCGTTTTTGCCAAAGGAATGTCTATAACATCTAATAATGCCGGTTCCAGTCTATTTATGTGCCGCATTTCTTTAGGAATTTGGCCGTCTCGTAAGTCGGAAATTGGACGTACCCAGTTACCATTAACTTCATTAATTCCAGCGATGCACCTGTCGCCGTGTTTCCAAGAATTAGCAAGGCAAATTATCCGAGTCATGAGATGTTAGATTTTAGATTTTAGATTGATTCCTCTATGTATGGCGCTGCGCACCAGCTATGCAATTCAAAGATGACTAATCTTGACATTTTGCCACTTATTGCTGAGATATTCAGCAACTAAACGGCGGTGACAGTTGTGAGGTTTTGGTTCGCTACAAAGCAGACACGCACAGTCTAGAAGATCCTGCGAAATTTTTTGCTCAATTTGTCGATCGCGAATCAACTGCAAAAACTGCTGTTCATAAACATCCCAATCTCCCTTTTTCTTTTTATAATCATCCAAAATCTCTTGAGTCGGGGCTAAATCCAGAATATGCACATACTCAATATTGCCAATTGTCCGCAAAAAATACTCTAAATCTTTCCGCTTAGCAAAACCCGCCAACTGCGACACATTATTCAGCCGCGTATCTATCACCCTGCGGACTCCCGCTTTCATCAAAGTATCAAAAAACTGCTCAGCACTTTTTTGAGTAAAACCAATGGTAAATAAATTAATTGCTTTCTTTTGTGACATAAGCGATTGCTAATCCGTGACGATAATAAGCTGTTTCCAAATCAACTATTTCATCTTTAATTTGAGGCTCTAATTCAAACAAACTTAACTGAATTGGCTCATTATTTTTTTTACCTTTGTTAAAATTTTTCAAAAGTCTGGCTTCTAAATCCTGGTGCGATTCTAAATTGCCATCGGACAGAATATGATTAATCTGCAAATTAAATTCTTTGACTTTGTGGCACACTAAAATAGTGCGGTGACAAGTAATCGGGTCTTTTTCCGCACACATTAAACTGATTTTATAACTGGCTGCGCCTTTGAGCAAGCGCTGAATTCCGGCAGAAAATAGAGGAGTGGCTGCTATGCGATCGTACAAAGCTTTACCGCTAGTATCGTAACAGCTTAAATCTTCTGGTCTCGCGCCCAACTCTTGTCCCAAAAAAACATATTGAATCCCAGCAGCAGACAAGGAATCTGTAATTTCGGATTTATTGAAATGAGGTAAATAGCGGCTGAAAGGATGCGATCGCACGTCCGCAACCGCTGTAATTCCGTGTTGTTGCAGTAGCAAAATAAACGCTTCAATACTCAGATTGGAGTGCCCGATCGTAAATAATTCCATTGCTTTGACCTTACTATTCAGTCTTTGCTTTGCAGACGAGAGTTTGTGCAGCCCTATGGTTTCAAGCTGTGGGTTTTTTCACCAACTTTTGAATCAAAAGTTGCAAAGCTAGCAGCATCAGACCCACAGACGCAAAAGCAAAAACACCTCCACCCAAAGCGACAATTCCCATGACTAAAGTTCGCACAGCCGCCGCAATATTAATCACAGTCACATTGTCTGAATGAATCGGCTTGTTAGCAAAAGTTTGGGCTACCGACAAAGTTAGGGCGTACAAAGCCACCGCAAATCCGCCCGCCATTAGCGAACCAGTCACGCACCGCAAAACCGTCGGCGGCGAAGCAGATGCGGGTGTTTTATCCCCAGCCGAACTTAGAGATTGAGAAGTAGAACTTGGATTAGTTAAATCAGTCATTGCAATTTGAGATGTTAGATTTTAGATTTTAGATCTCGGCTTAATTCACCAAGAATAAAATCCGTGTTTCATGTCATTTTATCAGTTCTGCGAGCTCAATAGACTCTGCGCAAAGTTAGATTGAACTCGACCGATCGCACAATCTGCCAGTTACACCGTGGGAATCGGCGCTTTTACATCATTTTCCTCAGAAAAAATCCGAATCCCAGTATTGCTAAACTTTGCCACCCAAAAATCCAAATCTGGAGAGGCGATCGCACTTTTCACCCGTTCCACAACCTGCTGAGCCTGCTCTTGAGACTCACAGAGTGCAAACACCGTCGGCCCGGAACCCGACATCATCGCGCCCAAAACCCCCGCTGCATCAAAGGCTTCCCGCAATTGCAACACCTGCGGATAAACGGGTAAAGCAACTTTTTCTAAATCGTTGTGCAATAGTTTACCAATTTTCGATCGATCTTTTTGGGCGATCGCCCCCACCATCGGCCCCGAATGCAGCCGTTCCCGACGACACTCCAAATCCTCCGACGCACAATAGGAACTACTGAACTGCTGGCGATAAGTTTGATACGACCAGGCCGTAGAAATACTGAGATTGCGGAACTTCGCCAGCACCACATGAAATCCGCCCAAATCCGGCAGCGGCGACAGTTTATCACCACGGCCTGTTGCCAAAGCCGTACCTCCAGCAATGCAAAAAGGCACATCCGAACCCAAAGTTCCTCCCAACTCTTGCAACTCCGACTGAGTAAGTCCCAATTGCCACAGCAAGTCCATCCCAACTAAAACCGCGGCCGCATTTGCAGAACCGCCGGCGAGCCCAGCAGCCACCGGAATCTGCTTGTGAATCGCAATCTCGACTCCGCCGTATTTCGCCAAAGCATCGGGGAATTGCTGCGCCAACAAATCCGCCGCCCGGTAAGCTAGATTATTCTTATCCGGCGGGACTTGCGGGTGATCGCAGCGCACGCGGATTGTGTCTGTACCGATCGCCCGCAAATCAATTCGATCGGCCAAATCTATGCTTTGAAGAACCATCGCCAGTTCGTGATATCCGTCGGGGCGATCGCCTATTATTTCCAAATACAGATTGATTTTTGCTGAAGCTAGGAGAGAATATGAGCGCATAGGTGATTAAGCCGCAGGTGAAAGAAACCCCTGGTTGAAATTAATTGACACAAGTCAGAGTCCATTTTCTCACAACTCAAAGGAAATATTATGCAGGAAATGTGGAAAACTTTTTTTAGTTCCGGGTCATTTATTCCTCACGGGCACTGCTATCTGTGGCAGACCAAGTTAGTCTGGCTTCACGTAGCCTCAGATTCGATCATTGCACTGGCGTATTTCTCGATCCCCATTACACTGATTTATTTTATTTCCAAACGCAAAGATTTGCCCTTTGACTGGATTTTTGCCATGTTTGGAGCCTTTATCGTCGCCTGCGGGATCACTCACATCTTTGAAGTCTGGACGCTTTGGCATCCTACCTATTGGCTTTCAGGAACCATGAAAGCAATTACCGCCACTATTTCCTTCACTACAGCCATACTTTTAGTAAACTTAATCCCTCAAGCCCTAGCCCTTCCCAGTCCCGCCCAGCTAGCACTAGCAAACAGCCTCCTCGAAGCAGAAATATGCGAGCGCCTATCAGCAGAAATAGCACTAAAAAAATCCAAAGACGAGCTAGAAATTAGAGTTGAGGAACGCACCATAGAATTAAAACAACAAACTCTACAGCTAGAACAAACTTTGTTAGAATTGCAGCAGACTCAAGCCAAGCTAATTCAAAGCGAAAAAATGTCATCTTTGGGGCAAGTAGTAGCTGGTGTCGCCCACGAAATTAACAATCCAGTCAACTTCATTTACGGCAATCTGACTCCCGCTGGCGAGTATGCGAATAATCTCCTGGAAATGGCCGATATCTACGAACAGCATTATCCAAATCCCTTACCGGGAGTCAAAGAAAAACTCCAGTCTCTTGATTTAGATTTTATCCGAGTAGACTTGCCAAAAATCTTATCTTCCATGAAAACAGGGGCGGACAGAATCCGCGATATTGTCAAGTCGCTGCGGACTTTTTCGAGGCTGGACGAAGCCGACATGAAATTAGCGGACATTCACGAAGGTATTGACAGCACCCTGATGATGTTGCAAAACCGCCTGAATCCCAAACCCGGTTATCCCCCCATTGAAATCATCAAAGATTACGGCAATTTACTGAAAGTCGAGTGCTATCCCGGACAGCTAAATCAGGTATTTATAAATATATTGAATAACGCTATTGATGCTTTAGAGGAAGATAGCGAAAACCATAAAATGGCCCGTGAAACTAATCTCAAAGTCCTCAAAATTTCTACCAGAGTTGTAGACGAGAAATGGGTAGAAATCAGAATTCTTGACAATGGATCAGGCATCGCTGAGGAGGTAGTCGAGCAGATATTCGATCCTTTTTTTACAACCAAACCTGTAGGTAAAGGTACGGGACTGGGTTTGTCTATCTGCTATCAAATTATTACCGAAAGACACAAAGGAGAATTGCAGTGTATTTCAGCGCCAGGACTGGGTACGGAATTTATTATTAAAATTCCGATTAGCGTTAAATAATCATTGAACAATTAACAGTCAGTAGTCAGTAGTCAGTAGTCATTAGTCATTAGTCATTAGTCATTAGTCATTAGTCATTGGTCATTGGTTATTGGTTATTGGTTATTAGTGCGAGCGTCCCCGCTCGCTTTCCGTCCAACGTCTAACGTCATTGGTCATTAGTCATCCGAAAACAAATTATTGCTCAAATTTACCCATTGCGCCACGCTTAAATCTTCAGCGCGAGATTGAGGATTTATCTGTAAATTTTCTAACAATTGAACGAGTTTATCTAAATCGACAGATCCTTTCAAATTATTTCGCAGCATTTTGCGCTTGCTGCCAAATCCCAACTTCAGTAAAGTCTCCAAATAGCGCGGATTAACCGCCACAGTTTCTATCTGTCTGGGAAGCAGCCGCACCACCGCAGAATCGACTTTTGGAGGCGGATAAAAATCTCTAGAAGGCACATCGCAAATTAACTCACATTCTGCTAAATATTGTACCCGCACCGACAAAGCGCCAAAAGCTGTAGAACCAGGTTTAGCGTAAAGTCTTTGGGCGACTTCTTTCTGCACTAACAGCACGATCGAATCGAAGGGTTTAGGAGCAGGCACAGATATCGTTCCCAGCAGTTTTTGCAGGATGGGGCCGGTGATATTATAGGGAATGTTGGCAACAACTTTATTGGGATTCTGGAATTTGGGAAAGGCTATTAGTTCAGCCTCTAAGTCCATTTCCAGGAAATCGCCTTGTAGCAATAAAAAGTTGTCAATTTTGCCTAGTTGCTTGGCTAGTTTTAGGCACAAATCTCGATCGATCTCCGCAGCAACAACAGACTCAGCCGCAGGCAGCAAGCGCCGAGTCAGAATCCCAGTACCCGGCCCGATTTCCAGGACGCGATCGCCCTCCAAACTCGCTGCTTTGACAATCTTATCTAAGGCTTTCTCACTTTTGAGCCAATGTTGAGCAAACTGTTTCCGGGGTCTGGTCGATCGCATTTTTTGAATTTTTGGAGAAATCTTAGCCCTTCATTCTATCACAACCTCATATTTTCCCCCAACTTACACTCATGTTTATTTTTGTAAACAGGGGTTGAATTCAGCTAAAAACTTGGGCACTATAAAAGCGTCAACGATCAAAAAAAAGTTTACAAATTCGCAATTCGCAATTCGCAATTCGCAATGACCAATGACCAATGACTAATTCCCCAAAAATGAACTTCCAACGAGTATTTGGTACATTACCCCAAACCCAAGCCAGCGCGCCCGGAAGAGTAAATATGCTGGGCGAACACACAGACTACAACGACGGATTTGTACTTCCGACTGCGATTCCCCAGCGCACCACAGTACAAATCGGTTTCAGCAGCGATGCCCGACACCATTTTTATTCAGCAGAATATGACGAACTCATAAATTTTTCAGACGACGATACCATACCGCAAAAATTCGTCACTTATATCTGCGGCTGCATCAGAATTTTAGAAAAAGAAGGATACAAAATACCGCCAATAAATCTCTACATTACCTCAAATGTGCCGATCGGAGCCGGTTTGTCCAGCAGCGCCGCTTTAGAAATAGCCACCCTCAGAGGAATCCGCGCGCTGCTCAACCTCCCCCTAGACGACGTGCGGCTGGCTCAAATCGGACAGCTAGCCGAAATTCGATATGCCGGCGTTAACTGCGGCATCATGGATCAAATGGCGTCGATTTTAGCAGACACCAACACCATGTTATTTATCGACACCCGCAGCCTCGAATACCGCCCGGTACCTTTTCCCACAGGCACAGAAATTTTAGTAATTGACAGCGGTGAAAGCCACAACCTAGCAGCCGGAAGTGGCTACAACCAACGACGCGCTGAGTGCGAGGAATCCGCCCGGATATTGGGTGTTAAAGCTCTCAGGGATATCACCGATCCCAAAGAAGTGGAAGTATTGCCGGAACCCCTCAAAAGGCGATCGCGCCACGTCGTCACCGAAAACAACCGCGTGCTCGAAGCAGTAAAATCCTTGCCAGCAGAGCGTTTCGGCGAGTTAATGAATTCTTCCCACGCCAGCCAGCGCGACGACTACGAAATTTCAGTGCCCGCAGTAGACGCCCTGGCGGCAATCTTGCAGTCAATCCCCGGAGTCTTCGGCGCGAGGCTGACGGGCGGAGGTTTTGGTGGTGCTTGCGTAGCGCTGGTTAAGAGTGGGAAAGCGGATGTTATTGCATCAGAGGCGATCGATCGCCACCACCGCGCGGGTTATAGTGGCCGCGTTTTGGTTCCCGAAGTTCCAGTTAATTCTTAATAGCAGAACTATCACCCGACACCGAAGGCCAGCGCACAGTCACTATAACCGAATCCTCCTCGGCCGACCAATAATGAGCCACTCCCGGCAGCCAGAGAGCATAATCTCCTTCACAACACAGCAAGATTTCTTGCTCTGGAAATTGCAACCGAAACCGCCCTTTTACCAGAATAGAAAGCGTAGTTGCTGCCGCATTTACCGCCCACTGAGTCCTACAATCTCCGGCGAGATGAACGCCCCATTTTACCTCTAACGCAGAAGTCGATCGCGCATCATCTTCCGGCGTTATAAAGTTACCTGCAAACCACCCGCCGCGACTTGCACCTTCAGCCCCCGCATTTCCAAAAATAACTTCAGACGGCATCAGCTAACAATCTCAAAAATAAATACCAGCGACAAAATCGTTAACGTTCCCAGCAAATGACCCGCGCTCATGCAAGCCAGAAATGCGGGTACGCTAACATTGTTGAACAAAGCTGGGAAAGGCAAAGGCATTTTCGGGCCGATGTGAGGATGCCAAATCCTGCGGCTCAGAACTATAGCAATCCTAAATGATTTTCTGTAGGGACACGGCTTGGCCTTAGTCCCTACAGATGGATTTTGGGGAAATCACATTTATGTTCGCGGTAAGGATAATGATTTAGGATTGCTATAGCAAGGTTAAGCTGTTCTGCTTTTAAATTGTGTGTCAAAAAATAATCAAAGTTTTGTGGGGTGGGCATCCTGCCCGCCCCGAATATACAATTTAAATGTGCAACAGCTTAACATATTGCAAACAAACATCACTAGCGGCTTTTGCCAATTTCCTAATGCTGTGTCAGTCACAGCCGATTCTACTACTGCAAGTAAATTGAGTTAATCATCGTTGATGCTCCTGTTTTTCATAAAATATCAGAGTTTATTGACGAGATTTTTTGCCAAAAAATATAGTAGTGGCGATCGGCTTGACGCAATAAATATCTGTTTTGCTCTCAATATTTACCGCGCCAGCGACCTCGCCCCCACCCGCAATCATCGAATCACAGTAAGAAGTCTTTTAATGCCATTCAAAAGTAACGAAAGATACAAAGACACCCAATGCTACTCGCTGCCATCTGTAACTTTTAGCCTGTCTGGCAGTTGCGGCATTTATTGAAGCTGCCAGACAGGAAAGGCTGCTCGTTATTAACGAGCGATATAGGTAGGCAGAAAGTGAAGTATGTCGCGCAGAACACTATATCCAGCCATGTCCCAAAGCAAATAAGCTAAGAAACCAATCATCGCTAAGCGGCCGTTCCAAAGTTCTGCTTGCGGGTTGAAGCCAAACAAAAAGGCATTGCGATCTTTGCCGTTGTAGGCATTAGTGGTTGTCGGTACGTTAGTAGGACGAGTTTCCATGTTTTTACATTCCTTAACAATGTTTCGCTTATCATAGTAGCGACTTAATTTTTAGTTTGCTATCTGTCTCTAGGCTCAAGATACACACAAGTCTAAAGGAGGATTCTGAAACCTACAATTTCGTGTTAAGTTTTGTTAAAATAGATTGTTTTACCGCTATTCTGTATGGGTAGATACTAAAGACAACTCCAAGTTGAGATGGCTGTTGTGACAGGCTCGATCGCCCCGCAGCGACAAACACCCGCCCTGGTGACTCGACAATACTGAATCCGCGAGATCCCAGAGGCACGAAGATTTAGTAAATTTTAACTACCAACGAGAACACGATCGCCCCAGAGTTAACTAAAATAGGAAATAAACAGAGCGATCGGGAGAAACAGTTATCGAAACCATCTACGGCAATCTTCAGGGTTTAAAATCTAGCCAGCTCAAACAACTCGAAAAGCTTTACCACCAGCGACTACCGGGCGATCGCATCACCACGGCAGAATTCGCCCAGCGCGTCGCAGCCATCAGCACCGAAATCGACAAGCCAATCTGCACCTACATCAACCGTCGCGGACAAGTGATTCGCGTCGGTGTCGGTACACCCCGCCAAACCCAGATTGCGCCCCTAGAATTGCCCCGCTACGGGGGAGGTCGCCTCAGCGGCATTCGCTGCATCGCCACCCACCTCAAGCCAGAAATACCCAGCGAAGCAGCACTCACGGCAATGGCAATTCAGCGCCTAGACGCCCTAGTGTGGCTGACGCTGACCGGCGGAGGGTTTCAGCGTCGCGGCGGCGGTGCGACAGGTTACATCAAAGAAACTTATCTCGTTCACCTGATACCCCAGGGAGACCGGCCAAATTTTGAGTTCTCTGTTTTGAGCGCTAAGTTAGAACCAGCTTCAACTGATGAGACTGAGGAAATAGAAGAACCTGTAATTCAAAAATCACCAACCAAAACTCAAAACTTTCCCTGGAAAATATCAGAACCTCTGAGTTTGGACGACCTCGCAGATCAAGACTTTCTGGAGTTGGTGGAAGGACTCGAAGCAGATTTTCAAGCAGAGTTTGTAGCTAAGCAGGTTGATGCAGACCAAGATAAAGTGCTGCTGGTGGGTGTGATGACTCAGCACATGACTCTACTGGATTTTGAGGACGGACTCGCAGAAATCACCCGGCTGGTGGAAAGTGCCGGGGGTCAGGTATTGCAAACAGTGCGTCAAAAGCGATCGAGCCCCCACCCGCAGACAGTCGTCGGCGAAGGCAAAATTCAAGAAATTTCCCTTACCGCTCAAACGATTAGCGCTAACCTCGTGGTATTCGATCGCGACCTGTCCCCCGCACAAATACGGAACTTGGAAATTCAGATCGGTATCCGGGTAGTTGATCGCACTGAGGTGATTCTCGACATTTTTGCCCAAAGAGCGCGATCGAGCGAAGGTAAATTGCAAGTCGAACTCGCTCAGCTACAATACACCCTGCCCAGGCTCAGAGGTCGCGGTCAGGCAATGTCAAAACAGGGCGGCGGCATCGGTACCAGAGGCCCTGGGGAAACTAAACTAGAAACCGAACGGCGGACGATCGCCAAACGCATTTCAAGATTGCAGCAAGAAGTCAATCAACTGCTTGCTCACCGTTTCCGGCTGCGGCAGAACCGGCACCACATGGACGTACCCTCAGTCGCGATCGTCGGCTACACAAACGCCGGTAAATCGACTCTGCTCAACCTGCTCACCAATTCCGAGGTCTACGCCGCCGACCAGTTATTTGCCACCCTCGACCCCACCACCAGAAAGCTGACGATTCAGAGCGCTGTCACTGGAGAACCTTTGTCGATCGTCCTCACAGATACAGTGGGCTTTATTCGCGAACTGCCCCCCTCCTTGATCGACGCTTTTCGGGCTACCCTCGAAGAAGTTACTGACGCAGATGCTTTGCTGCACCTGGTCGATCTCTCCCATCCCGCGTGGCAGAGCCAAATTCGATCGGTCATGAATATTTTGACAGATATGCCCGTAACTCCCGGGCCAGCCCTTGTAGTTTTTAACAAAATCGATGCCGTAGATGAAGATACTCTCGCCCTAGCACGAGAAGAGTTTCCTCAAGCCGTATTTATCTCGGCCGCCAAAGGTCTCGGAATGGAAACTCTCCGCGATCGACTAGCGCAGCTCATTCAATACGCCCTCTACCCTCGGTAAATACTTAAATATTCCTTTTAAGTAGTTGACAGTCGGGAATATACGTACATATACTGAGGACAGATCTCGTCGAACCATGAGATTATAAAAGAATAGTCAGATTGTGGATTGCTAATTAGAATACAGCAGAGCTAGTTGGCGATCGGTTACATAATTAACTTCAGGCGGTCAATGTAAAAACTCTCTTGGTTAATGGCTGTAAGGGCTGTTGGTTGAGAGGTTGCCAAAAGATGTTGCCAGACGGTGCAAACCACGCTACGCGAGTAGGGTGAAAAAAATAAGATCAAAGTGTTTGGGCGATCGCCTCAAGCGCTATACTATATTTTACAGGCGTCCGGGAGAGAAAACATCAACTTATGGTAAGAACTCTAAAATCTATGCCCGCCGTGCATCGCTAATCTCTAGCACTATTTCAATTCTGCGATTTTACCACTGTTTAACTAAATAGTTATGTGTACGCCACTGGCAAAACTAGCAATTGGACTCTCTGCCACAATGGCAACAGGGTTCTACTATCTAGCTGCCGCCCCTCCGGCTTCAGCAGCAATCGATGTGTGCGGGCCCGGAAACTATTCAAGTGCCTGCGTGCCTGATAATTCCCCCAGCCCCCAATCACCAACAACCTTACGAGACGCAGTACCGGCATCACAAGCACCTGTGCGAGACGCGGTACCGGAAGCGCAGGCAGTTCCATTCGCAACGCCGATACCGATAATAGAACCCGTAGTGCCGGCAGTCCAATCACCACCCCCTCTAATAGTAGAGCCCGTGGTGCAGACACCCCCGGTAGTCCCATCACCATCACCATCACCAACAGTAGACGAGATACCACTATTAACCGCACCGGAAATACCGGTCATACCACAACAACCGATCGCGTCGCCCGTAGTGCCTCCGCTGATTTTACCAGTGCCCAAGCCGATATTGCCAAACTACAACCCACCCGTCATCAGGAGAACAACTATCCCAGAACCAGGTACTGTGGTAGCACTCTTACTGACAGGCGCAGGAATTATCTGTTCCGCCAGAAAACGAAACAAGCAGGTCGGTCAGCAACGGTAAGCAGGCTCAAGCTGCTGCTTGTTTTCAACATCTCTCCGTTTTTTGAAGCGCGAGTGTTTTTTTGTTTTTTAGATAAAACCACCAAAAATGTATAGATAATTACCTTACAGCTTGCGGCGTGTAACTGGAGCAGAAGGAAGAATAGTTTAGCGATTGAACGCCAGGAAATTAAAAGCCCTAGATTGCATGGGGAAAGTGCAATCCGAGAACTTTGTAACCGTCGGGCGCGGTTGCTCTATATAAAAATTAAAATAAGATTGGTTAAGATTACAATAAAAAAATATTGTTATTGTGTGAGCGTCCGATGATACCTAAAGTAGAAATTTACACTTGGAGAACCTGCCCGTTTTGCATTCGTGCCAAAGCACTGCTGAAGCGAAAAGGGGTTGAGTTTACAGAATACGCGATCGACGGAGATACAGCAGCACGCGATAAAATGACCGATCGAGCCAACGGAGGCCGCACCCTGCCCCAGATATTCATCAACGACCAACACATAGGCGGCTGCGACGAAATGCACGAATTAGATGCTCAAGGCCTGCTCGATCCGCTGCTAGCGGCAACATGAGGCATTCCCCGTGGAATTTTGAATTTTCCCAAATTTTCCTTCGATCAATTTTTAATTGTAACTGACCATGAAATTTGCATTCATCATCGATCCGCTCGATCGACTAATTCCAGGACACGATACCAGCGTAGCGCTGATGGAAGCAGCTCAACAGTTGGGTCACGAAGTGTGGGCGACTCAAGCCAACGAATTAAGCGTCATCGGTGGTAAAACCTGGGCAATGCTCAGTCAGGTAACACTCACCCCAGTAACACAGGTAGAGGGACGCTGGGAGGCTGCTGAGGCTTGGTACGAAGTAGAACCGCCTACATTGCAGCCACTCGAAGCAATGGACGCAGTATTCATGCGGACTGATCCCCCAGTCAACGTTCCTTACCTCTACGCAACTTACCTTCTAGACGGCATCGATCCCGCTAAAACTTTGGTCGTTAACAGTCCCAAAGGATTGCGGGCGGCGAATGAAAAAATGTATGCTTTGCAATTTGAAGGAGCGATCCCCGAAACCATTGTTTCTCAAAATAAGCAGGTAATTCGGCAATTTGTTGAGAAAAAAGGAGCCGCAGTTCTTAAACCCTTGGGCGGTAAAGCTGGCGAGGGGATTTTGTTCTTGGAGGCGGGCGATCGCAATCTCAACTCCCTAGTCGAAATTAGCACTCAACAAGGGCAAATCCCAGTCATGGTTCAGACATATCTGCCCGAAGCCAAAGACGGAGACAAACGGATCATCCTCTTGAACGGCCAGCCCATCGGTGCTATTAACCGCATTCCCACCGGCAATGAATTTCGCGGCAACATGGCCGTCGGTGGCCGAGTCGCAAAAACCGAAATTACCGATCGCGAATATCAAATTTGCACTCAGCTAGAACCGGTGCTGCAACGAGACGGGCTGTACTTTGTCGGCATTGATATCATCGGCGGTTATCTCACCGAAGTTAATGTCACCAGCCCTACAGGGATCAGAGAAATTGACTTGTTTGACGGCGTTAGTTTGGGCAAACAAGTAATTGAATGGGTAGTTAGTCAGTAGTCAGTAGTCAGTAGTCAGTGGTCAGTGGTCAGTAGTCAGTAGTCAGTAGTCAGTAGTCATTGATTAGTCGTTATTAGTTATTAGTTATTAGTTATTGGTCATTAGTTATTGGTGGCAGCTAACAAATAACAACTAACAACTAACTGCCAACTGCCAACTGCCAACTGCCAACTGCCAACTGCCAACAGTCAACAGTCAACAATTAACAATTCCCAATAATTAAATTATGTCAAAAATAGGCGTTGCAGTAGTCGGTACAGGTTTCGGTCAAAAAGTGCACCTTCCCGGATTCCAGGCACATCACCGAACTGAGGTTGTGGCTGTTTACCACCGGAATTTAGACAAAGCTCAGGCGATCGCCACCGCCCACAATATCCCCTACGCTTGCAACTCGATCGCAGATATAGTCGCCATCCCAGAAGTAGCGGGCGTTAGCATTTCTACACCGCCATTTTTGCACTTTGAAATGGCAAAAACCGTCTTAGAAGCAGGCAAACATTTATTATTAGAAAAACCGACAGCCCTGACAGCTTATGAAGCTAGGGAACTTTACCGATTAGCAAACAGCGAATCTCAAACCGATTTTCAAAATAGTGGTTCGAGAGCAATTGCCACAATGGACTTTGAGTTTAGGTTCATCCCCGCATGGCAAATGCTAGCAGAATTATTAGCAGCAGGATATGTCGGAGAAAACCGTTTAATTAAGATTGATTGGTTGGTGTCTGGCCGCGCTGATGCTACTCGCCCTTGGAATTGGTACGCGCAAAAAGAGCGAGGCGGCGGAGTTTTGGGCGCGACAGGTTCTCACGTTTTTGATTATATTAGCTGGCTGTTCGGCCCGCCGCAGAGGCTTTCTGGGCAACTGATTACAGGAATTTCGGAGCGACCCGATCCGCATGATTCGGGAAATTTAAAATTAGTGGATGCCGATGATTCTTGCACGTTGATGTTGGAATTAGCCGGAGGAACGCCTTGTCAAGTTTGTTTGAGTTCTGTTACTTATCAAGGGCGGGGACACTGGGTGGAAATTTACGGGAGTAAGGGTACGTTGGTGTTGGGAAGCGACAATCAGCAGGATTACGTCCACGGATTTCGTTTGTGGGGTTCCCAATCTGGAGAACCTTTAGCTGAAATTAAAATTCCTCAAAGATTGGAGTTTCCTCAAGTTTATCCAGACGGGAGAATTGCACCGTTTATTCGAGTAGTAGATAGGTGGGTGGAATCAATTGATGCGGGGAAATCTTTGATACCGTCGCTCAAAGAAGGGGTTTACTCGCAGTTGTTGATGGATTTGACTCAGGAGTCAAATGCTACTGGAACTTGGGTGGATGTACCAAAGTTAGAGAAATTTTTGGGCAGTAAGTAAAATTAAAAACTTATCAAGTAATCTCTCGCGCTCGATCGCACCCCAAACCCGATAAACTACGAATAGTTAAAGTCGATCAACCTTATATCCAGAGTCGTAAGATGGCGCGCCCTGAAAGTCCTTGCCTCAGTATAGCGATCGCTCGCCTGAGAACCGCTGGGGCAAACCATTTTGCCACTTGGGTTCTACAAGCTCCCTATCCCAGCGGGTACGTTCACCACGACTGTATGTGGCCGCTTGCCCTATCCCAATCTTGGAAAGCTTGGCAGGAAATGTTTTCGCCCTCCGGGACAATTCACGAATTGCCCCTAAATCCTGATGGCAGTTTCGTCTCGCCGGAAAACAACCAGAATCTACTGGCAGAAATTGAAAAACGAGCCCCTAATTCCCTACAGTCACTCCCACCGATGCCCCCTGTGCCGCTCCGTATCGGTCAAGGGGGTTTGTTGGAGAGGGGTGAGCAAAACCCGCCACAGCCACCTGCAAGCTACAGCAGCCGCCTGATGCAGCAGTTGGGGATTAACCTCTGGCAGTGGCTGTTTGAAGGGCCGATCCAGGGTAGTCTCCAGGAAAGTAAAGGTATCGCGATCGGGCAAAATCTACCCCTGCGAGTGCGGATAGATTTGCGCGAACCCTATTTAATTGCTTTGCCTTGGGAAATTATGCAGCCTCAAGCCGGTCAACCGGCAATTTCTCTGTCGCAGCAACTGCTTTTCAGCCGCACTACCAGCAATGTTGAGCCTTTGCCACCCCTGCGTCCTGCTGAGTCGCTAAACATTTTGCTAGTTTTGGGACAAGCAGAACCAGGCTACGGTGCTAATTCTCAATCTTCCAGGGGCAACAACCATCATTTGCAGTTGGAAGCAGAAGCAGTTGTCCTAGCTGGCGTTCTCAAGAGTGCTTTTCAAACCGATGATAGTGGCAAATATTTTGACATCAGCGTTCCCACTCGCGTCGATACTCTGATCGAACCTACTCCGGCGGAACTAATTTCTCGGCTGGAAACGCAAGCTTATAACATCCTGTTCTACGCCGGTCACGGGATACCGGGCCCTGACGGCGGTTTGCTATTTTTGGGCCCGGATAACGTGATTAACGGTACTGAATTGGCTCAGGTTTTGGTTCGATGCCGCGTGACTCTGGCGGTGTTTAATGCCTGTTGGGGAGCTCAGCCGGCGGTGGAGAGGCTGCATTTAAATAACAGTCAGCAACAGGCGATCGCCCGTAGCAGTTTGGCTGAGGTACTGATTCATCACGGGGTGCCGGCGGTGTTGGGGATGCGGGACTCGATCGCCGATCGCGAAGCCCTGAGTTTTATCCAAACTTTTGCTCGAGCTTTGGCCGGGCGGATGTCGATCGATCGCGCCGTCGCCATCGCCAGACAGCAGCTACTGACACTGTACAAGTTCAATCAACCGGCTTGGACGCTGCCCGTACTGTATATGCACCCGGAGTTTGACGGTCAACTGACTGAACCGGTAGATGATCTCAAAACTGAATTGCCTTTGAATTCTTCTACTTGGCTGGGACGTTTGCCATCTTGTGCTTACTTGCGGGGGCGCGATCGACCAAATGTCAAATCTACCGAATCGGCGAATCAGGTTTGGCCGATTAGCGCTGGTATGGTTCGAGTCGGCCGTTGGGAAGAAAACGACGTAGTGATTCGAGAACAGTGGGTTTCTCAAAAACACGCCGAGATTTTCTGTCGCAACAGTATCGGAGATAGCCGGGGCGAATCTAGCTACTTCCTGCGCGATTTTTCTCGCTACGGGACTCTAGTTTTGGGGCCGGAGGGATGGGTGAGAGTTCACCACCAAGAACTGCTGCTGCAATCGGGCACTCAGCTAAAATTTGGTAGTTCTCAAGGTCAGATTTTTGAGTTCACTATTGAGGTTCCACAAACTTCGGGCTACAGTGAGACTGATTGCGGAACCAATTAAGGTGCGCGTGTAGCTAATGAAGGCGATCGGCACAGCAAAGTTCTGGGCGTTGAGTCTCAAGTCGGAAGTTAAAATAGTTTACTCACCACTGGCAGCTCGCAACTAGCTCTTGGCACAGTCCCCCTTCTGTATTTTCCTTGAAGCACTTAGGTATTACATCATGGCTACCCAATCTCCTGATTCTCAATATTTTCGCGACTCGCTTCCTCAGGCCCAGATGGAGCTTCTCGCCACAATCGTTCAGACTGATGTTGCTTATCCCTGGAATCCTGCACAGCTTGAATCAGAATCTTATTTGACGGATCTAGAGCAGGAATTTGCACTATTTGATTCCTTCAGCGACAGCGATATTGCCCAGAAGTCGGGAGTTTTATTCGCGCAATTAGAACAAGTTTGGCTCTCTAGCGCCGTGCAAAAGTCTTTGCGCGAGAAATTTGCTCTCGTTCCTCAAGATTTTCTGGCCCGTATCGCTCAAAGCGTCCAAAACGCAACTGTTAAATATCAATCTTTAGCTGACCAAATGGTTGAGTGCGTGTTAGATATTTTGCCTCAGTGGGCTGAGGAAGATTTGCAGGTGTTGGCGCGTCCTTTGGCTTATGCCATGCGAGAGGCTGATTCGTCCGGGGTGGAAGTGGTCATCGAGACGAAAAGACCTTGGGCCCAATTGTCGGAAATAGAACAGGCGAGAGTTGGTTTGGCTGTCGCCCGCTATGCAATCTCGCAATTAGAAATTTCTGATTAGTTTTTTGTTGGCTAAGTTTTTGTGCTGCGATCGCGGTAATCTTTTTAAATTAATATAAAATTTATCTACCTTTAGTTAGATGTCAAATTCGTCTAATTATTAAGCCCTAGTGATTGCTATCGTTTGAGATAGCAATCATATTTGATTTGTAGACACGATTATTTTTTTTTGAAATAACTGCACAGAGGCGAATAACACGTTTGTAGTGAGGACTTAAATCCGCAGAGTTCGATCGCGTTTGATAGTTCGGAATGCAAGTCCGCAGAGTTCGATGAGGACTTGCATTCCGTGCTACAAACCAATTGTATTGTTCCGATCGCACGCAATCTCAAGGATCTGTTGCTATACTTGGCCTGGATTGGACTTGCTGAGCAGTTTGCCATCAGCAAGCAAGTGAACTATCATCAAATTGTCAGAATGTTAAAAAATATAAATATATTAAGTGGGGTCTGTCGAAATTTTCAACGGGATTAAGAAGTGAACAGCAGGAAACCCTGACTGTTGCAAACACGATCGGGAATTTCACCTTTTATGACAAATTCAAGATTTGACCTTCAAGACTTAAAACGCCGCTTTTTTGGGCGGATTGGGCGCGTGCAGATGGCAACGCTAGTCGTGTTGGGGTCGGTTGCTTTCGCAGGTGCGATCGCCTCCGCCTGGTTTAGCGGTGAAGGCACTGTCAGCGGTATTTTTGCCACAATCGACACTTGGCAGCAAAACCCGCCTGTCTGGCTGCAAGTACCCGATGCGAGCAAGATTTATTTGTTATTGCCGACTTTCGCCCTTGTCTCGGCCGCTTTAGTTGCAATAAAAATTTCGCCTCAACCACAGAAATGGTCGCGGGCTGTGGTAGTTGCAATAGTTTTGGCTTTAACCATTCGCTACGTTTTGTGGCGATCGCTCGTTACCCTAAATTTAAGCGACCCCCTCAACGGTATCTTTAGTTTGGGGCTGTTTTTCCTAGAAATGCTGATGGTGTTCACCAGCAGCCTTCAACTGTATTTAATGCTGAGAATGAAAGACAGGCATCGAGAAGCCGATCGCATGGCAGTTGCAGTTGCAGAGGGAAACTTTGCCCCATCCGTAGACATTTATATTCCAACTTACAACGAACCGCTTTTTATTTTGAGGCGCACTATCATCGGCTGTCAAGCTTTAGATTATCCCAACAAACAAATATATTTGCTCGACGATACAAAGCGCCCTGAAATTAAATTGCTAGCCCAAGAACTGGGATGTAAGTATATAACCAGACCCGATAATAGTCACGCCAAAGCTGGCAACATCAATCACGCCACAGCCCTAACAAATGGAGAACTAATTGTAGTTTTCGATGCAGATTTCATTCCTACTAAAAACTTTTTAACCAGAACAGTTGGCTTTTTTCAAGATCCCGAAATCGCCCTCGTTCAAACACCGCAAAGCTTTTACAACCACGATCCAATCGCCCGCAATTTAGGTTTAGAAAATGTGCTCGCGCCGGAAGAAGAAGTATTTTACAGGCAAATTGAAATCATCAAAGACAGCGCCGACAGCGTAATTTGTGCTGGCACGTCTTTTGTGATGAGGCGCAGCGCGCTACAAACAGTGGGAGGCTTTGTCACAGATTCAGTTTGCGAAGATTATTTTACCGGAATTCGACTGTCAGCCACCGGATATCGTTTAGTTTATTTAGATGAAAAATTGAGTGCTGGTTTGGCTGCTGAAAATATAGAAGCTCATTTAACTCAAAGGCTGCGCTGGGCGCAAGGCACGCTTCAAGCATTTTTTATTGATTCCAATCCTTTAACGATTCGCGGCCTCAGATTGGTACAAAGGCTATGTCACCTGGAAGGATTGCTGCACTGGTTTACCAGTTTAACCAGGGTTTTATTTCTGTTGATGCCTTTAGCTTATTCGTTTCTCGGCGTACTTCCTTTGCGGACAAATGCGCGGGAATTGCTCTACTTTTTTCTGCCTTACTATTTGGTGCAAGTTACTGTGTTTTCTTGGCTGAACCGCAAATCGCGATCGGCTTTGCTTTCCGATGTTTACTCGTTCGTGCAGTGTATTCCTTTAGCGGTGGCGGTGGTGAGTGCCATGCTGAATCCCTTTCAGAAAGGGTTTAAGGTAACGCCAAAAGGAATTGCGAGCGATCGCTTTAGTTTTAACTGGAATTTGGGATGGCCTTTGATTATCTTGTTCGCAGCTACAGCATTCAGTTTGTTCCATAATTTAAACATTCATTTAGTGAAAAATATTGGCAGCTTGCAGGGAATATCAGCAAGTGCTGATTTGTTAAAAGGTGTGAGTGTGGGCTGGATTTGGAGTGCTTACAACTTGCTGATGCTGGGAATTGCGCTGCTAATTTTGGTGGATATTCCTAAGCCGGACATTTACGAATGGTTCAATTTGCGCAGGGTGGTGCAGTTGAATGTGGGAGGTGAAAGTTTTTGGGGAATAACGACTGTAATTTCGGAAAGTGGCGCTGAAGTGGCTTTGACTGAACGGCCGAGTTTTGCGGTGAAAGGTAAAGGCAGTAATCAGAGTTTTGCCGCAGCAGAAATGTTGCCAAAATATGCTGTTGAGACAAGTTTATCGGAGGGTAAAATGAGAGCGATCGCTCGCAGCGTGGCCGTCAAAGCGAGGAGATCTCTACCGTCGCCTATTCTGGAGTTGAACGAAGCTAGTTTTGGCAAGCATTTGATTGATTGCGACTCGGCGACTCTGGAAATTATGGAAGAGAAATGTTTGATTCCTGTGGCTAAGATTGAGTTGATTAGCGATAAATCTCACTTGAAGTCTAGTCTTCGGGATGCAGCAGGGTGCAGTTTTGCGGAATTTCCGACTGTGCGAATTGTGTTCGATCGCCTAAACATTAGTCAACACCGCTGTTTGATCGAAATGCTCTACTGTCGCCCCGGCCAGTGGAAACGGCTGGAAACGCCCGGAGAATGGCGATCGCTGTGGCTGTTGTTGAGAATTGCTTTGAAACCGAGGGCTATTTTTGAGAGAAACAGGCAAGTTAGACCGATCGGGGTTTCGCAAGTTTAGATCCAATTAGCTAGACTTCTGGCATAAATCTTTGATTGATTAATCAACCGTAGATGCAAGGTAGATCAACGCAGATCAACGCCGATAATTTCAAGAGAGTGTGTAATTTTTGCAAGAGGTATTTTCTTGCTTGTTCAATACAATTCATAAACCGGATATCGGCACAAAATCGTAACCGTAACTGGTGCGATTTCCCGGTTTAACAATTACTAATTGAACTGCTCGATTGCGATCGCCCGAAGGTAAAAATCGAATCGGGCCCGATGCTCCTGTTGCCGAAAAATCCGGTGCCGATAAAGCTTGTTGAATGCCTGTGCGAGTCGGATTGCGCCCTAAACCGACAATTAGGGCGATCGCCGCATCGTAGGCTAAAGCTGTGCGCCAACTTACTTCAGCATTCCAAAGTTGTTTGGATGTTTGGGGAAAGCTTGACTGCGGATCTGCGAGAATGTGCCAAGGAACAGCCAGCACCATATCTGCTGCTCCTGCGCCACCAATTTGCAGTGTTTTAGCAGTATAAACGTCGTCTCCTGCTAGTAACGGTAGCCGTTTGGCGTTTACTTGCACTACTTGCAAAGCTTGGTCAAGCGTGGCGGTATTGGCGGCTAACATAATCACTTCTGCTCCCTGGGCGATCGCGCTTTTAAAGCTTTCGGTAGCATTAAAATTGCCCTTAGCAAAGTCAAATTCCGATACTACTTGTCCGCCATCTCCATAAAGAGCAGTCGTGAATTCACTTTTCAAAGATTTGCTATAATTGCTAGCAGAATTGAAAAATACAGCAGCTTTTTTCTTTTGTAATTTTGTTAGCATATAGCGAGAAAGAGCATTCGCAGCAAATCGATCGCTCGGCACTGTCCTAAATATGTTGCTGCCAATTCCTGAGAGTTGCACAGACGTACTAATCGGAGAAATTGCTACTAATTGATTTTGCTGGTAAATCTTGCTGGCTGCTAGCGTTGCATCTGAACTAAAATGCCCGATTACTCCTAATACTTCTGAATTATTTGCTAAAGCACTGGCAATTTGCGAAGCAATCTCTGGGTTGTCGTCATCGTTAGCAATTAGCACTTTTAATGGAGTACCGCTAATGCCGCCACTTTGGTTGATTTCATTTTGAGCTTGAGCAACGCCCCGCAAAATTTCTTGAGCACCATTGATATCGGCGCCAATGGGAACTGCTGCGGCAATTGTGTAGGATTTTTGGTTGCCGATGCGGGCGTTGTTGAGGTAAATTAGTGCTTCGGGATCGTTGCGATTGGTTTTCAGTGAAGCTTGTAAGTCGGAAATAGCGGCGTTGTAGTTGCCAGATGCGTAAGCCTGTACTGCTGCTTGTTTGTTTGTGGTTGCTTTGTCTGAAATTAGCAGTTTTTTTCCGGCACTCAGACGCTGCTGGATTGCTTGCTCTGACTGCGGGGAATTCTCCGTCGGGGATTTGGAAACTGTCGGATTTTGGGGTGATGAAGCTTCGGGAGTGATGCCGCCGCGGCTTGTCAGCCACCAAATACCTGTGCCGGCTAGCCCGATCGTAATTAGGAGCGATAATGCTAAAACAGCGGTTTCGTTTTTTTGGGACATGGCTGCACAGTTTGAGATTTTAGGTTTTAGATTCAACGACTCAGGAGGCAGGAGGCAGGAGGCTGGAGGCTGGAGGCAGAAAAACGAATCTAAACACTTTTCAACGCCTATCACAATTATACATTAACTAGCTTTTTTTTAATTATATTTTTATTTTTGATCGAAATACCGACAGTGGGGGAGTTGTAAACCATCGAAGATTGGCGTGAAAGATTAAAGTTTTTTGAAGTTTAGCAAAAATCCTGCAATCTTTTGTAATATAAACAGGAAAGTTGAAAAATATCTAAAGACAAACTAATTAGATAAAAGAGTCGCTAAGGTAGGAATTATGACAGATTGTCAGAAAAAACAAGTGTTAAGCTCGGCTAAGCTCAGCCAAAACAAAACCGCAATATTTAATTAAGCTCGATCGATAACAAAGGCTAAGGTAAAGTTCATGGCAAACTCAGTTTTAAATCAGCCAAAAGCAGCAGCAGGAGTGCAGTGGCAGCCAAAAGATATTATCCGCGGCCTAGTGTGGAAAATTGCGATCGCAACCTGGCTGTTGATGGCTGTAGGCAGCGCCACGCGCGTGATGAATGCGGGGCTCGCTTGCCCGGACTGGCCGCTGTGCTACGGTCAATTAATACCCGCAGCGCAAATGAATTTGCAGGTATTTCTAGAGTGGTTTCACCGATTGGATGCAGCAGCAATTGGCTTAAGCGCGATCGCCCTTTTAGGAGTTTCTGTATTCTACCGCAGCCACCTACCGAAGTGGTTGCCACTCGCCAGCGCCGGGGTTGTATTTTTAATCCTTTTTCAAGGCGTCTTGGGCGGCCTCACTGTGACGCAACTGCTGCGATTTGACATCGTTACCGCTCACTTGGGAACGGCTTTACTGTTTTTTTGCGCCCTGCTAGCGATCGGTTTTATGCTGACTCCCTACGAAGCTACGGGCAATATAAACAAATTAGCATGGGTAAGTTCGATCGCAGCATTGTTAGTTTACCTACAAAGCCTGCTAGGAGCATTAGTAGGCTCTAGATGGGCGCTGCATCAATGTTTGGGCTCGTCAGAATTGTGTTCGGTAATGAACAGCCACATCGCCGGCATCGTACCCGCTACCGCAGCAACTTTAGCATTATCAGTCATGGCTTGGCGACAACCAGCACTAAGTTCAAGCTTGCGAAAATTAGGAAATTTAGCCAGTGTTTGTCTGATTGTTCAATTAGTTCTAGGATTAGCAACTTTCCGGCTGCACCTTCAGGTAGAACCGCTGACAGTCGCGCACCAAGCAGTCGGTGCAGCATTGCTGGGAACCCTGGTAGCTTTTAGTGTTCTAGCGTGGCGCGATCGAGTTTTATCAGCTTGAGAGATAAGACTAAAGTAAGAGGCGGCGGGTTTATTAATCCTTGTAGCTACATCAAATATTTATCGTAAAACCCGCCACTCCAACCTAATGACTAATGACGAATTCACAAATAATTACTAACAGCTTACAACCATGCAAGAAATCCTTACCAACGACAGGCCCCGCCTCCACGAAAACTTTTCGCAAGTTGTGAAAAGTTACTATCAACTAACAAAACCCAGAATTATTTTACTGCTGCTAATCACCACCTCAGCAGGAATGTGGATGGCCGCCAAAGGAGAAGTCGATCCGCTATTGCTGGTATCAACTATTACCGGAGGCGCTTTAGCTTCGGCTTCCGCCAATACAATCAATTGCATCTACGACAGCGACATCGACTATATCATGGAGCGCACCCGGTGGCGGCCGATTCCTTCGGGGCGAGTTAAGAAGCGGGATGCTTTGATATTTGCGATCGCCCTAGCGACAATATCCTTTACATTGCTGACAGTAGTTGCCAACTTATTAGCAGCATTGCTAGCGATGTCAGGCATCGTTTTCTACGTCCTAATTTACACCCATTGGCTGAAGCGTCACAGCGTGCAAAACATCGTCATCGGCGGTGCAGCAGGCGCAATTCCCCCGCTAGTTGGCTGGGCTGCGGTGACAGGAGATTTAAGTTGGGGTGCGTGGATGCTGTTTGGGATTATCTTCCTATGGACACCGCCACATTTTTGGGCATTAGCCATGATGATTCGCGACGAATACGAGGGAGTAGGAGTACCGATGTTGCCGGTAATTGAAGGTGACGCAGAGACAGCCCGCCAAATTTGGATTTACACGTTATTGATGCTTCCTGCAACTTTGCTGCTAGTCTATCCGCTGAATTTAGCGGGCCCAGTGTATGCCGGTACTGCGATTTTCCTCGGTGCTATTTTTGCTCAAAAGGCTTGGTTGCTGTTGCAGACTCCAGAAGATAAGAACGTAGCGCGATCGCTCTTCAAATACTCTATTCTGTATCTGATGCTATTGTGCGCGGGAATCGTGGTTGACAGTTTGCCTGCGACTCATAACTTTACTACTGCTGTTGTCCAAAATGTGCAAAGTTTGATTAGTACAGTTGTGATGTAATAATCAGTTAAATAGCAATTATTAAAATGAAGCCCGCATCTTGCGGGTTTTGTTTATGGTAAAATAGCAATAAGCTGTTATTCATTTAAATTTCTTGCCTGAACCCCTTACCGTATGGGGTATAGACTACAAATAATGCAGTTTAAATGTGGAACAGCTTAGTCATTCTCCAATCTGCTTTCATCAGCGTTAATCTGCGTTAATCTGCGGTTGAAAAAGAGCGATCGGGCAAATAAATCGACATAACTTATACTATTATCACCTTGAAAGTTGTACAAAAGCAGCTAGATGCCCTGCTCAATCATGTCTACGAGCGTATCGTTGTTTCTATCACCGTCCGTATCTCGAAAATCGCTACAATTAAGCTATGAAATTCGCCTGCAATACTATGATTGCCATCCCCTCTGGATTTAGCCCCGAAGAGTACCTTTCCCTGGAACATGAGAATAAAGTCCGCCATGAATATCAGCGCGGCTTAGTCTACGCAATGGCGGGTGGTAGCGACGATCATGATGAACTGTCGTTGAATCTAATTGAACTTTTGCGCCACAAGGTTCGCGATTTGGGTTGCTCTGTGCGATCGGGTAATGTGAAGGTGAATTATGCAGGTGAGTTTTTCTATTATCCCGATGCGTTTGTGACGTGCGATCCGCGAGATAGGAGCGATCGCTATGTGAAGCGCTATCCTAAGTTGATTGCTGAGGTGTTGTCTCCTTCGACTAAAAAATTCGATTGCACTGATAAGTTTGAGGATTATCAACAGTTGGAATCCTTGGAAGAGTATGTTTTAATCGCGCAGGATGAGATGCGAGTTGAGTGTCGCCGCCGGGTGAAAGATGGGAATGGGGAACGGTGGGAAACGGTGGTTTATGGTGCGGGCGATCGGGTGATGTTACAGAGTATTGAGCTTGAAGTTGCGATCGCAGAATTATATCGCGGTGTGAGTTTTGGGCGATAAATGAAGTAAGCTAAAGACAAAGGTTTCAAAATAGATGAAAACTCTATAGAGGCAAACTGGCTATGAACTGGAAAGCATACATTCATTCAAATCCTAAAATTCTGCTTGGCAAGCCTGTAATTAAGGGGACACGAATATCAGTGGAGTTCGTTCTAGGGCTATTTTCAGAAGGTTGGACGCAGCAACAAATTCTAGAAAACTACCCAACGCTTAATCCTGAATCTATCCAAGCATTGTTTGCTTTTGCGGCGGAATGCCTCAAAGAAGACGTATTTTACACGCCTTTACTGTTTGCTGAGGCAAGTTAATGCGGTTTCTGGCAAATGAAAACTTCCCACTACTCACGGAGTTGGGGATTCCGTTGGCAGCAGAGTGCGAGGCATTATAATTAAAAATGCAAAATGCAAAATGCAAAATGCAAAATGGAACCTACAGAGGAATCGGGAGTATGAGGATATATGCAAATTGTTTGGACAAAACACGCCCAGGAGCGTCAGCTACAATGGGAGGAGCGATTGAAAATTACCAGGGAAGAGGTTGAAGCTGCTCTCACCAATCCTCAACAGATTATCGTGGAAGATGATGTCTTGGTGGCTCAAATCAAACGAGGTAACGGTCTTCTTAGAGTACCCTTTGTTGAAATTGGCAAAACCAGACGAATCTTAACTCTGTACTGGACAAATCAAGTTAAGCGATATTGGCAGGAGAATACCGATGAAAGTTAAATACGATGCAGAAGCAGACATTCTGATTTTTATTTTCCGTGATGCGTTTCCAGCTAATGCTATCTCTGAACCTGGAGGCGTGATTGTCAGTTATGACGAAAATGACGAACCTGTTACTATCGAATTTCTCAATGCCTCCAAACGTCAACTGTTTAATCCTCAAGAACTCATGCTAACGATCGCAACATAGTCGATCCGCTTTATCGAGGTGGCACGGCAATATTGTCAGCTTAATAAGTGAGGATACTATGATGACGTTACACGAGTATGATGTTGTTGCCTTGACCGAATAAATTCAGGCAATCCATAAAGAAACCTCTGGGCCAATTTTGCTCCGGCCCGGACAAGTTGGCATGATTCTGATGAGCTTTGACGATCGCGCTTATCTAGTAGATTTTGCCGATGCTCAAGGTAATACCTATGCAATGGAAACCATTCCCTCAGAAAAACTTATGCAACTCGTTTATGAGCCACTTCCTGCCTACGCCTAACCTACAAATAATATTTTACAGAGTATTGAGGTGGAAGTTGCGATCGCAGAATTATATCGCGGTGTGAGTTTGGGCGATAAATGAGGTAAGCTAGAGATACAGGTTTAAAACAATTTTAACCAATACTAGCATCGCTTCCTTATCTAAGATGAACATTTAAGACTAAAATTATGGCAAATATACAATCTCAATTCAACAAATTTCATGATGTGATCAAAACCGATTTCGATGATAATAAACCATTGCGCGACCAGAGAGATTTAATCATCGACAATTTAAGATGTGGGTTGAAAAAACTAATTCCTAGAAATACGCCTACATTTAGTTACTTCAATCAAGGAAGTTATGACTTAGCAACAGGAGTAATACCTCTTTCAGGAGAAGATTATGATATTGATGTAGGCATTATTTTCAAATTTTCCCAAAGTAGTTATCAACCAGTTGAAGTTAAACAATGGGTTTACAACGCTTTAAAAATAGGCTCAAGAACAGTTGAAATAAAAAGACCTTGCGTAAGAGTTCAATATCAACAAAATGCTGCCAAATGGTTTCACATTGATTTAGCTATTTATTCCACGGAGCGAGATTATCTAGGGAAAGAAAAATATTATATTGCAAAAGGCTTTATAGACTCACATGAGGAGAAAAAATTTTGGGAAATATCTGAACCATCTAAACTTAAAGAACTTTTGAAATCAAAGATTGCTGACAGTTCAGACCGAGACCAGTTTCGTAGGATTATCAGGTATTTGAAACGGTGGAAAGATTATAAATTTGTAGCAGGACGACCAACTGGAATAGCCTTAACCGCTTGTTGCTACAATCTCTTCATGCCACAAAAAAATTATCTTTACAATTCTTTTCCTTATCCATATGATGATTTGAAAGCATTACAAATTGTTGTTGATGGGATGATTAAAATGTTTTCTTGGAAGAATCAAATAAGCGTCAAACTTCCAGTAGAGCCTTACAACGATCTTTTTGAGAAGATGACTCATAATCAAAAGGAATCAATGAAAACAAAATTGCTCGATTTACAAGCTATTTTAATTAGCGCATCAAACGAACTTGAACCCTCTGATGCGTGTATCAAACTGCGAAAAGTTTTTGGTAGTGACTTTCCAATCTCATAAATTATGGCAAAAAAAATTATGGCAAAAAGAAAAAGCATACCCGACGCAACAAAATTAAAACTCTGGATAAAATCCGCAGGACGTTGCGAATTTAAAGGATGTAATACACCTGTTTGGTACAACGGATTAACTTTAAGTGAGGGAAATTTTGCCGAAGTTGCACATATCATTGGTTCAAGTAAAGACGGCCCCCGAGGAACAGACCAGTCAGAAGAATTACAACTAAATTTTTGCAACCTAATGCTTCTGTGCCAGCAATGCCATAAAGAAATAGATGACCATCCAGAAAAGTACCCGCTTGAATTATTGCGTACTTGGAAGCAAGAACACGAAAATAGAATAGAGATACAAACAAGTTATCCAGAGGATATACATAAATCTACATTATTACTTTTCTCTGTAAATATTGGCGATCGGACTGTTCCTATAAATGTGGAAGCTGTAAGAAATGCAATGTTTCCGAAGTTTCCGACAGACCAACAAGGAATAAAGATAGAAGAAAAAGACTTTGATAGACTGGGGACACCTGAGCACTGGCAAACATTCGCTGAAAACAAGATTAAGCGTAAAGTTTCAAGGTATTTAGAGGAAGGTGTTGATGATGTTAAAGTCAAGCATATTTCTCTATTTGGAATAGGATCTATGCCTCTGTTAATGTACCTGGGTAGGTGTATAGGCGATACCGTTCCAACAGACATTTACCAATCTCATAGAAACATTGAGAATACAAGTAAAACTTGGTCTTGGCAAGAAGAAACTAGCGTTGAGCTACCTTATTCTATTTCTTGCGAACAAGAGAGTGAAAGTGGAATTGTCTTTCTAAAATTGGCAATTAGCGATACTATTGGGTGTGATAAATATCAAAATTTAGTTTCAAGTAATTGCAGTATTTATCAGATAACTGTTCATGAACCTTCACCGCATTTCTTAAAATCCAAAAGACAACTTGAGATTTTCAGTTATGAGTATCGTAAATTACTCAATGAAATTCAAGCAAAACATGGAAAAAGCTGTAAGATATACATTTTGCCAGCAGTTCCTGTATCAATAGCGGTAGAATGTGGTAGAGTTATTTTGCCCACAAAAGACCCAGAAATATATGCTTGTGAATATTACAGTGATAAGGGAGAATTTCAAACTGTACTAAAAGTAAACTAAAAGTCATAATCTCATTTTAAAATATTTATGAACATATTATAGCCGTCCTAAATGACTGGAGTTTAGACTAAAAAACGATCGCATCTAAAAGTAGCTGCCTTGGAAGATCCGGCAAGCTGTTGCTCAAAAACTCAAGAGAGAGAAGGTTAAATAGCCAATCTTGAAGACTTTTTGCGTCGAG
>NZ_JAIGNI010000023.1 GCF_026130175.1 Lyngbya sp. CCAP 1446/10 | reverse complement strand
GGGAGAGGGGGAGAGGGGGAGAGTGGGAGATGTGGGAAAATCTTCCTTATTCATTCTTCCGACTTCGATCCGACTTCCATCCGTTACATCCGTTACATCCGTTACATCCGTTACATCCGCTACAAAATCCGCTGCCGAACTTGCTTCTTCCTTCTCCTCTTCATCCCCTCTTCCTTCTTCCTTCTTCCTTCTTCCTTCTTCCTTATGAAACAGATTCCACTCGCCACTTTCAACTTGGCGGTATTTCCAGGTAAGGCCCGATTCATCGATCGCCCTTGTCCAAGCTTTGTAAGCTGTATCCAAACTTTCCCACCAAGCATCCATACCAGCGCCAAGTTCCCAAGCGCGGTGGATTACAGCGCCCAAACGTCGATCGCCCCTACCGACAAAATCCTCCATCGCCGAAATCCGCACATCAGTATAATTCACCTTGAGATTTCTCATCCCCCGAAATTCACCCTTCAGCAATCTTTGCTTGCGAGAAAACTCAGTAGTAGAAACCGAGTGCCACTGAAAAGGAGTGTGAGGCTTAGGCGTAAAATTAGAAATTGTCAAGTTGAAATTCAGTGGCCGCCGGCCATCTAGCCTGCATTCCCTTTGCAGCCAGCGGACTGTTTCGGCGATTCCCAGCACATCAAAATCTGTTTCCCCAGGCAAACCGATCATAAAATACAGCTTGATTTTATCCCAACCGCGATCGACCGCAGTTTTGACACCCCGCAACAATTCCTCGTTTGTCAAACCCTTGTTAACAATGTCGCGCATCCGCTGCGTACCAGCTTCCGGCGCAAAAGTCAAACCGCTTTGCCGCGTACCACCGAGAATGTCAGCAATATTATCGTCAAATCTGTCAACCCGCTGGCTGGGTAGAGACAGAGAGATATTTTTGTCTTTCAGGCGGTTTTTGATTTCCATCCCGACTGCTGGGAGTGCCAGATAGTCGGAACAACTCAGGGAAAGCAGGGAAAACTCGCTGTGCCCGGTGGCTTTCATTCCTTGTTCGATCGCTTCTACGACTTGTTGCGGTTCCACATCGCGCGCGGGGCGAGTCAGCATTCCCGGCTGACAGAAGCGACAACCGCGGGTGCATCCCCGGCGGATTTCGACTGTTAATCTGTCGTGCACTGTCTGAACGTAGGGCACTAAGCCGATCGAATAAGCTGGTATGGGAGTCGCGACTCGGCGTAGAATTCGATCGGGAACTTGCGGGCGGTTGGGATGAACAGAACCATCGGCCGCCATATCGTAGAATTGCGGGACATAAACGCCGGGAATTTGCGCTAAATCCAGCAGCAATGCTTCTCGGCTCAAATTATTAGCTTTGCCTTCTGCCAAAATCAAGCCAATTTCCGGCAGCAATTCTTCTCCATCTCCCATTGCGATGAAGTCAAAAAAGTCAGCGTAGGGTTCGGGATTGGAGGTGGCGGTTTGTCCGCCAGCAAAAATTAGCGGCAAATCTGCGCCATTTTGGGCATTTGTCGCTCTTTCTTGCCAAGTTAGGGGAATGCCGGCTAAATCCAGCATTTCCAGAATGTTTGTGGCTCCGAGTTCGTAGCTGAGGCTGAAGCCCAGAATATCAAATTCTGTGAGCGATCGCCTGGATTCTACGGCAAACAGGGGAGTTTTAGTCGATCGTAGTTTTGCTGCTAAGTCTGGTGCGGGCAAATAAGCTCGATCGCACAACTGTCTCGGCCCAGCATTCAAAATATTGTAAAGGATGATGTGTCCCAGATTGGAAGCACCAACTTCATACACTTCTGGATAAGTTAGCACCCAGCGTACAGACGCTGCATCCCAAGGCTTGCGCACAGCCCCTAACTCGTTTCCTAGATAACGAGCAGGCTGATTGATTTCTGCTGTAAGTAATTCTTCGACTTTTACTGCCACGGCTCGACTCGCTAAATACTTGCGACTCTTAAGCAGCCTACCTTAAAATCTGCCAACACGCCAACGGCAGTCTTCTCTCTTTGGGGGCGTTTAACTGAAATTGCTGTGTTTTGTAACTTGTTTTCACCGTTGAGTACATTCTAGGAGTGCTTGTTTACACACGAATTGGTGGCTTCAAAGCTTTCGACATTTTCAAATATCTCAAAAACTCGATCGAGTTGGCTGAGTTCCAGAATCATTCTTATCCCGGCGGAAACTGAGCAAATACTAAACCGTCGCCGCATTTTTTTCGCCTGCTTGAGGCCGGAAATCAAGGCCATCAAACCTGCACTGTCAATTAATGTAACTGCGCCCAAATCCACGACTACTGCTACAACTCCGGGGGCTGCAATTGCTGTGGTTAGTTGCTGTCCGAATTTTTCGGCTGTGGCTGCATTCAGGTGGTCTAGGGGTCGAATCACCGTAATTGGTTCCTGGGCAAGAAGTGTCATATATCAAACCTATGGTTGCTACGTATTTTCTACTACCGCACTGGACGGGCATCAGCCTAAACCTACTTAACACTTACGAGCCTAACTTGCTCTGAGGAAAACCGACCAGTAGTTTTGAGTAGTTTACTGAATCTTTATTTATTTACTCTTTTTTATGAAACTTTCTGCAATATTTGGGGAGTAAAGGTAAGCTACTATACTATTTTTTATTTATGCCAGCAAGTTTAGTCTTGGCAATGGTCAAAATTGCGATCGACTTTGCCCTAGCTGTTAGGTTAAACTGAGGAATGTAATTGAAATCACTTGTTAGTTCTGATTTAGATCACGCGCCTGATCGACTGTTTAGATGATAATCAAACTGTACGGAGTTCTCCGAGCTAATATGCAAGCAACCTATGCTATTCGTCATCTTGTAGAAAAAGCCCTCTACATTAAGCAGTTGACGCCTGACATTGAAAACGAAATCAACTACGAGCTCACCCGTTTGGGCTACATCTCGGATATTGATTATGAGGCTTTAGAGTTATTAATGGATGAAATGGATGCTGGCCGGGTGCAATTGGTATCTAGTCGATAGTTGGAACCGGACGGCACAGGAAAAATTCAATAGCAAAACAAAATCCTGATCCTTGCACGGCAGGAAATAGAGGAGTGCCAAAAGCATTGGCTGCGGTACAGTATTTTTCCAAGGTCGCACTAATTTGCTGAACTTGATATTTGAGGAGCTGGTTTTTGCACCTCAGTATCAGAAACTACAAACTTTGACCTAAATTAAATCTATAACTTTAGGGGCTTGACAAATGAGCTGTGATCGTAATTTGTACTAAAAAAAACGTTTGTTGACCGTATTCTCCGATCGCCCAAATCCTATAAAATTTAACATTCGTTCGTAGTTAGCGCATCCATCATCGCCGAGTCAATCAAAAATCGATCGCGCGTAGCGCCAAACTTGCCACCACCGCCACCAACTCAGCAGGATTGAGAGGCTTGGGTACGTGAATTTGAAAACCCTGCCGCAGCGCCCGTACCCGTTCCTCTACGCTACCGCTAGCCGTGAACGCCACCGCGGGAATTTCCTTCCCAACTTGCGATCGCACTTGCCACAGCAGAGCATCTCCATCAGGAGCCTGCATCCCAATATCGATCGCCAAAACATCTGGATTCAGCCTTGAAATCGCCTCCAAAGCTTCCTTTCCCGATGCAGCCGTCTCCACCACAGCCCCGCAATCTTCGAGCACTGTACGCACAAATTCCAGGGAATCCCCGTCGCGATCGACCACCAAAACTCGCACTCCCGAAAGGTTACTGCTGACAAAAGACTCATTTACAGGGGTTCGCGCCGGGGTTTCTCGAACCACAAACTCCCCAGTCCCGGCAATAGAAAATTCGCCCTCGCCCTGTCGTTGTTTAATTGGCAATCTCACCAAAAACGTCGATCCTTGTCCCTTCCCGGCCGATGTCGCTTGCACCGTCCCCCCGTGCATTTCCACAAAATGGCGCACTAGGGCCAAACCCAAACCTAATCCGTCGTGCGATCGCGTTGTAGAGCTGTCACCTTGGCTAAATCGCTCGAAAACGTGTGGCAAAAACTCCGCCGCAATCCCTTGTCCCGTGTCGCTAACCTCAATTTCCACACTAGGCAGTGACAAATTTTCAGAATAGGCGAATTGGGGTGTACTCGTCCTCTCCACCTTGCGTAGCGCCACCCTCACCTGTCCTCCGTCAGGAGTAAACTTAATCGCATTCGACAGTAAATTCCACGCCACCTGCTGCAATCGGCCGGAATCACCAAACATCCGCCCCGCAGTTTGGTCGAAATCCGTCACAATTTCAATATTTTTTGCCCCAATCGCGGCGGCGAGAGTTTCGATAGCACCTTCCACCGTCGAAATCAAATCCACCCACCGCAAATTCAGCGACAGTTGGCCAGTCATAATCTGCGACACGTCCAACAAATCTTCAATTAGCGTCCCCAGCGATCGCGTATTGCGATCGATCGTTTCCAGAGCCTTAAAAGTCGTTTTTTGATCAAACTTGCGGTGACGCAGCAGTTGCGCCCATCCCAGCATCGCATTCAACGGCGTCCGTAATTCGTGGGACAAAGTTCCCAAAAACTCGTCTTTAATCCGGTTTGCCCGCGCCAATTCCTCAGCTCGATCTTGCAGTTCTTTTTCCAATTCCTTGCGAACCGTCAAATCGAGAATAAAAGCCACTGATTCTTGTCGTTTTTCACCCAATAAAATATACCCCATCAACACCGGAATCCGGCTGCCA
The DNA here is from genome assembly GCF_026130175.1 of Lyngbya sp. CCAP 1446/10. Lineage (GTDB taxonomy): Bacteria > Cyanobacteriota > Cyanobacteriia > Cyanobacteriales > Microcoleaceae > Microcoleus. The sequence continues at coordinate 68,706 of NZ_JAIGNI010000023.1, read as the reverse complement.
TCGGGCCGAATGTATTCCTTTTCATAGGGAGTGCAAACACCCTCGGCTTTTGCCTCTGCGATGCCGATTTCGTCCAAAGGCAGGTACTCCGGCGGTGTAATATCAATCCAGCGGAGTTCCCCGTGCTGCAACTGTTCCCGCGTGTAGTCCACCATCCGCAAAAATTCGTCGTTAGCCTCACTAATACCACCGTCAACATCGCCGAACAGAATCCCGATCAAGTTAGATTCTGCCAACATTTTTAGCTTTTCTTGACTAGCTTTGAGTGCAGATTCTGCTTGCTTGCGATCGGTCACGTCTTGGATATAAGCAGACAAACCAGAATCGCAAGGATAACAACGCACCTTCAACCACTTATTCCATAACGGCACGAATTCTTCATATTCGATCGTTACCTTTTCTGCTAATGCTTTGGTGACGATTTTGTAAGACGGTAAATCGACAGCGCAGGGAAATATATCCCAAACATTTTTACCTATCAGTTCGGCTTCTGACTTGCCTAAAATCTCAAGAGCTTTGTTGTTGACATAGGTGTAGTTACAATTTAAATCTACCGCGATAAAAGCGTCGGTAATGCTTTCGAGAATGTTAGTAGTTCGATCCTTCGCCGATTGCAGCGCTTTCGCTGTTTCTTCTGCTTGCTTGCGAGCTGCTTGTTCGTTTTTCAAAGCGGCAGCGCGTTCTTGTTCTGCCAGTTTGCGATCGCTAATGTCGATGCAAGAACCGATGTAACCGGCAAAAGTGCGATCGGGTCTGTACAGGGGTACGCCCCTACTTACAACCCAGCGATATTCCCCGTCATAGCGCCTCAAGCGGTACTCAATCCGGTACTCGCTGCGGGCGTCGAAGGCTCTCCGGTAAACATCCATATATTGTGGTAAGTCATCGGGGTGCAAGCTTTCCATCCAACCGATGCCGATTTCTTGCGCTAAAGTTCGATCAGTAAACTCCAGCCAAACTTTGTTAAAGTAATCACCAAGTCGATCGATATCCGACATCCAAATCATCACCGGCGCGGTATCTGCCATAATCCGAAATCTCGCTTCGCTCTCTAGCCGCTGTGCTTGAGCTGCTTTGCGATCGATCCGTTCTTGAACTTCCCGCAGAGCCCGTTCAATCGACGGCACCAACCGCGTCAAACGGCGTTTGAGAACGTAATCTGTAGCGCCACTTTTCAAAGTCTCAATTGCCACTTCCTCGCCCAAAGTAGCCGACACAAAAATAAACGGCACTTCCGGACAAGTAGCGCGGGCGATTTCCAGCGCTGCTATCCCATTAAAACAAGGCAGCATATAATCTGCCAGAATAATGTCATAACAATTATTTTCCAGCGCGGCGGCAAAATCTTCCCGAGTTTCCACGCACAGCAAAGAAAAGTCTAGAGCGCCATCCATGAGATATGCCTCAATCAGTTCGGCATCTAGGGGACTGTCCTCTACCAAAAGGATATTGAGCGTTTTCACAAAAATTCCTTAATATTTTTTACAGAAATATGTAATCAAAATTCCTTGAATATTTCCATTATTTACTCAATTCCCAGAGTAGATCTAAAGAAAACATAAAAAATTGCTCAGATCCCTGTTTCCAAGTCTGCCCCAGTTTGCCACTGCATCCCCAGCTCTGCTCAAAAAAAATATCTTTGTCAGTCCTGAACTCACAAAAACCCAGTCAAGAGTCAAAATCAGAGGTTGTGATACCAGTTTAAAAAAAGAATGCAACTTTAGGCAAGCTGCAAACCATACATAATCAATCATGCCCTATTCTCTATTCTCTATTCTCTATTCTCAGATGGTATGAGCGATCGACCTTAACGCAGAAACCGGGTTTTTGACCCCCTTTGTGACCCGGAATTTTTAGCAAATGTCGGAAACACAGGTATCTATCCCAAGATAGATCTTTGCGAATTTGCTCTAATTCAGAAGCCCGGGTATTAAAAAAATCGGTTTTTTGACAACAACAGACAATTTAAATGCGGTTGTCCTGGATGCACAAAAACGCGGTTTCCACGCAACCTACTAATACCATTGTTTCAAAATCATGCAACAGTATTTGTAGGGTGCGTCGCTTCAGATAAATCCCTGGCGTTGCTTAATCAGGGTATGAAAAAGAACCAGGCAAAAATCCAGAAGCTTTGTGGATAATGGTTTTTCTGATGTGCATATTTAGCCATTCATACTGTAAATCAGCAACGCCGAATTTGACTCTATTTTACTAGAAAAAATTGGTTTAAAGCCGGAACCCTTGTAGGGAGAAATTAAAATCAGACTATTCATTACTCCAATCCTCTTCCTTCTAGGTCGAGGTCGCTGTCAACTGAATGAAGGTTTTTCAAAGAATAGTCAATCGATTTGAGATTGGAGATTTACTTGCAGGATTGAATTTGGGATTTGGAACTTTGGTCTAATTCTGTTGACTTTCCAATCATGAGTTTACCAGAAAGAATTGGTTTAAAGCCGCAACCCTTGTAGGGAGAAATTAAAATCAGACTATTCATTACTCCAATCCTCTTCCTGACCGGGAGAGGTCACTGTCAACGGTCAACGGTCAACTGTCAACTGTCAACTGTCAACGGTCAACGGTCAACTGTCAACTGTCAACTGTCAACGGTCAACTGTCAACTGTCAACTGTCAACTGTCAACTGTCAACTGAAGTAGTACGGTATCCATTTTTAAGCGGAGTCAAATAGTTTAAGAAATAGCTTGAATTTGATAAACATTTAATCTATGATGTCTCACCTTTCTCGATCGCACTTCTGTCAAGTTCTAAAAAAAATGATTGTTCGATGGGAGGGGGCGCGATCGCGGTACAATCACCAAAGGTCTTGCTCTAGCCAGCCCCATCCTCAAAATTCATCAGTTCTCGAAGCAGCCGAAAAGCCCTCAACAGAAAAGGCCCCGACTGTGATCGCCTCAACACTGCGAGCTGATTGGTTGATTCCGAGCCAAAATGTCTTAAAATATACAGTACGGTGAGCTGTCGCACAGCCCGCAAACATTAAAAGCAAGCGCCAAATAGCAATAATTCTTTAAAATATAGGTATAGTACCGCCGATCCCTAACTCTTCCGCGCTCGGAAAGGGCAGGGTTTGGCAGCATAAAAGACGATCGTCCATAGTAACTTTCAGTAAAGCCCGTGCAGTTGCTTTATTCTCAAGTTTATTCAGGTTATTGCAGCCAGTTACGAGGAGATTTGACCCGCCGTGCTCCAACGCATCAAACAGGACTTAAAAAACGACCTGATCGCAGGTCTGTTGGTAGTGATCCCCTTAGCTACCACCATCTGGCTGACAATTACCATCGCCAGTTGGGTGATCAATTTTCTCACCAAAATTCCCAAGCAGATCAACCCTTTTGACGGACTCAACCCGATTTTGGTGAATCTGCTAAATCTCTTAGTAGGGCTAGCTGTGCCCCTGCTGAGCATTTTAGTCATCGGTTTAATGGCCCGCAACATCTTCGGTAAGTGGCTGCTAGACTTTGGTGAACAGCTATTGCAGGCAATTCCCCTAGCCGGTTCGGTTTACAAAACCCTGAAACAACTGCTGGGAACTATCCTCAAGTCTAATAACAAATTTCGGCGGGTGGTTTTGGTAGAGTATCCCCGGCGGGGAATCTGGACTTTGGCTTTTGTAACCGGTACGATCGAGAGTAAAGAGATTCCGTCTCATCTTTCCGGCGAAAGCCCGATCGGCATTTTCATCCCCACTACTCCCAACCCCACCACAGGATGGTACGCTATAGTCCCGGAAGCAGATGTAGTCAATTTGTCAATGTCGATCGAAGATGCCTTTAAAGTCATCATCTCCGGCGGCATCGTCAACCCCAACAACTCAATTGCAGTCACCGCCGACAACCCTCCTGGTAAAACACTCGAACCCTTGGTATCCGAATCAAGATACCAGCCTGTACCAGTCGAAGAAGATTAAACCAAGATCAGACGACGGTTGAAAGCGCGCCTAGAAAAACGTAATTTCAACCGCCGAGTCTTCAACCCACGCACCATCTGGGTTTTGTTTGTGTAGATGCGGTTTCAACCGCCGAGTCTTGTTCAAAACCTGCCCACAAACAATCGTGACCGAGGGCAGGTTTTTTGCTAAGATAAGACGGCGGTTGAAACCGCGTCTAGACAAACGATGTCCGCCTCCGCGGACTAAAGAAAGATCAAGTAATGTCAACCTTCTGATCTTCAACCCGCGGAGGCGGGTTTTGTCTGTGTAGACGCGGTTTCAACCGCCCAGTCTTGTCCTTTCAACCAGCGCCTAACAATCTCAACAATTCCTAAATTCCTAAAGTCCCAAATTCTATCTAAAAACTATGAAAAAAGCACGCGAAACATCACGCGAACTCGCACTCCTTGGCATCAGCCAATTGCCGACAAATCCAGAACTCTTAGAAGCCAAGAAACTGCAAGATGTTCTTCTTGCCGCCATTCGCACCCTGACTACAGAAGTTCAAGAATCCCTGGAAGCAGCAGCATCGGAAATACAGCGAGGTAACGACAAACTGCTGGCTAGCGAAATCCGCGCCGCTGATATACAAAGTGCTAGAGCAATGGTGCGGGAAGCAGTCGAACTCACGCAAACCGCTATCAACCGTCTCGGTTCAGCAATGGAGTTTCCAGAACTGATCCAGCTAGCCAACCAGCAAGATGTCCGCACCTATGCTTTGCAAATCTTGACGAAAGTTAGCGCCAACCGCGTTCAAATTGACGAATTGCTCTCGGAAGCCCTCGTGGACTGGCAAATCGATCGCCTGCCTAGGATCGATCGAGATATCATGAGAATTGCGATCGCCGAAATCCTCTATCTTGGCTTACCCGAACAAGTCAGCGTCAACGAAGCCGTCCAACTCGCAAAACGCTACAGCGGCGACGAAGGACATCGGTTTATCAACGGAGTCCTCCGCCGAGTCGTCGATAAAATTAACGCAGAAGTTGTGAGTCAATAGTCGATAGTCTGTAGTCATTAGTCATCAGTCATTGGTCATTAGTGATTGGCAATCCGCAATCCGCTCTACACTAAGGACTTAGGACTAATGACTAATAACTACTCTCTATTCCCAATTTCCTATGGTATTTAATTGGTTTCGTCGCCAGTACAGCGAAAGCGGATCTTCTGAACCAGAAACTCCCTCCGAACAAACCCCAGATGAGGCGGCACAATCCGCACCGGTTGAGCCTCAAACAGATGCAGCAGTAGAGGAAACCTCCCCCGCTGTAGCCGAAGATTATCTCAATTGGGCTAAAGCTGCTTACAAAAATATTCAAAAACAGCAACAAGCTGAAACAGAAGTTGCTCAAACAGCAGAAGCCGAGATTCCAGCAGCCGAAACAGAAGTTGCAGAAGTTGCAGAAGTTGCAGAAGCACCCACCGCAGAAACTGTTGCAGACATTGCGGAAGTTGCAGCACCAGCACAGACAGCAGAAGCCGAGATTCCAGCAGCCGAAACAGAAGTTGCAGAATTTGCAGCAGCACCCACCGCAGAAACTGTTGCAGATATTGCGGAAGTTGCAGCACCAGCACAGGCTGAAACTAGCGATGTTGAAGAAATTAATGCAGTCAGTTTAGTAGAAATTCCCGAACCTCCGCAACTAATGGTCGAGGCGATCGATTCTGTGCCTGTTGCTCAACAATTAGAAGTTACAGCCGAAAATATAGAAATTGGCACACCTGCAAATGAGCTTGCAGACACAGAATCGATCGCATCTGAGGACTCCGCAGCCGAATCTTTGCCATTTTGGGCCAGAGCTCAGGCCGATCGCCTCGATCGCATCGAACGTCTCAAAGAAACCGCCCTTGAGGAACCAGAAGTCATCGCAGCCGCCGCCGAAAGAGCCGCAATTATCGAAGAAATTCCCGGTTTTGCCTTTGACGAAGGCTTCCTCTGGTCATCTGAAATCCTAGCCAGTCAAGGCCGCCGGCCCGATCAAGTATCCGTCGAAGAAATCAGTTGGCTGCAAAAACTGCGCAAAGGTTTAGAAAGAACTCGCCGCAGCTTAATTAATCGACTAAAGGCGATCGTCGGTCAAGGCCCGCTCAATGAAGACGCGGTAGCCGAAATTGAGACTTTGCTCCTACAAGCCGATGTCGGAGTCGCAGCCACCGACATCATTATCAACCGCCTCCAAGAAAGACTTAAACAAGAAGTTTTGCCGCCAGAACAGGCTTTAGCCTTCCTGAAAACCATCCTGCGCGACATTCTCGACGCTCCGACAGCCGAAACCGCCGCCGGCAATCCCGCCTACAGTCTGACTTTTGCCCCGGAAAAAGACACTTTCAACATTTGGTTGATTGTAGGAGTTAACGGTGCGGGCAAAACTACGACGATCGGCAAACTAGCCCACATAGCCCAAAAATCCGGCTACAAAACCCTAATTGCTGCCGCCGACACTTTCCGCGCCGCCGCCGTCGAACAGGTGAAAGTTTGGGGCTCCCGCAGCGGTGTCGAAATTATTGCTAACGAGGGGAAAAATACCGATCCGGCTGCTGTTGTGTTTGATGCGATCGCCGCTGCGGGCGCCAGAGACACAGAATTGTTGATCGTAGACACCGCCGGCCGCCTCCAAAACAAGAAAAATCTGATGGACGAATTAAGTAAAATCCGTCGCATTATAGACAAAAAAGCCCCCGGTGCTACCGTAGAATCTCTACTGGTTTTGGATGCCACGCTAGGTCAAAATGGTTTGCGACAGGCAGAAGTGTTCGCAGAATCTGCAAAATTAAGCGGAGTAGTATTGACAAAACTCGACGGTTCTGCTAAAGGTGGTGTTGCCCTAGCAGTAGTGCAGCAGCTAGGTCTGCCCATCCGCTTTATTGGAGTCGGAGAAAGCATCGAAGATTTGCGCCCGTTTTCTAGTTATGAATTTGTGGAAGCCCTACTCGATTTTAGATTTTAGATTTTAGATTTTAGATTGATGAGGTATCTGTAGCCGTCCCAATTTTTAGAGGCGGATACAGAGCTTCAAAATATCAAATTCTTAACCTTGAACTAGCATCGCAGGACTTGCGCCGACTGCCACGGGCGATCGAGTGAAAACTAAATATCTAGAAATAATACCTTCGTTCTGTTATTGCTTGCTTCGGATCAAAGCGTGATCCAAAGCGTGTCAAATTGAGCTACGGATGTAATATTAGTCTGCTGTCTGATTGCACAGTCTTCCCGATCCCCCCCTAGCCCCCCTTAAGAAGGGGGGGACAAGAGCGCTCAAAGTCCCCCTTCTTAAGGAGGACAGAAAATGGTCAAAGTCCCCCTTCTTAAGGGGGACAGAAAATGGTCAAAGTCCCCCTTCTTAAGGAGGACAGAAAATGGTCAAATTCCCCCTTCTTAAGGGGGACAGAAAATGGTCAAATTCCCCCTTCTTAAGGGGGATTTAGGGGGATAGGGCCTCAGCTATAAACGAGATTTCTTAACGATTTCAGACTTAAGTTGATACAACTGTCCTAGTGCCCAACTTCCTTGGCGAGACCCAAACTACTTGCTCGATAAAAAACCGGATTTCTGTTCAGGTGCTGCGTAATTCCTCACTCAATCAACCTCCTTTTAAGATCTAAAATCACAAATTTAAAATGACTGCTGTGCCCTTGCCTCGCCCCTCACCTCAACCTGCTGACCGCCCTCCGGGTCGCAATTCCACCGACGCGACGCCAGTATTTGCCCTCAAAGAACTGGTGGCGCGCTTGTACCGATACCAGCACAACGTTCAAGATATGTTGGGTTCGCTGGGATTTGCCCTGCGCAGTTTTAACAATCTCAACCAATTTTTGGAGTTGGTGCCTTTGGTGGCAACTCGCGTTACCGACGCCGACGGGGGAGCTTTAGTGCTGTTCAAACCCAACGGTCAAGTCAGGTTCCAGCAGTTGCACTGTCAGGAAGGACGGCAGTGCCAAGATATGCGAAAAGCGCTAGAAATAGCCACCAGGCAAGCTACAGCAGGTGCGGGCGTGGCTGGTGCATCTTTTTGGGAAACCTCTGGGCAAACTTCCAGTCTCGACCTGCAAGTAAGTCGTTATTTGGGCCCGGATGTTCATCTGTTTGGGGCGCCAATTTTAGTCAAGAATTTGGAACGCGGACGGCTTTATGTTTTTAGCAGTGATCCGCAATATCTGTGGACTCCCAGCAGACAGAAATTAGTTCGGTTGGTGGCGGATCAAACCGCCGTGGCCATCTACAAAGATGAACTTACTGTTAAGTTAGCTGAAAAAGAACGCTTAGATAGAGAGTTAGAAATCGGGGCGGAAATTCAATTGCGGCTGCAACCCCGCAGTTGTCCTAAAATTCCTGGTCTTGATGTGGCTGCTCGCTGCCAAACTGCTAGCAGAGTCGGCGGTGATTATTATGATTTTATTCCCGCTGACTATGACCCGATCGGCAAGGAATATGAGGGGGAACACCCCCCATCCCTGATTAAAAATCTCAAGTCCAAAATCGACAAGGGCCGCTGGAGCATAGTCATCGGCGACGTGATGGGCAAAGGGGTACCGGCTGGCCTGTTGATGACGATGACGCGGGGTATGCTGCGGGCTGAGGTTTTGAACCGCCACTCGCCTGCGAGAATTTTGCAACATTTAAACCGGGTAATGCACGCGGATTTGGAGAATTCCCACCGTTTTGTGACTCTGTTTTATTCGGAGTATGACCCGAAAACTCGCGTTTTGTCTTACAGTAATGCTGCTCACCATCCGCCTTTGCTGTGGCAAGCTGCAACTAATTCGATTGTTCGGCTCGATACTTTGGAGGGAATGTTGATTGGTCTGGATGCTGATTCGCGCTACCAAGAAGCCCACGTGCAATTGCAGCCTGGTGATACTATTATTTATTACACGGACGGATTTACTGATGCTGCTAATCAAACGGGCGAGCGCTTTGATGAGGATAACTTAACCGCGGCTTTTCAGTGGGCTTGTCAAAATTATCAGCAGGCTGAGGAAATTTTGGATTATTTGTTCGATCGCGTTCAGCAGTTTATCGGTATTGGCAATCGCAACGCAGATGACATGACACTGGTTGTACTTAGGGTAACATCTTCGATAGGAGAAAATCACCATGATAGTTAGTTTAATTTCGGAAATTACTGTTGGATTTACCAGCTCGATTAATTGGAGCGATGTGGCTCACCTTTTAGTTCTGAAATCTCATTTGAGTACGGTGATTTTGGGTCAAAGCTACGAAATTTTTACGAATTTTCAGAAAGCTTGGAACAATTTTGTGACGACTGGTCAAATAGGAGCTTTTTTTATCGGTATATTTGTCGGCTGGTTCATTAAGGGAATTTTTCCTTAGATTTGTGCTGGGGATTTGAAGGCATTAGGAAAAGACTGTAAAAGTTCAAAGTCAGGACTTCATTATTTTTTCATACAGCGCAATTTTTACATTTTTGTAGTCAGGACTTCAGTTTTTTAGTGTTAATAAAGGTATAACCGGGAGAAGGATTTGTATTCCTTACTACAAACCGGGAGAAGGACTTGTGTTCCTTACAAAAAATCGGTTTTCAAAGACTTCTACAACAGGCATATAATCTAGTTTTACTTTCCGCAATGACAACACAACCGAAAACTTGGAGTCAAAGATTTGAATCGGCACTGCACCCGGCGATCGCCCGATTCAATGCTAGTATTGGCTTCGATATTGAATTGATTGAGTATGACTTGACTGGTTCTGTCGCTCATGCTAAAATGCTCGCCAAAACTGGAATTATTTCCGCAGCAGAAGGCGAACAGTTAGTCAATGGTTTAGAACAAATCCGCCGCGAATACCGCCAAGGTCTTTTTGTGCCGGGAGTTGATGCAGAAGATGTTCACTTCGCCGTAGAGAAGCGGCTGACTGATATTGTGGGGGATGCGGGCAAAAAGCTGCACACTGCTCGATCGCGCAATGACCAAGCAGGCACCGATACTCGTTTGTATTTGCGCGATCGTATTGCCGAAATTCGTGAGCAATTGCGAGAATTTCAAGGGGTTTTGCTCGAAATTGCGGAGCTTAACGTCGAAACTTTAATCCCTGGTTACACGCACTTGCAGCGCGCTCAGCCAATCAGTTTGGCTCATTACCTGTTAGCTTATTTTGAAATGTCCGATCGCGATTGGGAACGTCTCGGCGATGTCTTGAAGCGGGTGAATATTTCGCCTTTGGGTTGTGGCGCGCTGGCGGGGACGACTTTCCCGATCGACCGACATTATACGGCAGAACTCTTGCAATTTGACAAGGTTTATGCTAACAGCTTGGATGGAGTGAGCGATCGAGATTTTGCGATCGAATTTCTCGCAGCCGCCAGCATCATCATGGTACACCTGAGCCGTTTGTCAGAAGAAATGATTTTGTGGTCTTCTCACGAATTTGGATTTATTACGCTCAAAGATAGCTGCGCTACGGGTTCTAGCATCATGCCCCAGAAAAAAAATCCCGACGTGCCGGAGTTGGTGCGGGGCAAGGCGGGGCGCGTTTTCGGTCACTTGCAAGCCTTGCTCGTAGTCGTGAAGGGACTGCCTTTGGCCTACAACAAGGATTTGCAAGAAGATAAAGAAGCTTTGTTTGATAGCGTCAAAACTGTACAGGGTTGCTTGGAAGCAATGACGATTTTGCTGCGGGAAGGAATCGCCTTTAATGGCTCACGCCTCGCCGCCGCGGTTGCAGAAGACTTTTCCAACGCTACAGACGTAGCAGACTATTTGGCCGCTAAGGGTGTTCCCTTCCGGGAAGCTTACAACCTCGTCGGCAAAGTCGTTAAAACTTGCCTGTCGGGGGGCAAACTCCTCAAAGATTTGACACTTGAGGAGTGGAAAGACTTGCACCCAGCTTTTGAGACAGACATTTACAGCGCGATCGCACCTCAGCAAGTGGTGGCGGCTCGCAATAGTTACGGTGGTACCGGGTTTGAACAAGTGAGAAAATCACTGATTGCTGCGCGCGATCGGATCGCCTAAACATCATCGTTGAATTCTTGGGCTAATTCAGGCTGGCTATCTCTCCTTAGAACGATCGTGTTTTGCACTATGGTTCTAAGTTGAGCAGATAGCCTGACTATATTACTCTTCAGCAGCAGCCATATCTTTGTCCCGTCCGCCGCCGCTCATGGCGCCCATGCCACCGCCGTTGCCGCCGTCAAATCGTCTTCTCTTGTTGGAGAACATATCTTGATTTCTCCGCTTGCGAAACTTGCGAGCGTATGCTTGATTTCGTTGTGCCTTCTCTTTCTTGAGATTGCGGCGCTTAGCCATTATGACCTCACTAATAAACATTGACATTCCCCTGGCTTTCGCCGAGGGGATTCTTAAGGTTGAAACTCTCAGCACTCTTAGTTACTGAGATTCTTGGTTCAACGAAGTCACTTGCTTCCGACAGGATTTCTCCAGCCCCAGTAGAGGTGTCTTCTCCCCAAGCGTAAATTCCGGTATACCTTACCGTACTTGATCAGTTCTCTTTATGTAGTTAGGTTTTGTTCAAATTTAGCTTTCCTAAACCGCAACACCTATCGGTGTGACTACGCACTCAACTAATCGAGTTAAGTTTTTACGTTGTTTAGTTATACTCAATTTTAGACCGATGATGATTATATCACACCCAGCACTCTTACGGATCGAGAAGAACACTCCCTCCAATGAGAGTCTCTTGAGTCGCTCTTCATCTGGGCCCGATCGGCACACAATCTTGTTTATTTGCGAAAATATTTCTACAAACTCTTGACAAATACCACAAATGACACTCAATCCTGGTGACATAGCCCCTGTGTTCAGCCTGCCCGACGCTGCCGGCAAACTTGTCAGCCTCGCAGATTTTCGAGGGGGACGAGTTGTACTCTATTTTTACCCTCGCGATAGTACCCCCGGCTGTACGAAAGAAGCTTGCGGCTTTCGCGACATCTACTCAGACTACGAGTCGCGCAATATTGTAGTGCTCGGCGTTAGCACTGACGACGCAAAATCTCACACCAAGTTTGCAGCCAAATATCAACTGCCTTTTCCTTTGCTGTGCGACTCAAACGCCGAAGTCGCTACCGCCTACGGCTGTTACGGACTCAAAAAATTTATGGGCAAAGAATTTATGGGCATTACTCGATCGACCTTCGCGATCGACCCTGATGGTAGGATTGAAAATGTTTGGCGCAAAATCAAACCAGAATCTCACGCAGCGGAGATTTTAGGACAGTTGCCGGATATTTCGCCTGCATGAAGAATTAACAATTCTGACCCCAAATCTGGGAGATAGCAGGTCTAAAATTACTTTCCCCTCAACAAGCTTTTAAGTTTATGCGTCGATTGTGGCAATTTGTACAGACTGTGCTGGGTCTGATTTTTCGACATCCCGTCACTGGTACCGCCGTGATTCCTGTATTACCTGACGGGAGAATTGTCTTAATTCGTCGCCGCGACAACGGTCGTTGGGCACTGCCGGGAGGTATGGTGGATTGGGGAGAGGATATTCCGACAACGGTGCGGCGGGAATTGGCGGAGGAAACTGGACTCGATTTAGTCAAAATTCGTCGGTTGGTGGGCGTTTATTCGGCTGCCGATCGAGACCCTCGCTTGCACTCGATTTGTATTGTGGTAGAAGCAGAGGTGCAGGGAAAGATGCAAGTTCAGGATACGCTGGAAATCAGTGAGGTTGAGGCTTTTTTGCCGACGGCGATCCCGAAGGACGAACTCAGCGACGATAACGACGAACACTTGCAGAACTATTTTCAAGGTCTGACAACTTTGGCGTAATCGGCAGGGCATCGAAATTTGAGCAACGTTGGGAATTATCTCGCCGTCAAAAGCTGTTTATTATGAGTATGGAATTAATTTTTAATGTTTCCATGCTTTAATTTATAATCTCTGAACATTAATTTAATCATCTTTTTATTGCTGAATATAAAACCGGATGTACTCACCGCTACGCAATTCTCGGGTCAAACTCTCTTTAGGGCACATCTTCTGGCGCGAAGTCGGCAGAGGCCCAAATTTAGTATTTTTGCACGGTTCTTGGGACGACGGCAGTCAGTGGCTGCGGACGATCGAGCATTTGAGCCCCGACTTCCAATGCTTCGCACCAGATTTGCTGGGCTTTGGTAACTCGGAACGCCCGAATGTTAATTATTCGATCGACCTGGAAGTAGAATGTCTCGCCCAATACCTCGATACTTTGAACCTGCGAGAGGTTTATTTAATTGGTGACTCTTTGGGTGGCTGGGTGGCCGCTAGCTACGCCATCAAATATCCCGATCGAGTGCAGGGTTTGGTGTTGTTGGCCCCAGAAGGTGTCAAGGTTAGCAATCGACGAGGGCGGTGGGAGACGGCTAGCTGGCTGATTGGTAAACCTCCGCTGGCTTACTGGTTTTTGCGATCGATCTATCCAATTGCTAAGTTGCTGGGTAGCCAAAAGAAGATTGACCGACTGCTAAAGTTCAGACAGCAGTTGATGCAGTCCCCAGTTGCCGTGCAGTTGCTGTTCAGGCGGAAGCGGGCTGAAATTACAGCAGAGTTAGTAGATGAGAATTTGCCTTTGCTGAGAACGCCTGTTTTGCTGTTGCACGGTTCTGAAGATACCTCCGCAGCTTTGTCTCTGTGTCAATCCTATGCTGCTCTAGTTCCTAATGCCGAACTGCAATCTGTCAGTCCGGGGGAAAGCAATTTGCCACAGGAAGTCCCGGATATTGTTGCTAACTATATTCGCGATTTTGCTAAGTAAATTGGTCATTGTTGACAGTTGACAGTTGACAGTTGACAGTTGACAGCGAAGTTTTTAGGCAGGGGATTTAAGCCCCAGCCTAAAAACAATCCACCTAAAGGTGGGGGCTTAAATCCCCTGTGCTTTGGTAACAGTACAACTAACCGCAGATGCAAGGCAGATGAACACTGATCAACGCAGATAATTTAAAGATAAAAGAGCTTGGGAGTGCAAGAGGTTTATTCTTGTCAAAAAATAATCAAATTATTGTGGGGTGGGCTTCGCAGCACCGCCAGAAATATGCAATTTAGGTGCACAACAGCTTAATAACTAATGACTAATGACTGATAACTAATTCCCCAAAAAATGGCTTCTGGTGCGTCAATTACCGAGGAAGCTGTATCGGGAAATGCTGCGGTTAGGTATTTTAAAAGCAAAGTGCGATCGCCCCCAGTGACTGCAATTTTGCTATTGGGAAACAAACGTAGCCAATCTTCAATAAAATCCCTAACTCCTGCCACCGCCGCATACACAACTCCGCTTTGAATAGCCCCAGCAGTATCTGTAGCCCAGCGGTGGGGCAGAGTTTCTGGTAATCTGACTGAGGGCAATGCAGCGGTTTTTTTCCCTAACGACGACAACTGCAAACCCAAACCGGGTAAGATTGCACCCCCAACTAAATACCTATTGACATCTGCCCCAGTAAATGTTAAAGCTGTACCAGCATCTACAAGTAACATTGGCCAACCCAATTGGTTGCCAGCACCCAGTAAAGCCAAAGCTCTATCAATTCCCAGGGTAGGATAGAGTCCCCCGATCGCCAACTGGTCTAAAGTAATAATTCGGACTTCAGGATAACTCTGCCAAATTGCTGTTTGCTGCGGAACTACTGATGCCAAAACTAGAGGTAGCGGCACTACAGAAAGTGTGTGAAAATTAGAAACAGCGGGAGTAGCAGGAAGACAAGGGAAATTGTGAGCAGATATTTGCTCGATCGCCCTCATCACTGTTTTCACCAAAAATTCGGCTTTTTCTGCCTCGGAGAGCCGGGAAATAGCATCAGCTTTCAGATGCTCTGTATCCCATGTTTTCTCCAGGGTTTTGCCCGCAAATAATCCCCAGTGCAGCCGTGAATTGCCGATCGCCAAAGCTATTTTCACCTGGCTTTTACCTGTCAATTCAGGTATAAGATTGTCGGTGCAAGCTGGCGGCTGAAAATTATCGGCAATTGAGTTTTCCATGTTGATCGATCGCGCGCAAACATTGAACTAAAGATAGATTCTAGATTGATTTTATTCGCTTAACATGGCGGTTAACTCTAATTGACATCTAACTAACTTTAATGGTGCGCGCCAAATTACTATGGTCTGCCACAGAACTCATAATTTATATTTATAAATATTTGTAAATAAAACACTTGCTATCCTCATACTGAATCCTTTATAATGTATGAAGATTCCAATAGTCCTGGTAGCGACGATTTGGCTGTTGGCGGGGTAAGCTCAGGTATAAAAAACCAGACTAAATCAAGATCCTGTAAAACTACTGAGTAAATATGTCTTTTAAAATACAAGAACACGAAAACCCCTGGCAGAAATTAACTTGCCGGTTGCCTGAATCAGGAAATTGGAGACAGGAAGAAGGTCTTTTGTTACCAGAAATAGACGCACAAAAAGCCCTAATCGTGCAGATGCAGCAGCAAGTTCAGCTATCAAACTTGCTGAACGATATTAATAACGAAATTCGCAGCACCCTTGACATTGAACAAATTTTAACATCGGCTTGCAGATTGCTGGGACAAGTGCTAGAGTGCAGCCGCGTCAGCATTTTAGTCAAAGAATCCAATACAGAAAAAATTTTAGTCACGCGGGGAGAGTACAACGCGGGGGACTATCCGATCCAACTGGGAATGAAAGTACCGATTACTGACAACCCGCACTTGACTGCTGTGGTGTGTCAGCAAGAGTCGCTAGCATTGACGAAGTTTCTCGATTTTCCGGGATTGAATGAACAAACCCGACAAATTGCCGAAACTTTGGAAATTAAGTCAATGCTGGCAGTCGCTACTCGCTATCAAGGTGAAGTGAATGGCATAATTGGCTTGCATCAGTGCGATCGCGAACGGGAATGGACAGATTGGGAAAGGCAACTTTTAGAAGGGGTAGGATCGCAATTGGCGATCGCGATCAATCAAGCCAAGCTCTACAGCAAAACCCGCTGCCAAGTCGAACGAGAATCGCTGCTGCGGCTGATCGGCAACCAAATTCGCAGTACGCTGGATCTGGGAACTATCCTGCAAACAGCGGTGAGGGAAGTCCGCCAACTGTTGCAGTGCGATCGAGTAATTATCTACCAGTTTGAAGATAACTGGCAGGGAAAAGTTGTCGTTGAAGACATGATAGTTCCTTGGCCTTCAATTTTAGGAGATATGGGGGCTGATAAGTGTTTCAGGGGAGATTACGCCGATCTTTACCAGCAAGGGCGAGTCAAAGCAATTAATGATATTTTTAATGCTGGTTTGGAGCCTTGTCACGTTGATTTTTTAGATGGTTTGCAGGTAAAAGCTAATCTGATTGTACCGATTGTTACATCCAGAAGCGAAGAAAATTCACTCCCTACAGCCGGAAGTTCTAATTTAAAATTTCCCGGTAGACTGTGGGGTTTGCTGATTGCTCACGAGTGCGGTGATACCCGGAATTGGGAGCAGCAAGAAACGGAGTTACTGTCGCAGCTAGCTGACCAAATGGCGATCGCAATTCAGCAAGCAGAACTCTATAGCCAAGTCCGAGAAGCTGCGGTCAAATCTCAAGCTCAAACCCAGCAATTGCAAGCAGCGCTGCAAGAATTGCGATCGACTCAACAGCAATTGATCCAAACCGAAAAAATGTCTGGTTTGGGGCAAATGGTGGCGGGAATTGCTCACGAAATTAACAATGCTAACAATTTCATCCACGCTAACTTGTTTCACGCTAAAGAATATTTTAAAGTCTTGAACGAAGCTGTGGAACTTGCCGGGAATGCCTGCCCGGAAGCAGCGGAAGCACTTGTCAGAATCAATGAAGAATTAGAATTAGATTACATTCGAGAAGACTTTGGTAAACTGCTCAATTCCATGCGGGAAGGTAGCGGCCGGATTCGATCAATCGTCACGACGCTGCGAAGTTTTTCTCGTTTAGACCACGCTGAATTTAAAGCTGTCGATTTGCATGAAGGCTTAGAAAGCAGTTTATTGATGCTGCAAAATAAGCTAAAAACAAATATTAAAATTGACAAACAATACGGAAGTTTGCCACTAATAAAATGTCATGCAGGTCAAATCAACCAAGTATTTTATAATTTGATTGACAATGCTTTAGATGCGATCGACTCAACCGACCAACCGGGGGAATTAACCATCCGCAGTTGGCAAAGCGAACCGGACTGGGTAACAATCTCTGTCCGCGACACCGGAAATGGCATTCCTGCGGAAATTCAAGACAAGATTTTTGACCCATTTTTTACTACTAAACCTGTGGGAAAAGGCACTGGTTTGGGGCTTTCTGTTTGCTATCAAGTCATTGTGCAAGCTCACGGCGGCCGGATTCGGTGTGTTAGTGAGGTTGGCGGTGGAACTGAGTTGATTGTCGAGTTACCGTTGACAAATCAGAAGGGATAAGATGGGTTAATTATTAGTTGTTGTAAGTTGTTGTGGCATTTAAATTGCCTATTTTGGGCTAGCAAATCGAGCAACACTCCACTGATGGTTTAATTATTTTTTGAAGTGCAATTTAAATGCTGGGCGAGCTTATTATTTTAAGCAACCGGGTTTCTGCGTCTATAACTGTTGAAATTACGATCGCCGGTCGATCGCACTTACAGTCGATCGCCCTTACAGTCACTACTTACAATCGAGTCGATCGCACTTCCACCCAACCCAGCCTTAGTTGTAGAATACCTATATACCACATCTCGCCACAAAAAGCAACGACCGAAGTCATGATTATTTATTGACAGCGATCGCACTTTTTTTTCAGTCTCCATAGTATATTTATCATCATCATCCTCTGATGGCTATTTACCCCAGAATATATTTGACCAAAAATTAAATACTAATTCCGTCAAGTTATGCAACACATTCATCTTCAAGCAGATAACGTCTCAGATGCTGGATGAACTGTCTTGTGTTCAGAAATTACTTAAATGCCACCTGCGGCATTCAGGTCAAATAGCTACAGCCAAACCATAGGTTTAGAGGCAAATCCCGACTACTTGCAAACCTTAAATATACTCCAACAGGATGCCCCAGAAAGTCCATTTCGTATCGGGACTGGCCCGAAGGGACTCTATCTGACTATTAGCCATGCGGCAGCAAAACTCTCGGTTTTACGCAGCGATGACTCGCCTTGTGGAGTGAGAGTAGATCGAATATTCTTAGCCGCCATCAGTGAAAATAACGAGTTTTGCGCGTTCATTTCTCACTAACAAAAACAACAGGTAATTTTTAGTAAAAATAATGAAAATTACCGCGCGCCGATTAATCTTGACAATACCGAACCAAAATCAACAGGGAATCAACCATGACTAACCAAATTATTTTCATAGACTCCGCCGTACAAGACCATCAAACCCTTGCCAACAGCGCCAATGGCGCTCAAATTTTCATTTTAAATGAAAATTTGAGCGCGATCGAACAAATTACTAAAACCTTGGCTGACCAAAGTGGTATTGAAGCAGTTCATATAGTTTCTCACGGGAGTTCAGGGAGCTTAAACTTTGGCTCTAGTACCCTTGACAATCAAAATATTTCCGAATTTAGCAAGGATATTCAACAATGGGGGAAATCCTTAACTAAAAACGCAGATATTCTCCTCTATGGTTGTAATGTTGCCCAAACTTCTGAAGGAAAAAACTTTGTTAAACGCCTCAGTCAATTAACTCGTGCCAATGTTGCAGCATCCACTACTCTTACAGGAAATGCCAAGTTAGGCGGAGACTGGAACTTAGAATTTATCATCGGTGAAATTAAAACTGCTTTAGCCTTTTCTCCCCAAGTTACAGCCGCCTACAGTGGTGTTTTAGGTAATGGCCCTGGCGGGATAGACATAGTTACTGGTACACCCCTCCAAGTATGGCTAAAAGCTAACACTATTGCAGGTGCTAATGGTAGTGCAGTCAATACTTGGACAGATTCATCAGGTGTGGGAAATAACGCCACCGGGACTGGCGCAATCCTGGTTACAAATGAAATTAATGGGCAATCTGTTGTCAAATTTGATGCTACTAATATATACCTAGTGGGGGGGACAATTGTCAATCCTTACACGATCTTAACTGTTTCCAAACAAGATGGAGCCACCAAACAACGGCTCATTTCTAGTAATAGCACTAATTGGCTCTTAGGATCTTGGGCGGCTGGTTCACCTGCGGGAGAAGACCAATTTTTCGCAAATGGGTGGGTTAATAACCCAGGTACACCCTTTTCAGGCAACCCCATTATTTATACTGCAACAGGAACAGGTAGTTTATCAACACTTTACAAGAATGGCTCTTCATTAGCAGCAAATAATAATGGAACTTCTGGGCCCGGACAACTTTCCCTTGGTGGAAATGGACCGACTCCGAGTGAACAATCTGACGGTAAAGTAGCAGAGGTTATTGCTTTTAATCGTGTTATTAATGATGCCGAGCGTACCCTCGTTGATAACTACCTCAGTGCGAAATACAATATTACCCTAACCACTGGAGATCATTATGCTGGGGACACTCCAGCCAACGGCGACTACGATTTCAATGTAGCAGGCATTGGCAAAGAAGCCAACGGCAGCAACATTTCTGGTAACACCACAGGCGGTTTAACCATTGATAATGGCACGTTCCTCCAAGACAACGGCGACTACCTAATTGCCGGACAAATAGAAACAACCAACGCCACAAATGTCACAACAGACATTCCCAGCGCTACTGCAAATAACCGTTTGTCTCGCATCTGGTATCTCGATAAAACCGATATCAATAATAACGGTGGAATAGCCAACCTCACCTTCGACTTTTCCGACTCTGGATTAGGTGGTACTCCTGCTGGGCAATATCATTTATTGTATCGCTCTGGTACAACAGGCAATTTCGCTTACGTTAACAACGCCACCCTCACTACTAACAGCACTTTTAGCATCACTGGCGATCAAGTAACTTTTAATGGCATTAATACCGCATTGCTCAACAATGGGTATTACACAATAGCATCAAAAGTGAACGATGTCCCCCTCCTCGACAACATTACAAACCCAGCCGCAATTAATGAAGATGCAGCCCAACAAACTATTACACTCACAGGCATTAGCGACCTAGAAACCGCAACTAACGCCCTGACAATCGCCGCTACTTCCAGTGACACTACCTTAACAGGTACACCAACTATTACGAATAATAATGATGGCACAGCTACCCTTAAATACACACCTGTAGCTAATGCGAATGGCACTGCTAACATCAGCGTCGCCGTCACAGATGCGGATAGTGGGACTGTAACTAAATCCTTTGCTGTCACCGTTAACCCAGTCAACGACCAACCCAGTTTCAACAACTTAGGCAACCAAACCCTAACAGCATGGACAAACACAGTTCAAAGCGTCACAGGTTGGGCTAACACCTTCAACTTCGGCCCTGCCAATGAATCGACTCAAACTGTTAGTAACTTCACGGTTACTAACACCGAAAACACCTTATTTACAACTCAACCCAGTGTAGCAACCGATGGCACGCTGACCTACACTCCTAGCGGTAAACCCGGTACAGCCACCGTTAGTGTGCAACTGCAAGATAACGGTGGTACAGCCAATGGCGGCGTTGACCTTTCCAACACAGCCACCTTTAACATTACCATTCCAGTACCCAAAGTCAACCTTACTGCTAGTACAAATACCGCCAGTGAAGCCGGAAAAACTGCTATTACTTTCACCGCCACTGCTGAAGGTAACGTTGTCGGCGCTCAAACAGTTAATTTAGCATTAACTGGTACTGCTAGTGCTGCTGACTTTACGCCTGCTTTTATTCCCACTCCAATAACAATCCCCAGTGGGAGTAACACGGGGACAGTCACTCTCACAGTTAACGATGATAGCCTTCCCGAAAATAGCGAAACAGCCACTTTAACGATTAGTAACCCAAGCACAGGAATTGCATTAGGAACTACCACAAACCAAAGTGTCACAATTGCTGACAACGATGCAATTAGTTATGCAATTGCCACATCACCCGCTAATTTAGCAGAAGGCAATAGTGGTAATCAACCAGTCACATTTACCGTCACTCGTAGCGGCGGAATTGGGGTTGCAAGTACAGTTGACTATGCAATTGCTGGCACGGCGGACAGTTCCGACTACAACAATATTGGTGGCACATCCGGTGCTACTGCGACAACGGGAACCATTAGTTTTGCCGCGACTGAAACCAGTAAAACCATCACCTTAGATGTCTTGGGAGATACTGTTGTTGAACCTGATGAAACAATTATTGCCACTCTATCTAATCCGAATTTAACCGCAGCACCGGAAAGTTCAACTATAACTACAGCTACGGCAACCACAACGATTAATAACGATGACGCAGCACCAGAAATCCAAGTATTAGACGGCACAACGGATATAGCTGATGGTACAACAAGTGCGATCGACTTTGGCAGTGGATTAATCGGCGGTACTCTCAACAAAACCTTCACAGTCAAAAATCTCGGTACAGCCGCCTTAAATCTCAGCAACCTGACTTTACCCACCGGATTTAGCATTGTCGGAACTTTACCTGCAACTGTCGCCGCCGCCGGTACTGCGACTTTCCAAGTTCAAGTAGATACGACAGCAGTAGGAAATAAAACAGGTACGTTGCAATTTGTCAATGATGACAGCGATGAAAATCCCTTTAATTTCCCGATTTCAGCATCAGTTACAGCCGCGCCAGCACCGGAAATTCAAGTATTAGACAACACAACGGATATTGTTGATGGTACAACAAGTGCGATCGACTTTGGCAGTGGATTAATCGGCGCAACTCTCAACAAAACCTTCACAGTCAAAAATCTCGGTACAGCAGCCTTAAACCTCAGTAACCTGACTTTACCCACAGGATTTAGCTTAGTTGGAACCTTACCTGCAAGTGTCACAGCCAATGGTAGTACGACTTTGCAAGTTCAAGTAGATACAGCCACAGCCGGAAATAAAACAGGTACGTTGCAATTTGTCAATAATGACAGCGATGAAAATCCCTTTAATTTCCCGATTTCAGCATCAGTTACAGCCACACCATTACCAGAAATCCAAGTATTAGACGGAACAACGGATATAGTTGATGGTACAACAAGTGCGATCGACTTTGGCAGTGGATTAATCGGCGCAACTCTCAACAAAACCTTTACCGTCAAAAATCTTGGTACAGCAGCCTTAAACCTCAGCAACCTGACTTTACCCACAGGATTTAGCTTAGTTGGAAACTTACCCGCAAGTGTCACAGCCGGTGCGAGTGCGACTTTCCAAGTTCAAGTAGATACCGCGACAGCCGGAAATAAAACAGGTACGTTGCAATTTGTCAATGATGACAGCGATGAAAATCCCTTTGATTTCCCGATTTCAGCATCAGTCACAGCCGCGCCAACGCCTGCACCCGATAACGTCTTCGACTACTCCACCTCCCCAGTCGGTGTCACCCAAAACTTCGACACCAGCCCCCAACCTGTAACCGTTACTGGTAGCCCCTTTAACGATAACTTCACAGGCACTAGCGGTGCAGACACCATCAACGGCGGTGATGGTAACGACACCATCAATACTGGTAGCGGCAATAACTTGATTGATGGCGGTGCCGGAAATGACACCATCACAGGTGGTGCCGGAAACGACACCATCACAGGTGGTACCGGAAACGACACCATCACAGGTGGTACCGGTAGCGATATCTTCAGTTTCGCCCCCATCCCCGGTTCCACATTAGGGCAAAACTTAATTACCGATTTCACCACGGGAGAAGACAAGCTGCAACTTGATACTGCCCTTGGTTTCACCTCTGTGGCGCAAGTCTTAGCAGCCCTACAAACGACTCCTGCGGGTTTAGTCTTAAACTTAAGCGATGGCGGGCAAATCTTACTGAATAACGTTTCTGCCTTGTCAGCTAATGACATCATTCTGGTGAATGCACCTATCTCACCCGCACCCGCGCCTGCACCGATACCAAAACCTATACTTTTACCAGTACCAACACCTACGCCTGCACCCGTACCAACTCCAACGCCTGCACCCGTACCAACTCCAACGCCTGCACCCGTACCAACTCCAACGCCTGCACCCGTACCAACTCCAACGCCTGTTAACCAAGAGGATACAAACTGCATTTGCGACAAAATTGAGTATCCCAATCTTAACCAACCAAACCAACAAATTGATAACATTATCAATGGCAGCCCCGGTTTGCTAATTGGTACTCCCGCAAACGAGGCTTATTTTGGCAGCAATAACCCCAATATTTTCGATGCTAAAAAAGGCAACGATAACTTGTTTGGCGGTGAGTTAAAGGATATCTTCAATGGCAATGAAGGCAATGACTTCATTGACGGGGGCAAGGGAGAAGACCTCTTATTTGGTGGCAAAGGCAACGACATCATTCTTGGTGGTTTTGGTCAAGATATTATTTTCGGAAATCAGGGAAATGATTCAATTAACGGCCAAGAAGATGATGATTTAATCTTTGGCAATCAAGGCAATGATTTTATCGACGGCGGTAAAGGAAATGATTTAATTTACGGTGGCAAAGGAGATGATTTAATTCTCGGCAGTCAAGGTAATGATACTCTGTTCGGACAACTGGGAGATGATACTTTGTGCGGCGGTGAGCTAGATAACGTCATTTACGGCGGCCAAGGTAACGATTTAATCGATGGAGGTAAGGGCAACGATTCGATTTATGGAGACTTTGGTAATGATACGCTTCTCGGTTGCGAAGGCGACGATATCTTGTTTGGAGGTTCGGGCAATAACAGCTTAGTTGGCGGTTTGGGAAATGACACTTTTGTGTTAAATTCTAGTCAGGGATTTGACTTAATTGCTGATTTTGTCAATGGTAAAGATTCGCTCGAATTGTCGGGAGGTTTGAGTTTTAATCAGTTAGAAATAACTCAGAACAATAACAGTGCGCTGATTAAGTTAAAGGGAAGTGGAGAATTAGTTGCTTCTTTAACTGGAGTCACCGCCAGCCTAATTGGTGTTAACGATTTCCGAGTTATTTGAGCATTTCCAGGTGGCGGACACGGCATTGCCGTGTCCCTAAAGATGCTCTCGGTAAAGGTGCGTCGCCGCTCGAAAAGTCGAGTGAATTTAGGGATTCAAGAATGGCGACGCACCGTAGGAATACTGTTGCATGAGTTTTAATGATTGGTATTAAATGCTGAGGGAGCTAATCAGCAAAACTTCGGAGAGTTTCAGGGCTGACGGATGGGGCGAAAAACCCGGTTTATACGAGTTTTGGAAACAGGAGCGAGAATATCGCCAGAAACCGGGTTTCTGAGTTTTAGGTGCGTCCAATTTATTTTAAAATTTGATTCGTAAAATTGTAATTTTGTCAATACCTAATTTGTAGATTTTCCCCAAAATGCCCGTGAAGCGAATCTATCCCGTAGGGAATCGCCCACTGCACATATCAATAACTTTGAAGTTACTTAACACCCTCATAAGAAATTTTATGAAGATTTACAAAAGAAACGTGTCAGAATGGAAACAATAAGGTAATGGATAACAGACAAGGAGGCACAGTATGGTAGCCCTGACTGAACGAGTCCAACGCAAATTGACGGTGGAAAAAGTCGAAATTGCCCCTGACACAACGGCAATTCGATGCCTGGACTGGGATAGAGACCGCTTTGACATCGAATTCGGGCTCAAAAACGGTACAACTTACAACTCATTCATCATTCGCGGCGAAAAAACTGCCCTCGTCGATACTTCTCACGAGAAGTTTCGCCAGCAATATATGGATACTCTGACGGGGGAAATTGACCCGAAACAGATTGATTATCTAATTATCAGCCACACTGAGCCAGACCACAGCGGTTTAGTTAAAGATGTGCTGGCGCTGGCACCCCAAGCGATTGTCGTGGGGGCGAAAGTAGCAATTCAATTTTTAGAAAACCTGATACACCAGCCATTTGAGCGACTGGTAGTTAAAAACGGCGACAAACTAGATTTAGGAAATGGCCACGTTATCGAATTTGTATCCGCGCCCAACTTGCACTGGCCTGATACTATTTTCAGCTACGACAGCAAAACTCAAGTGCTGTTTACTTGCGATGCTTTCGGGATGCACTATTGTTCCGATAGCACCTACGATGACGATTTAGCTGCGATCGAGGAAGATTACCACTTTTATTATGAGTGCTTGATGGGCCCCAATGCTCGATCGGTCTTGAGTGCAATGAAACGCATGGCAGAATTGGGAGAAATCGGTACGGTGGCGACCGGTCACGGGCCGCTGCTCAGGTACAATGTAGTTGAACTTACCGGACGTTACAAAAAGTGGAGCCAAGCTCAAGCTAAGGCAGAAACCACGGTAGCGGTATTTTACACTTCTGATTACGGATTTAGCGATCGCCTGGGCCAGGCGATCGCCCACGGGATCACCAAAACCGGTGTCGCCGTAGAAATGATGGACTTGACAATCGCCGACTTGCAGGAAGTTCGGGAACTTGTCGGTACTGCTGCGGGTATCGTGATTTGTTCGCCGCCTAGTAATGGCGCTGCTGCTGAAAATGCCGAAGCAGCTATCAACACAATTTTAGTTGCAGCTAACAACAAACAATCCTTCGGTTTGTGCGAATCCGGCGGCGGTGATGACGCATCTATTTACCCGCTGCGAAACAAGTTCAAAGAGTTGGGTTTGAAAGAAATATTTCCCAACATTTTGATTAAAGAAGCGCCGACGGAAGCGATTTATCAACTTTGCGACGAAGCCGGTACCGACTTGGGACAATGGCTGTCGCGGGACAAGGCTGTTAAACAGATGAAATCCCTCGATAGCGATGTTGATAAAGCTTTGGGACGCATCAGCGGCGGATTATACATTATTACTGCTCAAAAAGGCGCGGTTAGCAGTGCGATGTTGGCTTCTTGGGTGACGCAGGCAAGTTTTAAACCGCTGGGTTTAACTATAGCAGTTGCTAAGGATCGGGCGATCGAATCCATGATGCACGCGGGCGATAAATTTGTCCTCAACGTGCTCGAAGAAGGCAATTATCAAAGCTTGATGAAGCACTTTTTGAAGCGTTTTGCTCCTGGTGCCGATCGATTTGCCGGAGTCAAAACTCAACCTGCTACCAATGGTTCTCCGATTTTGACAGATGCTCTAGCTTACATGGAATGCGAAGTGGTTAGCCGGATGGAACTTTCGGATCATCATATCGTATATGCGATCGTTGATAGCGGTCGCGTATCCAATCCCGAAGCGCTGCCGGCAGTTCACCACCGCAAAGTCGGCAATCACTATTAGAAGGAAGAAGGAAGAAGGAAGAAGGAAGAAGGAAGAAGGAAGTTTCAACAAGCGTGTTTAACCCCTGATAAAGGTCGTTTACATCCGAGGCTCGATCCCCCCTTAAGAAGGGGGGAACCGGAAACAGATCAAAGTCCCCCTTTTTAAGGGGGATTTAGGGGATCTTGCCTCAGCTACAAATGAGATTTATCCAGGTTTTAGGATTTTGATATCCATGCACTGCGCACCTTGCGTACCCAACAGTTGCTTTTCTTTATTTCTCTCTTCCTTTCTTACTCTGCGTTAGGGTGTGCAACACCTGATCGGGCTATAAAAATATGGTGCGCCACCAGCACCTTTACCGGGCAAACACTTGTCATTCTGAGTGTATTTTAACTAGGAGAATTGCCAATGCCAACGAAGCTTTTAGAAGACCGACATTACACAATTATTATTGCCAGAAGCGATGCCAGCCGAGACCCTCAACATCCTTTGTACGAGGAATGGGTAGAAGCACAGGCATCTCTGATCGACTTAGCAAAAAAATGTCAAGAATTTGACAATGACGGCATAACCGTCTATGAAGCTTCTACTCCTATGTGGAAGTATAAAAATTCAAATGTTGCCCGGTTGGCTGAAATTTTGCAGCGACAAAATACGGAACCGGATGCAGCAAAGCCGACTGCTATTAATTTGGCAGAACCTCTAACAACAGCTTTTAGCGATTATTTTCAGATCAAAACAAAGGGTGCTGGGAAAAAAGGAGCAATAATTGTTGCAGTCCTAGATGAAAAACCAGAAAATAGCGCTGCTATCGCCGAAATTATTGTAAGTGCGGCAAATAAAGTAGATAGAGATGAAGAAATTGGTGTGAGCTTTATCCAAATTGGGGAAGATTTGAAAACCAGGGAATTTCTAATTTACCTGGATACCAATTTACAGGCTCAAGGTGCAAAATTTGATATTGTAGATACCAAATTTTGGCACGAAATTAAAAGAAGTTCTGTTGTTCAGTTTCTCATAGGTGCAATAAATGACTAATGCTCTAATTTCCAGAACCGCATCTGATGCCAAACCCCGCGACGTGCAGTTTGTCCCAATTGCCACAGATACATCAGCAGTGCGATCGCGCACTTGGGATAGACTAAAATTTGAAGTAGAATATTCTCTCCAAAGGGGGACGACAGCAAACAGCTATATTATTCAAGCTGACAAAACTGCTTTGTTCGACCCACCGGGGGAATCTTTCACCCAAAATTATCTGGATTGTTTGCAGAAACGGGTCGATTTGACTAAGCTAGATTATGTGATTTTAGGGCATTTCAATGCTAACAGATCCGTTACAATTAAAGCTCTGTTAGAATTGGCTCCGCAAGTAGCTTTTGTTTGTACGAATCCAGCGGCGATTGGTTTGCGAGGGGCTTTTCCCGAACAAGAATTAAACATTATGATCGTACGGGGAGAAGAAACTCTCGATTTAGGAAAAGGTCACAAATTAAAATTCATCGCGACTCCGACTCCTCGCTGGCCTGATGAACTTTGTACCTACGATCCGCAAACTCGAATTGTGTTCACTGACAAATTTTTTGGAGCTCATGTTTGCGGCGACCAAGTATTTGATGAAGGGTGGAGTGTTTACAACGAAGACCGCCGCTATTATTACGATTCGCTGCACGCATCTCAGGCTAAACAAGTGCTGGCTGCAATGGATAAATTAGCTGATTTATCAACAGCATTTTATGCTCCCGGTCACGGCCCGATCGTCCGTTATGGCCTCCACGAATTGAGCAATTTGTATCGGGAATGGAGTCAACAACAAAATTCAAAAGACTTGACAGTTGCTTTGATTTATGCTTCGGCTTACGGGAATACGGCTACTTTGGCGCAGGCGATCGCCAAAGGAATTACTAAAGCCGGTGTTGGGGTAGAAACAATCAACTGCGAATTTGCCGAACCGGGAGAAATTCAAGAGGCGATCGAGAAATGCGCGGGATTTATCATCGGTACTCCGACTTTAGCAGGACACGCGCCGACGCAAATTCAAACGGCTTTGGGAGTTGTGTTGTCTACGGCCACTAAGAGCAAATTAGCCGGGGTTTTCGGGTCTTTTGGCTGGAGTGGAGAGGCGATCGACTTAGTTGAAGGTAAGCTGAAAGATGCTGGCTATCGCATCGGATTTGAGCCGATTCGAGCGAAGTTTAAGCCGACGGCTGCGACGATTCACGAGTGCAAAGAGGCGGGAACGGATTTTGCTCAGGCTTTGATTAAGTCGCAAAAATTGCGTGCGCCGAAACCGCAGTTGACTGGTGGGAGCGATCGCACGGAACAAGCAGTGGGAAGATTAGTCGGTTCCCTGTGCGTACTCTCGGCGAAGCGCGGGGATGTCACCAGTGCGATGTTGGCTTCCTGGGTGTCGCAAGCCACGTTTAGCCCTCCGGGTTTGACGATTGCGGTGGCTAAAGATCGATCGATCGAAGCTTTGATGTACGCCGGAGATAAATTTGTGCTGAATATCTTAGCTGAAGGGCGACAGTTACGCAAGTATTTCATGAAAAACTTTGCTCCGGGAGAAGACAGATTTGCCGGAGTTGAAACAACAGAAGCTAGCAACGGCTGTCCGGTTTTGACTGATGCTTTAGCTTATCTGGAATGCGAAGTAATAAGTCGGATGGAATGTGGCGATCACTGGGTAGTTTATGCGGCGGTTGAAAACGGTCATTTGCAGAAAAATGACGGGGTGACAGCGGTGCATTACCGGAAATCTGGGACTCATTATTAAGCTGCGATTAAGACACGGCAATGCCGTGTCCTTACAGGTTTGTAGTGAGGAATTTATTCCTCAAATTGTGATGAGGAATAAATTCCTGATTACCAGAAAGAATTGGTTTAAAGCCGG
Organism: Lyngbya sp. CCAP 1446/10; assembly: GCF_026130175.1. Classification (GTDB taxonomy): domain Bacteria; phylum Cyanobacteriota; class Cyanobacteriia; order Cyanobacteriales; family Microcoleaceae; genus Microcoleus. The sequence continues at coordinate 39,692 of NZ_JAIGNI010000023.1, read as the reverse complement.
AACCGTTGTAGGGGAAAATTAAAAGAGGACTATTCATTGCTCGAATCCTCTTCCTTTGTATTACTTCCGGTTAGATCGGAATTATTCAACCACAGAGAACGCAGAGAACGCAGAGGAAGAGTAGAGAATTTTATCATTCCGATGCTACTGGATTTGATATCAACTGTCAACTGTCAACTGTCCTCAGCAGTCTTTTCCGGCCACAGATAAATAGCGCCAGAAATCAAAGTTAAAGCTACAGAAACCCAAAACGCAACTAATGCCGGAACGTTCCACGATTCGGACAGGGGAGCGATTAAAAGTGCGATCGCCACGATCTGACTAACCGTCTTCAACTTCCCCCAAATATTAGCTCCCGAAATCGTAGTTTTATTAACACGCCACCCGGCAATTGTCAACTCCCGCCCCAAAATCAAAAACACTGCCCAAGCCGGGACTTTACCCAACTCAATCAATACTAAAAGTGGCGCGAGCACCAACAGTTTATCCACCAAAGGGTCGAGAAACTTTCCCAAATCGGTAATTTGGTTCAGCTTCCTAGCCAAATAGCCGTCCAGCCAATCAGTAGCCGCAGCTACCACAAAAATCGCGGTGCAAATCCAGCGGCTTTGGGCGCTTGGGTCATACAAACCGTAGAGCAGAAACGGCACTCCCAGCAAGCGAGAAAAAGTAATCAAATTAGGCAAATTCATCATAGAAGGAAGAGGGAAGAAGGAAGAGGGAAGAAGGAAGAGGGAAGAAGGAAAAAGGAAGAAAATAGAGGGAAGAAGGAAAAAAATAGAGGAAAGAGGGAAGAAGGTAGACGCAAAAATTAAGGGCAAGCTTTTTACAAGCTTGCCCTTAATTTAACATTTTTTGGTAGCTGTTTAACTTTTAGAAAAACAGCTTTTAGCTTAATATTCATCTAATCGCAGCTCACAAAAAATAAACAGACAACTCAAAACAGCAGCTTGATTAACACGCACCGTTTCTACTAAAAACAACCCCAATTGTTTTGCAAATCAGACTGATATCGTAGGCAACAGACCACTTGTCCTGATACTCAAGATCCATGCGCATAATCTCATCAAAGTCTTTAACTCCAGAACGTCCGTTGACTTGCCACTCCCCAGTCAGGCCGGGTTTGACATTTAAACGCTGCCAGTGAAAATCCTCATAGTCAACAACCTCATAGTGAATTGGCGGTCGAGTTCCCACCAAACTCATCTCGCCGATCAACACGTTCCAAAATTGAGGCAACTCGTCCAAACTCGTGATCCGCAAAAAGCGGCCGACGCGGGTAATTCGCGGGTCATTGTCATTCTTAAAAGTTTGACCCTTGGCTTCGTTGGTAACTAGGTGTTTGAGCTTTTCTGCATCGACAACCATCGATCGAAATTTCCACATCCTGAAATGCCGCCCTTTGAACCCACAGCGGACTTGACTGTACAGCAGCGGGCCTGGACTGTCGAAAAGCATCGCCACCCATATCGGCACCGCCACCGCAGCAGTGATTGCCAGTCCCAGCAGCGAACCCAAAATGTCGATCGACCGCTTGACCTTGCTAGTTACGGATCGGTGAAGAGGCTGTTTGGATACACAAACCCTGTAAGTAAATTTCGGAACAAATAAGGAAAGCATTTCGGATAATACTGATAATTTAGAGGCACTCATCACAAATTTTATTGGATTTATCTCAATTTTAACGAGATCTCACGTCCATCTTATGAGACTCAACAAACTTGAACCACCTCAAATCCTGGGCTTTGCACAATCTTTAAAAAGCTGCCACACTTTTATAAAGTTTCTGTGTATTTCTTCTCAAAAGGTATAAAAATTATGTAAAATTAAGTACATTTACTGAAAAAATTAATTTTTGTGACCAAAAACCTGGTTTCTACGAGGAATATTCGGGAAGACAGGGAGAATTCCACTGAGAAACCAGGTTTTTGGCAGTTTACCAAAGCACAGGGGATTTAAGCCCCCACCTTTAGGTGGATTGTTTTTAGGCAGGGGCTTAAATCCCCGGCCTAAAAACTTCGCACTCAACTGTCAACTGTCAACTGTCAACTGTCAACTGTTAACGATCGCTATCCATGCGAACATCCCAAGCAATTGTGAGCGGCTCTAATAATTTTTGCTGGCTGCTAGAGGCGAGCAGGCCTAAATATTCGCGAACAACAGAGGCGTGTTCCACATTCAAACGATAACCCCGCGAGACATCTTCAAAGAAAAGCGGCTCGGCCAAAATTGCTTCCCAATCGGGATTTTGCCTCGACTCCTCGGCTAGCAGCATGAAATCTTCCTCCTCCGGCAAAAGTCCCGCCGGCAATTGTCCTGACAAAATCCGCAGAATCCGGGGCTCGCAGGTGCGCGTGTTCACGCCCTGGCGTTCCAATAACTGCAAAATTTCCTCAAAGCTCAGAGTTTCCCTGCCCAAAACCTGCATTAATTCCCACAGCAGAAAAAAGTCGCTGTACTGTTGCGGCACATCCAAAATTTGAGGATAGAGAGCCAAACTCGCCAACCCGCAGGCAACTTGACCACTTTTTTTGGAATTTTTGATGTTTTGCGGTAAATAACTTAATGGAGAATTGTGAGTTTCCGAAATATCTCGATCGCCCTCCCATTCCCGATCTTGAAGCACGATCGCATTCGGCAACTTCTGCCGCAACCAACGGGCGATCGCAGCCCAACCACCCATGCCCCCAGTACAAATCGCCTGATTAATCCCCGCCGGCGACATTCCCGCGCGGCTAAGCAAAGCATTTAATTCACGATTCAACTGCTGCACAAAAGGCACTAAAACTAGACTTTCCAAATCTTTGCGCTTCACATCCCAATGCTGCTGGCCAATATCCAAAACAAAACTTTCTTGATGTTGCAAAATAACTTTTATTTGCCTTGCAGCCTCTAACAATTGCAGGCCAAAAACAGAACCTTGCAACCGCTGCTGCAATTGATAGCGACTCGGTAAATCTGGATGTCCCGGACGTGGCAAATCGATCGACATTCCCCAAGTTTCATTTTTCGCCAACAACTGACAAATAATATCCTGATCGAAAGCATTGCCAGCCGCATCAAAACTTTGGCAAGTAAAATCAGCACGAGTTAAATCTTGAAGATTTTCCGGCAACTCAACTAAAGCTAATTCCACTGTCACCGCCCCCGCATTCAGAATCAAAGTTCCCCCGCTAAAAGACGAAGCATTTACAGTTAGCGGTGCAGCTTCTGCGAGTTCGCTATTAATAGAATTAATCGCCGAAGATGGCACTTCTGTGGGATTTTTGATGGGAATTACAGCAGCAACCAAAGTGGCGATCGCATCTTCTACTACAAAAATTTGCGAACCAGAAGCCACCAGATCCGCGCCCAAAACAGCCTCCCGCAGGTTAAACCGATAAGCATCCGACCAGCTCGCCGGAGTTCCCAAAATCACACCCTGCAAGTCTTTCAGGGCTGCATCGAGAGTTTCTGCTGTCAGTCCCGAAGCTTTACAGATTAAATTAGAAACTGGCAAGAGAGCAAAATTTGCCGCCATTGCAGAATCCAAAACTTCCCCCACTTTGCCAAATTTTTGCCCCTGGTTGCTCGGATTCAAAGTAGCCAGCAGCGCCCGCACAGCGTGCAGTGGTAGGGCGATCGACATAGCCCGATTTGACGACCACTGCAACAGCGGTTCGTACATCCCAGCAGTTGCGCGCTGATAAGGAATGCCCACCTTTAAAGGCAATTTAAAATTTTGCAGTAAAAATTCTCCCGCAGGTACATCCAACTGCCGGCATCCCACCGACTTGACTGTCACCTGCTGGCCACTTGTGCTGTTTGGGGCTGTTTCCTCGATCGCCACGACTGAGGGAATGCGAAAGCTCGCGCTCGCTGCGGCAAACTCAGCCTGCGGTGTTTCCCAGTAAATCGGGTGCAACTGGCCGCTGGCGCGATCGAGTAAAGCCGCCGACAGCCCACAGGAACCGAAATCAATGCCCAAATACCAACGAGAATTCTGGCGTTTTGGGGATTGAGAGGATGAAGGGGCGATCGCACCTGGAACAGAATGCAGCGCCGACTCTTGCTGCTGTGGAACAGCAAATTCGCTAGACTCGGACTCGGTTATTTTCTCAACAACTCCGGTTTTACTCTCTGTGGAAATTAGGTTTTTTTTTTACTTTCTGGAGGTTCGGCAGTTTGGGACTGTTCTCCATTGGTATCGTTCAAACTCGCCAAAATCTCGTCTAGCGTCAAATTCGATTCATCTTCCTCAGCAAACAAATCATCCTCAAGTTCGTCTTCTAAAACAAAGGGTTCATCCTCAGATGAAAGTTCCAACACGTCGGAGAACAAATCCTCCAGCGATCCGAGTTCTTCCTCTGCCGCTTCGCCAAAGGGATTGTCTGCACCGCCCGATGGATCACTCGCCGATAAATCTAAGCTGTTAACCGCACTGGAATTCGATCGCCGTTCCGCAGTATTGTCCAATCCCTCCAGATTGTAGAGGTCTGTCTCCAACAGTTCCAGAGTATTAACGTCCAACTTTAGGGCTCGATCGAGGTCATCTTCTAATGCCTCAACCGGTAGCAAATCCTCGTCCGGCGAAGCTTGGATGTAAACATCATCGAGTCCCTGGGACGAGGTTCCAAACTCGTCAGTTTGAACATCACGGGCACTCGGCACGTGGTTGGGTTGGTTGGGGCTAATTTCTGCTGGCGATGGAGGCGTAGCAGCAGTGTCGAAATACTCACTTAGGTTTTGAGCCGTTTCTAGATTTTCTCGATCGTCCAAGTCAACTTTTGCCGCGATCGAACTTAAGGCTGGCGGTTCTGAAACTTGAGGTATTGTTGTAACTTGTGGTTCAAATAAATCTTCAGTATCTAAAGTTAGAGCCTCTACAGAATTACCAATTACGAATTCTGACTCTTCATCTGTCATATAATCTGACAGCGATTCGCCTTCATCCAGCAGATTAGCAAACAAATCTTCAACAGTATTTAGGGGTTCTGCCCTTTCACTTTCTGCCACAATTTGAGATTGTGCCGCTGCACTTTCGGCAGCAATTTCACTATTTTCGATCGTAAAATCTTCTGGTTCTAATTCTAGTTCTGCGACGGCTTCTCCTGCAAACAAACTCGCGTACAAATCCTCAACATTTTCGCCATTTTTTGCTAACAGATCTTCCGACTCACTGCCAGAAAACTGAGTTTCCAGTCGAGGTCTTTCGGGTGAATAACCAAACAAATTGTCTGCCCAATCTGGGAGCGATAGAGGGGCTTCAAGGCGATCGCTATCGCGCCTCAATTTTCCGAATTGCGAAGAAATTTCTGTCCCGGCGTAGGGCAATCTGTCTTGATCAGGGAGTTCGCCGCTGCGCTCTTCACTGTCGGCGGTGGCTGAGGGTTCGATCGCAGTATTTGAGAGAGCGGGAGTGGCCCAGGAGCGATCTGCTGCGGTTGGGGTGGTCGTTTCGAGATTTGCCTGGGCGATCGGCTGCTGCACGTAAGAAGACCCTTCTCGTCTCAACTGTGTGGCCAAGTGGTTAACAAAAGCCGCCAACATTGCCTCGCTCTGCTGGCTCAAACCATACATATTATCGATTCCTTGTCCCAAGGAAGCTTGATAGCTTTGGAGATTTGCTTCCAAAGCCTCGAACACGATCCCCATCGTAGAATCGAGCCTCATCAGCAGACTGTCAGCACTAGCTTGGAAGCGTTGCATTTGCTCCAATCTTTGAGCTGGTGTCAACAACGGGTGTTCTTCTAAGGTTTGTGGGTTTAAAGCCGATGGCTGCGATTGTGCAGCACTGCTTGGTAACAACTGATTTTCTAGGCTACGGAAAATTTGCGATAAATCGCGATCCAAGCTTTCTTCCAAGCGCCCCGTCAGTACCTGCAAGAATTCAGAAATGATTTGCTGTTGGTTTGCTTGTTGCTGAGCTAGGGATTGTTGCTGCTGTCGTTTTGCTTCTAGCTGTTGGATTTCTTGAATTAAAGCTTGCTGCTGTTGTCGCAGAGCTTCTATGTCTTCTTGGAGCGGCCCCGTCAGGCTTGAGCGCAGGTTGCTGATTTCCCCGGTGACGGCAAGCATAATTTGCTCTGCTGCTGAGGGGCGATCGACCCTCGGCGGCATTTTGGGCACTGGAACTGGTTCCGGGCGGACATTTGGGCTGGCTGACCCTTTGCGGGCAGCTACCTTTGAGTCTGAGGAAACCAGATAAGCGCGAACTCGCTCTAAAAGTTGGCGCTGGTGGACAGTATCGATCGAACCCGTCCAAGGCAAGCGGGGTGCGGGCTTGCTGAGTACCTCATCAATCTCAGCAATAAGTGCTTGAATTTTGTACTTCTGAGAATTCAAGGGCGGAACCTCTGGGAATGCGGCTAGGGAGAAACTCGATCGGCAAAAGATTGAAGTCAGGCGGCAGCTATGCCAATAGATAGAATAATCTGAATGCGAGTTCGTCAATAATTTACTAATATTTTCCGACAACTGTGAATCAACCTTTTGCCTTCGGATGACTTCTCTTGCATATAATATGTTAGCCGGTACTTCCGCATCAAATGCCCGGTAATTCAGTTGACAGTTGACTGTTGACAGTTGAGGGCGACCTCTCCCGGTCAGGAAGAGGATTGGAGTAATAAATCGTCTGCTTTTAATTTCTCCCGATCAGGGTTCCGGCTTTAAACCAATTCTTTCTGGTAATTTCGACTGCCTGCAAGTGATCTCAAATTCTGTGGCTGCTGTCATTGTTTCCGGGCACAGACAGGCGATTCAGCCAAGAGGGATAGCAGCGATCGCACGAACTGCCACTGTCTCACCCATAACCCCGCGTTTGCGACGGTGGCCCCGCGCCCAGTCTCTCATCAGGTAATGCGGTAAATTTTTGTTTCCATCTTTCACAGACTTGGAAAAAACCTCAAACAATCTGCGATTTGGGATTCCCGGATTCCGGCTTGTCCCCGTACACTCAATTTGACAAATCTTTCATCATAGCTTTTGATCTGTGTTCATGGCTAGAGATTAATGGTACTATAATCTCAGGGGAGCATAAAAAAATGCTGGAAATTGAGTTGGTTTCGGTTGCCAAGAGCGCCAACATTTGGGCTGGGAATTGCTGTATATTTTTCTGGTAGTGCTGACATTTGACTGGTTGCAGAGAGTTGCAGTCGGATGTGGTCGCCGTCTGTCCGGTGTGCGGACTTATGCTGCCACTAGCCGATCGACTGCCGAGCCTGTTGACCACAAATCTCTGAGCAGTGTTAAGCTTGTGTTCGCGAAGTGCTTGTCTTCGGTAAGTCGATCGCTCAGTTGGTTGCCGCGCTGCTAAAATTTTGTTAATAAAATTTGCTCCGCGGTATGTATCTAAACAATTATGGTATGGTGTTTGGTTTCTAGCTCACAATCAGAGCTTGAGGCTATTAATCCCCATATTCGACCTTTGACGGCAAAACTTTAGAGGAAAAATTGCTGATTTTAGATCCTTGTTTCTCAAATGCTTGAATCTCAAATCGAATGACTCGGCTGCAAGCTATTTCTAACTGCCCAGCGCAGATCAAGCACATAAATTAAAATGATGGCCTCATGGAAGACCGCTTTAACGCCCGAGATCCAAATTCCGATATAAATCAATTGATAGTTTCTACTCCTTTTTTTGCAGGATTACCCGATCCTGTAATCGAGAAAGCAACTGTCCACATCGTTACCCGCAGTCATCCGTCAAATCAAGTGATTTTACTCGAAAATGACTGGGGAACATCCGTGTATTTTATATTGGATGGTTGGGTGAAAATTCGCACCTACAACCTAGATGGAAAAGAAGTAACGCTGAATATTTTAGGGAAAGGAGAACTATTCGGGGAAATGGCAGCGATCGAAGAAACACCGCGATCGACAGATGTGATCACCCTAGCCCCGACACTGATCGGAAATATGCCAGCTCAGGATTTTGTGCAGCTTATTCATACCGAGCCCCTCGCAGGCATTCGGCTAGCTCAATTGATGGCACGCCGCCTGCGGCAAGTCAACCGCCGTCTGCGTTTGCGAGAATCGGACAGTACCTCGCGAGTAGCAGATATTTTGTTATTTTTGGCAGAGGGGCAAGGAAAAATCATGTCAAGTGGAGGCACAGAAATTCCCAACCTGCCGCACAGAGAATTAAGTAGCCTCAGCGGGCTGGCTCGCGAAACGGTAACGCGAGTGCTCAGCAAGCTGGAAAAAAAAGGAACGATTCTGCGCGAACGTGACGTTTTGTGCATTCCAGACCTACACGCCTTAGAGCGTCTGTTAATGTAGAAGTATCAGAGACTGCTAATTAGAATCTAATTCAAAAGCACTCTCTGTTAACTAACTGATATTGATGATTTCTCGCCGGAGGTAAAGCTGTGAGTTTTAAGAAAATTTTCGCCGCCGTTGATGATTCCGATCTAGGCCACCGCGTCTTTAGTCAAGCTTTAGAATTAGCTGTGGGCGATCGGGCAAAGATGATGTTATTTCACTGCGTTACTGTCAACACGCTGGGCGAGACGGCAGTGCCAATTCCGGTCGATTTGGGCATGAATGTCGAGTTAATGGATCAAGCTTATCAAGCTCAACGTTTGCGCATGGAAAGGGAGGTAAAACAGGCTGAGGGTTTGCTGAAAAATTATAGCGACGCCGCCGCCAAGCAAGGATTGGAGGTGGAATTTGACTGCCAAATGGACGGCGATGCGGGGCATTCTGTCTGTGAACACGCCCAAACTTGGGGGGCAGATTTAATAGTAGTAGGAAGACGCGGCCGCACGGGGTTCACAGAAGCTTTCCTCGGCAGTGTCAGCAATTATGTTGTTCACCACGCATCTTGTTCGGTTTTTGTAATTCAGGAAGTCAAAGCGGAAAAATAATGCTGCTGAAAATTTTTGCTGAGAAATCCATCTAAAATAAGACTTGCGTTCGTACTTAAACCCGGTTTCTATGATCAAGATTAAATTTGGCGGCGACGCATCCAAACAGTGAAACCGGGAAGCAGTCTTATAGCGCGCAAGTCCTGTAAAAGCTATCATCTAAAATCTAAAATCGGAAAACTGGGAATCAGCCGTATAGCGGGCAAGTTCCGTAAAATCTAAAATCTAAAATCTAAAATCGGATGAGTGATTTTTTGTCAGCAGATGCCACGTCTAATTCGGGCAGTTCACCCAGTAAAAATAATGAGCCGGAAACCGCCGCTATTTCAGATTTGGCGGGCGATCGCAAAAATCCAGCTCCGGGAACGCCCACCACTAGGGAAGCGCCTTTGAGGCTCGTAGAAACGGCATTTTTAGCAAGTACCGCTAGCTTGATTTGGCTGATCAATTATTACTTTCCGCTAGGGCCTTTGCTGCGGGTTTTTTTCCCGGTACCCATTGCCCTAGTTTACCTGCGCTGGGGCAACAGAGCCGCTTGGATGTCAGCTTTGGTATCGGGTTTGCTGCTGTCGGTACTCATGGGCCCGACGCGAAGCATTTTATACGTGATTCCTTTTGGAGTTATGGGAGTTGCGCTGGGAGGACTTTGGCGGCGCAAAGCGAGTTGGTCTGTGTCTATTAGTGTGGGCGCGCTAATTGGTACTGTTGGCTTCTTTTTTAAGTTTTGGCTGCTGTCAGCTTTGGTGGGTCAAGATCTCTGGGTTTATGTAACCGCCCAGGTAACAGAGATTGTGGAATGGGTGTTTGTGAAGCTGGGCTGGCTGAGTGTGCCGAGTTTGAGTACAATTGGGGCGATCGCCGCTGGGATGATTTTGGTTAATAATATTGTCTATTTATTTGTAGTGCATTTAGTAGCTTTGTTGCTGCTAGATCGTTTGGGAAATCCGATTCCGCGGCCACCACGCTGGGTGCAAGTTTTAATCGATTATGAAGAGTAATCGGAAGGAAGAAGGAAGAAGGAAGAAGGAAGAAGGAAGAAGGAAGAGGGAAGAAGGAAGAAGGAAGAAGGAAGAAGGAAGAAGGAAGAGGGAAGAGGGAAGAAGGAAGAAAGATTTTGTAACTGATTTAACTGATGCCTGTTGAGGGAAGGAAAAAAATAAAATTATCCGCTTTACCTCTTTCTGGTTTTTCCGACAATTATCAATTCCCCATGACTAATGACTAATGACTAATGACTAATAACTAATAACTAATGACTAATGACTACTGACTACTGACTACTGACTAATTTATGATTCATACTTATACAGAAATTGAACAGGGCCAGCGGTGGCTCGATCGCTATCAGGGAAAAAAACCGATATTTGCCTGCGTGTTAGGATTTACCGCAACTGGCTTAATTCCGGGGATTTCGGCAGCAGGAGCAACCCCGCGCGATCGACAATTTACTTGTTTAGCCGATGCAGAATTTTTGTATAACGGCCCCCAACCGTCGCCGCAATATCCCTTGCCGCCCCTAGAAGCCGGGGCATCGCCGGTACTGATATCTCGCGCCGTAATCGAAGCTTTGGAAATTCCCCTTTACCTGTTTAATGCTGGTTTACCCCTGCCGCCTCCCGTACCTGCAATTGATCTGGGCGGTACTGCTGCAAAATGTCTCACTTCTGGGAATGCTTTAGAACTCGAAACAGTCAAACATTTGCTGGAACAAGGATTAATTTGGGGGGCTAAATTGGCCGCTGAAACTAATGGCAATTATTTAATTTTAGGGGAGTGCGTAGTTGGGGGAACGACTACTGCTTTGGGCGTGTTAATGGGTTTGGGAATTGCAGCAGCGGGCAAAGTTAATAGTTCCCATCCTCGCTGCAATCATACTCAAAAATTGGCTGCGGTGACAGCGGGACTAAATAATGCTGGGTGGGAAATCGGCGGAAAAAATAGCACTCCCCTGGATTTGGTAGCGGCAGTGGGCGATCCGATGCAAATAGCGGTGGCGGGAATGGCGATCGCCGCGAGTCGGACTTGCGGGGTACTTCTAGCTGGCGGCACGCAAATGCTGGCAGTGTATGCTTTGATGCAGGCTCTAACCCGCAAATATGCTTTGTTATGGTGTCCCGAACAAGTCGCGGTGGGGACTACGCGCTGGGTAGCCCAAGACCCTACAGGAGACACGGTGGGACTCGCTAAGGATATCGGCGGTGTGCCTTTGTTGGCTGCACAGTTAAGCTTTGCGGGTTCTCGGTACGCGCAACTACAAGCTTACGATCGCGGGTATGTGAAAGAAGGTGTCGGTGCGGGTGCGTGTGCGATCGCCAGCGGCTTGACTGCAAATTGGACTCCAACCCAACTCCTGCAAGCTGTTGAGGCCCTAGCATCGCGCTGTGAAATTAAACATTAAAACCGGGTTTTTCGTTTTCTGTGCGTCCCGGAATGTGAGGAACTTAAGATTAAAAATTCAGATTTGCGATCGAGCTGCGAAGCTAGTTGTGCTGCTCAATTAGCTTCGTTTGGGCTGAATAATTATATCATTTTCTGTAACATTTTTGCTTTCAGATTTACAGAATATTCTACACAATATCTCGCTTTGATGCAGTATTCCTACTGCTAATTGCGCGAGACTAAAATACTCTATTCAATGACTCTATATAGCCTTTCTCAGAAAGATCAGGTATGCGAACGGCATAGGGCATAGGGCATAGGGCATAGGGCATAGGGCATAGGGCATAGGGCATAGGGCATAGGGCATAGGGCATAGGGCATAGGGCATAGGGCATGAGGCTCTCCTCACTTTTTTGATAACCGCGATAAGTAGACGAGCAGAAATCAACGCAACTTGTATTGTTATATCTGGATTAATGCCCGATCGCCAGCAGCAATATCTAATTAGACCCGCCTACCTGTTGCGAGTGAATTCTTTTGGAGAGCAACTGTTCTTCCAAGGCAGCAATTCGATTGTAAGCTGCTGTTAGCTGAGCGGTAAGGCGCTGGATTTGAATCTCTGAACTTAGCTCTTTTTCCAAGCTTTGAGAATTCTTGTCGAAGTAGCTGTCATCTAACAGTATATCTTTGTGTTCGAGGAGCGCGTCGAGACGACTATAGGTTTGATATGACGAGGTTTTGTCATTTCCTAGTGTTCCAGGGCGATCGTTTTTTTGCTGCTGAATCAGCTTCGTCTCCTGGGCTGACTCCAATAACTTTTCATTGAGGTTTTCTATGAGTTTGTACAGAGCATCGACTTGCTGGGTCAATGCTGTAACTTGCTGGCGTAGGGCTTCCATAGAATCATCCTCTGGATAGTAATTTATATCTTTATATATAATATAAATCTTTACATAACTGGGATTTATCACTAAATTATTTAATTTTTGAGGTAATTGTTGTGTTCCCAATCCTGATGGTAGATTTACAGAATCAGCTTGAGAATTTGAGATTTGAGATTTTCTGGGACGCTGAAACGGGGGTTTTTAACCCATACTTCGTTCCAACCTTCAATCAGAGTTAAAAAACTCGGTTTCTGAGAGTTGGAGGGCGGAGTGTCCGGTGAGATTGACTCGCGCCACCAGTGCTTTGGGCAAAACAGACTCCGATCGCATCAGAACCGAGTACAATAGCTTTGTGTTTGAGGAATAAATAAAACCAATCGGCGCTAAATACCGGACTCGACAAAGAATTATTTACCGGGCCGCAGAACACAAAACATCGGTCAATATTTAGAAAAGCGGATTCACAGGTGAAACGAAGGTCTTTGCTATTGGGCGCAGCCACCCTAACTTTAAGTCAATTGGCCGCAGGGTGCGAGTCGAAGCCCACTCTCAAAATTCGATCGCTCAAAAACGGTATTCCAGCCCAACTCGCAAGCAAATTTAGCCGCGACTTACAACCGTCTCCGGTTTTGCAGGTAACGCAGGAAGCACAATTAAAAGAATTATTCGCTTTGTTGCAAAAGTGGAAACGGACACCCGCAGCCAAAAATCAAGCTGACTTGGTGATGTTGGGAGATTATTGGCTGACTGTGGCAATTCGGCAAAAATTGATTCAGCCGATCGATCCTGCTACAATTAATAATTGGTCAAAATTGCCCGAAAGATGGCAAAAACTCGTCAGACGCAACGATGACGGTCAATTAGACGCTAAAGGTCAAGTTTGGGCTGCACCTTACCGCTGGGGAAGTACGGTAATTGCCTATCGAACCGACAAATTTAAGGCTTTGGGGTGGACTCCGACAGATTGGAGTGACTTGTGGCGAGTCGAATTGCGCGATCGAATTTCGCTACCGGATAGTGCAAGAGAAGTTATAGGTTTAACATTAAAAAAACTCGGAAAATCTTACAATACTCAGCAATTAGATCAAGTTCCGAATCTCAAAAAAGAACTGGCAAACCTGCACGGACAAGCTAAACTTTATAGTTCCGATTCTTACTTGCAACCCTTGATTTTAGGCGATACTTGGTTAGCCGTCGGTTCCTCTGGCGATGTGCTGCCGCTGTTGCAAACTCAAAGCGATATTGCTGTAGTAATTCCTGCTTCTGGAACTGCACTTTGGACGGATTTGTGGGTACAACCCGCATCAGGAAAGCCAGTTTCTTTAGCAGAAAAATGGATTAATTTTTGCTTGCAGCCTCAAATTGCTCCTCAATTGTCTTTGCTGGCTAAGGCTAGTTCGCCCATAATTGTCGGCATGAAACCGGAGGATTTGCCGGCAGATGTGCGCAGTAATTCTGTGTTGTTACCGGAGGCTAAGATTCTTGCTGCTAGCGACTTTCTGCTGCCTTTCGGGGATGCGGGGATTGCACAATATCGATCGCTCTGGCAAGAAATTCGGCAAGTAGTGAAAGGCTAAAAGTGAGTTACGTAGTTGCGCTTCAGCGCTCTTTGATCTATGAAATAGCGGGGAGCATCGCAGTTTTACATTTATAATGCTGTCCCCGCTCCCGTATTGTACAATAGGCGATCGGGACAGCATTCAAAGAAAAAATGCTTTTCGCAAAAATGAGATGCTTCCAAAGAGCGCTGAAGCGCAACTACGTACCTTAGAACAATAAAAAAATAGCACGGGTTGAAGAGTTAGTATTTTAATTTTAATAACAATCGTAATTATAAATCACCTGAGAAAAATCTAATTTTTCTAAGTCCTCAGCGCGAATCAAAAAGTTGCCTACTCCATCATCACCCCAACAAATCTCATCATCACTAATCATGTGTAATAGCACAACTTTATGGTCTTTGTATTGCGTACTATACTCACGAGGGTCAGTTTGCGTAAAGTAGCCGTATCCCCCTATTTTATGGTCAATTTCGTATATATTAGCATAATACCAATCATTTAATTTGTCATCATCTGCATCCATTACATCAAAGAATTGTTTAAGCTTTTGTTCTCCAAGAAAATTATTAAATTGATAGTCTTCTGGGCAAACCCACTCATTGTCAGACTTAAACTGTAAAGCCAAACATTCTTGATAATTATTCACATCTTGGTGCTTTAAAGGTGAATAATGTTCATAAAGACAATCGGCAAAAGGATTATAAATCGGACAATTATTTTTCTCAAAAAATTGCACCGCACTAAATCTTTGATTGTTTAAAGTTGAATATGTCTCATTGACATTCAACAAAAAAGCAAAATATGTTTGACAATAATTTATGTCTATTTCGGGGAAATACAATATTTTAAAATCTTTTTGGTTGTCCAAATTATCTAAATCCGTACCATACAAATCTGTGTCACCAATGTAAAACTGCAAAATTCCTTGTTTGGGAAAAGGGGCTAAATATGGCACTTGGGCAAAAATTTCCTCAAAATTGAGTTGTGCCAAAAGGTGCATATATTTTCCATCACTATCTTTGGGAAAATCGTAACCTTTCGGCAAGTAAGGCACTCCGCCAAATTTGCTTGACCACAAATCAGTCGCCTTGCGTTCGTAAGTGATTTTGATAACAGGCTTTTCTGAACTTTCAATTTCTTGACGGAAAGGTTCTAATTCAGCAGGAAGTTCAAGGGTTGTTTTCATTTTTTTCTACGAATTATAAACCGCATTTATTAGCTAAAATGCACGGTGCATCAGCTATTGATTTATCGATTATCCTGAAAACAAATCGCTGCTGACGCACCCTACTAAAAGCTTTTGATTTTGCCTCGGAGACCGGGATTTGACAGAGATTCTAAATCAATTTTACAGTTAAGCCGATCGCCCTTGCACGAATAAATCGCCAAAGCCGTCCCTTGACGATTGCAAACTCGCAGATTGTAACCGTATTCGCTCGACACAGTGCCGAAGCGGTTGACAAACTGATAGCGTTCGATATAGTCTAGCAAACTCCACAGTTGGCGGTTGACGATGATGATTACCAAAGCGTTATCGCGATCAACAAACCAGCGATCCAGCAATTTACCACCAAACTGTTTTTCTGCTAACCACAGACTCGGCACGCTTGGTTCGGTTTGCGACAGTGGTGGCGACGGGAAATTAGCAGCATCTCCAGTCGGGCAGACTGGCTGCTGGGAGAATGCCGCAGATTGTCCCCACAGCAAGGCTGTGATGCAGGTAGAACTGGCAATTAGGAACAAAAATAAACTTTTTGTCAAAATGCTATCTCTGCGGCGGGAAACTTGATTTTTGGGGCGAAATTTGCGGTTATTCATCATATTTTATTGCTACAAAATCATTAAAATTCCGATCGCCTAAACAACGAAGCAGGCAGAAAAGCCGTAAAAGTAGAACCACAATCTAACTCGCTGCTAACTTCAATATCACCGCCCATCATCTGACAAAAACGCTGGCTGATAGTCAATCCCAAACCAGTACCGCCGTACTTGCGAGTAGTTGAATTGTCCGCTTGAGTGAAAGGTTGAAACAGTCGCTCTTGCTGTTCTTTTGTCATGCCGATGCCCGTGTCAGTCACTCGAAAAATTAAATATTCCGAATCCAAAATTAACATTTGAACAACTCGCGGTTGATATTTGTTTTTTAACTCTTCGCTGGTAATTCTTTCGACAGTAAGTACGATCGCCCCATTAGTAGAAAATTTAGCAGCATTGCTCAGCAAATTTAGCATTACCTGCCGCACTTTCATCAAATCGCCGTGCATAGCGCCGATATTGTCAGCAATCAATACTTCCAAAGTATTAGCCTTTTTATCCATTAACGGTTTGATAGTTGTTTCCACCTCCTCGATTAAGCCGCCAACATCGAAGCTTTCGAGATAAATCTCCATCTTGTCAGCTTCAATTTTGGAAATGTCCAGAATGTCGTCAATCAGTCGCAGCAAGTGTTTCCCAGCAGTGCGAATTTTGTCTAAATCCGAGACTACCTCTAAGTTACCTAACTCTTCGGCATCTTCCACCAGCATATCGCTGTAGCCGATAATCGCATTCAGGGGAGTCCGCAACTCGTGGCTCATGTTTGCTAGAAAAGCACTCTTGGCGCGGTTGGCGACTTCTGCCGCTTCTTTGGCCAACTGCCACGCTTCCTCAGCGTCTTTGCGATCGGTGATATCCCGCAACGTTGCCACCACGGCTTCCACGCTGCCGTCTGTGGCACACAACGGGCTGAGAATGTACTCGTAGTCCCGAATTCCCCAGGCTGCGGTGGGGACTATTACTTCGCCTTTCACAGGCTCGGATGTGGCAAATATGCGATCGCACTCTTCATGAACCCGCTGCATAATTTTTGGTGGCCAACCTAATTCCTGCCAGGTTTTGCTAATCATTTCTCTGGGGTTCATGCCGGCAGCTTGGGCGGCGGTGCGGCTGACATAGGTGTATTTTCCCGATCGATCAACTAGAAAAATTAGATCAAGGGAAGCGCTGAGAATGCCGTCAACTGTTCTGGCGTGTCGCGCTACTTGAGCCGTCATTTGTCTGACTGTGATCGCGCCGCGGGCTCTAGCCGCCAGTTCAAACTGCAAGAGTTCATTGGCTTGTTTGAGGAATAGCGTGCGCTGTTCGACTTCTACTTCTAGTTCTGCTTTAGCTTTTTCTAGGGTGAGTTCGGCTTTTTTGCGATCGCTCACATCTGTAGAAATTGTACCGACTGCATAAGCTTTGCCTTTGGAGTTGCAGAGGGGAAATTTCAGAGAAATATAAGTGTGCGGGCCGTCGTCTTGAGGGATGATTTCTTCGAGGGTTAGAGGCGAGGAGGATTCGAGAACTTTCAGGTCATTTTCTCGCAAGGCTGCTGAAGAGTCTTCGGGAAAAATATCGCCGTCGGTTTTCCCTGTTATTTGCTCTTTTGCGATGTCGAACAAATTGTCAAAATGGCGATTGGTGAGTAGGTATTTTCCCTCAACATCTTTGATGTAAATTACTGCTGTTGAGTTGTCTAAAATCGCTTGCAGCAGTGCTTCGCTCTTGCGCAGGGCTTTTTGAGTGTTTTGGCGATCGAGCATTTCTGGCTGCAATTCCCAGTTGAGGCGATTTAAGTCTTGCCAAGCTTCCTGGACTTGGTTTAAGGCGATCGCGCTTTTTTCTACTTCTGTATTTGCCGGCCGCGAATGGTTTGAGACGGAGTTGGCGGGCAATTCTAGGGGTTGGAAAACGAGCGGGATCTGGGGATTTGCGATCCTCTTCGAGGGCTGCGCTAACGGGCGAGCGGCCGCCAATTTTTTATTATATCGAAAATCTACGGCTAATTGACCATCTAAACTCAATTTTTTAGGGAATAAATCGGGGAATTCGTCGAAATTTAAATTTTCATAAATTAGACCAAACTTCCGGGTTCGCTGTGGCGGTTCCGCGCTGGAATTAGAGGGCCAATTCCCGTCTGCTGTTGATAAATTTGAGTTAGCTGGTTTAGCAATCCGGCGGGTGACTGCAACTGCCAAGGCGAGGGGGGCGGCGGCAGACAGTGCCAACAGCAGCCAATTGTTGCCCCACCAAGTTGCGATCGCAGTTTGTGGCATTCCCCGAACTAAAATTGCTCCAGGTTTTCCGGCTAAATTGTCCAGGGATTGAGCAGCCACTGTATAAGTTTGACTGCCTATTTGTATTTGCTGGGCGACTGGTTTTCCTGCGGCGGCGAGTGCAGATTTCAGGAGAGATTGGTCGGCTAGGAAGTCTGGCAACTCTTGATTTTTTGTAAATGCTTGCGAACTTGCCAATACAAATTTGCCGTCAGTTGGCACGGAGTAGATAGCGCGATATCCGCCTTGTAAATTGACGATTTCGCTGCTAGCAACTGCCGCCGTTTGGCTGAGAACTTTTCCTAACACTAAGGCAGCAATCACTGTCTGAGTTTTTGGATCTTTTACGGGAATTGCTGTGTAGCGGACGAGGACGCTACCGTCTCCCGCAGCGCGCGGCAAAGATCCCAATTGTTTCTGAACTTCAGATTTAGCAATTATTTCGCTGGCGGTTATTGGCTTTTTGGCAGCAAATACTCGATCGACTATTTTTTGCAGGTTAAAACTTTTTTCCTTCTGCTTGGGGTTGACGCTAACAACAATCTGCCCGTTTTTTCCAACTAAGGCAGCACTATCTATTTCCCCTGTTTTGACTTGATTTTCCAAAATTTGCTTGACAGATTTTTGCAAATATGATATTTTTTTGCCGCTGTTGTAAGCTGAGGCTGTTTGGGCGATCGTTTGGCTGTCAGAGGATTTTTGCAAACTGAATGCAGCGCGATCGAGTTGAAGATTGTAGTTACTTTCACTCAGGCTCAGTTCAGATTTAGCTTGATTTTGCAGTTGATTGTTGCCAACTGTCGATGTTAGCCAAAGTATTCCTCCCGTTAATCCGACTGGCAAGATTGTTTGTAAAGCCAGGAATCCAATTAGCTGGTTTTTAGTGACAGATAAGTTGTAGACGCACGGCCTGAAAGCTGGTTTCAATCTTTCGGAAGTCGCAACTTGAGTGGGTTGCAGACAATTTGGCTGGTTATCGTTTAACTGAGTTTGAGCCATAGTAGTAGATGCGGAATCGGTTTTAGATGACAGGCGACAAATTAATCTGGAACCATCAATTTTAGATTTTACATTTTAGATTAAATTCAGTTAATCACTCATCAGAAAATTGTTTGCTCTCGCCTGGCCAAACAAAGCAATAAATGATTGGGTATTTTCCAAGGAATCGAGTTTCTGGCTGTGCAAGCAAATTTTTTTATTTAGTTGTTTTCACATATGCTATCGGCAGCTATTTAAAGTTTGTTGGGCTCATCCCCATGAGAGCTTTTACAGGAGTGCGAGCATCTTGCTCGTTAGAGATATATAGGCAAGCGAGAATTTTGCTAGCACTCCTCAAAAACGCTGTTCACAAAATCGGGATGCTGCCGCAGACAGTCGGAAAGCTAGGTAGTTTGGCGATCGACTAGATCGTAAATCCACTTAGAAAAAGTCTAACTTAATTGTTGTAACACTTAGATCAGCTCGATCGCCCTTTTCCCTGCTTCAGCTTTTTTTCAATCCCATAACCGCCTGCCCGCTTTGCCGCCCAGTCGCTGATGAGTATCTTTGAGCAAAGTTGGGATGTCCAACTCTTCGGGACACCTGGGCAAACATTCGCCACAATCGGTGCAGCGGTTGCCTTTGCTGCCAGGAAACCAGTGTCCGGCATTTTCAAACATAGCATAGCGGTATTTGCCAAAGTCAGTCATGTCGCACCCAACGGCGAGATTGCGGAGTCGCAATACTTCGGGAATGTTGATGTTTTCCGGGCAAGGTAAACAGGCATAGCATTGGCTGCATTTGTCGGTTTTCAAACGATCGGCAATAACTGATTCTAGCCTCACAAACTGAGCGATTTCGGCATTGGTGAGGGGAAAGTCGCGATCGCAATATTTCAGAGGTTCGTCTAATTCTGTCGGATTTGCCGCCCCCACACTGAGAGTCCCAATTCTAGTATCGCTCAGTAAAAACCGATAGTTCAACTCTAAAGGCGAGAAAGGCGAACACAATTGTGCGAGAGTTTCCGGGGGCGTGTAGAGTTGCCCTCCTTTATCTGCCGGGGAAATGATGAAAACGCCCATATCTTTGTGCTTGGCGAGTTCAATTGCCGGGGCGTTGCGCTGAAAAAAATAGTAATAATGCAGATTGACAAATTCAAACAAATCTGTATTAATCGCAGCCAAAATCAGATCCAGAGGCCCGTGAGTCGAGAAACCGACGTGCCGAATTCTGCCATCAGCGAGGGCTTTTTGTACAGATTTTATGCAGCCTGTGGGCGATCGCACGATCGCCAAATGTTCCCAAGTATTCAAACCGTGAATTGCCAGACAGTCGATATAGTCTAGATTCAGACGTTTGAGGGACTCATCAATGCAGCGTTCAGTTGCAGCAGCATCGTCCGTTGGGGGGATTTTTGTAGTGACGTGGAAGCGCGATCGATCGACAGACAACCCAGCTTTGAACGCCGCGCCGAGATATTCCTCGCTGCAACCGTAACCCGCCGCCGTTTCCAGGTGATTGATTCCCAGAGACAGGGCCTGCCGTACAGTCTGGCAGGCAATTTCCTCAGAAGCCAAATAGCGCATGGTTCCCAAGGAAAATACAGACAGGTGCAAGTTAGTTTTGCCAAACCGTCGATAGCGCATAAATGTTACGAGGAAGTTTCGCCCTGACTGAAACCGCTTCTCTTGATCAAATCCTCCGGGCGGAGGTTTGAGATAAATTCGCGAAAGGCCCGGCGTTCGGCCTCATCAGCATCTCGATCGACCGGTATGGAAGCATCGGCGACGACTTCTTCCATCACCCAGATGGGGCTATTCGTGCGTATGGCCAGGGCGATCGCGTCGCTGGGCCGGGCATCGATTTCTTTTTTTACTTCACCCTGACGGACGATTAGGACGGCATAGAACGTGTTATCTTGCAGCGAGTGAATCACTATTCGCTCCAAGGTCAGGCTCCAGGCCTCTAGGAAATTGACCATCAAATCGTGAGTTAAAGGTCGAGGAGGCTTGTGGCCTTCTAGCGCACTAATAATAGCCTTTGCCTGCTCCTGACCGATATAAATAGGCAAAGCGCGTCGCTCGGTAGAGTCTCTCAATAGGACAATAGGGCTGCGCGTGGCTGCATCTAAGGCAATTCCAGCGACTTTCATTTCAATCATTCGATCGGCCTCATAGAATTAAGACACTGCAAGGCGGTAGAGAACTTGGACATAATAGATGACCTAAATCCAGTATGACTCGATCTTCCCCTGAATCTACAACCGATCGGCATCAGTCGATTTTAGATTTGAGATTTTAGATTTGAGATTGACTCTACACAAATACAGGGACAGCGGGACGGTAAAAGCTCCTGCGTCTGCTTTGTGTCTGTGGTTTGATGTAAATAAGCGATCGACTACAAAAAAATAACTATGTTTACAGGACTAATTCAATCTCTCGGAAAGCTGAAGTCGCTAGGCAACGACTACTTCCAAATTTCCTGCACCTCAAGTAACTCCTACCAGATTTTACAAGATTTAGCCATTGGCGATAGCGTAGCCGTCGATGGAATCTGTTTGACGGTAGTAGAAGTTCTGCCCGCGAAGGGTTTTGTCGCCGTCGCTTCCCCAGAAACCCTGCGCCGCAGCACTCTGGGTTCATTCCCCGATGCTTGGGTGAACCTAGAAACCTCCCTGCGCGCCGGTAGCAAATTGGGCGGACATTTTGTAACTGGACACGTAGATGCGATCGGCACTTTAGCAACATCAACCCAAACCGCCAACGCTTGGGAGATGCGGTTTACAGCCCCACCAACAGCCAATGCAGCATGGCAACGTCAAATCTCGCCCTACATTGTGTCCAAAGGCAGCATCGCCGTCAACGGCATCAGCTTAACCGTAGCAGATTGCGATGATGACGGAAATTGGTTTGAAATTGCCGTAATTCCGCACAGTTTTTCCGAGACAAACCTCAGCTATTTGCAACCAGGAAGTTTAGTCAACTTAGAAGCAGATATACTCGGCAAATACGTAGCCAAATTTCTCCGTAGCGGATCAAAATCCCATCCCGAACCCTGGGAAGAAAGCCCTGCAATCAACAGTTTGGGAACAATTACCCCAGATTTTTTGGTAGAACACGGATTTATGTAATTTTTCAGGTACGTGCGAAATTGTAGGGTGCGTCAGCCACGAATTATTTTATCAATGATTAACGGCTCAAAGCTGACCCACCCTACTAACTACTAACTCGGCTTTTCTCTCTGCGTTCTCTGCGCTCTCTGCGGTTCATTAATTAAATTCTATTTCTCAACAAAAACATTTTTCTCCCAAAACAATCCCGCAGCAATTCCCGCTTGAGAAACTAAAAATAATCCTGTAATTAATAGCCTTTGAATACCCGAACCGTGAAACAATGGATAAGTTAGCAAATTTAGATAAAATGACGGATGTTGACGTTTCCCCTTCGCCCCGTGTTTCGAGACAATTTCCCCAAACAAAAAAGCACCTCTACCGTAATTGAATTGTTGCCGCCAAAATTTGCCCAGAGTTAGTGCGTGGGAGTGATAGACTATAACTTCGGGAGCGTAGACCGCGCGGCCTCCCAAATTGAGCCAGCGAAAGCAAAATTCCCGGTCTTCTCCAGCCGCTAGCGAAAAAGTCGTGTCAAACCCGCCGATTTGTTGGAAAGCCTCAGCAGAAAGGGCAAAATTGTTAGAAGTGAAAAATTGCGCGCGATCGGCGATCGCATTATAATAACTGTAAAGGTAATCGATCAGTTGCTGGCTGGCAGTAGAATAGATGTTATCCGGCAGTGCGTTAACAGTTCGACCTCCGATTAAGCAATCTGGTGTTTCCCCAAATCGCTTTTCCAGATTTTGCAGCCAATCTGCCGCCACAGTACAGTCATCATCTGTAAACACTACAAATTTGCCCTCTGCTGCAAAAGCCCCAGTATTTCGCGCCGTTGCGGGGCCGGAGTTTGGTTGTGTCAGAAGTATGAGATTTAGTTGACTTTGAAAAGGGTAAATTGTAGTTTCTACAGATATTTCGGTGCTATCATTGACGACAATCACTTGAAACCGATCGCGCGGATATTCTAGTTCCACAAAAGACTGAAGACACTGCGCTAATTTGTCCGGGCGATTGTAAGTCGGAACTACTATTGAAAATAGAGTTTTAGCTTGGTTCATTATAGAAGAAGGAAGAAGGAAGAAGGAAGAAGGAAGAAGGAAGAAGGAAGGCTTGAGTTTGTAGGGTGCGATCGAGGGGGGAAATTATTGAGTAGGCGATCGCCAAATTCAGCCCTGACACACCCTACAATAACTTAGTTCACTGGTGATCTTCGGTGGGATACAAATTCAACCGCTGCGCAGTGCACACCCTACGAAGGGAGAAATGCTATTTTATTTTTTTAAGCGATATAATACCGACTCAGTATTAAAATCTTTGCCGAAAACTGGTTCCAGCGGGCCTTCGGGACTTGTCAGCCAAGATAAAGCTAGTTTGGTGTATTCGTCCATCTCAGTCAGGGGGCCGAATGCCACCATCGTAATTTTATTTTTGTGTAGGTTGTCAATCCATGCCGGAAGTCGATCGGCTCTAAACGGCACATATAAAACTTGTCTGTCCAAATTTCTCCCGTAAAACAGGTAACTGCGGGAACTCAAAAAGAAGCCGATTTTTTCATTTGGTACTGTATTTTTATCAATATACTCGTAAATGCCACGATACAATTCGGCGCGAGCAACATCTCGCTTTTCCCTCGCTACCCAACCAGCACTTACCATTAATGCTATACAGGCGCAAATTATTATTATGTAACTCGACTTTTTCAGGCTGGCGAGTAGATTTTTTAACCAGATTAAACTGGGATTCTGCTTAAATATAATCCAACCCAGCAGCAGGAATCCAAGATAAATTAATGGGTATATTCCTAAAGATA
The DNA here is from genome assembly GCF_026130175.1 of Lyngbya sp. CCAP 1446/10. Lineage (GTDB taxonomy): Bacteria > Cyanobacteriota > Cyanobacteriia > Cyanobacteriales > Microcoleaceae > Microcoleus. Next base: position 16,045 of record NZ_JAIGNI010000023.1, on the reverse strand, counting down.
GCAAACTGGGAGCTAATATTTTTATTATATTATTGATGGCTTCCCCGATATTAGATTTAAACTGATCGATCAATCCGCTTCCCCAAACAATACTGTTTCCTGTAAAAGAAGCATTTTTAATCAGGTCAAAAATTGTGTTACTAACAATGCCGGAAATACTGCTAATTAAAACAATTGCTACAATTACTTGCTTGCGAGTTTTCAAGAGAGTTGCGGTTGCTGCTGCTGCGATTCCTAGTAAGCTTAAAAAGGGAAAGCCGTATCTGAGATTAAAACCTAGTATAGGGCTGAGTTGACCGATCGACTCTCCGGCCGTCCCGGAGGTGTAAGGTGTAATAAGATACAGAATTCCGGTGCTGGCGAGAACTACGGTTAAGATGACATTATTTTGATTAATTATTCTAGTTTTATGTTTGATCAAGGCTAGAGGTGCTGCTAATACCTGAAGTGCGATCGCCAGAAATGGCAGTTGCAATCTAATGAGGATTTGCAAGCCGAGTGTTTGCCAGTGGGAAATATTGCTGGGATTAAATTGAGCTGCTAAGGTGCTTTGCCAAATCTTCAAAAGTGGCGAAGCTGGGGGCGCAGGCATGGTAGGTATTGGCTGCTGTACGGGAGGTTTTGGAGACGGCGTTATGGTCGGTTTTGGGGATGCTACGGGAGGTTTTGGAGGCGGTACGGGAGACGGTAAGGGAACAGAGGGAACAGGCTGTAAGGGAATGTTAATCTCGCGGGAATCACTAACAGGATAATTGATATGCAGCAAGTTTCTTGCATACCAAAAACCTCCTAAAAACAAGCAGCAAAGTATGCCGCACAGCAAGACTGGTTTGATGTGGCGAATTCTAAAATTAGTTAGTGTATAATTTTTATTAACGGCGAATCTTTTAATTTCTAATATTCCTAATCCTCCTAAAAGGCAGAATGTATAAACTAATCCGGTGATTTTAATTCCGGCTAGCATTCCTACGGTTGCCAAAAATAGGGATAACTCGGATTGCGATCGGCTGCTATGATAGGATAAACCTAGATACAAACCTACTGTAAAGATTGCAGCTAGCGGTAAGTCTGGGTGAATGGTATTAACTTGGTTGAGCACCATCGGTACTGTCAATACTAAAGATGCTGCTGCCATGCCGTTAATGCGGCTTGATCCAAACTTTATGCTCAATAGATAGACAGAAATTCCTTCAAGTACCCAGGCAATTAGGCTGGGAAAAGCTGTGAGAAAGTCTGCCCTGAATGGGAGTACACACAAAGCAGATAAAATGTGCCAATTGTACGGATATATTCGTGCTTGTTCGTGATCGAAAATCCAATTTCCAGCGGGATCTAATAATGTAAGTGAATGGGTTTGATACCATCGGGCGATCGCAGGTAGATGAAACCACAATGAGTCATAATTGGTTGTGGGCTTGGTGGCGAGAGTTTCCCACAGCACAAATCCTGCAAAAGCGGCGGCACTGATAATCAGGAGTTCGGATTTGCCGAGAGGTTGCTTGAGTTGGAGAATCTGCCAACGCGAGGAGCCGAAATCTAGGCTTTTTTTGGCGGAAATCAGGATTGAGCCGATCGCACAAATCAACATTTCTGCTATAATGACTTGAGCGAGACTTAGGCGATCGACACTCCCTAAAATTAAACCGATACAAACTTGTGCAATACTCCATCCCGTCAGGAGTACGAGGAGAAAATGGGGAAATGAATAGTTATTGTTTTCCTTCTGATTCTCGAAGGCCAGAGATAAGCTTAGGGGAATCGGGCCGACTACAATAATCAGAAATAAAATTAATTCCCACAAATACTGCGCTATTAGCATACGCTGCAAATTACCAATTTTTGTCGGCTCGCGAGTCCGTTCCAAAAAACATAAATTTTCTTGCGGGGTGGGCGAATAACCCGCCCCCTAAAAAAAATTCATCTAGCCAATTCCCAATTTTTACCTGCTAGCTTGCTTCTGAATTTTGGGTTTGGAGGCTTCCTTATCCTTCGGCGCAGAAGTTTCAGCTATTAAGAGTTCCGGGAATGGCGGCTGGAGGTTGTGAACTTCGATGTCCATTCCCAGGGGCAGAGGTGGAAGCTGGGGCATATCGTTTTCCAAATCCTTGAGTCCCTTAGCGCTTTGTGTTTCCACGAATTTCGGCATTTGGGGTATTTTGGCGGTTTCCAATGTGCCGATCATTCTTGCCACAGCGAATTCTAGCTGAGCACCGGGGTCGATCGCCACCCAACCCTGATCGGTCATTTGCCGAATCTCGAAGTGGAGGTGAGGCCCTGTAGACATTCCTGTGCTACCGACGCGGCCGATAGTTTCTCCCTGTTTCACAAACTCTCCGGGCTTGACAAACAGTTCCGAAAGGTGTCCGTAGAGCGTTTCCTGAGACTCTTTTTTGTGGTTGAGAACCACTGTTAAACCGTAGCCACCTAACCAATCGGCGATCGCCACTTGACCGGCATAAGCTGCGAGTACGGGCGTTCCCATCTCGGCACCCAAGTCTGTGCCGGTGTGAAACCTACCGTAGCCACTAACTGGATGAGTCCGCCACCCAAAGGGCGAAGTAATTTCCGCAGCAATCGATAGGGGAAACATCAGGCTAGTGTTGCCATTTCCGGGTTTACCTAAAGGACGCGGGGTGAGATTGTAGTAAGCAAAACCTGTATTGCTGCTGCTGCTGACACTAATCGCACCGACTTGCACCGGGCCGAGTCCCATGCTGGGTTCGGGGGGGGCAGCGGCGTAGGCTGCCGTGTTAACGGAGTATCCGGGGTTGGCGGGGTATCCGTTGTCTGCCGAGTAGCGCGGAGGTGTGTAAGCAGATTCCGACTGGTTTTCCTGCCCCCAAAGCTTGTTGCCTATGTATTCAACGGCTTGACCTACTTTACCGACAGGATTTCCGCTATTGTTTCCGGCGACAGTTCCCCGAATATTGCCCGGAAGGTTCGGAACAGTTCCGGGAAGGCTTTGTGGCAGATTTCGAGGAGGTGGGGTTGCAATATAAGCGCCACCTGCGCGGGGAGTTTGCGGGCTGTAGCTGGGTTCTCCAGCGATCGGAGTTTCTGGGCTGTAGCTGGGAGGGGCTGCTTCTGCTGTCACGGGTTCGGAAACAGCAGCAGGCCCGCACCCACCGCCAACTTCTTGGCAGCCGGTCGATCGTGATCGTTCTGCAAACTCGATGGTTGTCGGCGCTTCGTAGCCACTTTCAGCGCCAACGCTGTAGTCGGTTTGGTCGGCAGCGCGTGCTTCTGGGTTAACTGGCGCTTCAAAAGGAGGTTCTTGGGCCGTCGCTTCTGGTAGGGGAATCAGCGCGGGCTCCGGTAGGTAAAATTGGGCCGGAGGTTGTTCGGTGACGTAATCTGGCGATCGGGCTGGAACTTCTGCCTGGGGTTCAGGATCTGGTTCTCGCTGTTCTTGGGCTGAGGGTTCCGGGGGCGCCAGAGGTGCTTCAAATAGTGGCTGAAGTTCTGCTGCGCCGGGGAGGGCTTGTTCTGCTGGTGGAGTTTCGCTTTGGGCCCAAACTATGCCTTTGCTGAGCAGTCCCAGACTGGCAAGGCAACCTAGTCCCACCAGCAGTGAGCGTTCGGACAAAAGGCGCGATCGAGTCCGGGCGCTTGTAGGGTTCTTTTTTTGCTGTTTGGTGTTCAAATTGGCTGTTATTTGCTTGTCTGGAACTGGTTTCACGATTTTTTTTTCCCAACTCTACAGGGGGGCGCAAGGAGATCAAGGTCAGGATCGAATCTATTGCAATCCTTTTATTTAATACAGACCTAATTGATTTTACCGGGCTTGAGGCAATTTTTTTTTCGCGAGTAGAACAAGTACAGAATGCCACTGTGTCGATTCGCGATCGATGCCCTGGTTTTTTTGATCCCGATTTTACTGCCAACTCGTCTGTGACGGCCACAATGATAATAACGCTTTGGCGTTCGCGTGTGTGCATTAGTTGCCTATATTTCTCGGTTATCCAAAATTTCGGCGCAGTTAGCCGCCGATCATCATTAGTGTCAACTTAAGCCTGAAACCATTGAAAAATCTCGTTTACCGTCTCTTGCCAGATCTCGGTTTTTTGGTAAAAGTCTGATCCCATAAAAGTTTGAAATTTTCAGGGCTAAAAGTCTAAAATCTTTGTACTGTCTAGGTTTGCTCGGTTTTGCCAGGACAAAATCTACACCTGTCAGGCAGATCTGGCAAGAGACGGTAAACAGCATTCTCTGAGTACATTTGACCTTAAATTGACATGAATGGTCGCCGAGTCATCCCGATTTTTTGATTTAAGCCGATCGCCCATTTAAACATTAGTCGCCAAAATTGTTGATTGTTTAGAATACAAGCTAATTGATGTGCTTGGGGAAGGATAAGTTTCATGAGTGTAGCTGGCGATCGCTTGACAAATTTTCCTGACTCTGAATGTACCGGACAACCTGACGGTATCAGTTGGCAGTGGCAGCAGAGTGCCGAAGGCTTGCCCTATCTGACTTGCAGCTTGCTCGATCGGTGGTCTCACGGCTTTTTTACTCGTGATTTCTCGCCGCGCGGCCCGATCGATCTCACGGAAGTTCTCGCACCAGGCTCTCCGGTTTACCGTCTCCAACAGGTACATGGCAATGTGGTACTCCAAACAGATCAATTACCCCCGGTTGTGGCTCTAGACGCAGAAAATGCTACCCCAACCTATGCTGAGGCTGATGGTTTGGTAGCTTCGCGAGATTTTGAGGCGGTGTGGGTTTGCTCGGCTGACTGCGTACCGGTGCTGATTGCTGACAGCGGCACGGGACTCGCTGCCGCCGTTCACGCTGGTTGGCGCGGGACTGCTGCTAAGATATTACCAGAGGCGATCGCTCAACTTTTGGCCGTCGGCAGTCAACTAGAAAATCTGAAGATTGCTCTGGGGCCGGCGATCGCTGGAGAGGTTTACCAGGTATCTGTGGAAGTGGCAGCCCAATTGGGAGCCACGATTGCTCCTAAGAGTGCTGTTAGTGCAACAGCCGACGGCATTCTGGATTTTTTACACCAACTACCCGAATCGCCTGTGTTGACCGATCCAGAACCGGGAAAAGTACGGTTGGATGTTCGTCTCTGCAATGCTCTGCAATTGCAGCAGTTGGGAATTAATTCTTCTCAAGTGGCGATCGCTCCTTTCTGTACTTATTCTGACTCGGCTCGCTTTTTTTCCTACCGCCGCGATCGACTAAAAAAAATCCAGTGGTCGGGAATTGTCAGCGACTCTAACACAAGTTCCTGCTAAAGGCATTCGGCACAAGGTAAAATTTTAGATAGCCTGTTCTAAAAATAACAATCTAAATAAAAATCTTTGGATTGACAAATTTTTATTTCGGAATGCCGAATGCCTTCTACCTTCTAGCTTCGTTTCGTTGCAGCCCTCTCAGGTCTAAAGACGCTGAGTTTTCCGCATACCAAAAAGTTTTATGAGTGAGCAAACTCCCTATCAACTGCTTGAAGTCGATGAAGATGCTTCCTTTGATGAAGTGCAAGAGGCCCGCACCCGTCTAGCCGAGCAGCACAGCGGCGACAAGAAACGTTTGGAATCGATCGAAATTGCTTACGACGCGATCCTCATGGATCGCCTCCGTCAGCGACAAGAAGGGAAAATTAAAGTGCCCGAACGCATCCGCTTTCCTGAGCGTTTGACTCCCCCACCCGCCAGCTTTACTCCGTCTGCTCCGTCGGGCAGCCCAGCTTGGTTGCAGCGGCTAATCGATACTCCTAGTCGATCGGATATTTTGTGGCCGGCTGGAGTTTATGCGGGGTTGGGCGGACTAAGTATTTATCCGGCGGCTAATGATTCTTTACTACAGTTGACTCTGGCTCTTGGGGTCGGCTCTTGTCTTTATTTTGTTAATCGCAAGGAACAAAAATTTGGTCGGGCTGTGCTACTAACTGTGGCTGGCTTGGTTATAGGCTTGGTGCTGGGAGGCCTTTTGGGCCCTTTGCTCAGTACGGCATTTATCTCAACAGAGAAACTTATTGCTTTGTTTACGTTTTTAATTCTGTGGCTGGTCAGCGGTTTTCTGCGATAGTCAGTTGTCAGTTGACAGTTGACAGTTGACAGTTGGCAGTGGTTAATTATTGTTATTGATTAATTGTTATTGGTTGGTTCGTAGTTTTCAGGTGTTAGTAGTTAGTTGATTGTTACCAATTACCAATTACCAATTACCAATTACCAATTACCAATTACCAATTAACAATTACCAATAACTAATGACTGTTTACTAATGATTGATGACTGTTGACAACTGACAACTGACAACTGACTAATGACTATCTAAAATAATCTCAACTGCTTCACTCAAATTATTAGCAATTAAATCCGGTTGGTACATTTCTAGTTGAGTGCGATCGCGAATTCCGCACAACACACCAATTACCTTGACACCGTGGGTTTTTGCCGCGATGATATCCGCCTCAGTATCCCCCACCATCCAAAGCTCAGAAACCGGCGGCAGTTCAGCCAGAGCTCTTGCCATCAGCAGCGGCTTATCTTTAACATCCCCAGTTTTGACGTAATCGTTAGGAAGGCAATAGCGGCGGTTTTCTGGGAAAAAATGCCCTAAATTGCAGCGGTTAAAAGCTTCGTCTAGTTCCCTGACGCGGCGCATGGTCATCACCGCTAAGTCTACTCCAGCGCGCTGCACCTTTTCGAGCGTTTCCACGGCGCTGGGAACTGGTCGATCGTACATCAGGAACGGCAACGTGTGGACAGTTTGACGGCGTTTCTGGGCAAATTCGACGGCTTGGGCTGCATCTAATCCTGAGAGGATGCCGATTTCGCTTTCGGGAACCCGCGCCCGCTTCATGTTCCAAAACTCGGCTTTCGGGAGTTCGTGCACTGCTTGGCCCTCACGCTGAGTCTCGGCCAGACACTGCTGATAAACTCGGTAATAGCGATCGGACACATCCATGATCGGGCCATCAAAGTCGGTAATAAGTCTCAGCATTGAGCAGAATATTTTTAAGATTTTATACAAATTGTTACAGATTATATCACTTCAAGGTCACAGCTCCTTTACAAAAATTGACACAAATACCCAGGGGAGGTAAGGTCTATAGGAATGTTGCTAATTAAAGGCAACAGTTTAATTCAACTGTGCCAATCACCAACTGTAGCGGTTGTAACAAATATCAGGGAATCTACAATTTAAGATATGTTGCATAAATACGGCTAACCGCTACGTATTGTTAATAAATCAAAACCTCAATCGAGGCTGATTTTTACTAAGCTTGCTCACAAAAAAAGTGGGTTTAATTAATATTGTTACATTTCTAAAATACAAAAAAACTGCTTGGAGAATCCAAAATTTATTGTGTCGATCAATTAGCCAGCCCGAATAGTTACTGGCATCCACCAATATCAAAACTTTCCTGACAAATAGCAGCCAAACAACAACTAACTTTATCTCCCAACCATTAAGTGTGATGATCTACAATAGCGAAAGGCTCCCAAAATTAAGTTTACAGATTGGTTCCCAAAATATTAATAATCTGCTTGACAAACTGTTGTCCTTGCGTCGCATTGAATACCTCGCAGTTGATCGACAACTTAAAATTCTAGAAACATCCTTAAACGTGCAAGAGTTGGCCGACATTCCTGATGGGGTCGAAAAAGGAAAAGATTTGCGCGATAGTTTTCCCGAACTGATCGGAATCGAAGAAGTGCTAGACGATATTCTTGAACAACGACAGCCAATTTTTCAATTAAAATCAGTAACAAAAATTTTAACTAATGGCTCTTATTTGTATCTAGATTTATATTTGTTTGCTCAGAAAAATCACCTGAAACCTGAGAGATTGATTGTTTTATGGGAAGACGTAACAGACACTGCTGCGCTTCAGCAAAGTATGGTTCAGGCAGCAAACGAAAACAGTATTAAAGTTAATTCCTTGGTGAGCGCTCGCGATTATATTGACAAAATTGTTAACTCTATCAATGATATTTTATTGGTGACAACGGAAGCGGGAAAAATCAAAAAAGTGAATAAATCCACCGAATTATTATTTGGATATACCCAATCAGAATTAATCGGTAAACCCATCTCGATGATTACGGCTGACGAGGAATTATTGCGTCAAGTTAGCCAGCTACTTCCTGAACTTAAAAATGAATCTTGGCATCAAGTAAAAGTAGCTTGTACAACTAAAAAAGGTTCAAAGCTGACAGTTGCATTTTCCTGCTCTACGATCGAGACCAGCATAGAAAGCCAGCACTCAGACAACAAAACCACCATACAAGATTTTGTCTATGTGGGCAGGGATATCACCGAGGAACAGCGGACAAAAAAGCGTCAAGCAGCACAGTATGCGGTAGCTCGCATCATGTCAGAATCTGGTTCTTTAGAGAGCGCCACTCCGAAAATTATGCAAGCTATTTGTGAAAGTTTGGGGTGGGATATCGGCGAACTTTGGACGCCTGTGGATGAAAAACATACTAAGTCTGATGCGGAAAATACGCACGAGCAAGTACCATTTTTGTTTGCTGCACCAGATAGTAACGTTGAAGATATCCCTATTTTGCTGCGAGTGGGAGTTTGGCGCAGGGGGAGTGAAGTAGGAGAGTTTGTGGAAAATTGCCAGCAGATTACTCTAGAGCCTGGTGCGGGTTTGCCGGGAATAGTTTGGAACACCGGTTATCCGCAGTGGATTACGGATCTGCTTAAAGATCGCAATTTTATGCGATCGCACTTAGCAGCTAAAGCAGGATTGCGATCGGCCTTCGGTTTCCCAATTCGCGCTAGCGGTCAAGTTGTGGGGGTAATGACTTTTTTCTGCCGGGAAAAACAGCCGTCGGATGAAGACTTGCTTCAGATGATGGCCGCGGTGGGTTCTCAATTAGGGCAGTTTGTCAAGCGCAAATATGCGGAGAAAGAATTGCAAGAAGCTGAAGCTTCCATCCGGTTTTTGTACGAACAGGAAAAACAGCAAAGTGAAAAATTAGCTCAGCAAAATTTAGCTTTAGAACAGACAAAATTAGAGTTAGAAGCTGCTAACCAGGAATTGCACAGACTGGCATCTGTGGACGGTTTGACTCAGATTGCTAACCGTCGTTGTTTTGACAAAAAATTGCAATCGGAATGGCAGCGGATGGGTATAGAGAAAGAACCAGTATCTTTGATTTTACTAGATATCGATTTTTTTAAACTTTACAACGATCGCTACGGGCATCAAAAAGGCGACGAATGTCTCAAAAAAGTGGCTGAAATTTTAGACAAAAATGCTCACCGGGGAGGCGATTTAGCAGCCCGCTACGGTGGCGAAGAATTTGCGGTAATTTTGTCCGGGACTGATGCCAGGGGAACGCTGCGGGTAGCTGAATTAATTCGCAGGGATTTGAATGATATGGCAATTCCCCACGAAGCTTCAAAGGTAAGTGAGTCCGTGACGGCGAGTATGGGTCTAGTTACTGCTGTACCCGCTGCTGAACTATCTGTGGAGTGGTTGATTGGGGAGGCAGATCGATCGCTCTATCAAGCTAAACTAGAAGGGCGCGATCGTATATTTGTTTACCTAGACTCGAAAAGAGAATTTCAGAGCAGGAAAGGAGTATTTTCTGATGATTGTGAGAGAAGCTAAAATCGCTGACGCACCTGCCATTGCACGGGTTAATTTAGACACTTGGCGGACAGCTTACCGAAAAATTGTACCGCCAGATTACCTCGCGCAACTGTCATATCAAAAACGAGAAAGCAATTGGCAAGAAATCCTGGCAAACGTCAAAAATACTGGGGATTTTGTCTGCGTTGCTGAGAATAGATCAGGACAAATTGTGGGTTTTGCTGCGGGCGGTTGCGAGCGTACTGGCAAATATGCTTATCAAGGAGAATTATTTGCCATCTATATATTGGAGGAATATCAGCGTCAGGGAATCGGACAGCAACTTGTGAGAAAAGTTGCCACAAAATTGGCAGAATTAAATTTGAATTCGATGCTGGTTTGGGTACTGGGAGACAATTCCGCCTGGAAGTTTTATGAATTTTTGGGAGGTGAAAAAGTGGACGAAGAACAGACAAGCAGAGCCGGAGTTATACTCAAGGAAATTGCTTACGGGTGGATGGATATCACAGTGCTGATAAACACGCCTGCTTAAGCTCAAAATTGGAAGTTTTATCAATCATCGATCAAACTTCCCCTCTTCATTTGTTCCCGTTCAATTGCCTCAAACAAAGCCCGAAAATTCCCAGCCCCAAAACCTCCAGCTTGCACCTGTTTACCATTAACTAAACTAACTCGGCGTTCAATAATCTCGACAAAGAAAGTCGGTTCTGCAAAAATTGGCTGGGTAAAGATTTGCAGCAGCATCGCAGCGGGAGTATCTTCTTGCCAATCTGCCAAAACTTCAGAAGCTGCGATTGCTTGCCAATCTGCGGGCAAATAGTTTTGCCGCTGTTGCAATTCGGAGTAATATGTTGAAGGAACTGGCAGAAAAGGCAAACCGCGCGATCGCAAATCGGTAACAACACCTACAATATCAGCAGTTTGCAAAGCCATGTGCTGAATTCCCGGCCCTCGATTTGCACTCAAAAACTCTTGAATTTGAGAATTAGCCGATGCCGGTTCATTAATCGGGAATTGCACCCCACCTTCAGCGTGCACCATAACTTGACTGCGTAAAGCCGACTTCTCAGTCTGAATGTCAAAATTTTGCTGAGGATCAAAACCTAATATTTTTTGATACCAACTAACAGCACTTGACAAATCGCCCACTTCAACATTTAACACTACATGATCGATCGAAGTAAACAGCGGCAGCTTACCAGAAGCTAGCACTAAATTTTCTCCAACTCGCTCAACCAGCGTGTGGCTTAAATCTCCCCAACCAGAGATTTTTGCCCGCTTAAAACGGCCCGTTGCTGTGATGTCTTTTTGAATCGGTTCCAGAATTTGAGCGCCTGCCACCTGCGCTCTAGCTACTGCTAATTCGATATTTTTTACCCGAAAGCCGACATCGGCAATGCCGGGAGGATGAAACTTCAACCAACTAGCAGCGGGACTAGCGGGTGTCAGGGGCGAAGATAAAACAAAACAGACATTGCCGCTGCTGACAGCTTCAGTGCGAGTGTGGCTGTTGGAAGAACCTGCTATTAATTGAAAGCCTAAGTGGCTGACAAACCAGTCGCGGGATACTTTAGCATTTTCAACGTAAAACAGAATGCGATCGAATTCCATAATCAATAGTTGAAAATGGAAAGTGAAAAATGGAAAATCGGCTGATTTTCAGGACTCAACTGCAAGGGAGAGACTGAGGAATGGAGATTTTTCATTAGTTTTTCGTGTAATCGCTTAATAATAACCCAAAAATTGAATATCTTAGCTCCCTCTGAAGGTAGAAATACATCGGCACTTAAAAGAAACGCGGTGTCTGGGATGACTTGAATTTGGTGGTGAGGCCTTCGGCAACAGTCCTGGGCGCAAAAAATGGTTGACGTGCTACTTAGTAGAGACTCAATCGGTGCGCCGAAGAGCACCCCACAAACTACTAAAAGAACAAATGACTTTCGGGCTGAATATTAATTTCTAATGGTACAGCTTGCGGGTCAGAAGCAAGAGCAAACATAATTGCATTTGCAGCAGTTTCGGTACTCAGCATTTTTGAGCGGTCTACCTTCAGACTCACATTATCCCAAAACGGAGAATCGACTCCACCAAAATAGAATAGTGTAAATTTAACGCCGTAGCGGCGCAGCTCATCTGCCATGCACTTGCTGAAACCAACTACCCCAAACTTTGAAGCACAATAAGCGGTTCCCATCGCCATCGAATGCTTGCCTAAAATCCCGATGACATTGCAGATGTGGCCGGATTTGCGGTCTTTCATCACATTTGCGGCTGCTTGAGATGTGTAAAAACTGCCTTTCAAGTTCAAGTCAAGCATCGCATCTAAATCAGCGGGTTCTAACTTGTTCCACTGCTTGAGAATTCCGGCACCAGCGGCGTTTACGAGGGCATCAATTTGTCCGAAATGTTCGACAGTTGTCTGCATCAGCGTCTCGACTTGCTGCAAATGGGTGATATCTGTCGGTACGCACAGTACCTCTGTTGCCGAAAGTTCGCTAGCTAAAGCGTCTAATTTACTGCTATCTCTGGCGGCGAGCACTAGCGTCGCACCTGCATCAGCGAGTTTGCGGGCTACCGCTGAACCGATGCCGCCTGTCGCACCCACTACAACTACAACTTTGTCCTGCATATCGCTTTACATTTCTTTACGTCCCGATTGTATGATAACTCAAGTTATGGGGCATGGGGCATGGGGCATAGGGCATGGGGAATAGGGCATTGGTCATTAAACAAGATTGTATAAATATTTGATTAATACGAAAACCGCAGATTATAGGCAGATAAACGCAGATAATTTCAAGATAATTTGGGAACGAGTGCAATCTTGTCTATTGGGAATTGGGAATTACAGCGGTTCTCAACTTTCGTGAGGTAATCGCCATCCTATCACCGATTACCGATTACCATGATCCATTTCCTAATTAGACCTCTTGCAAAAGTCCTTTTAATCAAATTTTGGAATGGGCAAGATGCCCATTCCACAAGAAAAAAAATTTTTGGAATGGGCATCTTGCCCGTCCTAGCTATTTTTGCAAGATGTCTATTACTGTTTGATTAATTCAGGGAAACTTGCCAGCCTTTTTCGGCTTTATTTAGCTGGAGAGACGTGCAGGATTGTAAAAATTTAGGAAATTTTCTACCGATATTAAACTCTTTAATTATTTGGGTAATTTGTTTGCCGTATTGTTTGTGAAATTCGCTGCCTACATTGGAGAGGAATACAGAATTGTGAGGAGAGTTGTCGGTCAAGTCGCTAACTATTTTGACCAGAGCTTTTTCTAAGTCTTCCAAGGAATTAATATCTGTCAATCTGGCTGGTGGTTCTTCGTTGTGATTGAGATTTTCTTTATTGAGTATTGGGGGTGGGGGTGACAATTTGACTTCAAAAAGAGTGACATAAGTTTGAGAAATTTCTGAGGGTTTGTGGACGACAAAATCGGTTGGATATTTGAGAAAAATATCCTTGGTTTTACTGCCGAGTAAATGATGGGCAACAACTTCATTGAGGACTAAACCATGATTTTGTCTAAACAAAGCTGAAATTGTAGAAAGTTTTATCCACTGAGCTGAAGTGCGTTGTTGCTCTTTTTTGATTAATTCTTTTAGCTGAATAACTAATTGTTCTACGGGTGTAATTTCCGGTATGGTTACGAGAGAATGGGTTTCCACTTGTCCGGTTTTGCTGTTTAAAACTATGATTTTATCTGTTTGCTTGCGGACTTGAAATACGGTTAGTCCGTGGGCTTGCAGTGTGTTGCTGAGGTGGGTGAGGGCGCGATCGGACGAACAGACAAAAATCTCTTTGGCTGTGGGATAATGTACGAAAATTGATGCGCCTACTGTTGCCATTTTTAAGTCGGCGCTGTCTTTGCCGGGGGGCACGTGAATCAGTTGATAGCCGCGCTGGTGAAATTCGGCATCTTTTTTGCCCATGCTGCGCCAGTTGGCAAAGGCTACTTTGATTTGGATGGGATAGTGGCAAATTCCTTCTAGAAATTTTTCGGTTTCGATGGTGAGTTGCAAGTTTTCGACATCTAGCAGCAAGATGGCAATGCCGATAGGAAGCGAATTTGTTTGATAGGCGGTGGGAGTTGGAGGTTTTGGGGAATCTGAGTTTGGTGATTTAGCTGGTGCTATTTGGGATTCGGCTAGCTGCTGAATTTTGGCAAATAATTTGCTGAATTGAGATGAATTAATGAATTCTGGAATCAGCAGAATTTGGAGATATTTTTTCGCAGTCAGCAGCAGGGAATTTGTATCGCTGGCTACTTTGAAACTTTTGGTCAATTTTTCAATCAAAACGGACTGAAAATCAGGTTTGGCCCAGGGGGTTTTCCTGTATTTTTCAGCTATCCATTCGGGATGCTTTTCCTGAATGGCAATTAGTGTTTGAGCGATATAGCGACTGATGGCGCTGAATGCGACTGATTCTTGAGTGGCTAGGAAGGAAGTTCGATCGGGCATGGCCCTCTACAATGCGGGATGGTGTCTCAATCTATCATAATGTTAGTTTCTTGTCGGTCGCCGAACGATCGCCCGCCAAATCCAACCGGCAGCAATTAACGCCAACCCTGTCAGCCAAATTTCCCTCTCCACCCAGAAAGCCAGAAACAGACACGCAGCCAATCCAACCCAAGCCAGCCACTGCGGGTAAAGCCTTTCGGCGGGGGAAAGTTGCAGCGCTGCGAGGTTGGTGATGGCGTAATATATGAGAACGCTAAAAGCGCTGAAAGACCAAGTGGTTTTGACATCGCCGACTAAAATTAAAAGTGCGATCGTAATTTCGACAAATATCACAGCCACATAGGGCGTTGTCCCCGCAGGATTCAGCCGCGCCAAGACTCTCGGCACATCCAAGCGCCGCCCCATCGCCAGCCAGACGCGCGACAGCCCTAAAATTAAGTTCAGCAAGACTCCCAGCATGGCGGTAATTGCGCCGACGGCTAGCAGTTGCGAAACTCCGGGAATTGGAAAACTGCGGGCGATGACTTCCAAGGGTGCAGCCGCAGCGCCTGTTTGCAAGGACAATTTATCTGCTCCTCCCCCACCTGCGACAACTATTGCTACCGCCACGTAAAGCAGCATTGTCAGCACCAAAGTAAAAATTATGGCTTTGGGAATGGTTTTCCTAGGTTCCCGCACTTCTTCGCTCATTGTGGCGATGCGGCCGTAACCGGTGTAGGCGACAAACATTAGGGCGGTGGCGTGGAGGATGGAGCTGATCGAGCTATCATTCTCTAGCGCGGACATTTTTTCCCACCTTACCTCTGGCAAACCCGCAGCGATAAAGACAGCCAGAGATAAGAGTGTAACTGAGACTGTGGCTGTATTGGCAATATTCGATCGCCTGATTCCGGTCAAGACAATTAAAGTTAGGACGGCGAGGGCGATTAATGCTGTTAGGATTAGGTAAGTGCGATCGGCAACACCAACTGCATTTAAAAAATACCCCGCAAAACCCAAAGCAGCAGTAGCAGCCGAAGCCGTTTTCGCCAACAAAAACATCCAGCCGGCGGTAAAACCCAGCCAAGAATTGAGA
The DNA here is from genome assembly GCF_026130175.1 of Lyngbya sp. CCAP 1446/10. Lineage (GTDB taxonomy): Bacteria > Cyanobacteriota > Cyanobacteriia > Cyanobacteriales > Microcoleaceae > Microcoleus. Next base: position 941 of record NZ_JAIGNI010000023.1, on the reverse strand, counting down.
TATTTATAACCATATTCATAGGTACCGCCGCTAACAGGGTGACTCGCCGCCAATTGAGCGCTATTGAGCTCGTTACAAACAGCAACCAAAGCAGCGATACCTACAGCCAAAATCACTCCCGGCCCCGCAATTTCCGCCGCAATTCCGATACTCACAAATACTCCCGTGCCCACAATCGAGCCCAGGCCCATGAGAGTTGCGCCAAAAACACCCAATTCTCGCTTTAAAAGTGGGGAAGACATATAAAAATGGTTTGCAGTAATCGGAATTATACCTGGCCGTCGCGGACGCACGGCACTCGGAAAATTCTTATTCAGATGTAAAGGTAAACCTCCAGAATTTAGTCGATTTTAGATTTTGGATTCTTCGACTTCGTGAGCGAAAAAGTTTTTGAGTTTTCGATTTAATCGACTTTTTGAGCGATAGCCACTTGATGCTCGCTGCCATTTAATGTCAGTTGAAAAACCGAATGTCGCGATTGCAAAAATTTTATCAAACTGGAATTAGCCAAAAAATGTTTTACAATTACATCGGCGTGACATTGATATTTCTTGAAAAATATTTTTTTAAGCTTGGTTACAGAAATAGCATCCTCTTTAGACTCAAATGTCGCCGCTTCAATCATCTCTAAAAGTATCTTTTCTAAGGTGTCAAGCGAATCAATAGCAATTGAATTATAAGGTAAAGTTTCTGGAAAATTCTGATTTTCAATATTTTGATCGACGGGAAGAGGATTTGCGGCTTCTTCTGTCGCATTAATTTCGTTTTGGAGTGACGAAAATACTCCTAAATTGGTAGAATTCATAGAAGTCAATTCGTATCCGCTCAATAAGTTGCGGTAAATCTTAATTTTTCGACAGTGTATAACTTATTTGATTCTACAAATATCTTAATTCAGCCACAAAAATCACGCATTTACTGCTTGACCGCTAAATTTTGAT
>NZ_JAIGNI010000022.1 GCF_026130175.1 Lyngbya sp. CCAP 1446/10 | reverse complement strand
TTTGCCTGGACTGATTAGATTTTGCTGGCATCCATACATTCTGTTTTCCTCCTTGGTTTATATTAGCATAGTATTCGCAATTCCAGGGTAAAGTATGCCTACAAAACAACCAATACAAAAAAAAATTGAAGGCGGTTGAAACCGCTACCGAGTTCCTCCTCATGTCTAAAGCCCGGGGCTTCCCTCTCGTTTTTTGGTGAAGTCCTGACTACAAACCTATTTTACGAGAGTTCTTAGATTATTGGTATAAATTAACAATTTTTTGCAAAACCCCTAAAAGCAGAGGAAGATTATCGAGATAATAAACATCATCATCAATAATTAAATTATTTCCTTCTAATTTAAGAAACCGCCAGACTACCCCCGAAGTTACGCAGCCAAATACAGCAGGGATTGAATTTTGTTTGCGTTGGTTAAATAACTGAGCTGCCACCATTTGTGCGGCACACTGTGGCAGACAAGATTCTATTTCTCCGCCTTTCGTTTGTCTGGCTGTAAAAAACGGAACTTTGATTTCAAAATCCAACGACACGCCAGATAGTAGAAAGTCGCATTCTCCATTCAATCCCTGAGAAATATCTACATCAAATGCCCAACCGGAAAAGATAGAAAATTGTTTGTTATTTTTTTCCCCCACCTCTAACAAAACAGGAGAAATAATCCGTTCCGAACGTTCTTTTGCCGTTGTTACAGCAGTGTTAGAACTAATTTCAAGAGTTCTCCAAAGCCATTGAGATGGTTCTAAAGGAATAATTTTGGTACTCAAAATCGGATCGAGTGATAGCTCCAATCCAAACCGATCTTTTAATTGTTGGAAAGTGAAGGAGTTGTAGGACATATTTCTCAAAGAAGTCGGTGAAAATAAACATCACTTTGAGATAGAAAGCGAGTTGAAAAACGCCCAACTTGCTTGGATGCAAAAGTTACACCAAAGAAACCCGGTTTCTGCGATAAATCTTGGTTTGCTAGCGTCTAGGAAGAAACCGGGTGTCTCACCCCCCTGTGTAAGTCCTAATATAGCAACCATTGCAGAATTTGTGAACCTGTCTTTTCTTCCATCTCTCGCGACGATCGATAACTAAATCCGACTTCCTTCTTCCTTCTTCGTGATGACTGATAACTACTGATAACTTATGACTTCTTCATTCTTGCTTTTTGCTTCTTCCTTTTTCGTGATGACTGATAACTGATGACTAATGACTAATGACTTCTAAACATTTAACCACTGAACGAGTATCTTGGGCGCTGGCAACAAAATAATTAACAAAAGCCCGATCGCCAGTAACCCCAAAAAATCTCGCCTATCGTCCAATTCGCTGACATCATTCAACGCCGGTTCGTCGCTGAGGGGCGTCAAAAACAAAATAATTGCCCACAGCAGCAAACCCTGCTCCAAAAAAGACAGCAGCAGCATACAAATTCTGGCAAATTGCCCGATCGCCATACTCGCTTTTTGGCCAAACATCGCGTGTACGATGTGCCCGCCGTCGAATTGTCCCACCGGCATCAAATTAAACGCCGTCACGATCAAACCCAAATAACCCGCCACCGCTACCGGATGCAAATTAATCGCAGTTTCCGCATTCAAAGCAGCGCCCAAGGTTAACTTGCTCAACAGAGTCATTAGCAGCGAAAATTGCGGACTGAAAGACTCAAAATTCAACATTCCCGACTTTTCAGATAATGGTACAATTGTCGAATGATCCAAACCCCAAATCAACAACGGCACTGCCACAATTAAACCTGCAAATGGGCCGGCAATACTGATGTCAAATAAAGCTCGGCGGTTGGGGATTGGACTCCGCATTTGAATGAAAGCGCCAAAAGTTCCTAAGAAAAAAGGAATGGGAATAAAATAAGGTAAAGTTGTGCGAATTTTGTGGAATTTGGCAGCTAAATAGTGGCCGGATTCGTGCATTCCCAAAATTGCAATCAGAGCCAGGGAATAGGGCAAACCCTGGAGCAACATTGACGGGTTGGACTGCAAAATTTTTTCAGTAACTCCGGCAATTTGCGCTCCGACAATCGTAGTAGTAAATACCGTAATCAGCACCAAAGCTAAGGCAAAAAATGGCCTGGTTACAGATTCGGTTTTTACCGGAGTTTCCCCGGATTGGTGGCTGGGATTGGGAACTATGGCAAAAAAAGGTTTACCGCTTAAGCTGTTTTGAAATATGACTAAAAAGCGATCGCCAAAATGCCGCTCCACATTCTCCCGAATCGTCTGATAAGCAGCCTCCGGGTTCGTGCGTAACTGTCCGCGACAAATTACAGCCTGTGGCCGAAATTCTAAATCTCGCAAAAAGTAAATTGACCAAGGAAAACAATCGCGCAAGCTCGCTTCTTCCTCGGAATCGATCGGGCGCAGAGGCAGTTTTGGCTCTTTCGGTTCAGTCGCAGAGCCTGCTAAGAGCGTTTCAGTGGAGCCGATAATTTCCTTGCGCCCCAACTGTACCAAAAACCAGTACAAAAAAGGGCAAACCAGAAAAGGTATAATTACCAACTCCGGCGGTACTGTTTTGCTGGCGCCGTTAACTAAAAGCCAACCGCCCCAAATCAGCGCCGGCGCCATCATTACCAGCCACAGCAGCCATACCGGGGTTCGTGTAATGCGGCTGGTGCTGCTCTGTAACAAGTAGTAAGATATAAACCCCAATACGAGCAACCATAGTAAAAAGAACATAATATTTATTCCATGCCTCTCAATAGTTCCTTGAAACAACAGAGTTCAGTCTCCAAACAGCCCAGGCTAGTGCTGGCAAATATCTTTGCTTTCCCACCTCACCGGGATACCCTGGGTGCGACAGCTTATTTCATTGTAGAAAACGAATCGAACATCCTGGTGGATTGTCCCGCTTGGGATGAGATTAATCAAGCCTTTTTGCGGGAAAACGGCGGCGTGCGGCTGCTGTTTCTCACCCACCGCGGCGCGATCGCCAAGGCGCGGGAGATTCAGGAAGCCACGGGCTGCGATATCCTGATTCAAGAGCAGGAAGCTTATTTGCTCCCTGGATTGAAGCTGACGGTTTTTGAGCGAGAATTTGCTGTGAGCGATCGCCTAAAAGCATTTTGGACTCCTGGCCACTCTCCTGGTTCATCTTGCCTTTATGATACTGGCAGTGGTGGAGTGTTGTTTACCGGCAGACACTTGCTTCCCAATCGAGAAGGCGCCCCGGTACCGCAGAGAACGCCAAAAACTTTTCACTGGCCGCGGCAAATTAACAATGTGCAGTCAATTATCGATCGATTTTCGCCTTCGACTCTGCAATATATCTGCCCCGCTGCGAATACTGGCTTTTTGCGAGGAAAAGGATCGATCGATCGAGCTTTTGAGCAATTAACCAATCTAGATTTAGCCGTTTGTTTGCACTCCCAGCCCGAACCCTAAAAGAAAACCCTAGGTGTGATTTGATGCCGGCGATTATTACCGCCGATGATTATGGTAAAAACCGAAAAACAAAAAATGCTCGCCGGCGAATTGTATTTAGCTGCGGATCAGCAATTAATTGCAGAACGCCAGCGAGCCCGCCGCCTCTCCAGAATCTACAATTCTACTCACGAAGATGAACCAGACAAACGGTTAGAAATCCTTGCCGAATTGTTTGGTGCAATCGGGCCGAAAGTTGAAATCGAGCCGCCTTTTTACTGCGACTACGGCAGCAATATTTATGCGGCAAACGGATTGTACATGAATTTTGGCTGCGTGATTCTCGACTGCAATCGAGTTAACATCGGCGAAAATTTGCTGTGCGCCCCCAACGTGCAAATTTACACCGCTTTTCATCCCACCGATCCGGAAATTAGACTTTCTGGCCGCGAATTCGCCGCAGAAATTAATATTGGTAATAATGTTTGGATTGGCGGCGGCAGTATTATTTGCCCTGGAGTCACTATTGGCGACAATAGCACGATCGGCGCAGGTAGCGTTGTTGTCAAAGATATTCCCGCAAACGTCGTGGCTGCGGGGAATCCTTGCCGCATCATCCGGCATTTACCTTGATGTGGTACGATCGACTCACTGGCGCGATCGGCTCTTTGGAGTTTCACACAAAAATTTTAGATGTCACAACCGCCAGTTTGAGATTTTTCAGATAAAATTTCCCGGAAAAATCCGTGGCAAAAATCTCAAATCTCTAATCTCAAATCGCTTACTTTCTTCCTCCCGGTTTCCCCACTACCAAGCTTTTCTTATGACGACTGCAACAGTTTATCCCAACGCACCCGAACTCGGCACCGACGACTACATAGCAGTAGGTTTAGCCACCTGCTTCATCAAAGAAGAAGGCGAAGTTCATCAAGTAAAAGTAATCGAACCTATCCCCTCAGCAGCTTTGGAAGCAATTGTCAAGGGAATTCCCACATCTTATGAAATGGCTTGGGGGACTACTTTAGGATCGGTGTTCGACGGCGAATCACCCCAAAGGCTGCCGGAATTCCCCGCCGAAGCTCAGTTTAGCGAAGAATTTGGCTTTCGGGCGATCGCCGCAGCCCGCACTTACAAAATCCGCCCCGAAGCTCAAGTTCACATTCCCCAGGGAACAGTTCGCAACGACTTTTCTTATTCTTTAGAACGCAAAAGAGTGCTGAACACCGAGCGCGTCATTCGCACTGAAGACAATGTGAAACAGCACGAACACACTCACAAGGTTCTTTAAACAAATCGCCCAACAGCATCAATTTAGCGAAAAAAGTTTTGAGATTTGAATTAAAATTTTAATAAGTTTTTTCTTCATTAATAACTCAAAACTTTTGATATTTTATGATTAAGGCAAAAGCCAAATATTTCAAGGTAGGGTGCGCCGTCCGCACCTTACCTAATCAAGATTTTATTAATAAAAACGCTAAATTTTAACTTAGGGTGCCCAGTCCACACCTTAGATGAATTATTAACAAGTATTGGTAAAAATATCAACAAGTTAATCTTTTTTTGAATTTCTCAAAAACATGGTAAAATTGTATTCCAGTTTAACAAGGTGAGCAGGCCTGCGGGAAAAAAAATCAAAAATCCCGGCAATTTTTGAATGGTAGTAGTTTCAGACTACTAGCAGGCGGGCGAGTTCATCGCAGGTGAGCTGAGAATTTCAATCTCACAAATTGGTCAAACCATGAGAAGCTTTGCGAAAGTAAAGTGGTGGAAATTAACTCAACTGTTGCCAGCGAGATTTAAGGGCGAATACGATCTTCGCTACAAAATCGCGTTGTTAATTTTGGGCGTAACAATTCTGGCAGCTAGCATCGCTGGTTGTATCAGCTATCAAAGCGTTCGCCGCTTGATTATCAAAAATTTAGAGCGAAATGCTTTGTTAGAAGTTAAGGAGCGCGGTAACAAGATCGATCGCTGGATTGGCACGATAAAAAATGAGATCGAAACCCTCGCCAACACTCCTCCGGTGCGATCGATGAATTGGTCAGTGGCAGGGCCTTATTTAAAATCGGAAGTAATTCGACTGTCAGACTTCAAGCATTTCGCATTAATTGAACCCGACGGTTCTTATTTTACCACAAAATTTGGCAGAGCTTTGATTAATGTTAGCGATCGCCAACACTTCAAAAAGGCAATGGCTGGACAAGTCTATGTTTCAGATCCTACCATTTCTCGCACGCTCAAACAACAAAGTATTGTTCCTATTTCGGCTCCGGTGTGGTCAAATGCTCTGGAGAAAAGACCAAAAAAGCCGATCGGAGTAATGAACGGTGTCATTAGCATCGATCGAATTGCGGAAGTAGTAGGAAAGCTGGAATATGAGGCGGGAACTTACGCTTTTGTACTGAATTCTCAAGGAGTGCCAATTGTCTATCCCGACGCTCGGTTAATGGGAAATATTGACAAAGCCGCTCCCAGTCTTTTAGAGTCCGCAGATACTAATTTGGCGAATGTAGTCCGGGAGATGGTTTATCAAAAAACGGGCATTGTACTAACTCAAATCAACGACGCCAGAGTTTATGTTGCCTATCTTCCTTTAGAACAAGCTGAATGGTCGATCGCCCTAGTAATTCCCAGCGATAATCTCGAAAAAGAACTGTTCGCCTTAAACATATTAGCAGCAGCTACCGCCGGACTCTTCGCCGCAGCTATTTTGGCAGCAATTGTAGCACTGAAGCTGTTTGCCGAAAATTGCATCCGCACTCGCACAGAAGCCATGATCCACCGCTTGACTAGCCGCATTCGTGCTGGCTTGCCGCTCGATCGCATCCTGCAAACTACAATAGACGGACTCGGTACCCTGCTAAAGCTCGATCGAGCAATTTTCGGCTGGTACGACCCCCGACACGATACTGTAGAATTTTGCTGGGAATATTGCCGGCAAGGTTTACCAGGGCGCTTGGGAATCTTCGGTGCCCAAACAGGGCCCTCTGGAGATTTAGCAGCAAGGCTGCATCGGTGCGAAACGATACTTCTCAAGAAAACCTCCGCCCCCGATGCCACAGGCTCTCAGGAAGCAACGCATCTCGAACTCACAGACAACCACTACGCAGCAGTACCCGTACTGACTCAGACTAATCGGCTGGGATATCTGTTCGCCTGTGCTAATCGGCGGTTTGCAAGTCCCGACGAAGTGGAAGTTTTGGAAACAATTGCAGACTCACTGGCGATCGCAATTTCCCAATCCCAACTCCACGGGCAAATTCAACAAGAACTCAAACTTTTAGAAGAAGTATTAGCCCAACTCAGAAGAACCGAAGAGCATTTAGTACAAAGCGAAAAAATGACAATAGTCGGTCAACTCGCCGCCGGAATTGCCCAGGAAATTAACAACCCAATTAACTTTATTTACGGCCGCCTGATTCACGTCAACGATTATATAAAATATTTGCTGAATATAATTCGCCTCTATCGCGAACAATATCCCCAACCAGTGCCGCGAATTGCCCAACAAATAGAAACCTTCGATCTAGATTTTATCAGCGAAGACTTGCCACAAATTCTCAATTCTCTGAAAATAGGAACCGATCGCATTCGCCAGATAGTCCTGGCTTTACGAAACATTTCACTTCCAGACGAAGACAACAAAGAACGCGCCAACCTTCACGAAAGCATCGACAATATTCTGCTATTGCTCGCTCATCGGCTAGATCAAAAAATATTAGTAGTCAAGGAATACAGCAACCTGCCGCCAATTTTGTGTTATCCCGGTCAACTGAGCCAAGTCTTCGCTAATATCCTCAGCAATGCGATTGATGCTATTAACAGTCTTGACAAATTCAATCAAACTATTACAATTAAAACAGATATTGTCGAGCATTCTACAGGCAGATTTATTGCAGTATCGATCGCCCACAATGGCTCTCGAATTCCACCGGAAATTCAACAGAGAATTTTTGACCCGTTTTACCATAATAAATCCTTGAAAAATTTTACAGGATTGGGGCTATCGGTTTGCTATAAAATTATTGTAGAATTGCACGGCGGGCGCATGACAGTTCAATCTCCAGTGCAATCTGAAAGTCAATCTCCAACGGGCGGCGGTGCTGAATTTATCATAGAATTGCCGATATTTTGAACTACCTTCACTAATACCATTTACAAAAAAGCTTACTAGAACAATTTTTTTTTATCGTCCATTGAAAAGAACAGGTACATCGTCATTAGGCACGAAAAGTTAATAACTTAAACAGATCCTATAGTCCTTTCTTCTATAATCTCGGAAGTAAAAGGAGGCTCTGCTTGTCAACTGTCAACTGTCAACTGTCAACTGTCAACTGTTAACTGTCAACTGTCAACTGAACTCTTACCCATTGTGACAGGTTGCTGATAATTAGAAGTGTAACCGGATAAAATTTTTATACTCGGTTGGGCGACTCGTAATGTTAAAGAAAGACGCACTTTACCACTTCTATTATAAATAGAACGATGTACAAGTTGATCCGTAAATAAAATAAACTCACCCGGTTTTAAAACTACCGCGTTCGCGTTTTCTTCTACTTCCTTGGGAACTCGAAAAAAATGATTCCCACTAAAAGGATCGGTGATGGTAACTTCACACTTTTCGAGTTCACTTTTCGGGATATATTCAAACCCGTTTGTCTCCGTCACTTCTGTTAAACCAATATAAATATTAATCGTTTTTCCATCCCCGGTAAGTAAATTAGGATAAATATCTCGATGCCAAAAAGGAATCAATTGACGTGAGGGATAATTCACCCATAATTCCGATCGCCATAATTTCAAATTATCCCCTAAATAAGCTGTCAGTATTTTCAATAAATTCTCATCTTGACACAGGTGCAACACCGCAGCAGAATCTAAATGTCTTTCCATATAAAATTGGCGTTGGTAACATTGAATGACCATCAACATAAGTGAACCAAATTGTAACCTCAAAAGGGCTTTTAATGCCTGAGTCAATAAAATTTTAATGGGTGGTTTTGGTAAAACTTCCTTAAAAATACGATCGCAAATATTCGCGAGTTCATCCTGATTTAAGTTGAGAGCATAAGGCCCCCATATCCCATCAGTAGCATCATGATTAATTCTCTCTTTCTCGACGGCTTGACTACAGCCAGTCCATAATAAACTTTTTTCCCATAACTCTTGACATAAATCATTATTTTTTGCTAATGTAGGCAAGGTTATTTGTTGTGCTGTTTGATTTAAAAATTTACCTGTTGTTAACTCAAATTCTGGAGAAGTTGCACATAAGAGACTACTATAGGCTCCCTTTTCTGGACTAATTCCTAAACCGAGATATTTACTCAAACTATGACCGATGGTAATATTAGATTGTACAAAACCCGGATGAACCGCGTTAACTGTTACCTGCGTTAATTTTTGGGCAAGTTGTCTGGTTAAAAGCAATAGACAAAGTTTTGACTGGTTATATAATTCAATAAAATTTAAGGGTGTTTCTTTAACGAATAAATCCCACTTAATTCGAGTGGGTTTCAATGCTAAATCTGAGGATACTATAATCACGCGACTTGGGGCGGATTTTTCTAATTTATCTAATAATAAATAACTGAGGAGAAAATGACCTAAATAATTGGTTCCCCAAATTAACTCAAATCCTTCTTTAGTGACTCCTCTTCCGTCGAAGATTCCGGCATTATTGACGAGGATATGTAATGGCAAATTTCTGTCTTGAAATAGTTTAACACAGTGACGCACAGACTCTAATGAGGCCAGATTTAAGGGTAAATATTCTATATTGGGATTTCCGGTAGTTTCACGAATATATGCGATCGCTTTTGTCGCTTTTTTCTGGGAACGACAAGCAATAAAGACATGATGTCCCAATTTAGCTAAACCTAAAGATGTCATTAAACCCACACCGGAATTACCACCAGTAACGAGACAAACTTGCATAAATTAATTGATTTTTTGATGTTCTTGAGAGTTATTATATTACGGTTCGCGTCCTAATTTTTCAGGAAGGCTATCACATTTCCTGGAATCGTTTCGCGGGTTTTATAGCCTGACAAAGCACAAAAATCATAACCTGCTTAATCGGATGCTGATTTAGCAGGGTGGCAAAGTTAACATTTCCTAGTACATGAGCACCTGTTAAATAGTTTAGTCCGTGGCAATTTTACCAGAAATAATAATGCACAATTAATGGCGGTTCTCGATTAAGGGCGATCGACTAAAGAGCGAATTTTGCGCCACCAAGCCGCCGGCGAATCCTCCCGGCGGTACGCGACATCAAACATCGACAAAATTAGCGGTAAACCCCCCACCTTTGCACTCATCAACAAGTGCATTAGCAGACAAAAAACTAATACCGCCCAACCAGAAATGTGCAAATAATACCAAACCTGGGTCAAATCTCCAGCCGGTAGCCATTCTTCCTTAACCATACTCCCAGAGGCGATCGCAAAAGTAAGCGCTAACAACATCAACGTATTCACGATCCGGTGCAAACTATACCACCAAATAGGCTTTCCCAACTGAGTTAGTTTCCCAAAAGAATCCGGCTGCACCAAGCGTTTTTTACCTGCGAGGAAACTGTACAATGCAAAAGTCGGCATGACTCCTAGCAGCAACATCTTACCAAAAGTGCCGTGAATCCCGATAATATCTGCAATTCGAGGCACGGGCACTTTGCCGAACCGCCCGTCATAGGTGTTGTACACCAGAAATGCGGTCAAAATTGCTAAAAGGGCGATCGCAGCATTAAGCCCGTGCAGTAATCTGAGCAGCAATGGCTGATACGGTTTAGATGGCGGCATTCTCAATTTTGCTATGCGATCGATAGTCTTTCATATAATACAGCTAAAGGCGGATTTTTTCAATCCCCGAAAATTGTGAAACAAATGTGATAAAAAAATGAATGGATTATGAGAAAAACCTATTTTTATCAAAGTTTAGTGTAAAGTAAAACAGTCAAGAGAAATACTTTCCCTATAACATCTAACAGTTTACAAAAATGGATGCAGCCACTACCGTCTTCCTTTCCTTGGGACTAGCAGCAGATGCTTTTGCTGTGGCTGTTTCGAGCGGCACAGCAATTAAACATATGAAGGTTAATAAAGCTTTAAAAATCGCCTTGTTTTTCGGTGGATTTCAAGCTTTGATGCCCATAATCGGATGGTCTATCGGGCTGACTTTCAGTTTTTTGATATCTGCGATCGACCATTGGATCGCTTTTGGCCTTTTGAGTTTCATTGGCGGTAAAATGATTTATGAATCGCTGCAAATTGAAGAATGCCAGAAAAAATTTAATCCCTTAGATACGGGGACTTTGATAACGCTGTCGGTGGCGACGAGTATCGATGCCCTCGCCGTTGGTATCGGATTTGCGGTTCTGAAAGATTCTATTGCTCCGGCGGTGACTGCGATCGGATTTATTACTTTCTTTTTAGCCTTTGCTGGTGTGTTTGTCGGTCACAAGTGCGGCAATTTGTTTGCTAATAAAATTGAAATTTTGGGCGGAGCAATTTTGATTTTTATTGGCAGTAGAATCTTGTTTCTGCACTTGACAGAAGTGCCATTAGTCAGTTGACAGTTGTCTGTGGGCAGTGGGCCGTTGACAGTGGGCAGTAGTCATTAGATACTGACTAACAACTATCAACTAACAACTAACAACTAACAACTAACAACTATCAACTATCAACTAACAACTGTCAACTAACAACTGTCAACTGACAACTGTCAACTGACCAAAAAATGGTATAACAGAAATATTGCATTAAAGGACAAAAATTAAGTGCTCAAACTTTACGGCGGAGCTCGCAGCAGGGCCTCAATTGTCAAGTGGTATCTCGAAGAAATAGCGGTTCCCTACGAATTTGTCATGCTGGATATGCAAGCAGAGGAACACTTGCAGCCAGAGTTTCTTGAAATTAACCCGATCGGCAAAGTACCGGCAATTGTGGACGGAGATTTTAAACTTTGGGAATCCGGCGCAATTTTGCTGTATTTAGCTCAAAAATATGGTAAAATGCCCGAAACTTTGGAGCAGCAAGCTCAAGTTGTGCAGTGGGTGATCTTTGCTAACGCCACCCTGGGGCCGGGAATATTTGTCGAAGCCAGCCGGGAACGCGAAACCCCGAAAATGTTAGAACCGTTAAATCGCATCTTCGAGAAACAGCAGTTTTTAATGGGCGATGAATTCGGTGTCGCTGACGCTGCTGTCGGCTCAATGTTGGCCTACATTCCGATGATGCTAAAACTTGACCTCAGTGCTTATCCGGCTGTGGTAGATTACATCAAGCGGATTTCGGAAAGACCGGCATTTAAAAGTGCGATCGGTAGCTGAAGCCATAAAGCAGAACGAAACAAAACTTAACAGCTAAAATCAGGGGCAATTGGTGAATTGCCCCTGATTTTTAATGAAATGAAACTTATCTGAACCCGACAGCCGCTTGCCAGACAAAAGCCAGCAGCAAGAAAAACACGGGAATGACCGGCAAAACATTAACCAAAGGCTCAAAAATCGAATAAGCTTCGGGCAGTTTTGCTAAGAGTAATGCAGCTTCCATGAATCAACCTACCTATCCAACAGAATTTTCATAATTGTCGCATATCTTCACCCAAGGCAATCATTATCGATCGACACTCGGTGTCAGCCAGTGGGCAAACTCTTCGGTAAATCGATCGGCCAAAATCGCCTCCCGCATCCTCCCAGTAAAGCGAATCAACTCCGTGACGTTGTGCAGCGCCAGCAAAGTATAGCTGAGTGCTTCCTTAGCCCGCGCCAAATGCGCCAAATAAGCCCGACTGAATTTTTGGCAGGTATAGCAAGGACAAGACTCATCCAGGGGAGCAAAATCCTCCCGAAACCGAGCATTTTTCAAATTCCAGCGTTCCCCGCGCACAAAAGCCGTCCCGTGACGCCCCAGTCGAGTCGGAATCACGCAGTCAAACATATCTACGCCACTCGCCACAGCCAGCGCCATTTCGCGATAGGTGCCAATTCCCATCAAATAACGGGGCTTATTTGCCGGCAACAGGGGCGCAGTAACTCTGACAATCTCTGCGATCAAATCCCCCGATTCTCCGACGCTAACCCCGCCGATCGCATAACCGGGCAAATCTAAGTCTACCAACTGGTTTGCCGCGCGCGATCGCAAATCTGGGAAAACGCCCCCCTGCACGATGCCGAACAAAGCTTGATCCGGGCGCGAGTGAGCTTGCATACAGCGTTGCAGCCAGCGGTAAGTGCGATTTGTCGCGGCCTCCACCTCGTCCCGTGTAGCGGGGTAGGGCGGACACTCGTCAAAGGCCATAATCACGTCAGCGCCCAACTCGTTCTGAATCTCGATCGACTTTTCCGGTGTCAAATTAATGATACGGCCATCGCGGGGGGCTCGAAAAGTCACCCCATTCTCCGAAATAGTCCGCATTTGGCTCAAGCTAAACACCTGAAAGCCGCCCGAATCCGTCAGAATCGGGCCAGGCCAAGCCATAAATTTGTGCAATCCGCCCGCGCCCGCGACAATTCGTTCCCCCGGCTGCAAGTGCAAGTGATAAGTATTCGCCAAAACCATTTGAGCTCCCGCGTCTTCTAGATGTGCCGGGGTCAACGTTTTGACATTAGCCAGCGTCCCCACGGGCATAAATTTAGGCGTTTCCACAATACCGTGGGGAGTGCTAAAAACCCCTGCACGTGCTTGGGTATGGCTACAGTTAGCCTCACACTTAAAAGAAAATCTCCCGTTGTCTTCAGTCATTAGTCTCCGTCGATGCTTAACCGCTACTGGGCAGTCCGTGTTATCTAATCTATTGTTGTTGAGATTGAGACAAAAAACCCATGACGGGGCCCAAAAAACCGAGACCAGCCCGGACTCCTCTCATAGATGCCCAAAAATTTTAGACCAAAATTTAATCTCCCAGATTCATCTGTAGAGTGAATCTAAAATCTAAAATCTAAAATCTAAAATCTAAAATCTAAAATCGACTGACTGGTGATTAAAACGGAGAATCATCCTCATCTAATTGCAGATCCCAGTTGCCTGAGAGTACCTGATCTACAACCGCATCCAAAGCCGCAGCATCCAAATTCCGGGCGACTTGCTCTTGCAAAGGATTGGAGAGGGGAATTAAACGCAACTGTCTTCCGTCTTGAATCAGGTCAAAATAAGCACCCTCATCAGGGGACTGTTTCAGTTCTAGGTAATCAAAACTATACACGTTCAAATAAAGCGCATGGTTGGCAATCAGGGTAGAACGGTGGGGGTTGGCGAAGACTTCGAGCACATAACCTTCTCCTTCGCTGTAAATCTTGCCATCTTGGATGTGAAGGTAGCGGACACGTCCTAAATCAAACAGCAATCTTTTGATATCGCGCTTGTTGACGACAATGCCTGTATCGATGATGCAAGGAGCAACTACCCTGTTATTCAATTGGTCGTGACTCATGGATTAAAAGCCTCTGTTGTAGTATGTTCCCGTCTTGGAAATCAGGGAGTTAGCTAGAATTCTTGGGAAGGGAAACGCGGATCTTCAGTTTAGTCATTTTAGATACGGAGCTTCGGGATCGCTGCCGGCAGAGGTTTTCCGGGGAAAATATCTCGGACAGGAGGAATGCCCGATCCAAAAAACTAGGGTGTTACAGCTCCAATTCTGGCACACGCTAAGGGATTGACAACTGCATATCAGATGAAAAATTTTCTATCTTATGGTGGATGATAAATTGGTTCGCTCTACAATCGACTTTTTCCGGAATCAAGGCGCTGCCATTGCAGCCGCAGTCGCGTTTTATACTTGTTTGCCGGTGCCGGTGTCTTGGACTTTGGAGTTTCGGGGCATTGCTCGCTTGGCTCCGGCGATCGGGCTTTTGATTGGCGGGATGCTGGGACTGGCAGATCTTGGGTTGCATTTGTTGGGTATGCCTGCTCTGACTCGATCGGCATTAGTAGTAGTTTTGGGCATTGCCATCACTGGCGGGCTGCACCTAGATGGAGCAATGGACGCGGCGGACGGGCTGGCCGTCCCCGACCCGGTGCGCCGGCTGGAAGTGATGCGGGATAGCGTTACAGGGGCTTTTGGGGCGATGGCTGCGATCGCGATCATCCTGCTGAAAACTGCCGCTCTCTCGGACTTGAGTAACTATCGGTGGCTGGCTTTGATGGGTGTGGCAGGTTGGGGGAGATGGGGGCAACTGGTGGCGATCGCCCGTTATCCCTATCTCCGCCCGGAGGGTAAGGGAGCTTTTCATAAAGAATCGATTTATTCTCCGTTTGATTTTATCCCAGGAGTGCTGTTGCTGCTGAGTTTGAGCGTACTGCAAGTTGTCTTGTCGGGCGATCGGTGGCTGTTGGCGGTGGGGATGGCTTTGGGCGGAAGTGCGATCGGAATTTTTGTCGGAGCCTGGTTTAACCACCGTTTGGGTGGCCACACGGGCGATACTTACGGTGCTGTAGTTGAGTGGACGGAGGCTTTGTTGCTGTGTCTTTTGGCCGCCTTGGAAGGTTAAACAGTTAACAGTTAACAGTTAACAGTTAACAGTTGACAGTTGACAGTTGACAGCGAGTTTTTAGGATGGAGATTTAAACAATTAATATCAAATCCGGTAGCATCGGAATTGTAAAATCGAGTCATATAAAATCCACGCTTCATAGTCCTGTATTCATCTCTCTCCAATCTTCCTCTGTGTTCTCTGCGCCCTCTGTGGTTAAATCATTCCGATGCAACCAGAAACGATTTGATAGTTGATAATTCACAACGAAAATTAGATCGGAGTTTTTGCTGTGAACTATCAACTGTCAATTGTCCAATGTTAACCTTGAGCGCGATCGACTGCGGCCTGCAATTTTTCCCCCAGTATCCGAACGTGGGGCTCTTGTAACATCCCCAAATGGTCGCTAGGGATCTCGTTAATCTCTATTCCTCCAGCAACTACCTCGCCCCAACCCAATTCGCGATCTGCACCAAACACCGATGCACTCTCAACCGCTTTGAAGATAGTCGCTCGACCAGAGTAAACTCCCGCTACATAGTGTCTCAATGCCTCATTATTGAGTTCTTCATGAGTGAAATTTTCCAAATAAATCGGCAAGGGACGCCCGATTAATCGGTAAAATTTACACAAAATTCTATACTGAATAAAAGTAAGCATCTCGATTTTTCCCATCAGATTGCTCTTCGCTTTATTCAGAAATACACCTGGTTTGAGCCGTAACATTTTCATCACGCGTTGACCGCTTTTTATTTCAGGCAAATGTTTGAAAGCATCCGGGCCGTAAGTATCCAAAAATCCCAGCAAAGCTACCTTCTCACCTTTCGCATTGAGTTGCCGAGCCATCTCAAAAGCTACCGTCCCGCCAAAAGATACTCCTAACAGAAAATAAGGCCCGTATGGCTGGAAAACTTGCATTTCTTTGATGTAATAAGCTGCCAATTCCTCAACTCGATTGGGGGGAGCCAGTTTTTCATCCATAATCTGGGTAGACAGTCCCAGAACAGCTTGCGATCGATCCAAATGATTCAGCAAAGGACGGTAAAATTCCAATCCCCTGCCGAGCGCGTGAATGCAGAACAGAGGGGGTTTGTAACTTCCTGTTCCCGGTTGAATCACTACCATTGACGGTGACGGTGACGACCAATTCGGTTCGCGGAGAATGTTAGCCAATTGCTCAACTGTTGGCGATTGAAACATAGCAGACAGTGGCAGATTTTTGCCGAAGACTTTTTCAATTTCAGCTAACAAGCGCGCTGCTAGCAGCGAATGTCCTCCCACCTCGAAGAAATTGTCCCTGATGCCAACTGAATTGATGCCTAAAACTTGTTCCCAAATTTTGGTCACTTGGAGTTCTAACTTGTCGCGGGGGGTAACAGAAATTGTTTCATCGGGTGCAACGCTGGCAGATTGCCACTTTTGAGTTGCCAAAGCGCGGCGGTCAACTTTACCGTTGGGTGTCAGCGGCAGTGCCTCCAGCACGACAAAAGCACCCGGCACCATATATTCGGGCAGTTTTTTTTTCAGGAAGCGGCGCAGGTCACTGATTGCGGGTGCGGGTTGCTGATGGCAGACAACATAAGCTACCAATTGTTTGTCAAGAGCAACGTTCTCTCTGGCGATGACCGCAGTCTCTCTTACATCGGGATGCTGGCTCAGTAGGGTTTCAATTTCCCCCAGTTCGATGCGGAAGCCGCGTATTTTTACCTGGTTATCCATGCGACCGAAATATTCGATGTTGCCGTCGGTCAGGTAGCGGGCCAAATCCCCTGTTTTGTAGAGACGCGCGTCTGGTTTATCGCTGAAAGGATTAGGAATAAATTTATCTTCAGTCAAAGAAAGTCGGTTGAGATATCCCCGCGCCAAGCCGACGCCACCAATAAGCAACTCCCCCCTGACTCCTACCGGAACTGGCTGCAAATGAGAGTCGCAGATATAGAATTGCGTATTGGCGATTGCCCTCCCAATTCGCACTGGCTCATCTCCCGCCGTCACCTGAGAAACAGCCGACCATATAGTCGTCTCTGTGGGGCCATACATATTCCACAGTGAGGCGCAACGAGAGAGTAATTGATTCGCTAGTTCGCGAGGTAGAGCTTCACCACCGCAGAGGATTTTTAAATTAGAACTGCCAATCCACCCCGATTCTAAAAGCATTCGCCAAGTAGCGGGTGTTGCTTGCATAACTGTAGCGCCCGTTCGAGCGAGAATAGCACTAAGCTGTCTACCATCTGAAGCCACTTCTCGACTGACTAGAACACTGCTAGCCCCTAACGTCAGCGGCAGAAAGATTTCTAAAGCCGCAATGTCAAAAGATACAGTGGTGACGGCTAGAAGAATATCTGACGCTTCTAAACCCGGAGTGCCCGACATGGAGGTGAGAAAATTTCCGACAGCGCTGTGAGGAATTTGCACGCCTTTCGGCTTGCCAGTGGAGCCGGAAGTGTAAATTACATAGGCGAGATTATCCGGTTTTACTAAACTGTTAGGGTTGTCTTGACTCTGTTGGGCAATTTCATTCCAATTTGCATCCACGCACACTAGACGCGCCCCGCTTTCGGGCCAATTTTCAAGTAAAGATTTTTGAGTCAGCAAGACGAGTGCGCCAGCATCTTGCAGCACGTAGGTAATACGTTCTCTAGGATAAGCAGGGTCTATTGGAACATAAGCACCACCGGCTTTGAGGACACCCAACAGACCGATCGCCATTAAGAGCGATCGCTCGACGCAAATCCCCACAAGCACTTCTGGCCCCACTCCCAACGATCGCAGATAGTGCGCCAACTGGTTGGCTCTTGCATTTAATTCTCGATAGGTGAGTTTTTCCTCTTCAAAAACTACCGCAATAGCATCAGGCGATCGCTCAACTTGCGCCTCAAACAACTGATGAATGCACTTATCCTGGGGATACTCAGCCCAAGTGTTATTCCACTCGACGTGGAGCTGGTGTCGCTCTATTTCTGTCAGCAGGGGCAATTCTGAAATCTTCTGCTTTGGATTGGCTGCGATCGCTTCTAACAGCACCTCAAATTCAGCCATGCGGCGGCAGATTGTCGCAGCATCAAATATGTTTGTATTGTACTGGCACTCCAGCACGAGTTTGCTTTTTGTTTCGCTGGCATTCACCGCCCATTCAAAGTTTTCATAAGTTCTGGGATTCGAGAAAGCTTCAGCTTTAAAACCTGGAAAATTAAGCTGTTCTTCCGTAAGCTGTACGTCCAGATTAAAAGTTACAGGCACTAGCGGAATGCGGCTGAAATCCCGCGGCAATGCTAGTTTTTTCATCAGAGTACCGAATGTAATCTGCTGGCGATCGAGTGCATCTAAAACTCCCGTGCGGCGCGATCGCAAATAATCGATAAAAGACTGTTCCCCGTCAATGCGGGTGCGCAGCGGCAACAAGCTCACGCAGTGTCCGGCAAGCTTGTCTTTTCCTCCAACAAGCTGTCCCGCCGCCAGCATTCCCACAACCAAATCCTCTTGCCCGCACAAGCGGTACATAAATGCTTCAAATCCAGCAAAGAGAGTTGTAAAAAAACTGCAACCTGCTTTTTTTCCCAGGCGTTTGAGGTTAGCAACTAGATCGGGATTTAGTTCCCAATCTTCCCGCGAACCATTGTAAGTTCTCAAAGCAGGCCGCGGTCTGTCTGTCGGCAAATCCACCACCGGAGTTGTGTCGGAAAAAAGCTTTAACCAATAGTCTTCTGCGTCAATAACTTCGGTGCTTGTTGACTGTGCTTCTTGTAAAATTGCGTATTCTGTAAAACTTTCTGGTTGGGGAAGATTGGCGGCTAATCCTTGCTTTTTGGCAGAGTAAATTGCTCCCAAATCGGGAAATAAGATGCCCCAAGACCAGCCATCGCAAATAATGTGGTGACCGGTGATAATAACGATGTGTTCCTGTTCTTGCAGCTTAATAATTTGACTGCGAAACAGCGGCCCGCTGACTAGGTTGAATGGGCGATCGACTTCTTGGCGGCGCAAATAAGCTAATTTCGATTCGCGATCGCGATCGTCCAAAATTGACAAGTCAATCGTTGGAATATCGAGGGCGATCGACGCAGCAACGCAAAGAGTCGATCCGTCGGGGCTAAATGTTGCCCGCAGCGCATCGTGTCGCTGCACTAATTCCTGAATGGAAAATCGCAGAGATTCAAGATCGAGATTTCCTTGCAATCGCAAACACATCGATTCGTTGTAAGCACAATTTGCCTCATTTCCCATTTGCACGGCAATCCAGATTTCTTTCTGCGCTTCCGTGGGGGGTACGCAAGCAAAAAGTTCTCCCCCTGCGAAGGGATCGAAGTCTACAGCAGTTAGTTTTGATGGTATATCTGCGGTTGTTTTCATGGGATATTAATTAACAGTAGAATAACTGATCTAGATAATGTTTTTTAACCGCAGAGGGCGCAGAGGGCGCAGAGAGAGGAGGTAAGCAGAGAGAGAGAATCATAGGGGTATCAAATCCGATAAGCATTGGAACGATGAATTTCTCTCCTTTTTCTCTGCTTGCTCTGCGCCCTCTGTGGTTCAATCAGAAGTTATGTTGGGTTCGCTTTGTACTGCTACGCAGAAGCAAGCTACAATCGAATTTATTAATCTGTCCCCATCAATTTTTCGCGAGCACTAAGCACGGCACCTGCACTTTTTAGATAGGCTTTAATCATTTTGGCTTTGAAGGAATTTTGACCTCTAGGAATGCAGCATTCGTTCGTAAAAAAATCCCAATTTGATTCGCAAAGCTGGTCAAATGCTACGGAAATTGTTAAAGTCAGCGACCTTGCCGTGTGATACCAGCCACAGGGAATAAACAGCGTTTCACCGGCTGAGATGGTAATTTTTGTGGGCGTAGCTTCAGCAAAAAGCGGATATTTTTTTAAGTCAGGATTGTGATGGTTTTCAATCTCAGACACCCAAGGAGAATTCTGGCGCGGATAGAGATACTTTTGCTGTTCCGGCGTAAAAATGGTAAATTCTTTTTCTCCGTAAATCTGATTGATATAGGCGTAAAGCCCTAGAAAATCGTAATGCAAATAAGGAAATTCTCCTCCTGGGCCGCCAAAGAAGATTTCTAAGTCGTACAAATTATCGAGCAGCTTTTTCGGGATTAAGCTGCTGTGGGTGCGATCGGGTTTGGCAATGCTCGGTCGGGGAGAGACATCAGGCTCTAAATCGGCAAAATCTTTGCGGACATTGAGTTTAAAAGGATAGGGAGCCGGATTTTCTTTGGTGGAATTTTTCAGCAAGTCGAACAATTTTGTGAGGGTGTAAATCTTGCCACCTATTTCTATTTCGCGATCGCCAAAATTGTCTTCAAAATACTCTGGGGTAAATTTCGCTGCTGCGGGCCAATTTTTTGATAAATCGGTGAAAATAACTGGTTTGCCGGGATTGCGGTACTCGCTGACAAATTCCTGGTGAGTCAGGCCTGTGCGGCGGTCTATTTGAAGAGTTTTTGCTGTTTGGAGCATTTGGGTTTTTCCTGTGTTGTTTAGTTGAAATTCATTGCCGATGTGAAAATTATTTACAGGTAGATTGAGATTTATCGTTTGGTGGGGGCGGGTTTTTTAGACGATCGATTTCAGGCAATTATTGTTGGTGAACCCGCCCCTGCCGGATTTAATTGCCAACTTTAACAATCAATTGGATAAATTATCTCCTACTTGTAAATGTTTGCCTGGGCGCTCTGGATCGGCTACGTACCAAGCGGGATTACCGTTAGGATCTCGCCCTAATTTTGCACCGGGTACGGGAGCATTTTGGGCGAAAGCAGTTGAGGACTTTCCTCCATTAATATTACTGTGATTGTGGAATTCGATCGCCCTCACAGCTTCCTCAGATCCACCGGCTAAAAATCCGGCTGACTGCAATTCGGCAATACTGTTTTTAAATGCTTCCTTGATAAAAGCAATATCTGCGTCGGAATGGGCTAGCGTCAGGAAACACGGGCGGTGATCCCAAATGTGAATGCCTTTTTCCCGCAGCGAGTAGAAGAGCAATTCTCCATGAGAAAAATCTTGCGGGTAGGAGATTTTGAACAGGGAACCAAAGTTTTTAACCGTGAAAGGTGTTTGCTCGCGATCGAACATGGCGCTCAATTCTGCAACTAATTGGTCAGTTTTGGCATTGAGATCGCGCTGCAATGAAGGCCCGCCCCGTTTCAAATATTCGAGGGATGCTTTGGCGGCTGCTAAAGTCAGCGGATGGCGGACAAAAGTTCCTGCAAAATAGGTAACGCCAACTTCGGGGAACGAGTCATCTCCGAATTGCCAAAATCCGCCGTCAAAAGCGTCCATCCAGGCAGACTTGCCCGCAATTACCCCGATCGACATTCCGCCGCCGACAACTTTGCCATAGGTACCGATATCGGCTTGTACGCCGAAATATTCTTGAGCGCCGCCCGGTGCTACTCGGAATCCGGTAATCACTTCGTCCATGATGAAGGCGCAACCGGCTCGATCGCAAATCCGGCGCACTTCGTGGAGGAATTCTCGCGGTTGCCAGTCGGGGCGGCGGCTTTGTACCGGTTCTACCATGATGGCTGCCAAATCGCCCGCCCGCGCTCTGAGAAGTTCTAGGGATTCGGGTTCGCCATAGTCGAGGATCAGGGTATTGTCAACGGCGGATTGGGGAATTCCCGGTGCTGCTGGGAGCGATCGCAATTTCTTAGTTCCGCGCACGATTACTTCGTCGAAAATCCCGTGATAGTCGCCAGTAAACATGGCGATTGTACTGTTGCCGGTGACGGTGCGGGCGAGTCGCATTGCACCCAAAACTGCCTCAGAACCGGTATTGCAGAATGCCACGCGATCGTGCTTGGTCATTTCGCACACGAGTTCGGCGACTTCCCCCGCTAGCGGTGTTTGCGGCCCGATTTCAAATCCGCGCTGCATTTGGGCGGCGATCGCTTCTGTAACAAAT
Organism: Lyngbya sp. CCAP 1446/10; assembly: GCF_026130175.1. GTDB lineage: Bacteria > Cyanobacteriota > Cyanobacteriia > Cyanobacteriales > Microcoleaceae > Microcoleus. The sequence continues at coordinate 52,950 of NZ_JAIGNI010000022.1, read as the reverse complement.
GGCGCTGAATATCCGAAAAAGTTCGACCCGAAACCGTTGGTTAAATCGACATACTCGTTACCGTCTTCATCCCAAAGTTTGGAACCGGACGATCGTCCCACCACGATCGGATAAACCAACTCTTTCATCGTCCGGTTAAAGCCGGAAACTACGCGCGGATCTGCGAGGTGGTGGCGGTGAGTCTGAGTGTACTGTTTCGATTTTTGGGTTCGCGCCGTATACCGCTTGACAAATGTTTCTAAATATGCAGTTTGCGAGGGAGTTAGGGCACCGCGATCGGATGTATCGATGCGGGCGGCTGCGCCGAATACTTTTTTGGGCTCGGCGGTGGGCTCGGCGGATGGTGCGGGTTGGGCGGTTGGGGCGATCGTGCTGCTGTTATTGCTCGATTGCGGGATATGTTGCACCGGTGCGGGGGGCTGCACCATTTGAGTTGGGGCTGTCGGTGCAGGCTGTGCGGGAACACCGCCACCTAACAATTCTAGGTGTCGCGACATAATCTGCAACTGCTGGCCGATCAAGTATTCGAGGTTGCTAGATGGTACGGGTTGCAAGATTTGAGGTTGCGGGGCTGGCAGATTTACCGGGGCGCTGGCTGCAATTGGTGTGGCAATTGGTGCGGGAATTGCTGCGGGAATTGGTACGGCAATTGCTGCGGGAATTGCTGCGGGAATTGCTGCGGGAATTGCTGCGGGCAAAACTTCCGGCGGCAAAGATCCGTCGATAAATTCAGATAAAGTTTCGAGACTGGGGAAAGTTTCTAGTAGCTGGCGGAAGGTAATTTTAACCTTAAATTCTTTTTGCAGGTTCAGCGCTACTTGAGTCAAAGATAGAGAATCTAAACCCATTTCTAAAAAGGTCATATCGTCGCTGACGCTGCCTAAATCTTCACCAGAAGTTTCTTCTAAGATATTTTTGATTTGGGGAATGAGTCTTTCTTTGCGAGCTAGTTGTTGGGTTGCGACTTGTAAATTTGACATTGGTAATGAGTTGATAGTTGTTAGTTGGGCATCGGGCATTGGGGATTGGGCATCGGGCATTGGGGATTGGGCATCGGGCATTGGGCGTTGGGAATTCTCCCCATCTCCCACTCTCCCCATCTCCCCCTCTCTCCGCATGGGTTCGATCCAGAAGCGTTTGCTTTCAAACGGGTAAGTTGGTAAGGGAATGCGATCGCGCGTTTCCTCCTGATAAAAACTCTGCCAGTCGATCGACACTCCGCAAAGCCAAAGCTGTCCGGCGGCACTCAACAAAGCAGTCCATTCAGCGTTGTTATCTGGATTATCGGTTAAAGAAGAAATAGCGACTTGTTTTTTCAAATCTTTGGATTGTTTGCGAGCCAAAGTAGCAGCCGTTGTTCTCGGCCCGACTTCCAAAAGCACGCGATTCGGATCTTGCCACAGCTCTTTAATGCCATCAGCAAAACGCACTGTCGCCCGCAAATGCCGCGCCCAATACATCGGATCTGTTGCTTGTTCTGCGGTGATCCAACTAGCAGTTACAGTCGAAACAAAGGGGATAGTTGGCGCTGACAATTGCACTTTTTTGACATATTCAGCGAAAGGTTCGACGATCGAATCTACCATCGGCGAATGGAAAGCGTGGGAAGTGTGCAAGTGTTTGCAGACAATCTTTTCGCTGGTTAATTGCTGTTCAAAAAGTGCGATCGCATCTGTGGGCCCAGAAACCACGCACAAATCCGGCGCATTCACCGCCGCCACAGCCAAATCCCCACTCAAGCGCCCTTCGACTTGCGCCGCCGGCAACCGTACCGACAGCATTGATCCCCCCGGTAAATCTTGCATCAAGCGCCCTCTAGCAGCCACCAGCATCAGCGCATCTTCCAGGGAAAACACGCCGGCGATAGTTGCCGCGACAAATTCGCCAATGCTGTGCCCGATCGCACCTTGGGGAATTACGCCCCAACTCTGCCACAGTTGGGCCAGCGCGTACTCTACGGTAAATATTGCAGGCTGAGTCAAAAAGGTTTGGCGGAGAGACTCGGCGGCTGCGGTTTCATCGCTACCGGGATATAGCACTTGGCGCAAATCTAGGCCTAGGTGCGGCTGCAAAATTTCGGCGCAGCGATCGACCGTGGAGCGGAATAAAGGCTCAGATTCGTACAAATTCAAGCCCATATTGACGTATTGCGCCCCTTGTCCCGGAAACATGAAGATTACCGCCGGATTTCTCGATTCGGTGCAGCGGGTGGCAGTGCGTAGCGGTGGCAGGGATGCGAGTAACTCTAGGGCATCGGAGCGATCGCTGCAAACGGCGAAACGGCGGTAATTAAAGGCTTGCCGCCCGGTTTGCAAGGTGTAAGCAGCATCGGCGAGATCGATTTCTGGGTTTTCGGCGAAGTGCGATCGCAAGTTTGCAGTAGCCGCGTCCAAAGCAGATGCTGTTTTTGCCGATAGCAGCAGCAACTGTCTGGGGCGAGAAGGGCTTGACGGTGTGAGTGCCGGCGCTTCTTCGAGCACAACGTGAGCGTTGGTACCGCCGACTCCAAAGGAACTTACTCCCGCTCTTCTGGGCGTTTTCCCGGCTTTCCATTCCGCAAGTTCGGCGTTGACGTAGAAGGGGCTGTTGGCAAAGTCGATCGCCGGATTCGGTGTTTCGTAGTGGAGAGTGGCGGGTATTTGTTGGTGTTTGAGGGCTAAAGCTGTTTTAATTAGCCCCGTGACTCCGGCGGCGGCGATCGTGTGTCCGAAGTTGCTTTTGATGGAGCCGATCGCGCAAAATTGTTTAGCTGTGGTTTTGAGAGCAAAGGCTTGTGTCAAGGCTGCAATTTCGATCGGATCGCCGAGGGGAGTTGCGGTGCCGTGGGTTTCGACGTAGGATATGGTTTCTGGATCTACACCTGCCATCGCCTGCGCCATCGCGATCGCCTCTGCTTGTCCATCCACGCTGGGCGCTGCAAAACTGACTTTTGCCGCCCCGTCGTTATTTAAACCGACGCCACGAATTACCGCATAAATTGTATCTCTGTCGGCGATCGCCTCTTCCAAACGCTTGAGTACCACAGCCCCAGCAGCGTTGCCGAACACAGTGCCTTCAGCTTGGGCATCAAAAGGTTTGCAATGTCCGTCGCTAGAAAACATCCCCCCTTCTTGATACAAATAACCGCTATTTTGGGGAGCCGTAATCGAAATCCCGCCGGCGAGAGCTAAATCGCATTGATAGCTCATCAAAGCATAAAAAGCTTGACAAATTGCAACTAATGATGTAGAGCAAGCGGTATGAACGCTGACGCTCGGCCCCTTGAGATTCAGTTTGTAAGAAGTGCGGGTAGCGATGTAGTCTTTTTCGTTCCCTACCATCACCTGAAACTCGCCGGCGCGGGAAATTATGTCCGATCGCCCGGCGATGTTGTTGGGAAAATAAGTATTGTTGCCAGTGCCGGCATAAACTCCGATCGAACCGTTAAAAGTATTGGGATCGCAGCCTGCATTTTCGAGGGCGGCCCAAGCTATTTCTAAAAAAACCCGTTGCTGCGGGTCGGTAATTTCGGCTTCGCGGGGACTGACACCGAAAAATGCAGCATCAAAGCGATCGGCCCCGTCAATAATTCCTCTAGCTTTGACGTAATTTGGAGCTTGTTGGAGGGCCGGATCAACACTGGGGTCTAGTTCCGCATCGCTGAAAAACGTTGTAGACTCGACTCCCCCGCACAAATTCTGCCACAGTTCAGTGACACTTGCAGCACCGGGAAAGCGGCCGGCCATGCCGATAATGGCAATGCCGTCAAGTTCTTGATTTTCTTCGGAATCGATTGAATCATTCATAAATTTAAGTTAAGTAAAATCAATTTAATCGAACGTCAAACAAAAATAAATCAACAACTTACTGTATAAATTTTCCTTCTTCCTCCTTCTTCCTTCTTCCTTCTTCCTTCTTCCTTCTTCCTTCTTCCTTATTCCTTCTTCCTTCGATTTAGCCTCTTTTAGTAGATTGCTTCGAGCGACCAAAAGCAGCTTTTTGTCGATCGGCCCTATCTTGAAATTTGTTACTAGACTGCTTCGTACTTTCTCCTTGGTTTAAATAATTGGCCAATTGGGCGATCGTCGGATGCTGGAACAATTTCACAACTGGCAAGTCTTTTTGTAGTAGATCCCGCACTTGCACCGCAATTTGCAGAGTCATCAGAGAATTGCCTCCAATCTCGAAGAAATTGTCATGAATCCCCACGCGATCGAGCTTCAGCAACTTAGACCAAATGCCCGCTAGCACTTTCTCCAACTCGCTCTGCGGTGCCGCGTAACCCTGCGACAGTTCTTGTCGCTGCGAGTCAGGTGCTGGTAGGGCGCGGCGGTCAATTTTGCCGCTGGGAGTCTTCGGCATCGCCTCCACAGTCACAAACAGCGCAGGCACCATGTAATCGGGGAGTTGCGATTGCAATTGGACGCGGAGGTCGGCAATTGTTAGTTGCTCTTCTGGATTGACTGCTAAATAAGCAACCAATCGTTTGTCTCCCGGTGTATCTTCCCGCGCTAGCACTACAGCTTGTTTGACGGCCCGATGTTTTGCTAGTGCAGTTTCGATTTCTCCCAACTCTATGCGGAAGCCGCGAATTTTGACTTGACCGTCAATACGTCCGATGTACTCGATATTACCGTCGGGCTGGTAGCGAGCTAAATCTCCTGTTTTATAAAGGAGATGCGATCGGGCAGAATTAGATACTTCTTGGCTTTCAGCAATCTCTGGTTTCTGTGCATCTTCCTCCAATCTAAAATCTAAAATTGGCAATCTAAAATCGTTTAAGGGATTGGGAATAAATCTTTCAGCAGTCAAGTCCGGGCGGTTGAGGTAGCCGCGCGCCAAACAGATACCTCCAATGTGCAATTCTCCAGGAACGCCGATCGGCACAGGCTCACCATTCATGTGTAACAAATATATTTCCGTATTGGCAACAGGGCGGCCGATCGGAGGCAGTGCGGGCCAATTTTCCGGCGGGCCGCTGAGGGTATAAGCTGTGACAACGTGGCTCTCCGAGGGGCCGTATTGATTGTGCAGGGTGCAATTTTCTAGCTGCTGAAAGAAACTGACTATGTAACGGTTGACTTGCAACTGTTCGCCGGCGGTGACTACTTCGCGCAGCGATTTGGGTACTAGCTGATAGCTATCGGCGGCTTCGGCTAAGTGTTGCAGGGCGATGAAAGGGAGAAATAGTCTTTGAATCTTTTCTGTGTCGATTAGCTGCAACAAACTCCGTGGATCTCGCCGCATTTCTTCGGTGATGAAAACGAGGGTGCCGCCCGCACACCAAGTACAAAACATTTCTTGAAATGAGACATCGAAGCTGAGGGAGGCAAATTGCAGGGTTTTGGCTGCGTCTTCCAAGGTGGAGTTTTGCAGTTGCCACGCAATTAGGTTGACTAGGGCGCGGTGCGGGAGGAGAACTCCTTTGGGTTTGCCTGTGGAACCTGATGTATATATTGTATAAGTTAGGTTTTCAGGAGATACGGTGCTGGCGGGGTTTTCGGTGCTATAATTGGCGATTTCTTGCCAGTTTGCGTCCAAACAAACGGTTCGCGCTTGATGTTCCGGCAAGCCCGAAACTAAGTGAGATTGTGTGAGTATAACGGGAGTTTTGGTGTCGGCTAACATGAAAGTCAGCCTTTCTTTGGGATAGGCTGGATCGATCGGCACGTAAGCTGCGCCTGTTTTGAGAATGCCTAAAACGGCGATCGCAATTTCTAAGGAACGTTCCATGCAAATCGCGACTAAAACATCGGGCCCGACTCCTAATTCCTGCAAGTAATGGGCTAGTTGATTCGATCGCGAATTGAGTTCGCGATAGGTAAGCTGCTGTTGGGAATTGTGGGGAAAAACGGCGGCAATGGCATCGGGCGATCGCTCAACTTGCGCTTCAAATAATTGGTGAACGCATTTGTCGTCGGGATAATTTGCCTCAGTTTGATTCCAGGCCTGCAATTGAGCAATTTCGGCTGCTGTCAGCATTGACAATTTGCTGATTTTCTGCTGGGGATTCGCTGCTATACTTTCGAGCAAAGTTTGCAGGTGTCCCAACATTCGAGTCAGGGCGATCGGATCGAACCGCTGGCGATCGCCCGCAATTTTCAGCAGCAATTCATCTCCCCCGTAGCCATAAACTGTTAGGGGAAAACTCGTCTGTTCTAAAACCTGAAATTCTCGGTTGTTCCAGTTACCGCCTAGAGATTGCAAGGCAGAATTGAACTGGCATTTTTCAACTACTAGCAAGCTTTCAAATAAAGCGCTGCTGCGGGAGATTTCGCTCCATTCTTGAGTTTTTGCCAGCGGTACGTTACTGTATTCTTGCACCGCATTCCATTGATTTTGCAGTTGTTTCAGCCAATCGATCGCTGGCATTTCTGGAGTGACAATTACTCTCAGCGGCAAAGTATTGATGAACAACCCTACTGCTGGTTCTATTTTTTCTATATTTGGCGATCGACTGTTGCAAATAGATCCAAATACTACATCTTCCGAACCGGAACAGCGGCTCAAGAGTAAAGCCCAGACTCCTTGCAGCAGGGTATTCAGGGTTAATTGTTGTTTTTGAATTAGAGAGTTTAAAGCTGCGGTAACACTGCTAGAAAGCCTGATTTCTGGTGAGGGTAAATTTTCTTGCGGGTTTGCTATCTTCCCTACCGGGGAAACACCGCCAACCAAAGGGGTACGATCGCAAAAACCGCTTAAGTATTGCCTCCAAAATTCTTCTGTTTTCGAGATATCTGGCTGCATCCGATCGCTGCGAGCTCGATCGCCATTTGGCGCTGTTAATTCTAATTGTCGATCACCAGTCAGGGCTTCGTACAAGGTAAAAACTGCTTGCAAAACAGTTATTGCCGAGGTATTGTCAAGCAAAATATGGTGATAAGTCCAGATGAGTTTGTATTGAGTTTCCGCAACTCGGAACAAAGCCAAACGCATCAGCGGCGGTTGAGTTAGGTCAAATCCTTGCAGGCGATCGGCTTGCAAAAAGGTTGCGAGTTGGCGGGCGCGATCGTCCTCCGACAAACTGCGCCAGTCTTCGTCAACAATTGGCACTTCGACTTGTTGGTGTACAGTTTGCACCGGCACCTCTCGATCCAACCAACTAAAACTCGTTCTCAAAACTGGATATCGATCGACACTTTGGCGCCAAGCATCGACAAAAGCTGAAACATTCAATTCTTCGCCCAGGCTGCACAGTACCTGTTCGATATCTACCCCTGACTGTTGACCCGAAAGGCCCTCGAACAACATCCCCTGCTGGATCGGTGAAAGTTGATAGGAACATTCGCTATCAGTTGCTACAGATTGGGGACGGTCGGCTGCTGGCAAAGACATACTTACCTGCGAGTATTGAACTAAAAACTTAGGAACAAGTGTAACGGAATTTTTAAGACTTCTTTTAATTAACCATTCAGGCAAAAGCGCGATCGCCAGCATCTGAATGTTGTGTTTTTTACTGTAAATAAATTTTTATTCTACCAACCGAGGCTAACTCAAATTTTACCCTCCTGTCAACTCACACATATTCAACCTACAAATACATTCTATGCCTAGCGTCTACCGTTTCGCAACCGTATAATTACATAGGATGCAGCCACAGTAAAAATATCGATTTCACAAGTCGAGTCCTATTATTTGCGATTTATTGTCGATCGATTCGATGTCGGTGTTTTCCGCAGCCGAGGGTAAATTTTGCGACGTTATTAACTGCCTGCTAAACCAGGCTTCTGAAATTCGTTGGGTGCCCAGAAACCGGGTTTCTACGACAAATTTGGTGGAGTAACAACAATATAGGAAGAAACCCGGTTTCTCAGAGTCGTGGGTGCCCAGAAACCGGGTTTCTCCAACAAATTCGGTGGAGTACCAACAATATAGGAAGAAACCCGGTTTCTCAGAGTCGTTGGGTGGCCAAAAACCGGGTTTCTGCGACAAAGTTCGGTTAGTACCAAAAATTCAGGAATAAACCTGGTTTCTCAAATTTCTTGGATAACAATAAACCTAAGTTTTTACGCTTTCGGCTCAACCCAAACCGTCATCCCTTCAACCCTCAAACCTTTGCCGCGAGTGCCGCAATATTGACCGTTAGAAGTAACAGGAGTATCGCCCACATTTTGAATATGAGCGGTGTAAGATACATCGTACTTATCAGCTTGTGGGCCAGTCAGCCGCGCAGCAAATCCTTCAATTCGCTTAGCTTTACCCCGGAAACCGGCGATATCCCCTTCCGAGATCCAAGGAGTATCGCCAACTCCTTCAACGTGAGCCATGTACTGCAAATTTAAACCGGCAGTCGGAGGATCTATTTTAATTTGAAATCCTTCGACGCGGCGGCCTTGAGCTTTTGTACCGGCGTATTCTTTATCGCTAAAAGTGCGATCGCCAATTCCTTGAATATGCGCCAACACTTTTAAACCCACAGGCGCCGCAACTTGAGAACTCGCAGACGGCGCGATCCAAACTTTGATGCCCTCAATTCTCAAACCTTTGCCGCGAGTGCCGCAATAATCGCCGTTGGAGGACACATCGGTGTCGCCGATATTCTGAATGTGAGCGCTATAAAATACGTCATACTTATCAGCTTGCGGCCCGCTCAACCGCACGGCAAATCCTTCAATTCGTTTCGCTTGACCCCGAAAACCCGCTAATTCCCCTTCGCTAATCCAAGGAGTATCGCCAACACCTTCGACGTGAGCCATGTACTCGACTGTTAAGCCGGCAATTGGTGGCTCGATATTAATCAGAAATCCTTCGACGCGCCGCCCTTGAGCTTTAGTGCCGGCGTATTCTTGAGCACCGAAAGTTCGATCGCCAATTCCTTGAATATGCGCCAACACTTTCAATCCCAAACCGCCCTCTACAGGCGCTTGTTGAATGTCGCGAGGTGCCCCAAAGACAATGTTGCCGGAGCCGGTTGTTTGCAGGGATTTAGGTACTTCCACGCTAGGAACAATAATCACCTCGTGCATGGGGGCCGTCGCGGCGGGGGATTCCAAAATTTGGATTTGTGGTGCAACTGTAACTTGTTTCGGCGCGACATTTCCCGACGGGATGATAATCACTTCAGGCAAGGGTTCGGCGCTGATTTTGGGTTCGGGCGCTGTTTTAAATGCGGGTTCGACTTTAGCCGGTGCTGCTTTTACCATCTCAGTAATGGTTAATTTGCCTCTGGAAATGGCGACGGCTATTTGTTTGCCAAAAGCGGCGCTGACTGTTTCTTCGAGGATAACCCATTGTTCATCATCTAGTTTGTCTTGCTGTTCCACCAGTGCGAGCACTGCTGCAACTGGGTGTTTGCCGCTGATTAAGGATTCTGCGTCGGAATGCAGTTGAGTTGGGGCTGATTCCGAGATGGCGCGGTGCAGTTCGCGGGCTTTGCCATGAACTGATTGTAAGGGCGCGAAGTCGTTTTGTTCACGGTGGGCGATCGCCAATACTCGATCGAGCACTTTCAAAGCCGCGTCGCGAATTTCTGCTTTACCTACGGAAGCTGCGGCACTCTCGACTAAGTTTTGAATGTCTTTGAGGGAAGTAATTTCCCCTGGGGTGAGGGCAGATTTATTGAGTTGGAGAGCTTGTTTTTGGACTTCTGCAAAGTTTCGGCTGTAGGTGGCGACTTCTTGCAGTAAGCTGTCGGAGAGAGGAAGGCCGGAGTCTTGCAGTTGTTTGGCTGCTTGGGATAGTCGATCGGCTAAATTACCATAAGTTTCCGATAATCTGGCTATTTGTTGTAACAAATCTTTATGTGCTGCTTCCATAGGTCTTGCCGTAAATATTTAACTTGATGATTATAGACGGTGAGCGTCTTCTGAAGGTAGAAGGCTTCTGAAGGTAGAAGGAAGAAGGAAGAGGGAAGACGGAAGAGGGAATATTTTTCCATCTCCCGCACTCCCCATTTCCCCCTCTTCCACTCCCCATTTCCCCCTCTTCCACTCCCCCGCGTGATCTCCGTCACACCCGTACAAACACTTAGTCACAGTTTGGGAGTCCGGCTGTCACGGCCGGCCATTAAAAATGTCACACAAATTGAGCAATAGCCGTCACTGCGGAGTCAGTGAAAACCGTTGATACTGAGGCTATTCAACAAATAAAACTGGGAAGTGTTATGGTACTGATTCGCGATCTCGCTCAACAAGCTCTGAGCCTAGGTTATTTAACTCTTGAAGCCGAAAATCAACTGCGGCGGATGTTAACTACCACCAAGTATGACTTGGAAGACTTAAATGCTTTTATGAATTTGCAACTAGCAGCCATGTCGGGCTTGGTAAAACAAGAGTCTCGCGAGCTCAAACAATTTGAAATGTTTGGCGAGACAGCCTCGGAAACTTCCTGTTAGTAATTATTTAGCTTTTGACACCTGGAATTTTAGTAAGGAACATTTTGATCATGCTGATTCGTGAAGTTGTACAACAAGCTATTGCCGCTGGATATCTGAGTTTGGAAGCAGAAAATGAAATGCAGCAGAGTTTTTCCTCAGCCAAATGTGATTTGGAAGATTTGAATGCTTTTATGAGTTTGCAGCTAGCTGCGATGGCGGGTCGCGTGCGGCAAGAGTCTTTGGAATCGATAAAATTGTCCAACATTTATGATAAAAACTAATCCTGTTTATTCAGTTTTTGGGCTGGATAGACATTGATTCTGCCCAAAAACCAAATAATATTATAAATTAGGTTTCTGCTAATTCTTATAGCGGTTCTCAAGCGTTGTGAGGTATGCTCTATGCCTTATGCCCTATGCCCTATGCCCTATGCCCTATGCCCTATGCCCTATGCCCTATGCCCTATGCCCTATGCCGTTCGCGTACCTGATCTTTCTGAGAAAGGCTATATCTGTCAGTTTCAACTGCTGCCAAAGAGTCCGATTGCCACGCGATTTTAACTGAAACTATTTCCGACGACTCCGACGCTCCAACTCTTTAATTACTCTCAAAACAAACAGCGACATGAAAGCGCCAATTAATGAAAGTTGCCACAACCCGCATCCTGCCGCCGTTCCTAAGGCTGCTGATACCCAAATAGCGGCGGCAGAGGTAAGCCCGTGAACTTCTGGTTTGCCTACTTCCTGCTGACATTCCCGCAGGATTTCTCCACCTCCCAAAAATCCAACTCCGGCAGCAATGCCTTGAATTACGCGCTCTATAGCATCTCGTTCGTTTTCATTTTTACCTATTGCCAACGGTATTAAAACAAACAGTGCCGAGCCCATACTTACGAGCATATGAGTTCTCAAACCCGCTGGTTTGTGTCTGAGTTGGCGCTCCCATCCAATCATTCCGCCAACAAACATGGCCAGACACAACCTTAATAGTATGCCTAGCCAATTATCGGGAGACCACAAGTTAGCGATCGACAATGTTTTACTGCAAATAATTAATCGGAAGATTCCAATATTACCGCAGCACGATGTCCGATCGCAATCTCACTGCCAAATCTTGTTCCGGGCGAATCACGATCACGTCAACGCTGCGCCGCCCCAACAATACTCCGGCTAATGCGCCGATTCCAGCGCCGCCCAATACTTCTTCAGTGGCGATTGCTTTGTCGCCGGTAATGCCTGCTAGCGCTGCTGCTGCTGCCGCGCCCAATGCTGCACCTTGCGCAACCGAACCTGTTCCAGCACCTTTTTGCACTCTTTCGGTTCTGGTAATAATTCCCGAATAGCCATCAATCCGATAGCGTTGGCGGCGGCTGACAATTAACTCGCTGGCAACAAATTGAGTACCCCTTTGATTGCCCCTTCTAACAGGTCGCAATTCCCCGACAATCTGGCTACCCGCGGGGATTAATACTCTTCCTTGATCTGTGCGGATATCTCGCGCTACTGTTAATGTTAAAGGTGAAGTTTCATCGGGGGTGACAACAATTTTCTTTTTTTCGTAGCTCACTTGAATTACAGTACCCGATGGAATTCGGATGCTATCAAATTGTGAAATTCGTTGTTGAGCTTCGGCCGGAGTAGCTACCACCAGCGGCGCGCTGGTTGCAACTGTAATGCCCGCTGCGAGGATTGCTGCTGTTGCTGAACGCCATGTTTGAGAAGTAATCATATAATTTGTCTCCTTGCTTTGGTTTTGTTTTACTTAGGAATGTACTACTGCTAAATCTGTTTGTGGTTTCGGATTCATGTGATGTTTTAATGATGGCAGGTGGGAATTCTGCAAGTTGGGAAGATAAGGTAGATAATCAAGAATTTTAAATTTTGGCAAAATCTCGAAAATCGACCGGATTGGGGCGATCGGGAAGATAAGGTAGATAAACAATCAAGACGGTGGTTGAAACCGCGTCTACACAAACAATGTCCGCCTCCGCGGACTCAAGATAAGATGGGACGTACGGTTGAAACCGCCCGGTCTTCTTAATTTTTGAGAGCGTTTAAGGCTAACAATCCAGCACCGAAAGCTGGTTCGGATCGGGGCAAAATTACCTTAGCATTCGGGGCGATCGCACTTATGGCACTTTCAAACCTACCCCGAAAATTAGCCTCGCCACCCCACACACCTCCGATCATAACAATTTCAAATTCTTCTGTTGGTCTAAATAGCGCTGAAATGGCTGTTTTTGTGGAAAATGTCAATTCTGCCACAGCACGATTAATAATGCCGTCAGCGACACGATCGCCCAATGCTGCGGCTCGATCGACAATCGGCGCTAAAGCTGCAATCTCTTTGACTCCCCAACCGCGCCTGTAAACGACATCTACCAATTCTTCTAGGTGATTTAAGCCTAAATGCGTTTGAAATTTTTCCGCCAGCGCGGTAAACTCTCCGCGTCCATCGTAGAACTTCAAAGCAGCTTGCAAACCACCAACGGCGATGTCATATCCGCTACCTTCATCGCCTAAAATATATCCCCAACCGCCGACTCGTTTAGTTTTGCCTTGACGGTTTTGCCCGAAAATAATCGAACCAGTTCCAGCAATAACCGCGATACCTACTGAATGGCCTGTGCCGCCAACAAGTGCGATCGCGCAATCGCTGCAAATTACGATATTTCTCGGTAAGAGCGATCGGGTTATTGGCAAAGTATTCGTCAACTGCAAATTCTGCACTATCAACTGCACTATTTCAAGATCTTTGGGACGCGCCACGCCTGCTAGTCCCAGACAAATTGCTTCTATGTTGAGATTGACATTTGGCTCTATTTTAGCAGATATAACTGCTCGTTCGATCGCCAATTGAATTGATTCTTTGGCTTTCTCAATTCCCAGCGTTTGATAATTTGACGGCCCTGCTTCGCCACGTCCCAAAACAACGCTATTTTCGTCCATTAAGATGCAGATAGTTTTAGTCCCGCCGCCGTCGATGCCAAATACGTAATTCATGCCAAAATTCTTAATTTATCTTTTTCAAGTAACATCTTGACGGCAGGGACACAATGTGGATATGCTCTGTGGTATGGGTTGCTTTGCTTAAAGGAAGCACCCGGCGGCCCGAAAATCTAGTTGCACTCCCTCCGCTTCGCTCCGCCCGAAGCTGCTACAACAGCAACGGACAGCTAACCGCCAAACTGATACGAGCAGTCTGGAGGCCTAATGGAGAATCTTAGCATTCGCTGTGGCCGCCCTGCTTTTCGTTACTGCGCGGGGCGGCTGGGTTTTTGGGTTTTCCTAGCCCAAAAACAAAGAGAGAATATCATGGCACAAGAATTTTTACCTAATTCTGAGGACTCCGATCGTCCGAATGACGGCTCAGCAGTGGCAGAACAAGAGATATTGCGGGTAGCGGTGACAGGTTCCCGCGATGGGGTTTTGCAAACTATCAGTACCTTGCACCAATTGGGATTTGCTAAAGCCGGTGATTGGAGTCGCTTGCAGCGAGGAGCAAAGTCTGGTGAGGTGGTGAGCGTTCTGATCGTCCGCCGATCGCGAAAAGTTATTGATATTCCGGGCGAATAGGCATTAATCCGCTGTGAGATCGGACGTACGGTTGAAACCGCGCCTACACAAACACTCACGCGCCGACGCGGGTTGAAGAATGGTCGCTTAAAATTACGCGATCTTCTTCAGTCCCTCGCTCGGACGAGAGTTTGTCTAGAAACAGTTTCAACCGCCTAGTCTTCTAATTTTTATACATTGTCAGGGTCGATTCCTGCTGCTCGGAGTCGATCGAGCAATCGCTGTTTTTCCAGCCGCTCCTGTTCTAACTGAGTCTCAACTTGCTCTAACTGAGTCTCAACTTGCTCTAACTGAGTCTCAGCTTGCTCTGCCCGGTGTTTTTCAACTTCAGCTCGCTCCGAACCAATCAGCAGTAAATTACCATCCAAATCCCACCACCGCAACCAGATTTGTGTTTGATTCTGATAGCTGCCTTCCCACAATCCCAACTCCACTCCTAAAGGCCCAATCGGATAATGCCCGCGCTCGTTGGGAGCTATTTCTTGATAGCAGCCATCTGCCAAGTGATAAACTTCTAACTTGTTAGTTTTTATCTCGAAAATGCCGTAGAAAAGTATGTGGATGATGCGCTCATAAACCCAGAACTTGCCAGGGTTTTGTACTTCTCCAGCTTCATTGTACAAAGGAGTTTTGTCTCTTTCCTCAGAGCCGTTGCCGGAGGCAAATTCGATCGCAATTAACGGAGCTAAATGCTCTTTCCATAGGACGTAGGAGCGGCGAGTTTGACCGTTTACTTTCGCTGGTACGCCGGGAACATAGAACCAGTCCGGGGCTTCTGCACCCTTTTCTGCGGGTTCGGTTTCTCGCCAGTAGATGCCGCAGTCTTGACCGATCGCATATCGTCCGTCAGGATGTCTCTGCTCCAAAATTGGCCCGATCGAATCTGTGAGAATTATGCTCTGGGGGTGTTCTTGAAAGTTCTTCACAAATGTTCCGTCTGACTCTGGTAATTGGGTGTGATCGGGAAGAGGTTTTTGTAAATCTGGGATGATTGTAGAAGTCATGGGATTTCCGATTTCCGATTTTAGATTTCCGATTTTAGATTGTTAACCGCAGATACAATCTATCGATTTTAGATTGTCATCCGCAGGTATAATCTATTTTGGGGACAAGCAATACAGGCTTTCAATCCTGTTACTAAATTTTGTGTGTATCTATTCTAGACTTGGTACAATTATATCAAATGGATAGGGCAATGCTAATAATAATTAAACCAAATAAAGCCAACCAAACGAGATTTCGCTGACACCAATTTTTGATTGATTGTGGCAGGCCGCCACTGATGTAATTGGTAGTCTGTGGCACAAGTGGCTCGGCTTTGTCGTGATAAAGCGTACATTCTTTGGCGAGGGGACGCTGCGGGTAGTTGCAGGTGTCGTCTTCGTGGTAAATACAGGTATTGCACAAAAATTCTGCGGATGCCGATCGATAAAGCGGGATACCCGGATGACCGAAAGCTTTGAGAGGGGTTTTGCAGTGCCCACAGGCGATCGATCGGGAGTCTACAGGTTGGTGACAGCGGGGACACTCAGGCATTAGACAGCACGGTGATTGGGTAATTTTGTCGGCAGGCTTCTTAGCGGGTTTTCCGAACGCCCATTGGCGAGTTAGACTCGCCAGCAGGCCGCTGGATGCTCCAAAATAGAAAGGTAGGTCAGCGCTGATGTAACTTAAATTGTACAAAGGGTTTCGCAGCGACCGCAGGCGACCTGAGCCGATCGGGTATTTTGGGGCAAACAGTAGGAAAAATCTATGGATAACAATAGCAACTTACTCAAACAACTGGTAATGCTGGGCATTGGTACTACCTCCCTGGTGGCGGAGAAATTGCAGGAAGCCAGCGAGCAATGGGTCAAAGATGGCAAAATCAATCCCGAACAAGCCAAAACCTTTGTCGATGACGTGACTGAACATCTCAAGTCCGAGCAGGGCAATTGGGATACGCAGTTGCAGCGCCAACTCCGAAATATGCTGCAAGATATGGGCGTTCCCCGACAGTCCGAAATGGATGAGTTGCGCGGAAGGCTCGATCGTCTCGAACGTCAGATGCGGGATTTGGAAAACCGTAACTGGCGCTGAGTGCGATCCTCTTTGATGGCTTCGCTCCGCCCGATCGCACGCTTGCTGCTATCGTGTGATAAAATTGTCACCCGAACGCAGAAGGCTCAATCAGGCACTTATGTAGAAAGCAAAAGGTAGAATTACAAACATTCTGACTTCATACTTTCTTTTGCCTTTAAAATTAACTGGCAGCCGCCATCTTTTGGCGGAAAAGTTCAGATAAAATTTTGTAGTTCTGGTTGTACAAGATGTCTTAGATATCTGAGAGATCGCCGTTAAAAGTATCAGGAGGATTAATTTTGCGAGGAATTCTGGTCAGCTTGGGGGTAGTGGTGGTTTGCTTTGTGTTTTTGATAGTCGCTCAAATGAGCGGTTATGTATCCACAGCAGTGGCTTCCGAATTGAATAATCCTGTAACCGATGCTGCGCTTGAGATCCTCTCAGCGAAGTCTTTCACTGAAGATAGCTTGCTAGTAGCTGATGCTAATTTACCAAAGGAACCAGCTACTATCGCTGGCAATAACATGACTGATAATACTGAGAAAACTGTCACCACAGATTCGGGTCTGAAATATGTTGAATTGAAAGAGGGTGATGGGGCGACTCCAAAAACCGGTCAGACGGTTGTGGTGCACTACACTGGCACTTTGGAGGATGGCACGAAATTTGATAGTTCGCGCGATCGCAATTCTCCTTTTCAGTTCAAAATTGGTGTCGGCCAAGTAATTAAGGGCTGGGATGAAGGTGTCGGTACAATGAAAGTTGGAGAACGCCGCAAGTTGATTATTCCCCCTGAACTCGGTTATGGTGCTCGCGGTGCGGGCGGGGTGATTCCTCCTAATGCTACGCTGATTTTTGATGTGGAATTATTGAAAATCGCTGGCTAGGTAGCTCAGCCTAACTAAGTGTAAAACTTTGACGGTGTTCAGAAACCCGGTTTTTTTATTAAGAAACCGGGTTTCTGTGTAAGTTATGGTTGATTTAAGAGCGCTTCGGAGATGCTAGATTGCGGAATGAGGTATATTGGGCATCGAATAATAGTTTGATGATTCCTGTGGGGCCGTTTCGGTGTTTGGTGATGATGACTTCGGCAATTCCGCGATCGGGCGAATCAGGATTGTAATATTCATCTCGGTAGAGCATAATTACTAAATCGGCGTCTTGCTCGATCGATCCAGAGTTATGACTGACAATGCCATCAGCTAACCAAGATTCGACACCAGGAACAGTCAAGTCAAAGACTTCTTCTTCTCCTGCTGCTGAGATATTAATCACTTCATCCCAGAACAAGTCAGAAGATGCTTTTTGAACCAAGGCATCACTACCCAGAAGTTTGCCATAGTCTAAAACCGTTTCTCGTGAAGGAGCAAAACTGAAGTGGGCAGAACCACCGTAGGCTGTTTCTCTCAATATAGACATCTGGCGTGTCGTAACATTACATTCCCGCATACGCTCACGAATAGTCTGAAATACTTCTTTAGGCAAAGTATCTCGGTTAGGATTAGCAACCTTTCCAGCAATTCTCATCTTCAATCGCCCAGCATCTGCTACTTTGCAGCCTACGGAACCAATTTGTTCCAGGAAATTGTCCTGCATGGCTTTGCCAGAAAT
The DNA here is from genome assembly GCF_026130175.1 of Lyngbya sp. CCAP 1446/10. Taxonomy (GTDB): domain Bacteria; phylum Cyanobacteriota; class Cyanobacteriia; order Cyanobacteriales; family Microcoleaceae; genus Microcoleus. Next base: position 35,409 of record NZ_JAIGNI010000022.1, on the reverse strand, counting down.
ATCTACGTGGTAAACACAACGATGACTTTTTTGTTGAACAGTCCTAATTCTGGCTACTATGTTGAACCTGAATAACAGCGCAGCCACTCCTTGCGCCAGATAACTGCTGCAAGTCGCAAGGCTAATTTTCGTGGCGCTTTTCTCAGATTTAGGGACGTGGTAAGTGCCATCAGTAGCCCACAGATGGGCCAGAAAACTCGCAACTTGCTGATTATCAAGTTGAAATACTTCTGGGGGAATATGTTTCTCATGGGATCGTTGGTCAAAAATACCCAGATTTCGCAGCCATAGATTGATTCCCCTGGGTTCCCAACGGTTTCCATTACCACTGAAAACTAATTGATGCCAGTTACCTTTACTTTCGTGTCGATTGACTTGGACACCAAAATACTCAGCAGCGGTCTTTACGATTTCACTATTTTCCTCGGATGCAGTGGTATACCTGAGCGGCTGACCCTTAAGATAGCTACCATCTCCCATCAAGTGAGCTAGCAAAGAAATTTCATGTTCCTTCCAGTTAATTGGTTTCTGAGGCTCAGGAATAAATCTGGCAATTGCCACCCGACTTCCCACCTGAACCGAATTTAACTCTTGCCAACCTTGCTCTGTGTAGATTCGATGTTGAGCCGTAGCCTTGAGGCTTCTACCACTGGCTAACTTAAGGACAAAAACAGGCTTGACTCCTACTCGCCAAACCTTGTCACTTTTCGCCACCGCAATCTTTTCTAAATGATTCATCGCCAATACCATTGGCTTTTGTCCCACTAAGTCGCGAATTGGAACTCGGCGACCATTCGCTAACAGTACGGGCGTATCACCAGTAACACATTCCCGTAAATCCGACATCATCGGCCGCTTATTTGTCCTTGCTTCCACACTTCGACTCAACTGAGATAAGGCAATAATCGGCACGTTGAGCTCGCGGGCTAAACCTTTAAGACCTCTAGTAATTCGAGATAATTCTTGCACGCGGTTGTCGCTGCTACCTTCCATTAATTGCAGGTAATCTAGCAAAATCAATCCTAGAGTTCCGCCTTGTTCGGCTTGGAGGCGGCGGGCTTTGGATCGAATCTCCATCACGGTAATATTGGGAGTATCATCAATAAACAGCGGCAATTCTGATAAGTTGCCAATGGCTGTACTGATTGGTTCCCATTCGTTTTGACTGATTCTACCCGATCGCAACCTATTACTTTCTATTTTCGCTTCACTGGAAAGAATACGCTGCACTAGCTGTTCTTTGGACATTTCTAAGCTGAAAACGGCAACCGGAAATTTTTGCTGTCCAGCGGCGATGTGGTGGGCGATGTTGGTACAAAAGGCCGTCTTGCCCATTGCCGGCCTGGCTGCAACGATGATTAAATCCGATCGCTGAAAGCCTCCTGTCATAGCATCTAAATCATAAAAACCGCACGGAATACCGGGAAGCGTCAGGCCTTCATTGCGATTTTCTAAATCTTGAAATGTTTGGTTTAGGGTTTCGCCGATCGATACTAAATCTTGTTGCGGGCGGTCTTGAGTGATGCCGAAAACTTCTTGTTCGGCGCGGTCTAAGACTGTTTCTAGCGGTGCTGCTGTCTCGTAACCTAATTGTACTATGTTGTTGCCAGCTTCGATCAATCGGCGGCGCTGATATTTGTCTTCAACTAGAGCTGCATATTGGTCGATGTTGACTGCTGAAACTGTACGATCGACTAATTGTGCTAATTTAGTTAGTCCTCCGACTTGTTCTAACTGGTTGCGATCGGTCAACCAAGTCGTTACCGTCATTAAATCTGTCGGTTGACCTTGCAAAAATAGCCCTAATGCCGATCGATAAATGACTTGATGAGCGGTGATGGCAAAAAACTCCGGCCGCAGAATTTCAGCAATTCGGGAAATCGCTTCGGGGTCAATTAAAATCCCGCCCAAAATTGCTTCCTCTGCCTCTATGTTTGTCGGCATCAAATCGCTCATTAGTCAATAGTCCTCAATCATTAGTCATTAGTCATTGGTCATTGGTCATTGGTTGCGATTTATTAGTCTTCAGTTTTCAACCTGCAAGTTAGCAGTCCTCAGTCTTTCGTTAGCTGTACTCAGTTCTTAGCTAATGACTAATGACTGATGACTGATGACTAACAACTAATGACTGATGACTGATGACTGATGACTCTTAATTACATGGGGACAACTTGAATGTCAACTTCGGCGGTAACATCTGCGTGAAGTTTGATTTCAGCTTTGTATGTACCAGTGCCGCGAATTTCGGGCAGGGTGATGCCGCGCCGATCGACTTCTTGACTGGTAGAGTTGAAAATCAGCTCTGCTACTTCTTGGTTGGTGACAGTACCAAAAATCGCGTCTCCTTCGCCAACTTGCTTGGAGATGATGAAAGGCCCGGCTGCTTCCAGGGCGGTTTTGCGGACTTCAGCTTGCTGTTTGAGCTCTAACTGGCGCAGTCTTTCTTCTTCGCGGCGGCGCGCTGCTTGCTTCAGAATGCCGGGGGTGGCTCTATAGCCCAATGCTTGGGGTACTAGGTAGTTGCGGGCGTAGCCTGGGGCTACTTCTACTACGTCGCCAGCTTTGCCGAGTTTGCTGACATCTTTGTTTAAAACTAATTGGACGCGCTTGGCCATGATCGTTGCTTGTGGGGTTTTGACTGCAACTTTTTATAATAGCGAAGTTTGAGGGGCGATCGCAAGGGAGAAGGAAGAAGGAAGAAGGAAGAAGGAAGAAGGAAGAAGGATGAGGGATGAAGGAAGAGGGATGAGATATCATTTTTGGTTGGTTCACCCGTCCTCCGCTAAGGTCGTGAAGCAATTGCGGAGGACTCTGTGTCCGCTCGATCGAACCTATGATCGCTCTTTTGCCCGATCGCCCATCAATCGCACTACAGTAGCAACTAACTCATTTGGATCGATCGGCTTAGATAGGTGTTTGTCAAATCCGGCTTGCAAAACTTGGCGCTCGTTCGCTTCTCCAGCATAGGCCGTTAGGGCGATCGCCACCAAATCTCCATACTCTGGCGCAAGCTGAGTGCGGATGTGGCGTATCAGCATATATCCGTCCATTTCGGGCATTCCGATGTCGCTGACGAGTAAATCCGGTGCAGTTTGGGCGATCGACAGCAGCGCCTCAGCAGCAGAAGACACCGCCATCACCTGTGCACCCGCTTGGCCGAGCGCGAAGGCGACAAAATCGCGCGAGTCCGCCTCATCATCTACCACCAAAATTCTGAATCCAGCCAGCGGCAAAGAGGACATATCGGGACTCAGAGACGAATTGACGGCTGCCTCCTCCTGCTTGCTAGAATCATCATTTAATAGCGGCAACCTCACCGTAAACGTCGCTCCTTGACCTTCTCCAGCGCTTTCTACAAATACCGTGCCGCCGTGAAGTTCGATCAGTTGGCGGACGATCGCCAATCCCAATCCCAAACCGCCAAATTTGCGAGTAGTCGCGCCGTCTTCTTGTCGGAAATGCTCGAAAACATAAGGCAAGAAATCGGCAAGAATGCCTTTACCCGTGTCTGCGACTTGAATTTCAATTTCTTGGCGATCGACTTGCGTTAATCTAACTTCAACTCTACCGCCTTCTGGCGTGAATTTTACCGCATTCGATAACAAATTCCACACAACTTGCTGCAAGCGACTTGTATCGCCGAGCACGAGTCCGACATCGGGATTTAAGATTGTTTCGATTTGAATCTTTTTAGCTTCGGCTGCTAATTGCACCGTTTCCAAAGCAGACAAGATAATGGTTGCGACATTCACCGGATCCACAGTCAATCTGAGTTTTCCTTGCAGAATTCTAGACACATCTAGCAAGTCTTCGATTAATTGAGATTGCAGTCTGGCGTTGCGCTCGATTGTCTCCAACGCTTTGGCTGCTTGAGTCTCGCTCAGCTTGCCTGTTAGCAGCAGTTGCGACCAGCCTAAAATCGGACTCAGGGGCGATCGCAACTCATGAGAAAGCACCGCTAGAAACTCGTCTTTAATCCGGTTAGCTCGCTCCGCTTCCGCGCGGGCATTTTGTTCCAATTGCAGAACCATATCGCGCTCGATTTCTACTTGTTTTCGCTCTGTAATATCGATAATAGAGCCAATATAACCCTCAAATTGTCCGCTTTCGGACAATCTGGGAGCCGCCGCATCTATCGCCCAAGAATATCCGCCATCCGGGCGTCGGACACGATATTCCATCCGGAAAGATTCCTGGCCTTGGTTCGTCATCAAAAATGCGTTTTTGGCGTGTTCTCGGTCTTCTGGATGCAGCGCATTTATCCAACCAAATCCCAAACCTGTTTCCTCAGTTTGACCGGTGAATTCATACCAGCTTTCGCTCCAGAAAGTGCAGTAGCCTGTGGAGTCTGTTACCCAGACCATAAATGGAGCGTTGTTCGCCATATTTCGAAATCGTATTTCACTCTCAAGCAGCGCTGCTTCTGATTGTTTGCGTTCTGTAATATCGCGACAGACAATCACTCCGCCTTGGATTTCGTTGCTAGTATCAATTACCGGATAACCGCTGATACTGATCCAGCGATCTTCGCAATTTTCGCGGCGGACAAATACCCCTACATCATTGACATATTCACCTTTGATTGCTCTGGTTAGAGGTAGTTCATTTTCGGGGAAAAGACTTTTTTTGTCTGCTAAAAATAGTCCGTAGGCGCTCGACCATTCCTGAGGGGATTTTTCATTTGTTAGCTGACCGAACATCCCCACGGCGGCTCGGTTAAACAGCACAAATTCCCCTTGTTGGTTGGCAAGAATTAAACCATCACCCATGCTGTCAATAATTACTTGCAGTAACTTTGTTTGTTCTTGCCGCTCGACTTCTGCTCGTTTGCGATTTGTGATGTCGTTGGAGATGCCAATCAAGCCGATTACTTCTCCCGCCTCGTTGCGGTAGGGAGCTTTCATTGCCAGAAATGTCCGAATGCCATCGGGAGATTCTTCGACGCTTTCTGTTTTGCCGGATTCCATAATCCGCAGATCGTTTTCGCTGACTTCGGCTCCTAGTTCTGCTATTGGGTATAAATCGCGATCGCGCCGGCTAATTACTTCAGCAGCAGGTTTGCCCAGTACGTCCAGCGTGGCTGGATTTGCATAAATAATCCGTCCTTCTCGATCTTTGACAAAAATTGGGGTGGGTACTGACTCGTTAATTAGATTCAAAATCGCATTCTTTTGTCGCAGTTCTTCTTCTGTGCGGCGGCGATCGCTAATATCGCTCCAATAAGCCGTAAGTCCTTCGGCTGCTGGATATGCGCTGACTTCTACATACATTTGAAGCGAGGGCGAAAATTCTTCAAACTTGACAGAAACTTGCTCGGAAACGACTCGATGAAATTCTTGATATAGCGTCGAATTCGATGCTGATTCAGCGGGAAATAACTCCCAGATCGATCGACCTAGCAAGTCATTTCTCGATCGAGCCATCAGTTTTTCAGCAGTGGCATTAACGTAGGTATAGCGCCATTGTGCATCGAACGCGATAAAGGCATCGGCAATACTTTCTAGAATATTGGTGACTTGATGATTGGCTTTGGCGAGCGCGAGTTCAGCGTTTTTGCGCTCGGTGATTACTTCCGAAAAAATCATGATCCCGCCAATCTCACCGCTGTTGGTTCGCCAAGGGTGAATTTCCCAGCGCACCCAGTCCATCGAGCCATCAGCCCGGGGAAACGGTTCTTCTGGGCAGATTTCGACTGCTCCCGCCAGACAGCGCTGGTGGATTTGTTTCCAATGATCGGGCAAATCTGGGAAGATATCGTAATGCGATCGGCCCACAATATTTTGAGTGCCGAGCCCGTAACTGGCCAGCCAGTGATCGCTCACCAGCATATACCACATCTGGCAGTCAAACATCGCCACTCCCACAGGCGAATGTTTGACAAACATCCGCAACTTGCTGTAGTGTTCGCGCAGAAGATTTTCCGCCTGTTTGCGATCGGTGATTTCTTGGAAAAGTACGGCGACTTTGCGGCTGTGCGGCTCAGGAGTGCGGAACGCCGAAACCTCAAACCAGCGGTTCATGACTTCCGAGCTCTGTTCAAAGCGCACTGGTTCCCCTGTCAGCGCTACTTTGTCGTAAATCTCAAACCAATAATCTTCGACTTCTGGAATGAGCTCTCGCACCGTTTTCCCTGCCGCTTCTACGATTCCGGTTTGTCTCTCGAAGGCCGGATTGACTTCCAAAAAGCGGTAATCGATCGGCTTTTCGTTGTCGTCAAACAGCATTTCGATGACGCAAAAACCTTCGTCTAGGGACTCAAACAAAGTGCGATAGCGTTCCTCGGAGCGGCGCAAAGCTGCTTCTGCTTGTTTGCGATCGCTAATATCCACAAAAGCCGCCACACAGCCGCGAACTGCGCCCTGTGCGTCAAATAACGGAACTGCATTCACCAACCAATCTAATACCATCCCGTCCGATCGCACAATTTGAATTTCCAGATCCCGCACTTCGGTGCCCGAAGCCGCAGCCCGCTGCATTGGGAGTTCTTGTAGGGGGATTTCCTGTCCGTCGATCAGTTGTCTGAATGGCAGAAGTTCGGCTTGCTCTCCGGTTGCAGAAATATTGGCATCCGGTGCCACTGCGAGCATTGACTGAGCAAACAGGTTAGCGCGAATTACTTTACAATGCGGGTCGTCTGCGATCGCCATCCCGACAGGTAAAGCATTAAATATTGATTGCAGTTCGTTAACTCGGCGCTCTAGTTCCTGATTAAGCCGTTGAATTTCTGTTTTGGTAGCTTTGCGATGGGTAATTTCGTACACCGTCACATTCACGCCCTGTACGCGATCGTCCTGGGCTTTCAGCGGATAGAGACTCAACAGCCAATCGCGTTCTACACCAGGCTGTGCTGAGTTTTTTTCGGTAACTTCGAGCTGTGCGATGGGAATTTTAGTTTCAATAACTTGTCTGTAAAGCGGCTCTAAATCATCTGCCATTTCTGGCAAGATTTCGCGCAATGTTTTACCGATGTGGGCGGCGGCTGGAATTCCGTTAATTTCTGCTAGGCGATCGTTAATGCGGACAAATCGGAATTGGGTATCGATAAAGCAAAGTCCGATCGGAGCGCTAGCATAAATCGCCTCGATTTCTGCAAGTTGTTGCCGCGCCGTTTGGGCTTGTTTAATAAAAGCAGCCTGAGCCGCTTTTTGCTCGGTGATATCTTGAAAATAAACGGCAATTCCCGATGCGATCGGATAAGCTCGTACTGCATACCAAGCATTGAGCGGCCCATAAAAAGATTCAAAACTAACCGTAATTCGATCGGCAGCGCAGCGCCGGTATTCCTGCTCGAACAAACTGCCCACAGATTCGGGAAACTCTTCCCAAACGCTGTTACCAATCACCTCTTGTGGGAGTCGATTCAGCCACCGCGCCGCTTGAGAATTGAGGTAAGTAAATCGCCAGTCTCGATCCAAAGCAAAAAAACCGTCGGAAATACTTTCGAGGGTGTCTGAAAGTTGCGTAACGGGCGGCTGAGTCACTTCTTGTAGCTGAGGTTGAGCGATTTCGGTGAAGGTGGTAATTACTGCATAGGGAGTCGATCGATCTCCTTGAAATAAAGGTTGAGAATTGAGATTCAACCAAATCAATTCTCCCTGCGGTTGATAAAAGCCCATAATAAAATTTGAGCTTGGCTGCCCGGTTGAGAGCGCCACCATCGCCGGGTGCGTCTCGCCGGCAAAATCCGAGCCATCTTGACGCACAGTCTGCCACGGACAGTTTATTGAAGAGGAATCCTGCATCTGTTCTGCTGTGAGCCCCAACAGTTCCTGGGCACGAGCATTGCACCCCTGAATGCTGCCGTCTGCCAATTGCAAAACCATCCCTATATCTGTTGGCAAAGGCGCGCCCGGGTAAAGCGCGTTGTTAGAATGCGTTGAAACACAGGGGTCGATTTGCCGTTGGGGTTCAGTATTGCCTAGATTTTTCATCGATTTCTAACAACGGTTTGAGTTTTGGCTAAGCCAATCGCGCTGATTAATTATACGGACATAATTCAGAAGAAATTTTAATTAAAACAGGGTAACAATTCAATCTCAGAGAGATGTCAAAGCCTGTACAATTATTCTATCGTCGCCCTTGGTATTCGTCAAAACCTGTCTTTCATGCCGCGCAATCGAGCGAAGGTTTGGACAGGATCGCGGGTGTTTGCCGCTGATTGGAGGTTGGGAAAATCCCAGCGCAAAAATGGGTTTGTGCTTTTTTCGATGCCGATCGATGATGGTATGGTAGGTTGCGATCGACTGCGCGCTTCTTTAACTTCGGCTAAGCGCTGCTGCAAATCGGGATTGTCACCATCTACGCCGATCGCAAATTGCAAGTTTGTCAGCGTGTATTCGTGGGCACACCAAACTCTCGTATTGTCGGGCAGGTTTCGCAATTGTTCCAGGGAGGCTAGCATTTGAGCCGGAGTGCCTTCTTTCAGTCTGCCGCAGCCTCCAGCAAATAAGGTGTCCCCACAGAACAATTCGCCGGTTTCCCCTTGGTTGCGGGCGGGGAAGTAGTAGGCTATGTGAGCTTTTGTGTGGCCTGGTACAAAGAAGACTTCGGCGGTTCTGCCGGCAAACTCAACGCGATCGCCCCCATGCAAAAATACTTGTTGTCCGGGAATTCTGCCTCGGTCTTGTGCGCCGCCGTAAACTTTAATTTGGGGAAAGCGATCGATCAGTTGCTGGTTGCCGCCTATGTGGTCGTTGTGGTGGTGCGTGTTGAAAATTGCTGTTAATTCGGCTCCGAGCGATCGCACGTGCTGCAATACCGGTTCTGCTCTGGCTGGATCGACGACGGCTGCTATGTTGCGATCGGGGTCGTGCAGCAAGAAAATGTAATTGTCGGACAGTACCGGGATTCGATAAACCTGCATATAAAACTGCCTCTATCGGAAAATTATTATAGAATTTGATTAGTGTGAGAGCTATACAAAGGCAAAATGCTGAATGTTCAACTCCGCGCATCTATCTTTGGAAGTACAACTATGATACATTATTTATGCTGTTCCACAAATAAACTTGTGGTCTGGTATGCACGATTTTTGGATCAAGAACTGCCACCAGCTTTAATTATTCTGACATAAATGCGATCGAATAAATGCGAACATCTCCAAACAAATCCAATTTAACAATTTCTCAAATGGTCGATCGAATTGTCGCGTCTGGCAAGATTGCTCGCCGAGAACATTTAGTTTTAACATCTACTATCCTATCTGATGATAGAATTTCCGAGGAGGATCGATATCAAATCAATCGGATATTTGATTATATCCAAATTGGTCGCCTCAAGTTTATCGATTGAATTTTTCAGTTGACAGTTGACAGTTGCAGTAGTTAAATCAGATCCCCCCTAGCCCCCCTTAAAAAGGGGGGAACAAGAGAATTCTCAAAGCCCCCCTTAAAAATGGGGAACAAGAGAATTCTCAAATCCCCCTTAAAAATGGGGAACAAGAGAATTCTCAAATCCCCCTTAGAAATGGGGAACAAGAGAATTCTCAAAGTCCCCCTTCTTAAGGGGGATTTAGGGGTATCTCCGGGGAATAAACAGGCTTAACTAAACCCTGTTCACAATACAATCTACCGTTGCAGTTACCAAACAACCCAAAATAAAATGAGTACAGAAAAACCAACAATTTTGGTGACAGGCGGAGCAGGATATATTGGCTCTCACGCAGTATTAGCACTGAAAAACGCAGGTTACGGTGTGATAATTTTGGATAATTTAGTCTACGGACACCAAGACTTAGTAGAGCAGGTTTTGCAAGTGGGATTAGTAGTTGGCGATACCAACGATCGCGCCCTACTCGATAACCTATTCGCCAGCCACGATATTGCTGCGGTGATGCACTTTTCAGCTTACGCTTACGTCGGCGAATCTGTTACCGATCCAGCTAAATATTACCGCAACAATGTCATCGGCACGATTACACTTTTGGAAGCAATGATCGCTGCTGGTATCAAGAAATTTGTGTTTTCTTCTACTTGCGCGACTTACGGCGTACCTGAGCAAATCCCGCTCACCGAAGACCATCCACAAAATCCGATCAATCCTTACGGTGCTACTAAGTTAATGGTAGAACGGATTTTATTGGACTTTGACCCTGCGTACAATTTCAAGTCTGTTTGTTTCCGCTATTTTAACGCGGCTGGGGCAGATCCGAACGGGTTGTTAGGAGAGGATCACAATCCAGAAACTCACCTAATCCCGCTGGTGTTATTCGCTGCTTTGGGGAAACGAGATTCAATCTCGATTTTCGGCACCGATTACGATACTCCTGACGGTACTTGCATTCGGGATTACATTCATGTAAACGATTTGGCGTCTGCTCACATTTTGGGATTGGAATATTTGTTAAATGGTGGCAAATCTGATTTCTTTAATTTGGGCAACGGCGGCGGATTTTCGGTAAAAGAGGTGATAGAAACGGCTCACCAAGTGACGGGAAAAGAGATTAAGGTTGTTGAGTGCGATCGGCGTCCGGGAGACCCGCCTGCTTTAGTTGGCAGCAGCGAGAAAGCCATCAAAACCTTGGGTTGGTCTCCAGAATATCCCGACATTAAGGATATTATATCCCATGCTTGGCAGTGGCATCAAAAACGCCACTCTCCTTAATATGTAGGGTGCTTATGGCGCACTTTACCATTACAGCAAAGTTTGATTTAATTGTTGTGGGGTGGGCGGGACGCCCGCCCCAAAAATACAATATGCTAAATGCTAATAATATCTGCTAAATCGGGACAACTCGGAAACCGACTGCTACTTTTTGCTAATTTCATTGCTTGGGCGATCGAGCATAATTTGATTGTTCTCAATCCTGCTTTTGACGAATATGCAGAATTCTTTGTGGGAACCGCTGGTGATTTTTTGTGTTGTTATCCTCCTCCATATTTTACCGCAGCAGGTAACAAGCTTGTTAGAAGCAAATATTACAAATTAGTTAAGTATTTAAGCAACAAAAAAACATTAAATACGCAAAAAATAACCCGACAACAACCTTTTAGTTGGCTCAAATATCAGGAAATTGAACAAATCAAGCACGGTTCAATTATTTTTTTTCAAGGCTGGCTATTTCGAGATGGCTGGTTTGTAGAAGATCTCCCCAAGTTACACAAGTACGCCGACCCGATTAGAGCATACTTTGCACCATTAGAGCGATATAGAATCAATGTAGATCGTTTGATATTAAATTTAAAAAATAATTCTGATATGCTCGTGGGAATTCACATCCGCCAAGGGGATTATGCTCAGCATCAAAAGGGGAGATACTTTTACACAACTGAGCAATATTTAAAATTCATGAATTCTGTGGTAAGGCTATTTGAAGGAAAAAAAATCAAGTTTTTGATTTGTTCTAATATTCCACAAAATCTGAGTTTATTTGATAATTTTAACTGTGGATTTGGCAGTGGTCATTTAATTGAAGATATGTATGCTTTGGCTGAGTGCGACTATGTTGTCGGGCCACCTAGCAGTTATACTATGTGGGCTTCTTTTTATGGAGATAAACCTCTTTACATGATCCGCAATGTCAATAAAACAATTAACCTGAAAGATTTTGTACATTTTTATGAATGGCAAGGAATTTTTCACGATCGAGATGACTGGAGTGAGAGCTTTTGGGAGTGGACACACTGAGGTAAATAAGTAAATCAATGAATTCAAATAAATTAGCAGTCAAGGGATTTATCACTATATTAACTGGTCTTTACTCTTTCCAGGATTGCGTTCATTTTTTGGCGTCTGTCAGGAAGTTTCACCGCGAACCCATTATTATTTTAATAGATAGAGTCCCTCAATTTTTATATCCTTTACTTCTGCTGTTTGGAAATGTCATATTGAAACCTGCACCGTCTCACGAAAATCCGGTTTTAGCGTCGCGGCAAGCTAAGCTGGCTTTGTACGGGGAATCTTTATTTGAGAAAACTATTTATATGGATTGTGATATTTGTTTGCTGTCGCCAATTGATGAGGTGTTTGATCTTCTTGATGGGGTGGATTTGTTGGTGACTGAAGATGTGCAGCCGGCGATTGCTAAAGCTGCAAATTTATTAAGAGTCAAGCAGGATATTCTGTCAACTTTGCAGTCTGTCGGGTTGCCGCTAAATGAAAATAGCATTCAATACAATGGCGGATTTATCGCTTTTACGAAAAGCAGTAAAACTCAGGAATTGTTTATAAACTTTAAGAAATATTTCGACATGGTAGTGGCGCATCAAAATGTGCTACTATTGAAAGACCAGGGAGCTTTTGCGGCGGCTGTTGAATCGGTGAAACCGAAAATGACAACTTTGTCCCCGGTTTACAATTACTTGGATAAGTGGAAAGATGTTTATGCGATCGACAAACCGATTAAAGTAATGCACTGCACTTATCCTTACCGCCCTCAGTACGCGAAGAACGTGACGCGATCGTTCTTGACTCAAATAGTCGATCGCACTGCTAAAATATTTTTACCAAATCAACTTAACAATCCCTGGCGTTTTAAATAATTAAAGTTTGTTGGTAAACTGCATCAAAAACAACAAAAATTAGCCCAAAATAAAAAAAATTAGCCTCAACATATCAGAAAATATATCTAAAAATTCACCTAGGAGAATTATTGATCGAGTGAATAACAGTTCTGGATTAATCACTTTTTTTTGCCAAAATACTTCCTTTCTGCCCTTTGTCCTAGTTAAAAACCCGGTTTCTTTGGTCGGGAGTGCGTGACTACCCATCGCCTTGACAAAAGCTCGGTTAAGTAGGAAAATCAAACAAATGTTATAAACAAAATACTCAGTGAAAGTTTCATTAGTAGTGAGCGATTTGTCAGGAGCAGGTGCAATTCGTGCTTTTTTATTAGCTCAAGTCCTGATAGAGCTTCAATGTGATGTAGAAGTTGTTGGATTTCAGTTTGGCAAGGAATTGTATGCTATTCCTCCCCGAAATATCCGGGTATGTGCGATACCTGGTAACAATTATCCGGGGTTTTTGAGGGATGCTCAAAAACTTTGGAAAAAAATAGATGGGGATATTATTTATGCAGTCAAACCTAAACCTACAAGTTTTGGGTTATCACTGCTAAAAAAACTGACGACTCGCCACTTTCTAATTTTAGATATAGATGACTGGGAACTGAGCTGGTACGGCGGAGATGAATGGAAATACCGTCCTTCTTTCAAACAACTTTATCGAGATATTTTTAAACACAACGGTCAATTGAGAGAACCAGATAATCCGCTCTATCTCAAGTGGATGGAAAGTCTCATCCACCGTGCTAATGCAGTCACCGTTCATACTGAGTTTTTAAAACAGCGTTTTGGTGGTGTATATTTGCCGAATGGTAAGGATACTGTAATGTTCGACCCTGCTAAATACAATCCTGAATTGAGCAGACAGCGTTACGGCTTGTCCGGGTATAGAGTTCTGATGTTTCCGGGGGCACCGCGACCTCATAAAGGCGTGGAGGATGTTTTGATGGCGCTTGAACAGTTAAATGAGCCCGATTTAAAATTAGCGATCGTCGGCGGGAGTCCTTATGATGATTATGATGATAAACTTGTGAAACAATGGGGGCGTTGGATTATTAAACTGCCAAGGTTTCCAGTGGAGACGATGCCGTCGGTTGTAGCGGCGGCTCATGTTGTCGTTGTTCCTCAGCGAGAAACTCTCACAGCCGTGGCTCAGTTTCCGCTCAAGTTGACAGATGGCATGGCAATGGCTAAGCCTGTTTTGTCTACGCGAGTGGGGGATATTCCAACAATTTTAGGGGGAACGGGTTATTTAGTCGATCCGAGTTCTCCCGCTCAAATTTCACAAAAAATTCAATGGATATTTCAAAATTTGACAGCGGCTAATTTACAAGGAATGAAAGCTCGGGAAAGATGTATGAAAAAATATAGTATTCAAGCAATGAAACCGATTCTTTCAGATATAATCGCAGGTCTGTAAATGTTATTTTAAAACCACTCACGGGAGGAAGAAAAACTGTCTGTTATTAAAGAATATTTTGAGATGCCGTACTGTTTAGCTGGGAATGCTTCATGTCTGCAAATAAGCTACTCCTAAAATTTGCCAGACGATATCCCGGCAGGATTCTCTTAACTGTGATGCTGGGCTTTTCTGGCGCTTTATTTAACGGTATCAGCACTACTCTGATTGTACCAGTGCTTTTAAGTTTTTTAGAGGAAGCTATCGAGCTGCGTGGTGCTCCACCTCTAATTAAAACTTTGATGTATCCCTTTGAGGGAATGCCCGGAAATCAGCGTTTAATGCTGATGACCGGGGCGGTTGTGCTGGCAATTTTTTTAAAAAATGTTGCGAGTTATATCAATACTTTAGTAGCTACTTCTCTGACCCGCTCTCTGACTTTTGATTTGCGAGACGCAGGTTTGCGGTTGTTGTTAGAAGTAGATTTAGATTTTTACTCTAAAACTAAAGTCGGGGATTTAATTAATAGATTAGGCGGAGAGATTGGTCGGACTGCTAGTGCAGTTGGTACGGCCATCGGAATGTTTACTACCTCAATCACGGTTTTGGTTTTTGTGGGTCTGCTACTTTCTATCTCGTGGAAACTGACGGTGACAGCTACAGTTTTGCTGGCGTTAGTTGCTTGGACAAATCAATATATTATTAACCGTTCCAAGCATTTTGGCCACCTTCTTTCTGAAATGTCGAAAGATTATTCGGTTAGGGTGTTGGAAACGATTACAGGGATTCGGCTGGTTAAGTCAACGGGGAACGAGGAAAGGGAGTATCAGCGGATCAAGCATTTAATTCAAAGGCGAGAACAAGCGGATTTTCAGGCTCAGGTAAATTATGCGGCGATCGCCCCAATTAACGAAGTTGTTAATTTGATAGTTATAATTTTGATTGTATTTATAGGTCGCACAATATTTGCGAATGAGATAGAGTCTATTGCTACAATTTTATTAACCTATTTATTGGTACTGTTTCGATTAATCCCTTTAATTTCACAGTTGAATAGCGGGCGCAGTCAATTTGCTAATACGTCGGCTAGTGTAGAGGTGGTTAATGATTTTTTGAGCTGCGATGACAAGCCGTTTATGCTGAACGGTTCTGTGCCTTACACTCATTTGCGATCGGGAATCAGTTTTAATAAAATATCTTTTAGTTATCCGAATCACAAAAGTTTAGTCCTTCAAGGAATTGATTTATTTCTACCTTGCGGCACTACTTTGGCTTTGGTAGGAACTTCGGGTTCTGGGAAGTCAACTTTGGCAGATTTATTGCCGAGATTTTACGATCCTACAGAAGGTAATATCTCGATAGATGGCACGGATTTGCGCGAATTCGATCTAAAAAGTCTCAGAAAAGCGATGGGTATTGTTAGCCAAGATACGTTTTTATTTAATGCTTCTGTGCGCGAAAATATTGCTTACGCTAAGCCCCAAGCGACTGAGGCAGAAATTGTGCAAGCGGCACAGGGGGCGAATGCTTATGAGTTTATCGAACTGTTGCCGGAGGGGTTGGATACTCAAATTGGCGATCGCGGTGTGATATTATCGGGAGGGCAGCGTCAGAGAATTTCTATTGCTAGAGCTTTGCTGCAAAACCCGGAAATTTTGATTTTAGATGAGGCTACGAGTTCGTTGGATACGGTTTCGGAAAGGTATGTGCAATCGGCGATCGAGAAACTGAGTTGCGATCGCACAACCTTAGTGATCGCCCACCGCCTCTCCACAGTCCAAAAAGCCGACAAAATCGCCGTAATCGATCGCGGGCAAGTAGTAGAAATTGGCTCCCACGAAGAATTGCTCGCCAAGGGAGGTTACTACACTCGCTTGTATTCAATGCAATTTGCCGAAGAAACCGCTCGTGATGAAGCTTTAATTAGAGGTTCTTACGAAATTCGCACTCGCCTGACTCCGATGATAGCTTACCTGAAATTGCTAGTAGATGAAATGGTTGATTCTCCCGAAGAAAGAGATGAGTTAATCAGAGAATCATATCATTCGGCTGCTAATATTTTCACGACTTTAGAATTTATAGAAAGTACGATTAAGCGTCAGACAGTTAACAAGTAGAAAATCAGTTAAAAATCCATGTCTAAATATTATGTATTTTTTACCAGAAATACTTTACCGCAACCCAATGTAGCCAGCTTAGTTCAAGTTACCAACTCTGCCAATGCCGCCGCAAATCTCGGTTATCCAGCAGTTTTGGTATACCTCCGCAAAGGCTGGAGTGCTTTGAATCCGGTTGATTTGCTTTTTCCTTTTAGACCGAGAAAACCGGACGATCAACTTGCCAAAATTTACAATCTTCAGGAACAGCTAAAAGTAGCAGATTTGCCCGTACCGTGGCCGATCGACTTTTGGGACAGCAAGTGGACGAGTGCGAGTACAATAGTTTCAAAATACTATTTACCGATTCACCTGCTTAAATCGACAAAAATTGTCCACAGCCGCGACTGGAACTTTGTCAAAGCTGCCATCAAAAATGGAATTCCCGCTATCTACGAACAACATCACCATGAAAATAAGAAGTTTGAGCCGGAAATTGTTTGCAATCCTTTATTTCAAATTGCTGTAACTGTTGCTGATACTGTGCGACATACCATGATTGAGAATGGGATGCCAGCGGAAAAAGTCATTATGCTGCACAATGGTTTTAACCAGTTGTTTTTGGTGAGACAAACAGTCGCAGCGGAGAATTGGCGACAGCAATTATTAGCCGATGATAGGCAGTATTTAGCAGTTTACGCGGGCGGACTTTACCCATTTAAAGGTGTGGATATGTTGGTGGATGTGGCGCGGGAGTTGCCGGAAGTTCAATTTGCGATCGCCGGTGGTGACTCATCCCAAGTAACAGCATACCAGCAGCTAGCCACAGACAAGCAGGTCAAGAACATCAATTTTCTCGGCTACCTGCCTCAAAATCAACTAGCCAGCTTGCTGCAAGCGGCGGATGTTTTGACTCACCCTCACTGTCAGACAGAGGCTGCAACATTCACATCTCCTTTAAAATTCTTTGATTATATGGCATCGGGAACTCCAATTATAGCCACAGAAATTGCATCTTTAATGGAATTCAAATCTGGAAAAATAGCTGCAATTTGGTGCGAACCGGATAACCCATATAGGTTTGCGCAAAGCATTCGAGATAGTTTAGCCAAATATCCGAGGAGGAGCGAAGGTTATGCAGAAACATTAGATTTTGTCAAGCAGTTTTCTTGGGAAAATAGAATAGAGAAAATTTTGAGTTATGTGGATGCGGATGTGCGATCGCAAATTATTTGTTAGATAAGAGTCGGCGGTTTAAACCGCGACTACACAAACAAAGTCTGCCTACCCAGACTCAAGAATAGAACCCGCAAAACATCAATTTATGACCCCAAAAATTATCGGCACAATTACCACATACCCAGGCATGAACCAAAGCGATTGGTTGTGGCAACAAACACCGGAAAATTTCGGAAAATGGGGCAACATTCAAATGCTCGCCAACCATCCAGAACCAGATTTTTTACTCATGTATCAATTCGACTTTCCCCGACAGCCCAAACAGCAGTCATGGCTCGACAAAATACGCCAATACAAGCATCAAAATCCAGATAATGACATTCGAGATAAATTCCGCAACGTTCCCAAAGAACGCATTATCTACCTAATTAGAGAGCCACCTTTAGCAGAAGTAATTGAGATCACCAAAGCCAACTACGAACAAGCAAAACTTGATTGCGGTTACGTTTCCGGGCCCGACGACTTCGCACCCAAACCCGATTATATGCCCGCGATTTGGTATCACTCTAACTCATTTCGAGAATTGAACGAAATGCCACTACCAAATAAAACTAAATCCTGTTCTTGGATAACTTCGGGCGTTAGTCGCACCGCCAACCATCGGCGCAGATTAGATTTTATAAAATTGCTGCAAGAAGCAGAATTAGATTTTGACCTTTACGGGCGAAATTTGCCAACTTGGGCGTGGGGAAATGGCACGGTTAACAATAAATGGCACGCCGTCGCACCTTATTATTACAATTTGGCTATTGAAAATTATGCAGAAAATGATTGGTATGTCAGCGAGAAACTTTGGGATGCTTTGTTAGCTTGGAATTTGCCGATTTATTACGGCGGTGCGGCGGCGGATAAGTTGTTGCCTGCGGGAAGTTTTTTGCGCTTGCCTAGTTTGGATCAAAAGGGAGTAGAATTTATTAAAGAAGTGATTGCTACTGCGGATTATTGGCAAGAAGCGAGGGAGAAGATTGCTGAAGCTAGGCAAATTATTCTTCATGAATTGAACTTGCTTAATTGGCTATCCAATTTTGTATCTTAGGAAATAGTCGCTTGGTGGGGCGGGTTTATGTGAATTGTTTGTGGGAATTATAGATGGTTGGTCAACCCGCCCCTGGTAGGAGCGGGTTCAGCTAAGAGCACTCGTATACAAGCGAGAAGATGAGTACAAAACCCGCCCTCTCCTCATCTAATGTTTATTTGTAACCACCTACTTAAGACCAAATAAACCGAGTTTTTAAGCCGAAGATACGGGCTGTAACGAAATATTTTCATAAAAAACCCGGTTTCTACGAAAACTCAAATTGTGCGATCGTTCAAAATAAACATACTTTTAATTGTCATAAAATAGCCCTATGCAAGTTCCCAGGCTGCACCCAGAAACAATCGAAGAAGTCAAACAAAGAGCCGACATAGTAGACGTTATTTCCGGTCGAGTCATCTTAAAAAAACGCGGCAAAGAATTCGTCGGATTATGCCCATTCCACGACGAAAAATCTCCTAGTTTCACTGTCAATCAAGCCAAACAAATGTACTATTGCTTCGGCTGCGGTGCAGGCGGGAATGCCTTTAAATTCCTCATGGAATTAGACAAACGCTCTTTCAGCGAAGTCGTATTAGAACTAGCTAAAAATTATCAAGTCCCCATCAAAACAGTCGAACCAGAACACCGACAAGAATTACAGCGCCAAATTTCTCTGCGGGAACAACTTTATGAAATCTCAGCACTAACAGCCAAGTTTTACGAACACGCATTGCGGCAAACCCAAGGACAAGAACCCTTAGCATATCTCAAATCCGATCGCCAACTCAGCGAAGAAACTATCCAACAATTTCAAATAGGTTATGCACCCCAAGGTTGGGAAGCACTGTATAGTTATTTAGTAGAACAAAAAAACTATCCCGCGCAATTAGTAGAACAAGCAGGACTAATTGTACCACGCAAATCAGGCGGCAGTGGCTATTACGATCGCTTCCGCAACCGCATCATGATTCCCATTCGCGATACCCAAGGCAGAGTCATCGGTTTCGGCGGCAGAGCTCTCGGCGACGAACAACCGAAATACCTCAATTCTCCTGAAACAGAACTGTTCGATAAAGGTAAGACTTTATATGGCTTAGATACAGCCAAAACAGCCATTAGCAAAGCCGATCGCGCGATCGTCGTAGAGGGGTACTTTGATGCGATCGCACTTCAGGCAGCGGGCATCTCCAACGCCGTCGCCTCCCTCGGCACAGCCCTGAGTTTAAACCAAGTGCGGCAGTTATTGCGGTACACTGATTCTAAACAAATTATCCTCAACTTCGACGCCGACAAAGCAGGCACTAAAGCAGCAGAGCGCGCCATTGGAGAAATAGAACAACTCGCCTATCAAGGAGAAGTACAACTGCGAGTGCTCAACATTCCCGACGGCAAAGATGCCGACGAATATCTCAAAACATACTCCCCAGAACAGTATCGAGAATTGCTCGAAAACGCTCCATTGTGGATCGACTGGCAACTGCAACAAATGCTCGTCAATCAAGATTTGAAACAAGCAGATACTTCCCAGCAAATTACCAAAAAAATTATTAAATTATTAACCAATATTACTGATGACAATCAGCTATCACATTATCTACAAAAATGCGCCGAAATCCTCAGCAAAGGAGATTTTCGACTCACAAAAATGCTCGCCGAAAACTTATTAAATCAAGTAGTCAGCGATTGGGGACAGCGGCTGAGTCAAGACGAAGCTTTGACAATGCCTCTGTTAATTAGAAACAAGCTAAAGCCGAACAAACAATATAAAAAACAACGTACCAGCGAAAGCAAAAGCTCAAAAACAGGCTTTTCAGTAGCAGCCCGAAGTCTGTTAGAAGAAGCAGAAGCGCAATTATTGCAGATTTACTTACACTGTCCCGAATACCGCCAAGAAGTCAGAGAAGCCATAGAAGCTAGAGATGTGCAGTTTAGCCTTTCTCACCACAGATTTTTGTGGCACTTAATTTTGAATGCAGAAATATTGCACAACATCTATTTACAAGCAGCGCCTACTGAGTTAATATTGAAATTGCAAGATAGCTTCATTGAATATCCTACTCAACTCAATCAAATCTCCCATTTATTTCATTTAAACGAGTTTTCCGAAAGAAACGTTTATCGCGCGCCTTTAGTCATTCGATCTGCGATCGCCTGTATCGAGCAAATCATCAGCATCAAGCGGCGGAGAATTGCACTCGATATGTGGCAGAAAACCGATGCTGCCATAGAATATTACCAGCAACTCTGCGCCGAACAAGAATGGATAGAGGAATTAGAGCGGCTGCGTCAAGTTAATTTTTACGATTTAACCTCCGTACCTTGGGGCTAATAAGATTTTAAAAGACACGGCGGTTGAAACCGTACGTCCTATCTTTTAATAATCACAAAACAGAGTTTCGCGAGTCTCTCTCCCAGTCACCGGATTAGTACCTTTTGCGACTTTACAAAGTTTTTCGATCATATCGTCTCGCAGCAGTGTCTCAGTAAAATCAGCACCGTCAATCACAGCTCCTTCCAGTCTGGTATTGTAAGCAAAAGCACCCTCAAGGATAGCATTTGTTAAATTTGCGTTCATCATGCGAGCCAAATCCAAAGTCGCACCCCTTAAATTAGCGCCTTCTAAATTTGCCTCTTCCATATTGGCACCAAACAAGCTTACGCCTCGTAAATCTGCATTAGTAAAATTGCTGTTGCGAAGATTAGCTTTATTAAAACTGTCGTTAGTCAGAACTTGTCCACTAAAATCAGCGCCAACTAGAATTTCTTTGTCACGATCCAAGGCGAAAGCAGGTGCGGGATTGATGGCGATCGCCCCAGCGGCAATTACTGCTAAAATAATAAAACTCAGCAAGAAAGTATAAATATGTTGGCGAATTCCAGAAGTCATACAATTTAAAGCTAATGGGCAGCGATGAAAGTTCAGAATTGAATTTTACCAGAAAGCGATCCTCTTCCCTAGCTCCCGCCGACTCCAACTCTCCTCAATCCCCAAAATCTAGGGTTTTGGGCACATTGGGAGAAAACTTAGTCGCCGAGTGGTTACAGCAGCAAGGTTGGGAAATTCTGCATCGACAGTACCACTGTCGCTGGGGAGAGATTGACATCATTGCTCTCGGAAAAGATGAAGACAGCGCCAAAAAACCAGGCATTCCCAATCACCAATTCCCGACATTAGCCTTTGTAGAGGTCAAAACTCGCCGCCGCAGAAATTGGGATGCTGGCGGAATGCTGGCTGTTAGTGCCACAAAACAAGCCAAACTTTGGCAAACCGCCGAAATATTTTTAAGCACTCGTCCAGATTTAGCAAATAATTCTTGTCGCTTTGATGTCGCCCTAGTCAGGTGCGAACCCTCACGGCAAAACACGAAGCACATAGTACCACCCTTAACGGTGCCTAACTCTCAATCCGTCCTTGCCGGAAATTACCTGCTCACCCTGCAAGAATACATTCGATCGGCTTTTAGTAATTAGAAATGTCAAATTAAAAATTACACGGTAAAATCAAAAAGCAATGCCACTTAGTAATTTTTAATTGTTAACTTGCCCTTACTGCCGCCCATATCTCTCTTCAACTTTAACGGACGTGGAAACAGCGTTAAATCCTCTCCCCCGATCGCCTTCTCCCCCTCTCTCTCTGCCATCACAGTTAATTTATATGCGTAGCAGTCTAGGCCAAAGTTTCCGGGCAATATCCCAGACCCTTGACAAACTGTTGGCGAAACGCTTCAATTTCCTTACGGTCAGGACTGCCGTGACAAACCACTGCCACCTGGTAGCGACGCATCACGCTCAGCGGCGATTGTCCGGTTTCCAAACTCCAAAGTGCCATCTGCAAGCGAATTTCAGGATCGTAAGGAATCCCCAGTTCGTTCATA
Organism: Lyngbya sp. CCAP 1446/10; assembly: GCF_026130175.1. Classification (GTDB taxonomy): domain Bacteria; phylum Cyanobacteriota; class Cyanobacteriia; order Cyanobacteriales; family Microcoleaceae; genus Microcoleus. Next base: position 13,282 of record NZ_JAIGNI010000022.1, on the reverse strand, counting down.
AAAGCCCGAAAATCTCCGTGCATTCCTGGAGTTAAATATTGGCTCATTTTCACCTTCACCACCCAGCCGTCTATTTGGTGAATAACAGTGATAAATTGCAAGGGAAGATGATGAGCTGTGCGTAGGTAATCCACGACTCTCAGAGTAAGGCTAGTATTGGCGATGTAGTAGAGGTATTCCATAACGATCCTTATGAGCCTTATGAGCAAAGCTGATGCTATACCTCTATACTCGCGGACTCTACCCGCCACCACAAGGGGAAAACCACCCGACTTGAGATGGGGGTTTTTACCCAATTTGTTACCCAGTTGACAGATTTTTGACAGGAATTCACCAGATGACAGAGATTGACTGGTCTTTGGACGGTTATGACTACGAACTTCCGCCCTCGCGCATTGCCCAAAATCCCGTAGTGCCGAGGGACAGTTCTCGGTTGCTGGTGGTAGACTCTCCCAGCAGTCACCAACACCGGATTTTCCGGGATTTACCCGATTTGCTAGAACCCGGAGACTTGCTGGTACTGAACAACACCCGCGTGTTGCCAGCGAGGCTCTACGGGCACAAACCCAACGGCCCGGCTGTGGAGATATTGTTGATGGAAGAACGGCAGCACAACTGCTGGCTCGCTTTGGTTAAACCAGGGAAACGCTTAAAATTAGGAGCAAAAATTGAGTTTGATCCACACTGTGAAGAATCCACAGGCCCTTGCTGTTGCCTTCCCGACGCTGTGGCAGTCGATCGTCGATTGACTGCTACAGTAATTGCCAGGGATGAGTCAACAGGAGGACGGCTGTTAGAGTTTGACATCCCCACAGATGCGACTCTGGCGAAGTTTTTGGACGAATACGGCCATGTACCCCTGCCGCCATACATTGACAAGTCCCAAGCTTCGCCGGAACAGTACCAGACTGTTTATGCCGAAAAACCTGGGGCGGTGGCGGCCCCCACAGCAGGTCTGCACTTCACCGAAGAATTGTTTAGCCGCTTGGAGCAGCGGGGAATTGACAAAACTTTTGTCACCCTCCACGTCGGAGTAGGGACGTTTCGCCCCGTGGAGGTGGCAGACGTGACGACTCACCAAATGCACAATGAATGGGTGGAAGTATCGGCCGCCACCGTAGAGAAAATCCGCGAAACTCAAGCTAGAGGCGGGCGGATCTTTGCGGTGGGTACTACAGCAGTGCGAGCTTTAGAGGGATCTGCCGCGGCGAGTGGCGATTTTTCCTTGCAACCTTTTTGCGGCCAGACAAATTTGTTTATTTATCCCGGTTACAAGTGGCGGGTTGTGGACGGGATGATTACCAATTTTCACTTGCCGCGCTCTACTTTGATGATGATGTTAAGTGCGATGGTGGGAAGGCCTCGGCTGTTGGATTTATACCGAGAGGCGATCGATCACCAGTACAGATTTTATTCTTTTGGCGATGCCATGCTGATTTTACCGGATGTAAGGAAGGATTAACTCATATTTAGCACCATTCTCAAGCTTTCCTTTAGGGCGGCCCGAAGTGGCCACCCACAAGAAAATATATGTGTTGCTCAACAGCCAGGAAAGCCTGTCAACCGAGAATGGTGCAAAATATCAGAAATGCCAATGGTTAATTTTTAATCTATTTATTCTTCCTCCTCTTCTTCATTGCCGGGATACACAAAGCTGTTGGAACGCCCAGTCAGAACCGATTTGCCCAGGGACAGAGCTTTCTGAGCTGCCACTACAGCTTTGCGCTTCCATGTGGCCTTACGCATATTCTTCTTGGATTTGGAGGTTTTCTTCTTAGGGACTGCCATGACGCTAAATACTTTCGGATTGTATAGACAAACAAATATTCTAGCCGATTTTGCCTCACAGGCTCGATCGACTCTCCGACAACAATTGTTTGGGAAGTAGTATCAAGTAGTACGGTACATCAGCAGTTAGCTGCTCAAACAACACCTACAATCGCCAGACTAACGCACCCTACATTTAAATCCCTCAAGGGTGCACAGCGCGATCGGCTTCTCAAAAAACACCTAAAATCCCCGGCTGACGCACCCTACATTTAAATCTCCTACACCTAGTTTAGCCAGACAAGCTCAACCTAGCATCCCCACAAACAAGACGCGGCCGATATTAAGCTGAGCCAGGACGATCGCACTTCAACACACTTCAACGCACTTACTTCGGTTCGTGACTAGCAATCCGCTTACCATCGCCATCGTAAACCTGCATCGGAATTTTCGCGTTTTCGGCGATCGCCTCCAAGGCCTTTTGCAAAGTTTCAACGTGCTTTTCCACAGCTTGGCGAGTCTTAACAGAATTATTGTTATTTGCCTGAATGAAAGTTTGTTGCAACTTCTCCACATAACCGGGAGTCATCTGCACCGCAATCAAACCACTACTAACAGTATAATCGCAAATCTTCGGCTTGCCTTTGCAAGTTCTATCCAAATCCGTGCGCGCTTTTTGCAGATTCCTTTCTTCCCGCAACTTAACTTCAGCTTGCTGCAATGAAATTTTGTAGGATTCGATCAGCGGTTTAGCTTTTTGGGAATAAGAAGTAGCCACCGGAACTTGCTCGGCATAACTCAAAGCTCTCCGCCAGTTTTCTGATGCTTTAAACCAGCCGTTTTTGCCCTCAAAAATTCTAGCTTCTGCTGCTAAAGTCACAGCTTGAGTGTAGGCATTTTCCGAAATTCCTTCAACATTTTTGCGTTCGCGAGCTTGTGAAAGCTTGGTTTCGTATTTCGGAGCTAGCAGTTTACCTTGTTGATAGGATTGCGTATTGCCGGGAATTTCTGCTAGGGTGTCCAGAGCTTTTTCCCAACCTGCTTGCACTTGTCCCCATGTCTCGGCTGTCTGAGCTACTGCTTCGCGAGCTTCTGCTATTTGAGCTGTACTTTTGGCTGCAAGCAACGTTTTTTCGGCTTTTGTTTCTGCGCCCAGGAGCCGATTTCCACTTGCTAAATTCTTCCGGTATTCCTTCGTCTTTCTTTGAGCATACGGATAAACTGGGCTGTCTTTGGGGATTTCTCCGAGTTGAGCGATCGCACTTTGCCACAGAGCCTGCGCTTCCTTCGCACTCTCGGCAGAATAAGACGGATTTTCGGTTTTCCGGGCTGCCGACTGTGCCAGACGCGCTGCATCGATCGCAGATTGGATATTTTGATTTTGCTCGCGATAGCTTTCCAGGGCGGTTTGAGCCTCACTGCGATGAATTGACCAAGCGGGAATTGGTTCCAAAAGTGCGATCGCCCCTTTTAACTGTTCCTGCGCTTCTTCCGGGCTGTTAGCAACCTTGGAAGTTTTCAGCGTCCTTACCGAATTGTCGCTCAACTGTTTAGCATTAGCTAGTGCAGGGCATTCTCCGATCACACAGGGGCGGCTCAACAGGTAATAACCCCCTGCCAAAATTATCGCCGCCAAGCTGACGATTCCTGTCGCCGCCAGCACCGCCCACGGTGAATACTTTGGTGTTTGAGAAACTGTTACCGCTTCCATGTCTAGCGGATTGAAGGGATTTTCTGCAAAATCTCCAGGAATTGCAGCTACTCTAAAGGCGATCGGATCGGAATTGTTGGAACTCTCAGACAAATCAGGAAAATATTCATGATCTCCCTGCTCTTTAATATCTGTTTCTAACGGCATTTCCTCCGCTGCATCCGCCGTATCTGCCGCATTTGTTGCTAGCACAATCCCCGTTTCTGCTGCGGGTATTTCCTTGGTTTTCTTTCGCACTTCCACTGTTTTGGGTCTTGACAAAACAGGGTTGTGCATTGTAAAAGAATGGAAAGCATAGGGCTGTTTTTGCCCAGTCATTTTTAAGCAAAGTCCAATCTGTTGAATAGTTTCCGGTTCTATTTCGAGAATTGCTGCTTCTAGTACCGCAAAAGTCGGTTTAGCTTTGAGAACTAAACTGCGTGGGTGTTCTCCCACAACGGTTAAAGAATCATCTCGAAAATCGCAACTGATATAAAGCGGTAAATTTTTAAATCCGGCTGTTTGCAAGTGCTTTTGCAACTCTACTTCTAGAATTTGTGCCTTGCTTTGTCGCGCTGCTACTGTCATATTTTTCCTCTTTCTGATATCACCACATTTAGATTTGGTAATTGGTAATTGGTAATTGGTAATTAGACAATTATCTCCCAATCTCCCAATCTCCCAATCTCCCCCTCTTCCTTCTGTCAACTGTCAACTGTCAACTGTCCACTGTCAACTGACTTACCCCAAGCCCAACTCGCGCTTGAGCAAATTAATCGACTTAGAGCCGATATAATTTTCGGAGCATACCAGTTGCGGGGGACGAATAATATCCTCTCTGGCGGCGTTAATGGCAGCTTTTACTGTAGCAAAGCTCGGTTGGTCGCAGAAAATTGTTCTCGCCGATCGCACGATCGAGTTAATCTTGTACGCATCCGACAGCAAAGCCGTCATCACCAGCAAATCCTCGCCCCGGAGACTGTGGATAATCACTTCAGTCGATCGCAACATTCCCGAACTCAAACTGACGATACCCAAATAACTATCCTTAGGCAAATTCCCCACTAACTGAATTTCCTCAACATAATCATAGATGTCTACGGGAATCACTCGCACCGAACGCGGCGCCGAAATTAACTCCGCTTGTCCGATAAAATAACGACTGGTGATTACAGTTCCCGCAGAGATGTTATCCAGAAAAGTACCTAAATCTTCCATCGCTACTAACTGGATGGGAATCCGCAAAGCTTGTTCCAGTTCTTTCGCCATCAGCTCGCCCACGCCGATGTCTTCTGTGGGGGCTGTGACGACCACCCGCGCACTACACCTGAGTCGCCAGTCAATTTCTGCCAAAAATAATTCCCTTGCTTGGTTGAGCGTACAGCCCTGTCCCAGCAGTTGATCCATACTTTCTTGAATTATTTTGTTAGCCAGGGGATATTCATCAAGGATCGGGGATTTGAGTTTGCTGCCACCTTCGTGGCCTTGAGCGCGGACGTAAATGCCCGATCCGGCTTGGGCTTCTACAAGTCCGGTATTTTCGAGTTGTCGATATACTTTGCTGATGGTGTTGCGGTGCAAACCCGTCTGCATTGCTAGTTGCCTGGTACTGGGCAAGCGGTGTCCGGGTGGAAACTGGCGCGAGGCGATCGCAAACCTGATTTGATTGAATAGTTGCGTGGACGCTGGAATATCACTATCTGTTTGAATATGAAACTGAACCATATTAAAGGCTCCGACGACTTCAACTTAGTATTTTTATAACGTCGAGTACCGCGCCTGGGATTGCTTGGATATCTCTGCGTGTGTATAGCATAATCTGATTTGGTTCATCTGTGACGGCGGTTTTGCTTAGTTTGCGATCGGGGCTGATTGGCGATCGATCGCAGCCTCCCGAATTCCCCTGATTGTTCAGGTACTTTCAAGTCTTAACTTTATAGCAACCGCCATCATCGTCAGGACATTCTTAATTGCTGAAATCCATGCGGTAAATCCGCTATTCCCTCTATCCGTGACCTCCGTTAAATCCCTTAAAAAATCCGTTGCCGAACTTCCCTATGCTATATTTACTCTCCGACTATTTCCATCTCGCTTGCTATCTTTCTACCAGTCATAAAATAAGTCCGCATTTCCCCTTTACCCTTAATCTCAATCAAGCCACGCTCTTCAAATTCATATTTATCTGACAGCAAATCGTAAGTATAAAAACTAACTTGAATGCGGCCGGGGATGCCGTGAGATTCCATACGGCTGGCTGTATTCACCGCATTTCCCCACAAATCATAAATAAATTTTTTAGTACCGATTACCCCCGCCACCACCGGGCCGCTATTAATCCCGATGCGGATATCAAAATTCGCCTCTAGCTTCACATTTAATTCCTGAATTGCTACTAGCATATCCAGCGCCATTTCGGCGATCGCCTCTGCGTGATCTGGGCGTTCAATCGGAATACCGCCCGCTACCATGTAAGCGTCCCCGATCGTCTTAATTTTTTCCAACCCGTGCTTGTCAGTAAGTTGGTCAAAAGTTGAGAAAATTTCATTTAGCAAATGTACCAATTTAGTCGCGGACATAGTGGTAGAAATTTGGGTAAAATTCACCAAATCAGCAAAAAGAATTGTGGCTTTTTCAAACTTGTCTGCAATTACCCCCGGTTCACGCCTCAACCTGTTGGCGATGGGTTCTGGCAGAATATTTAGCAGTAAATTCTCAGTTTTTTTCTGTTGTTTCCTGAGTGCAGATTCCATCTGTTTGCGCTTGGTGATGTCGTGAAAAAATACAGAAATGCCATCGTGACTGGGAAAAGCCCGGACTTCCAACCACACTTTTAAGGGACGATAATATTCATCAAAAGTCACTCCCACTTGTTTGGCTACAGCTTCATGACACTCTTCATAAAATACCGAACTTATTAAATCTGGAAACTGTTCCCAAAAAATTTCCCCAAAAAGTTCTTCCGGCGCACGCTGCAAAAATTGCGATGCTTTGTAATTGATGTAAGTAAACCGCCACTGGAGGTCTAGAGCAAAAAAAGCATCGCTCATTCCTTCTAAAAAATTGACAATTTGCTCATCAGTAGAACGGAGTTTTGCTTCAACTTGTTGTTGTTGGATCTGGGCGCGCTTTAATTTAGCATAATTAATTCGCAACTCCATTTGGCTAATAACTTGCCTTCCTAAAGTCCGCAGCGCTTCTAATTGTTCTGGCGTGAGATGGCGCGGAACTGTATCTATCGCGCACAAAGTGCCTATTGGAAAACCGTCAGAAGTTACGAGCGGCGCTCCAGCATAAAACCGAATATTGGGATTGGCAGTTACTAGCGGATTCCCCGCAAAGCGATCATCTTCGAGAGCATTGGGTATAACTAACAATTCGTTAGGATTTAAAATAGCGTGAGCGCAAAATGCTAACTCTCTAGGAGTTTCTACCGCGTCCAAACCGACTTTTGATTTAAACCACTGTCGGTTAGCATCTATTAAGCTGACTAAAGCAATAGGAGTGCCGCAAATGTGGGATGCTAAAGCTGTTAGATCATCAAAAGCTTCGTCGGCATCTGTATCGAGAATCTGGTAGCTGTGAAGTGCTTTTAGTCTCTCTTCTTCGTTGCTGGGCAAAGGTGCAGCTTGCATCGGCGGCGGCGAGGATATACGGTTGCGAAAAAATCGCGCAAGTCTCCGCGCTGCAAATTTTTGGACTTGCGCTGCTAGTTTTTCAACTAGCATCAAAATACCTGTTTGCCAAGCTTTGTTCATCTTTTTTTATCTTTTGTCTCGCCTGTTGGAACTGCGGACGATCGCCCTAATGCGATCTATCCCTATATACTTACCGCAACTAACTCCTCAATTTCCTGAGCTTTCGCTGGCAATTTCCCTGTTAATACTTCTCTACCCTCTTCGGTAACAAGTATATCATCTTCAATGCGTATGCCCCGCACGTCCGCGAATTTTTCCAACTCGTCCCACTTTACAAATTCTTTATATTTGGCGCGATTTTCAGAGTTATTCAAAATTGCCGGAACTTGATAAAAACCCGGTTCGATCGATACCAGCATTCCCGGACGCAAAACACGATTCAGCCGCAAAAATCCCAACCCAAACCGACTGCTTCTCGTTCTTCCTGCTGCATAGCCAGCCAAATCGCCCAAATCTTCCATATCGTGAACATCCAAACCGATTAAATGCCCGATTCCGTGCACAAAAAACAGCGCGTGAGCATCCATTGCTACCAAATCTTCAACATTCCCCCGCAAAATACCCAAATCAACCAATCCTTCTGCCATAATCCGAGCAGCTAACAGGTGAATATCTTGATATTCTACCCCAGGACTAATTTTCTCAATACAAGCATCGTGCGCTGCCAAAACTACATCATAAATCGCTCTTTGAGTCGGCGAAAACTTGCCGGAAACAGGCCAAGTGCGAGTCACATCAGCCGCCCATCCCATTGATGTTTCTGCACCGACATCTGCTAACAGCAAATCTCCTATTTGTAGCGGATTGTGATAATGTTCGCTGTGCAGAACTTCGCCCTGTACCGTGACAATACTCGGATAGGCACAGGTCATATTTTCCGAGATGATCACACTTTCCATTGCAGCGCGAATCCCCGCTTCGATTCGAGCATTTCGAGTTGCCGCCATACCCGCTTTGTGTGCTGCTACGGTGACAGCCGCAGCTTGACGCAATTCGACCAAACTGGCTGCATCGTGGCTCAGGCGCAGCGATACGACTGCCTGAGTCAATTCTAGATCGATGCCGGTTGGCGCTTTGGACGGTGCAAGAGCGCGATTTAGAATATCCGACTGTTGCAACCGAATCAAGCTATCCTGAAGGGCGATCGTTGCGCTATTTGTGGAGCGCGCTTTTAATTCAGTCATGGGGAAAGCAGCATCAGCCCCAATTAGTTCAGCAATTTCCGCGCGTTTCGGCATTTCCCCGTGCCAAAGTGTGCTACTAGGATCTGCATCATCTAAGAACAGTTCTAATTTGCCAGATTCTAAGCGAATCGCAGCATTTTCTAACGGCAAACCTGCAAAATATAGGAAGTGACTGCTGGCGCGAAAAGGGTAAACAAGTGCCGGATAATTCCGAGGAATGCTGCGCCCAGACCAGAGAATTACCGGAAAATTCACTAAATTGGCAAGTTTTTGCCGCCGTTGGTGTAAAGTAGTTCTTAACAAATCGTAGTTTTTAGTTTTCATCGGTAACAAGTGAAAATTTGAATTGGTTTGAAGTCAGGACTTCATTCCTTAGATTCTCAGCGTTAAAGCATTAAAGTCCTGACTTCAAATTTAGCAGCCATTTTCAGTAAAAGTCTAATCTTTATTTGATTTTTGGCTGCGATCTTTGGTACTATCTTGGCGATCGTCTTTGTCGTCATCGCCGACATGATTGTGTTCACCAGGAACACTGCCAGACTGCGAACACAAAAACGCTATAAGCATTACAGTGCAAGCAATATAGCAAAAATTGAACACCCGCAATCAGCCAAATTCGTTGGTTTGATTGTTGTTGATTTTGCGCGCTAGGCGATCGTTTCTATTGACTCTTTATATTTTAGACTTTAAAGTATAAGTAAATTCACGTAAAAAACATGAAAACTTCTCACACAGCCTCTAAAACTTCCGTGCAAGTACGCGACTGGCCAATCGAACACTTGCCAGGATTGACCAATGAAAACCAGTCTCAACTAGAAGAATGTGGCATCACCACAATCGGACAACTAATTCGGATGACGAAAACACAAGCAGCAAAAGTGTTGCTAGCACATCAATTACAGATTAACGTTAAACATATTAATAAATGGGTAGCAATGGCAGAGTTGGCTCGAATTCCGAGCGTAGGCTGTCAATATTGTGGGCTGTTGCTGCACGCGGGCGTTGCTTCTGCGGCTCAACTGGCTCAAATGCCCGTGGAGAGGTTGCACCAACAAATCCTCAGACTCCATGTAGCCACAATGCAGCGCAATGATTTGACTCCTTCAGTCGATCGCGTGCAACAATGGATTCAACAAGCTAGATTAGTCAAGAGTCATTAGTCATTAGTCATTAGTCAAGAGTCATTAGTCAAGAGTCATTAGTCAACAGTATATGAGTTCTTAAGACGTTTAGGAAGTTCTTAATTACTGAAGCTCGTACAGTCGATTCCTTCTTCCTTCTTCCTTCTTCCTTCTTCCTTCTTCCTTCTTCCTTCTTCCTTCTTCCTTCTTCCTTCTTTATATGTCAATTCAAGTTTACGGAATCCCGAACTGCGGCACCTGCAAAAAAGCTATGCAGTGGCTCAAAGATTACAGCATTACTTACGAGTTTATCAACACAAAAGAACAGCCACCCAATCGCGAAACAATTCAAAACTGGGTCAAAGCTTTAGGTTTTCAACCAATGCGAAATACTTCTGGTCAATCTTACCGCGCGTTGGGCGACGAGAAGCAAGACTGGACGAGTGAAGAGTGGGTGGAGGCTTTTGCTAAGGATGCGATGCTGCTGAAACGTCCTCTTTTTGTTAAAGATGGAACTGCTGTTTTAGTAGGTTTCAAAGCAGATGCGATTAGAGAAAAACTTGGGCTTTAAATTAGCTGAGTTTAGCGGTTTTTGCGCCGCATAACCTTAATTTCTCCCAGGTCGTCCGTGAAATCCCAGCGCTCGTAAAATGGTATCATTTTCGGCAAACAATTAAGCGAAAAACTCTCCACGGCTTGCAATTCGGGATGATTGAAAACTGCATCCATCAATACCGCACCCAGTCCCATTTTTCTGTGTGTCGGCTTGACAATCACATCAAAAATCATCGCCCTGTAGACAAAATCGGTGATGACGCGGGTAATGCCAATTAGCCTATCGCCCTCATCGACCAAACCAATGGTAACATCAGTAGCAGCGAGCATTTTAACCACATCCTCCCGCCTCCGCTTGTCGCACCAAAACTCGTTTTTGTACAAATCCATCAAGTCAGAAACCTGATTTTCCGTCAAAGTCTCGACTATGCGGTAGTTATCCATTTTTTACCTCAGAAAAATCAGAGGACTAAATTCCTCACCACCAACCAAATTATTATTGTTTTAGTGTTACCAAGCTGGATATTGCATCACCCAATAGTCTGAATTTCATTCCTGTACTTCTGTTTCCTCCGTTTCCTCCGTTTCCTCCGTTTCAAATACTACTTTGTTGTAAATCTCGCTCATCGACATTTGTACTCCCAGCGTAGCGAAAGCAACTATTGCCGATTCTCCCTCATATTCCTGAAACAACCATTGATTCGATTCATTTTTAATATACTGTGCGACTAAAAAATCGGATTGATTGACTAATATATACTCGCGGAATTCAGGAATCGAGCGATAAAACCGAAATTTATCCTCTCTATCGAAATCCTTGGTAGACTTAGAAAGGACTTCCACAATCATGATTGGATTGAGTATCTCGTCGGTATGTCCTTCCGTAAAAACTGGTTCTCCTTCAATCACCATAATATCCGGGTAAGTTCCCCGCCGGTATCGAGGAATCCACAGCCGCAAATCGTTGTGAAAAAGCTCAAAAGGTTGCCCCTCAAGCAAGTTTCCCAAAACTCTACTCAAATTTCGGATAATCCGGCTGTGATTAATTGTGCCGCCTGCCATCTCTACAATTTCTCCATCGCGGTATTCATTTCTAAACTCGGTAGTTTCTTCTAACTGTCGGTACTCATCTGGAGTATAAAACTTTGACTTGGTTTTTACTAACATTTTTACACCTCCACTATATTTTATCTGCGTTAATCCGTATTAATCTGCTTAAATCTGCGGTTAAAAATCATGACTAATAGTATATCACAATCATCGGCGATTTGAATTTGATTACAGAAGACCGGGCGGTTGAAACCGCGTCTATACAAACTCTCACCTGCCTCCGCAGGTTGAAGATATAAAAAAGCGCCTAATCTTTGACAATTAGGCGCTTTCCAATCTTTCAAATCCCACTAAAATTAATCGTTGCGAGACAAAAGATTCGATTCAACTTTCACAGCATAAGTCGGTACAACCTGACTAATTGCCGATTGCAACATGGGGGTTTTGGTGACTGAATCGTTTGCTAAGTTAAACAAAGGATTAGACAAAATTCCAGCCAATGTTGTCGCGACTAAAGTTAGTACGACGCTGACTTGCAAAGGTCGCATTCCCTGAAGGTTCCAGCGAACTTCGGGATAGTTCTTCACCGCATCCGACATCTCTTGAGGTTCTTTTACTACCATCATCTTGACGACGCGGATGTAGTAGTAAATCGAAACTACGCTGGTAATTAATGCCAGGATAACTAAGCCGTAAAGTCCAGCTTGCCAGCCGGCCCAAAACAGATAGATTTTGCCGAAAAATCCAGCCAGGGGGGGAATTCCGCCGAGAGAAAGCAGGCAAATACTTAAGGCTAAAGTTAGCAGAGGATCTTTTTGATACAAGCCCGAGTATTCGCTGATTTGGTCGGTTCCAGTCCGCAGGGAGAACAGGATGATGCAGGCGAATGCGCCTAGGTTCATAAACAGGTAAATCAACAGATAAAATATCATGCTGGAGTAACCGGCTTCGGTTCCTGCAACCAAACCAATCATTACAAAACCGGCTTGGGCGATCGACGAATAAGCCAAAAGCCGCTTCATGCTAGTCTGGGCGAGGGCAACTACATTACCCAACACCATGCTGAGTATGGCTAAGGCTGTGAATACGAAGTGCCACTGTTCGATAAGTGCGGGGAATGCACTTGTTAACAACCGGATTGCTAGGGCAAAACCGGCGGCTTTGGAACCGACGGAAAGGAAGGCGACAACGGGTGTTGGTGAACCTTCATAAACGTCTGGAGTCCACTGGTGGAAGGGAACTGCGGAGATTTTGAAGGCGATTCCGGCGATCGCAAAAACCAAAGCAATCACCAAACCGAGAGATTGACCTTCATTCACAGTAGACAGATTAGCTGCGATCGCACTTAGCGTAGTTTGGCCACCAGACAACCCGTACAGCAGCGACAAACCGTAGAGAAACACCGCCGAAGAAGACGCACCAATTAACAAATATTTCAAAGCAGCTTCATTGGAACGCGGATCGCGTTTTGTGTAACCCGTCAGCAAATAAGACGAGATACTCAGAGTTTCCAACGAAATAAAAATCATCACCAATTCATTAGCGCCGGAAAGGAACATTGCTCCCAAAGTAGCGCTGAGCAAAATGCAGATAAATTCCGCTAAAGCAGTACCCGTTTGCAGTACATAACGGACGGATATCAAAATAGTGACAGCCGTAGTCAAAGCGATAATTCCGCGAAACACCAAACTCAAGGCATCGCTGTTAAAACCGCCTAGAAACGAGATGGTATTAACGTTATCCCACTGCAAACACAAAGCACCAACGGCGGCTAGCAAACCCGCAACGGCAACGTAGGGAGTCCAATTAGAGGAACTGCGGCCTACGATTAAATCGCCGACGAGAACCACCAAGAGGGTGACAATGATGATTCCCTCGGGCAAGATAGTTCCAGCATTTAGCTGGGCGGCAAGAGTAGCAAAATCCATATTTTCACGCAGGTTGGGTAGTACAGGCCCAAAAGGCTGTAATGGGCAGTGAGTTCGTAAAAATTCTTTACTAAGGTGGATTGTAACTGATTACAGCTTCGCGATCCCACTTGGGCCGGTGTTTGTTGCCGGGGAGTTGGCGGGAGTCGGCGGTTGAAACCGCTTCACTACAAACAATGTCTGGGTGCATCTCACTTTGGCAAATACATCAAATTGAAAGTTGACCGTTGAGATAAGCACAGCGAAGAGAAAGGATAGAGGGAACGCTCTCAATATTCCATTGCGCTCCTGA
>NZ_JAIGNI010000171.1 GCF_026130175.1 Lyngbya sp. CCAP 1446/10 | reverse complement strand
GGGGAGTATCTGAATCAACTATTTGCCGAATTGTAATTGACATCGAATCAACTTTAATGAAAACGGGAAAATTCCGTCTGCCTGGGAAAAAAGCATTACTCAAAAACTCTGATTATCCAGCAGTCGTGGCGATCGATGTCACAGAAACAGCTATTGAACGACCCCAAAAAAAACAGAAAAAATATTACTCAGGCAAGAAGAAATGTCATACCCTCAAAACTCAATTGGTCATTAATCAAGAGACAGGAGCAATTATTTGTACTGCTTTTGGGAAAGGACATTGCCACGATTTTAGCTTGTTTAAAAAAAGTAAAGTTCATTTTCATCCCGAAACAGATAGCTTACAAGATAGTGGGTATCAAGGCATAAAAGATTATCATTCCAATAGTTATATTCCTAGAAAGAAACCTAAAAATGGAAAACTTTCTCTCTTAGAAAAAGACTACAATCGAGTTCTAGCACAAGAAAGAATTGTTATTGAACACGTTAACCGGAGTCTGAAAATTTTTAAAATCTTGTCGAGTCGTTATCGCAATCGTCGCCGCCGTTATGGTCTGCGTTGTAATTTGTTATCAGCAATTTATAATTATGAGTTA
>NZ_JAIGNI010000170.1 GCF_026130175.1 Lyngbya sp. CCAP 1446/10 | reverse complement strand
TTTTATCCTTAAATGTGAGAGTTTTTGCAAAATTTACTACAGTCTCAACAGTATCAAGTAAACTACCATTCCAATGCTTTTCTAGCCAACCAAAACAACGTTCTATGGGGTTATATTTGCTATGATAGGGCGGGTAATAAGCCAGTTGTAACGTCAGTTGAGATGATGTAGCAAAATCTATAATCCGTTTCATAAACTGAGTGCGACGAGAATTATTTTCTGGTCCATTATCCTGATTTATGACCAATCTTTGAATATGAGTAAAACGATGCTTGACAGTCTGCCACCAACTTTCAAGTAGATCAACAATACAATCAGCCGTTAATTTAGAGGTAACGAAAATCAAAAATAACTCGTTGTACTCAGGCAGAAAGATGCCATAGGGAATCACGGTTGATTCGGTCGCAAAATCGTGATCGAGTGCAAGAGTTGGTATCCGACTTTTACCACCTCGATCAAATTCTCCAACTTTGACTGCTGCCTTGGCATCAATGGAGATTCGGAGAGTATTAGGGTCACGATCAGCTTCTGTATTAATTTGTGTTACCTGTTTAAAAATGGCTTCAGTTTCTGGAATCTTCTTGATGGGTTTAGTTTTAAGAACTCGTTTTAAGCTATAACCCAAGTCATTCAATTTTCGTCGAATTGTTTCAACGGTCGGTAGTTCTTCATCACTATAACCAAATTGTTCTATTAGTTGACGACGGACTTCACTGGCGGTAATTCGTGTATATAATCGTGTACTCTTAAAGCTAGGGTCAGTTTGA
>NZ_JAIGNI010000021.1 GCF_026130175.1 Lyngbya sp. CCAP 1446/10 | reverse complement strand
TCTTCGACGGGTATCGGGTAGGTCTGCGAAGGCTTCGACAATGGCAATTTGAGACATGACATATCATGTGAATGACTACAATACTTTATTATCATATCAGCTACTCAACCAGAATGAAATAGCCCTGGCAAGCTGCAACATATATGTTAAACTCAGCAAAAGCTCTGGCGCGGGTGGAATACAGCGGTGTCCTGGTAAATGAATTACAAAAAAACGGGTTGGTGTTGCAGCGGTGTCCCCCTGTCCGCCCTCTGATTTTCTGATGTATACTCAATCAACCTGGAATCTACTTTAAGTTAGCTAATTTGCTACTGTGGAGCACACAAGCAGCAAAGCCGGAACGTCAAAGGACACAATAATTGGTGGCTAATTTGCTTGAATTGGGAATCTAGCCAGATTAGCTATTTAACGCTATCTCAAAATATATACTAACGGGTGATGGGTGACTAAAAAATGACTTCTGACGCAATTTGCCAAAAAATTCAACAAGTCAAGGAACAACGCCTCACTGAATTAGATTTGAGCGGTAATTCATTAACAGAAATTCCGACCGAGGTGTTTGAGTTAGAATGGTTGAAAAAGTTGATTTTAAATATCAACCAACTGACGATCCTACCAGAATCTATCAGCCGTCTCACCAATTTATCCATACTTTATTTAGAGAGCAACCAACTGACGATCCTACCAGAATCTATCACCCGTCTCACCAATTTATCCAAACTTGATTTAAGTTACAACAAACTAACGAGCGTACCAGAATCTATCACCCGTCTCACCAATTTATCCCAACTTAATTTAAGTTACAACAAACTGACGAGCGTACCAGAATCTATCACCCGTCTCACCAATTTATCCGTACTTGATTTAAGTAAAAACCAACTGACGAGCGTACCAGAATCTATCACCCGTCTCACCAATTTATCCACACTTGATTTAGAGAGCAATGAACTGAGGAGCGTACCAGAATCTATCACCCGTCTCACCAATTTATCCGTACTTGATTTAGGTGGCAACCAACTGACGAGCGTACCAGAATCTATCACCCGTCTCACCAATTTATCCACACTTAATTTATGGAGGAACCAACTGACGAGCCTACCAGAATCTATCACCCGTCTCACCAATTTATCCCAACTTAATTTAATTGGCAACCAACTGACGAGCGTACCAGAATCTATCACCCGTCTCACCAATTTATCCGAACTTAATTTAAGTTGCAACGAACTGAGGAGCGTACCAGAATCTATCACCCGTCTCACCAATTTATCCCAACTTAATTTATGGGGAAACCAACTGACGAGCGTACCAGAATCTATCACCCGTCTCACCAATTTATCCGAACTTAATTTAAATCTCAACCAACTGACGAGCGTACCAGAATCTATCACCCGTCTCACCAATTTATCCAAACTTAATTTAAGTGGCAACCAACTGACGAGCGTACCAGAATCTATCACCCGTCTCACCAATTTATCCGTACTTGACTTAAGTGGCAACCAACTGACGAGCGTACCAGAATCTATCACCCGTCTCACCAATTTATCCGTACTTCATTTAAATTTTAACAAACTGACGAGCGTACCAGAATCTATCACCCGTCTCACCAATTTATCCGTACTTCATTTAATTAGCAACCAACTGACGAGCGTACCAGAATCTATCACCAGTCTCACCAATTTATCCAAACTTTATTTAGGTAAAAACCAACTGACGAGCGTACCAGAATCTATCGCCAGTCTCACCAATTTATCCTATCTTGATTTAAGTAAAAACAAACTGACGAGCCTACCAGAATCTATCACCAGTCTCACCAATTTATCCATACTTTATTTAAGTGACAACCAACTGACGAGCCTACCAGAATCTATCGGCAGTCTCACCAATTTATCCACACTTTATTTAAGTGAAAATAAACTGACGAGCCTACCAGAATCTATCGGCAGTCTCACCAATTTATCCACACTTAGTTTAAGTGACAACCAACTGACGAGGGTACCAGAATCTATCACCAGTCTCACCAATTTATCTCAACTTAATTTAATGGGCAACGAACTGACGAGGGTACCAGAATCTATCACCAGTCTCACCAATTTATCCACACTTAATTTAGGTAACAACCAACTGACGAGCGTACCAGAATCTATCACCAGTCTCACCAATTTATCCACACTTAATTTAAGTGACAACCAACTGACGAGCGTACCAAAATCTATCACCAGTCTCACCAATTTATCAAAACTTTATTTAAGAAACAACCCCCTCGAAGAGCCCCCACTTAAAATTGCAGAACAAGGTATTAACGCGATCCGCGAATATTTCCGTCAAAAGCAAGGAGGAGAAGACACCCTCTACGAAGCCAAATTAATCATTATTGGCGAAGGAGGCGCGGAAAAAACCACCGTCGCCAGAAAAATCAAAAATCTTGATTCACCCTTACCCAATCCCAAAGTTGAAATAAATACAGAAGGTGTGGCTAGGGCAGAAAAACCAAACCAACCGATTAAAGTCAAAAGTGCATGGGCGAATGGCTCATTTTATCTATTTGTCTTTGTGGTTGTGGTAGCGGGAATAGGCTTTTTAGGCAATCAATTATCTTTCCCGGTTTTCTGTATTGTAGTAATTGGTGGAGTTTTATTTGTTCCGATCATTGGTGGATTACAACTAAAGCAGGATAATCGGGTACAAGATGAAACTTTCTTAGAATTGATGAAAATGGCGATCGGTGGATTACCGTTAATTGGTAATATGTTAGGCAATGTCTTGAATCCCAGCGATAATTCCCAGGATTCTGTAGATGAATAAGTTTTAATTGACGGGGTTTTGTGGTACAATTGGGTGCTTAGTAAAGTGTCAATTATGATTAATTTATTCGACTTATAGGGGCGGATTTGCCAATATCTGTGGGGCTAAATAGGCAGGTCAGAAAACCAGCCCCATTCACCAAAAAAATCCGAAAAAAAAAGATATTATCTCAAATCTAAGGTGTTAAAATCTGGCGAAGATTATCGCTATTACGGAAAGTTTATTGAGGGAGTTTTACACTTTCCTGGTGTCAAAACAAGTCATTAAGGGAAAATTAAGCTCAGGTATTTTTATGGACACAGCTAAAAGTCAACGCCTACAAGCAGCAGGATGGACTATCGGAACAGCAGAAGAATTTCTTGGACTTTCAGCAGAAGAAACAGCCTTCATAGAAATGAAACTTGCACTGAGTAAAGCCATCAAACAAAACCGGATTAACCAACAAATGACGCAGCACGAACTTGCTCAAAAAATTAAGTCTAGCCAGTCAAGAGTTGCTAAAATAGAAGCTGGCGATCCTTCCGCTTCCCTCGATCTCCTGATTCGCACCTTGCTTACCTTCGGTGCTACACGCCAAGACATTGCTGAGGTGATTCTTAACAGTGGTTCCTCACAAATATCTCATGTTAACTGAATTACTAAAAGTACGCACCAGCGTTCGCTTTCGCGTTCCCCTAGGGTAGCTATCCCGTCGGGAATCGCACTTTAACTTAAACCTTAACCGCCGCCCATCTACCAGCGCCCCAACCAAGATAGCAAGCATTCAGGGCGCTCCACTTCCGCAAATTCCTAACCTTTGGTAGAGGCAGATTCCATCGCTTAGGTATAGAATCTGACTTGACCTATTGGCTAAAACTATTGTGAATACAACAGAAAAAATCACCGATGTTTGGAGTAAAATCCAGGCAATGGCCAATGATTTCCTGATTTTATTACCAAATATTGTACTGGCACTGATTGTTTTCGCAATTTTCTTTTTTATTGGCAGAACCCTGAAACGGGCAGTCAGAAAACTAACCAGCGCTCACCGTCAAGCTCGCAATTTAGGATTAGTGCTGGGACGACTAGCACAAGGAGCAACCGTTCTTACAGGATTGTTTATTGCTCTGTCGGTGGTCATTCCCTCCATCAAAGCCAGCGATCTCATTCAGCTATTGGGAATTAGTGGTGTGGCGATCGGGTTTGCGTTTCGCGATATCCTGCAAAATTTTCTGGCGGGTGTTTTGATCCTGCTGACTGAACCTTTCCACATTGACGATCAAATTGTATTCAAAGACTTTGAGGGAACTGTAGAAAATATTCAAACGCGGGCGACGATAATAAAAACCTATGATGGTAGGCGGATTGTAATTCCGAACTCGGAACTATTTACTAACTCTGTAATCGTGAACACAGCCTTTGAAAATCGCCGTTTGCAGTATGACATTGGCATTGGCTATGGCGATGATATTGATACTGCCAAAAAATTAATTTTAGAGGCAATTCATGAAGTCGATGGAGTGCTAAAAGATCCGGCTCCCGATGCGATCGTCGTAGAATTAGCCGGTAGCAGTGTTAACATTCGGGCCCGCTGGTGGGTGCAGCCACCTCGCCGTTCCGAACTCTTAGATTTTCAAGACCGCGTATTAACTAACATTAAAAACAAGCTAGTAGCAAATGGGATCGATCTGCCCTTCCCAACTCAGCAGATTTTGTTCCACGATCAGACAGAAGACACAGATGGCGATCGCAAACGTCAGCGAGAAGGCTGGCCCGCCGGACAAGCTGAAGTTCCCAAATCGCGCAGTATCAGCTACGCCCTCAGACAACTGGCAGGAACCGACTCTCAACGCACTAAATCTGAGGATGGCAAAGTAATTTCAAACAATAAATATACTGAGGGGAACGATCGGTGAAAAATACGAAATTCAGCAACTTTTGGGATTCCTTAAATTCGAGTTTCTGGTTTGTGCCAACCGTCATGGTTTTTTTGGCGATCGCACTTTCGTTTCTCACCATCGGGATTGACCAAAATCAAAAAACCAACCTGATTGGAGAATTGGGTTGGGCCTATACTCTCGGCCCTAGCGGATCGCGCGCCATTCTTTCTGCGATCGCCAGTTCAATGATGAGCGTTGCAACCACTGCTTTTTCAATTACGATCGTTGCCCTTCAGCTTGCATCTTCCCAGTTTGGCCCTCGCTTGCTGCGTAACTTCATGCAAGACAGGGGAAACCAAATTGTCCTGGGAACTTTCATTTCTACATTTGTGTATAGCTTGATGGTGCTGCGAACCATCAATGGGTCAGAAAAAAATGAGTTTGTCCCCCACTTGGCGGTAACTTGCGGCATCGGTTTGGCGATCGCCAGCATTGGCGTATTAATTTACTTCATTCATCATTCTGCCTCATCGATTCAGGTAGATCATGTGATTAAATTAGTTGGTGACGAACTCGATCGCGCGATCGATCGACTGTTTCCAAAAAATATTGGTACCAGCAAATCCAAAAACAAACAGCAAGACAACCAATCGGATATTGCCGCTGACATTCCAGCTAATTTTGATCAAGATTCCCGTCCAATTAAAGCAATCAATGGCGGTTACATTCAAGCCATTAATAATTACGAACTAATGCAAATTGCGATCGAGCATAACCTGTTGCTACAAATTCTCCAACGCCCCGGTCGCTTTATTGTCGAAGGAATTGAGCTCGCACAAGTCTTTCCAGGAAAAGAGGTAAACGAGCAACTTGTATCCAAGATTAACGATGCCTTTCTGATTGGCTCACAGCGTACAGAAATGCAGGATGTGGAGTTTTCGATCGACCAACTCGTTGAAATTGCAGTACGCGCTCTTTCCCCAGGAATCAACGATCCGTTTACGGCTATCCGCTGTATTGACCAACTGAGTGCAGCTCTTTGTCGTTTAACCCAAAGAGAGATTCCCTCTCCCTACCGCTACGACGACAGCAACCAGCTTAGGATGATTGCTGAACCCATCGCCTTTGCAGATGTGATGGATGCAGCCTTTAACCAAATTCGACAGAATGGAAAATCGAATGTAGCTGTCACCATGCGCTTGCTAGAGGCGATCGCAGTTGTGGCGCGTTTCACCGATCGAACCACACACCGAAAAGCACTCAAGCGACACGCAGATTTGACCGATCGCGCCAGCCAGCAGGCCAATTTTGATGAATTAGATCGCAAAGATATTCAAGAGCGATATTTAGCAGCATTAAAAGCTATTAAGCAGGAATGAGTTAGGAGGAAAGATTTGGTAATTTGTAATTAGGGCAAGCCCTTCAAATTACCACTTTCGCTTCTTCCTCTGCCATCAAAGCAAAATTTCGCAGATTTTTCCCAGCAAAATATTTTCCCTCCTTGACAAAATCGCCGTCGCATATTACCGGAATTCTTTCCTGATAAGCTTTCAGTGCCAAAATCAAATCATTTTCTTGCAATTCGAGATAGATTTTCTGCAACTTACCAACCACAAATCCCATCATCGCCACCTTACCAATTTTCTCCCCTGCTTGGCGATCGACTTTGACAATAAATCCTTGAATTTCAGTATTTTCTAAACAAGTAATTAAATCGCTTAAAATCTCTAATTGAGAACGCTTTTCTGTCAGTTCCAGCTTTTTGACAGCATCTCCCATCCTAGCTGGATAATCCGCAAAATCCCGCGTCAGAGGCAATCCGATATCAAACAACTCTCCCGCCTCATTTTTCTTGACCCAAATCGCCCCTTTATTGTCATAAATTCGGCTGTGTTCTTGCCAGCCATGTTTTTGTAAATATGCTATGATTACATTGACATCTAAATTCTTAAAAACTTCAAAATCCCGTACAGTTACTTTCATGGGATATCTCCTTGGCTAATGCGCTGCATAATGGACTGTAGAGCCTCTGCTGTAAACTGATTGTTGCGGGGCAACTCAACAGTCACGCGACTGGTATTTTGAGTTTCCGGCATTCCCCGCAAAGATAACCAGTAGGCACAATGCCTGAGCAACATTTCCTGTTCTGACTGTTGTATCCATTCCCCGATATTTTCCGGTACTAACACCACAACTAACAGGCGGGGAATAAAGGCAGTTACTCTCAAGTCGTTATAATTTTTGACATTGAGCGGATATCGAACACATTGGGCATTGAGTACATCTCTTGACGTACATTTTAACTGCAATTCGAGACGGTGTGGCTGTACTGGATCGCGATCGACAGCCTTGATACAGAGGTCAACACTATCATAATCATTTTCTGGTTGATCTACCGAACAGCCAGCGACTGCTGCCACAGCGCGGACGTAAGCTTTACTAAATTGTTCTTTTCGCTGATTTAGTTCCATTTAAACACAATTATCAAAAAGGGGCGATCGCGATCGCTAGCGAGTATTATACAGCTCGCGAGCGGGGGCGATCGCGATCGCTAGCGAGTATTATACAGCTCGCGAGCGGGGACGCTCGCACTGTAAAAAAATGGTTTTTGCAAAAATGAGATGCTCCCAACAAACACATCAAACTATCAGCCTCCTGTCGCTCCAATAAACCCCTCCATCCCCCCGAATTCGGGCAACCACGGGGGGTTGCCCTACGAAGACGGGGAGGGACAAAACATTCAAAGTCGCCCTTCTTAAGGGGGATTTAGGGGGATCGAGACTCGACTACAAACGCGATCGCTCAACGGTTAAAACTTGAGTTGACAGCCTTCGGAAGCCCCCGCCCAAATTAATGACCGCCCGCCGCCCCAGCCGCCCGTTTGAAAGCCTCATCTAGCACTTCCGAAAGCGTCGGGTGAGTGTGAACTCGGAATGCTAAAGAGTTCACAGAATCGCGCTGGGCGATCGCATTTGCCGCCTCCTGAATCAAATCCGAAGCGTGCAAACCAAAAATGTGAACTCCCAACAATTCCCCAGTATCTTTCCGGTAAATCACCTTCGCCATACCGTCGGTTTCACCCTCCGCAATAGCCTTAGAATTTCCCTTAAAATAACTCTTGACAGAAGCGACCTCAAACCCTTCGGCTTTTCCTAACTCCTTCGCCGCAGGTTCATTCATTCCCACATAGCTAATTTCCGGGTGAGTAAAAGCCGCCGCCGGAATGCTCAAATAGTCAACTTCGCGAGTGCGGCCACAAATGTTTTCGACTGCTGCAATTCCCTGGGCAGATGCAGCGTGGGCTAACATCATTTTGCCATTAACATCGCCGATCGCCCACAAATTCTGCACAGGTTCTCCCGCTACCAAAACCTGCATCTTATCGTTAACTGGGATATAACCGCGCATCGTTTCTACGCCAACAGTTTCTAACCCCAAATTTTTGCTTACCGGAACTCGGCCAGTCGCCACCAAACAAGCATCAACTTCCAAAGTTTCGACAACTTCCTTGGTTTTGAAATCAGCTAATTCAATAATTACGGGGGAACCGGGAATAATCTTCTTAGCCAACAAACCCACTTTTGTTTCAATATCGCGGGGTGCAATTAACACTCGTTCTGCTAATTTAGCAATATCCGGGTCAAAAGTCGGCATCAATTGATCTAGAGCTTCAATCATCGTAATTTCGCAGCCTAATGCTGTGTAAATATCCGAAAACTCTAAACCGATATAACCGCTGCCAATAATTGCGATCCACTTTGGTAGCGATTCCAATCTGACAGCATCGTCGCTGGTAAATACAGTTTTGCCGTCAATTTCTATCCCCGGAGGGACGAAGGGAATGGAACCGGGAGCGAGAATAATATCCTTGGCGGTAATAGTTTTCTCGCCTTTATCTGTTTCGACGGTAATTTTTTGAGCAGCGGCAATTTTTCCCCAACCTTGGATCACATCCACGTTTAAACGTTTGAGGCTGTTGGTTAAGTCGCCGCGAAGTTTGCTAACAATAGTGTTAGCGTGATTTGCGATCGCCCCGCGATCGAAATCCACGCTTCCCAACTGAATACCCAGCATCTTGAGGTGATGGGCATTTCGCAAATCCCGCACCCGCCCGGAAGCGGCCAACAGCGCCTTAGAGGGAATGCAGCCGCGATTGACGCAAGTTCCGCCCATATCGCCCGCTTCGATAATTGCCACTTTCAGCCCGCAGCTAACCGCGTGTATGGCCGCGCCGTGTCCGCCCACGCCAGCGCCGATAATTGCTAAATCGTAATCAAATCCCTGAGTCACCTTAAAATCTCCTAATGCCTTTGAAATCTTAGGACTCAAGCAAAAAACACCGTCTGTCCGTGATTTTAAGCTTGTAGGTTGCGATCGCAACCTTAGAACAGCGGTAATCGTTGCATAAGTCCTGTGTCCTTATTCTCGACTAGACTAGGGTTAATTAGACAGTAACTGAGATTTTTTTAGCGTCAACGATTTCGATCTCGGTGCGCCCCAAGTTTCAAATCACTGACTGGGCGGGTAAAGTTAGATAGACTTTGAGGGCTGACAATGCCGATTGATGTCAACAACCACGTCAAATGCAGTGCGGGTTTACTGTTTGATGCTATAGTCCCTGATCCCCCCTAGCCCCCCTTAAGAAGGGGGGAACCGGAAGTGCTCAAAGTTCCCCTTGTTAAGCCCTTCTTAAGCCTGATCCCCCCTACTCCCCCTTAAGAAGGGGGGAACAAGAGGCGGTCAAAGTCCCCCTTCTTAAGGGGGATTTAGGGGGATCTGGCCTCGGATCAAGGCAAAATTTCTCAAGGGTTTTAGCTGATTGGGGTTTTGATGTCTAAATATCTGCACGCGCGGGCGGACAGAGTTTCTCGGCAAGTTTTGAAGTCTATGGAGTGGCTTATGATGGAAGACGATGATTTGAAAGATTCACGCCGGGCCTCGGCTCAATCTTTTTTTCAGTCCCTGGATGAATTGTTTGATTATATAGAAGCTTCCAACCCTGATGTGGCACAGCCTCAGTCTCCGCAGCCTCAAGCTAAGTCTGCGAGTCAGCCTTCGAGTCCGCCGCAGAAGGCTAAATCTACGAAGATTAATTTGTCGGATTTTGAAGATGCGATCGCAGATTTAGAACAGTTTATCCAGAATAAGCGCCAGAAACGCCCGGAATCTAATCAATAGTTCGACACATTTTTAATTGATCGTGTCCGGCAAATGACGGATGATATATGCTGGCGGGCGATCGCCCCGGTTGGATTTTGCCGTTCAAGTGCGATCGGGCCAGCGGTTATACTGTGGTTAGTCTTTGTCTGTGAATTGTTTGGATAGGCGATCGAGTGCGGTGAATGCGGCTCAACCGACATAATTTATTATTTGAGATAGTGAATTAGTAGCTGACAGCTATTATTAGCGATCAAATGTCCTACAACACATTCAACTATCTAACTGGTGATAAAAATAGACACAGATAGTGAATTTTTTTCAAAGCATTTTTATCACTAATATCATGTCCCGTAGATTACAATCACAAAAACGGTTCGTAGTGCGGACTTTAGTCCGCTTTCATGTTGCGGACTGAAGTCCGCACTACGAACTAATCTTATTGTTGTCAATCGACCGGAAACGAGATTATTCCAAATCTGAGGAAATGTAAAAGCATTCTATTCGATTGTTACTTAACTATCTCAAATTGTGGGATCTTACTTTACCTGCTTAATTCATCCCTCTACTCTGCAACGCCTCAAAGCTTTAGGGTGCAAGAAAAATAGCCCTGCTAGCGTGCAACTGCACCTTCACATATCAATACGCTTGGGCTAATAACACAAAAGCGGTTGAAACCTCGTCTGTACAAGCTTGCAGCCGAGGAGTCCGGGTTGAAAACCGGGCAGTTAAAATTACGTTATTTTATTCAGTCCCCTCCGGCGGACATCGTTTGTGTAAACCTGGTTTCAACCGCCGTCTGTATCTGCACCGTATTGCTTCACATATTTTGATGATTCTTATCAGTAAATTTACGGATTGCGACAATTATTTAAGCTCTCCTCTACGGATGTGGAAAACCGCTTTTTACAGGAATAAAAAAATTAAAACTTACGTATTGATCGCCAGAAACCGAGTTTTTACGAAAATACCCGTTGTTATCGGCAAATAAGGTAAAAAACGCGGTTTTTTTGTCGGAGTACGTCCAGGAATAAAAAAAAATATCAGATTTTTTTCCGGATCGAAGTTATTGACCATGAAATGTTTCTTACCGTGACAGAGAACTATAGCCCAACGCTGAAATTTAAGTCACTTCCAATCCTTAATTACTAGCAAAAGAAAAGCTATGCCTACTTCTTTCAATGGTTCTTTGGGTCAAACCACTAATTTCACCAACGTCAATGACCTAATTACACAATGGCCTACTGCTGCCCAGAATCAAGGTATTAAACTGTCTGGGGTAGCTTTTGATGGCGCGGAAACAGATTATCTTAGTTCTGCTACGATCGCCAACCTCACCTTACCAACGAATGAAAACCCTAAAAGCTGGTTGAGTTACGGCAGCACCCCTGGTATTGGTGTGCCATCCTCTTATAGTGGTTGGTTCACCGATCCTACTAAAATTCGGGCGGAAATCAATTATGACCCCAATACCAATCAATCTCAGGTACTGAAGCTGAAATGGGCAGAAGACCAAGATATTAGTAGCGCGACGATCGACCTCAGCGCATTGAGTCCCAAAACTAACCCCGGAGTCGGCGATCAAGGTAATGAAGTTGGTTTGCTGCAAATCTTTAATAATGGGACTCTCGTACCGGCCAGCAATTTTACGATTACTCGCTTCAACGCTCCGGGAGCGGCAAAACCCATTACTGTGGGTTCAGATGGAGTGACTTTCACGGGCGATCGCACCGATGGCAATTTCAAATTCAAGATAGAAGCAAACCCTCTCAGCAACATTAGTTTTGACGAACTGCGGTTCTCAGGCAAAGCCTACGATAGCCCCACCGCTGCGTACACCGCCACCTCCTTCAAAGACGATAGTTCGGACTACCTGCTGCGGGATATTCAATATCAAGGAACTCAAGATCCGGTTAGCCTTCAGTTTAGTGCCCCAACCTTCAGCGTCAACGAAGATGGGACTCCGGTTGCAGCCGTGACAGTCACTCGCACAGGTAGCAGCGCCGGCACCGCCTCAGCTACGGTGAACCTCACCAATGGTACTGCTGTTGCCCCTGGTGACTACAACAATACTGCGATCCCTGTCAATTTTGCTGCTGGGGATTCTGCACCCAAGACGATCGTCATTCCCATTGTCGATGACACTTTGGTGGAAGGTAACGAAACCGTCAACTTAAGCTTGACCAATCCCACCGGCACCAGCCGTGTCAGCTTGGGAACGCAAGGTACTGCCAGTTTGAACATCGTAGACAATGACACTCTCCCTGTCGGCACCCTGCAATTTAGCGCCCCCACCTTCAGCGTCAACGAAGATGGAACGCCGGTTGCAGCCGTGACAGTCACTCGCACAGGTAGCAGCACGGCTGCCGCCTCAGCTACGGTGAACCTCACCAATGGTACTGCTACAGCCCCTGCTGATTACGCCAATACTGCCATCCCTGTCAATTTTGCTGCTGGGGATTCTGCGCCCAAGACGATCGTCGTTCCCATTGTCGATGACACTTTGGTGGAAGGTAACGAAACCGTCAACTTAAGCTTGACCAATCCGACAGGCGCTACGATTGGGACGCAAGGTACTGCCAGTTTGAGCATAGTGGACAATGACACTCTCCCGACCAGCACCCTGCAATTTAGTGCTCCTACCTTCAGGATCAACGAAAATGGAACGCCGATCGCAGCCGTAACAGTCACTCGTACTGGCAGTAGTGCCGCTGCTGTCTCAGCGACGGTGAGCTTGGCCGATGGTACTGCTGTTGCGCCTGATGATTACGGCAATAGTCCGATCGTTGTCAATTTTGCCGCTGGCGATTCTGCACCCAAAACGGTCAATATTCCGATCGTCAACGATACTTTGTTCGAGGGTAACGAAACTGTCAATTTAAGTTTGATTAACCCGACAGGTAATGCCACGATTGGAACCCAAAGTACCGCCGTTACGACCATCGTAGACAATGACAGCACCCTGCAATTTAGTTCCCCTACCTTTAGTCTCAACGAAGATGGAACGCCGATCGCAGCCGTGACAGTCACTCGCACTGGTGTAACCTCTGGTACAGTCTCAGCCACCGTCAGCTTGGCCGATGGTACTGCTACAGGCGGCCTTGATTACAACGGTAATCCGATCGTTGTTAGTTTTGCCCCTGGCGATTCTGCACCCAAGACTGTCAATATTCCGATCGTCAACGACACTTTGGTGGAGGGTAACGAAACTGCTAACTTAACTTTGGGCAGCCCGACAGGCAACGCCTCGATTGGAACCCAAAGTACGGCCACTTTCGACATCATAGACAATGACAGCACCCTGCAATTTAGTGCTCCTACCTTCAGGATCAGAGAAAATGGAACGGCCGTTGCAGCCGTGACAGTCACTCGCACTGGCAGTAGTACCGGTGCAGTTTCAGCTAGCGTGAACCTCAGTAATGGAAGTGCTACAGCCCCTGCTGACTACGACAATACTGCCATCCCTGTCAATTTTGCCGCTGGGGATTCTGCACCCAAGATAGTTAATATTCCCATTATCGATGACACTTTGGTGGAGGGTAACGAAACTGTCAATTTAAGTTTGGTTAACCCGACCGGCAATGCCACGATTGGAACCCAAGGTACGGCCGTTACGACGATCATAGACAATGACAGCACCCTGCAATTCAGCGCCCCGTTCTTCAGTGTCAACGAAAATGGAACGCCTGTTCAAGCCGTGACAGTCACTCGTACTGGTAGTGCTGTCGGTGCAGTCTCAACTTTCGTGAACTTGTCCGATCTTACTGCTACAGCAGGCTCTGATTACACCAATGGTTTAATCGCTGTCAATTTTGGTGCTGGGGATTTAGTACCCAAAACCATCACCATTCCCATTTTCGATGACACTTTATTTGAGGGTGACGAAACTCTCGGTTTAACTTTGGTTGGCCCGACGACAGGCAATGCGACAATTGGAGCGCAAAGCAGCACCGTTTTGAGCATCATAGACAATGACCCAGCCCCCCCGGCACCTATAGCTCCGCTGCTGAAAACGGCAAGTAGTCTCACTTTGACAAAGGACGATCTACTCGACGGTGGTCTGCGAAAGAATTCCAGCTTTGGGGCTCCGGCGCAGGGAACAGCAGCTTTGGTGAACAAATCTATCGCCGACGAGCTACTGATGGGTGGCGGAATCGGAGCCTCTAACGTCGGGATTAATTCCAACTCAGTCCCCAACTTCGGTGTCGCCGCTAGCTGGTTAAATTCACTCACAGACCCGAAGCTTATTCCTGGTTTTGTCGCCTTGAACAACCAATTTGCTAACTAGGTCTTTTGACTAGCAATTTGCGTTAGTGGGTTTTAATCATTGGTGACAACTTTCTGGCATTGTCACCAATGTCAAGTGGGAGAGGCAGACAGATTTAAATGCTGCCTCATCCTGGCTTGATAATGATATAGCAGTTGACAGTTGACAGTGGACAGTTGACAGTTGCATGACGGGAATCAAATCATTGATGCTTGACGGGTATCGGCTCTATTCATGAAGTTATTTATGTCCTCACCGATGTGGCGGTTGCTATATTTGGATTTTAGACTAAATCCCATTATCAGGATGCTGCGAAAAAAAACCTTTGTTGGGTATGCCTTTGAATTTTATTTGGCAAACCCGATTTAAATTTTATTGAGGACTGCTTTACAAGCATCAAGCGGTGTAATTTAGATTTGAATTGCTTAAATATTTGATTGATATATCGACCGCAGATGTAAGGTAGATAAACACAGAGAAACGCAGATGCTCTTCAAAAATTTAAACCGAATGGATGCCATGCAAATCTATTAGTTTAATTTACTATTAATAGCTTTATTTTTGGGCTTAGACTGGTGCGGTAATTGTCTCGATCGCACTTCGATCGCCCCATCGCCCACAGCACTCAAAGGCAAGTCCAACTCATCAACATCGTTGCGGTACTTCACCGCAATATCAGCACCATTAATAATCGCCCCCAATAGCCGCGGCCCCGATTTGTGCGAATCCTCATCATCAGATTCCAGCAACTGATCCGCAGCCTCAGACAACATACTCGCCAAAGTATAACCAGCCCGCGCCACCAAAATTATACCGTCCGTGTACGGTTCCAGCGTCAGTGCGTCATTGCACTCGCTCAACGCCGGAGAATCCACCACCACAAAATCAAAGCGGTTGCGAACATCCTCAAACAACCTCCGCATTTCGCTCGATTCCAGTACCGCCGAAGCCTGCCGCAAAAAGCCCGGACTCGGCACCACGTATAGATTTTCTACCTCTGGAACCAAATGGACACACTCGCTGATATTGCCGTAATAGTGTAAAGGTTCCACCGCCGCTAGAGGATCTTGAGCGATTCTCAAAGATTCTACGTTAGAAGCCGATCGCAAATCTGCTTCAATTAACAACGTCCGTTTACCCGATCGAGCCGACGCAATTGCTAAATTGTAAGCACTAAAACTTTTCCCCTCCAAACCGGCCGCCGAAGTCAGCAACACCACCTTCACAGGTTTTTCGCCAATTCGGCGCAAATTAGTCCGCAACCGCTCGTAAAAATCCAAATAAGGTGAATTCGGCTCCAAAGCCAGAGGCATCTCCTCCCCATAGGAATCAAACACAATTACTTCAGGCAAAACAGCCAGTATCGGCACCTCTTTCTCCACCAAAGCCGCCCGCACTTCTTCCCAACTGTAAAACTTGCCGTTGAGCATCCCCAACAAAAATATCAACCCGCCGCCCAGCAGCAATCCTACAAATCCCCCCACCGCCAGCATCACCGGCCTACTTCTCTGGCTTGAGTCAACATCATCAGCTTTGGGCTCTTGGGAGACGATCAAACTCCCCGTTGTCTCAGCTATCGCTGCCTCAGCATCTACCAAAGCCGACTGCATCTTATCGTAGAGAGCTTTTTTCAGCGCCACTTGCTGGGCTAACCGCCCTTGTTCTAACTGCTTGTTGGGGATTGTCGCGTATTCCTGGCGTAATAGCTGTTCAGTTTTCTCGACTCCTTTGAGTTGCTGTTGCACCGTATCCTGCTGCGTTTGCAAAGCAATCAAACTTTGAGCTAACTGCTGTCTGGCCGGGTCTAAAGAAGAGTCTATCCGAATTCGATCGGCACTTCTGAGCGGAGCCGCCACCCCGTTACCCCCTAGCACCTCCGACTGTCGCTGCTGCAACTGCTGCTCAAAAGCTAGTTTTTGTTTGAGCAATTCCACAATTTTCGGGTGTTCCTCCTGCAAGTCGCTGCGCAGAATTTTGAGCTGAGATTCGATCGAAAACAGTTGCACTCGCAGTTGCGCAATAATTGGATCTGCCGACAGTGCTTGAGCCACGTAAGCTTGCTCCACATTCAATCCCAAGCGCTCCTGCAAGCTTTTAATTTGAGCTTCTATTGCTCCCAACTGCACGCGGAGTTGTCGCTGCTGCTGTTCGGTGCCGATAATCGCTTGCGGCAAAGTACCGCTCTGAACTGCTAAAATTGAAGTTCCTTCTTGTTTTTCGTAGGCTTCAAGTTTTGCTTCCACCTCCCTGAGTTCCTGAGTTACTTTCGGCAAACGCTGTTTAATTTGGTCGATCGTTGTTCGCAGTCTAGAAGTATTAGAATTTTTGCTGTAAGCCTCCATTTCCTTCATCAGCGCCTTTACTACCGCTTCTGCTTTTTTGCGATCGGCATTTTTGTACAATACTTGAATCAAAGCGCTGGGGTCATTATTCTTAGTCGGCATCTTGATCTGCACGTTGTCTGCCAGCTTTTTAGTCAAAAGTTGTAATTTTTTTTCCGCTTCTTCTTTATTTACTATTGCCGCTTCTTCTTTGTTTAATTTTTTTTCTGCTTTGATGAGTTTTTCTGCTACTGGTTTAAGCACCTTCTCTGTATCCAGCAGCATATCTTTAGTTATTTCTTGTCCTTCCTGTTGAATTTTAGTAGTAGTCGATGAAAAAATCACGCTCGGTCTGAGGTAGGTCAGCGTACCTACAGCAACGTAAACCGGCGCCGGAGTTGGCTGCCCAGCCACTACTCCCGACACGCCCACACTCACCGCGAGAGTGGCCAGTCCCACCCACTTATATTGGTCAAAAGCAATTAAATAACGTTTAACAACTGATAAAGTCATGACTATTTTAGATTTTAGATTTTAGATTGAAGAATTGCCAACGATAAATTATAACTAAGTATGTCGGAGCCAAAAACATAGTATCTGGTAGGTTCGGGTTTAGCTAAAAATCTTTGATAGAAGTGACTTTACGAATACAAAACCCGCCCTCTAACGATAAATCATAACTAAGTATGTCGGAGCCAAAAACATAGTATCTGGTAGGTTCGGGTTTAGCTAAAAATCTTTGATAGAAGCGACTTTACGAATACAAAACCCGCCCTCTTTACTAATGACTAATGACTAATGACCAATGACTAATGACCAATGACCAATGCCTAATGCCCAATGCCCAATGCCCAATCCCTCCGCTTCGCTTCGCCCAATCCCTCCGCTTCGCTTCGCCCAATGACCTGTTTGGCCAATGACCTGTTTGGCCAATGACCTGTTTGGCCAATGACCTGTTTGGCCAATGACTACCTATTATTATTGGATGGCCCAAACAAATTTGTCACCCCATTTCTTAATTGCTCGAAGAACAGAATAAATCCCAAAGTATCGCGGAATGGTCGAGTAACAGTATTGATTGCATAACCAACGCGCTCTACCAGATTTCTACCAATCACAATCACATCATTATCTTCCAGCATCGGGTTCTGAGAAACATTTCCCTCCAAAGCAGCTTTCGCATCTATCTTGCGGTTGATTGCTCTACCTTGCTTTTGGTCGAACCGAATCAGGGCCATTTTCCGCAAGTCAGCTAGATTTACAGGTAAGTTGTTGATAGCATCCAAAAACTTGCTGCCATTTTCTAGGTAGAACGAAGTCAAACTACCACTAGCGTAACTCAAAACTCGAACGTAGATCCTGGGCTTAATCAGCGTAGACCGCGCCACCAGAGCTTTGTCGTAGTCTAGGTTTTTGATACTAGCGTCCAATTCCGGGATCACAATCACATCTCCCGATGCCAAAGGAAAATCGAACAAATCGTTAGCCTTTGCTAAGGGAGTGTAGAGGTCGAGGGGTTGCTCCACCGAAGAGCCGTCTACCAGCGTCCGCCGCACTCGCACCGCCCGCAAATCGGCTTTTCCCGTGACTCCGCCTGCAATCGTCACAGCAGCGGAAATTCGACCAGAACCCACCGGAAGCGTGTAAAAACCAGGTTTGCCGACTTCTCCAGTGATCGTAACTTGGACGGGGACAGCCGCAGCGGCTAGGCTGTACCTGGATGCTAAATCTTGATCGGATTTGCGATCGGCTGTAATCTGTTTATACGGTACGACGATCGCATCTCCATCTTCCAAACGCAAATCCGGCGGAGCAATACCAGTTTGCAGCGGCGTCAAAATATCAACAACTTGCTCCGCCACAGCGCCACCAGGCAAAGTCCGCCGCACCCGCACCGCCCGCAGTTCGGCCGTCGGAGTCGTCCCAGCCGCCGCAGCCAAAGCCGCCGGAAGCTGCGGAGTTTGCAGCGGATAAAAACCAGGTCTCGCCACTTCCCCCGTCACCGTCACCACTACCGGGCGCTGAACCAGCAAAGCAGTCGAGACTTGAGGATTTTTGATAAATTGGGTGAATCGCTCTCGGAGTCGCTGCTGTGCTTCTTCGACGGTAAGGCCGCGCACATTTACTGTGCCGATTAATGGCAGTACAATTACCCCTTCAGGGCTGATAGCACCTGTAAAATTTAGCTCTGGGAAGCGCTGAACTTGAACAGAAATCTGGTCTCCAGGGCCCAAGCGGTAAGGCCGATTCCGAAAAGCTGGGTTAATTTGTCTGTTGAAGTTGGCTGGCGGTGGCGGTACGCGCAGTGGTGGTGGTGGTAAGAACTGTTCAGAACTAGGAACAACAGATTGGGCTAAAGCCTTTTCGGAAAAAACTTTGCCGTTAAAGCCCCAGAATACAGCAGCAAAAGATAAAGTCCAAGCAGTTGAGTGCAGACCAGCCAAGGAAAAAGCAACGCGATTTTTGATTGTGAATTTTTCCCGCATTTTGAGGGTATAAAAAAGGGTTATATTTTGAATAATTCGCTGATTTTTAAATTTCATGTCCGCAAGCCTGCACTTAAATTTTATATTTTTTCTACTCTCCAGCCGGACACGGCAATGCCGTTTCCCTAAAGATGAGATTCTCTAATTTATCTGTAGCAATATTTTTTATAATTGGTATTACCTCTTGATTCTTCTAGCCCGCGGAGGCGGTCTTTGTTTGTATAGAAGCGATTTCAATCGCCCTCTTGATTAAACTCAGAAAGTTTCTGCCATTAATTGAGCTTGAACACTTTGACTCAGAGATTCCAGCAGCGGTTCAACTATCTTAATATCGTCCTGCGGTTGAATCGGAACGATGATACTGACAGCAACCCAAGAGGCGCGGCGGTTCGACAGTCTAGCAATGCTGTCTTCCCAAAACCAGCGGCTGGTTGCTGGAGAACCCCCATTAGGCCAAGCGTACCACTGCACGACAGCAAAAGTTTGTTGGGAAGTCCAGCTTCGGAAAAACCGGGCCTCGACGGTAGGCGATGGCTTGTCGGATGTTGGCGCTAATTTAACTGTAAACCTCAAAGTGCGATGAGAATCTGTTTGCCACCGGTGAAATCCATCGATATCTAGCCATTCTACTTGTGGCTGGTTTTTGGGGTCGTTTTGAGGCATCAGCAATAAAATGGCAATTGTTTGATGATTTTTGATTTCTTCAACTAACCATCTGTGACCGCCAATTTGGACGTTATTCTGGACGCTAATCACCTGCCAGCCGGGAAGTCTCATCCCGTTTTGGCGCAAACTTTTCAATTGCTTGAGGTTTGCAACTGTCGGCGGGTTTGTCCAAGGCCACCTTCCCGTCGCGTAGCCGGGAATTGCTACTACTCCAACCAGTACCAGCAAAAACACCAGTACCACAATTTTAGATAATTGGTACCGCCGCAGTAGTTTCCGTGCTGAAATTATTTGTTTCATGAATTGGCAGACTGGCTGGGGAAATACTTTTCCATCCCGTTGATGAGAAGTACCAATAAGCCTAGTATACAAGCAGAATACAAGTCTCCGCCCCATCCGGCGTGCAGCCAAGTAAAAAGTCTCTCTCTTTCGGTTCCGTGAAAATAAGTCAGCAAAGTGTTGCGCAGAATGTTGGAAGTTATGCTAATGATAGATGTAGCCACTAAAAACAAAATGCTTTTTTTGTGGGAGCTCCAAACACCCGTCCAATCCAGTAGAATTAAGCTGACGTAAAGACTGGTAAACAGCATTTTCAAGCCTGCACAGTGGGGCGCAACTTCGACAATGCGATCGTTTACATACAGATAAATTTCTTCGACTCTGACGTTGAGACCAACGTTAATTAATATCCAGCCTGATGCTTCAGCAATGAAGTGCTGCAACGGCAATGCGTAGGGTTCTATGAGGTAAGGAATGTGATTTGGGGAGGCAAAACATACGAATAAAAGTGGCATTGCTTGCAATTTTAATCCGGGAATTCCTTTTAAAGATAAGCAAATGCTGGCTAGCATTAGTGGCAGGGAAAAATTCACCAAATCGCTTAAGCGACTCAGATAAAAAAGCGTCGCTAGTACCAGGAAAAAGCTTCCCAAAGGATGCGGCGAGTTGGGCAAGCGCAGCCAGCAATTTCGGTTCATCCAAGCAATATAAGCCGCGTAGGGCAAACCAATTAGTCCGTGGCTGAAGTATTCGTGTTCGATGCTGATGTTTTTGTTAAGCCAGCCGTCGTACCAGTGTACTAGCAGGGGGGCGTACAGTAGCACTAGGAGTACCGTGATACCTTCCCCCAGGAGGTATCGCTTGAGAACAATGCGAATTCTGCGCTGGATGTGCATGGTTTGAGAAGTTTTGAGATTGTCGCGCGAGGGTTCACAACGCGAAAGGGATTGTGAACTGTGAGTTAAAGTTTGTTAATTCCCAACTCCAACGCTTTGAGATCTCCACCCTATGGCTTGCAACACCCTCAGCATAACTTTTATAAACAATTAAGTAAATCCACCTAATTAAAGGTAAAATACCGATCGCTAAACAGTTTACTGTGTATGTCTTCTTCCGTCTTGAGTCTTGCGTCTTCCTTCTGTCAACTCTTCCTTCTGTCAACTCTTCCTTCTGTCAACTGTCAACTGTCAACTGTCAACTGTCAAACGATCGCCCCTACAACCTGCTCAATCTGAGTATTACTCAATCCGGGATAAATTGGCAATGATAAAATCTGTTGGCAGAGAGTTTCTGCGTGGGGGAAGTCGCCCGGATTGCCTAAGTTTTGGTAGGCTGGTTGCAGGTGGCAGGGTACGGGATAGTGGATGCCTGTTTCAATGCCTTCTTGGGCGAGTTTTTGCTGGAGGGTATTGCGGTCGATGGGGCTTTTCTCAGTAATTTGGATCGCATAGATGTGATAAATGTGACCTGAACCGCTGTGATTGGCGATCGGTACAATGCCTTTGTGTTTCAGCGGCTCTAATAAAGTATTGTAATGTTGGGCGGCTAAGTTGCGATCGCGATTCCATTTTTCCAAGTAAGGCAACTTCACGTTGAGCACGGCGGCTTGCAAATTATCAAGGCGACTATTAGTGCCAATTTTAGTGTGCAAATATTTTATTCGTGCTCCATAATTACGGAGAGTTCGCATTTCTTCTGCGATTTTTGCATCATTAGTAATTAACATCCCACCATCGCCAAAGCAGCCGAGGTTTTTGCTGGGATAAAAGCTGAAGGCGGCAGCTTTCCCAATGGCACCGGCGCGGTATCCTTCTCTTTCGGCTAAGTGCGCTTGGGCGGCATCTTCAAAAATTATTAAGTTGTGGCGGTTGGCAAAATCTAAAAGCTGACTGGGCGATACCATTTGACCGTAGAGATGTACGGGGATAATTGCTTTAGTTTTTGAGGTAATCGCTGTTTCGGCTGCTGTGAGGTCAATCAGGGCGGTTTCCGGGTCACAATCTACCAGGATAGGTATTGCTTTGGCTTGAATGACCGCGATGATGGTGGCGATAAACGTGTTGGCGGGGATAATAATCTCGTCGCCCGGATTAATGCCGCAAGCTTGGAGTCCCAGGGCGATCGCATCAGTTCCGCAAGCCACTCCTACACCGTATTGTACTCCAGAAGCTGCGGCAAATGCTGTTTCAAATTCTGCCAGTGCTTGACCTAAAATAAAGTCTCCTCGCTCAATAATTTTCCCAAGTGTTTCTGTTATTTGGGATTGAATTGGTTGGTGTTGCAGGGAGAGGTTGACAAAAGGAACTTTTTGTGGGTATAAACTCATAAATAATCTGACTAGCAATTATTTATATTAACATTAAATTTGCCCGATGTATGATTTGCAATTAACACATTTTTCTGATCGTCAAATTCGCTTATAATTATGAAAATGTTTTTTTTAACCGCAGAGAACACAGAGAGCGCAGAGGAATTAGGAGAGGAGGTTGATCGCACTTTTTTGCTGTCTTGTAAATCAAATCATTTTTTTGATAATATAGAATCAGAGATTTTTTTGATGGGCAAAATTATGGAATACAAAAAACTAGGCGAAAGCGATTTATCAGTATCTGAAATCTGTTTGGGTACGATGACTTACGGCCAGCAGAACACCGTTACAGAAGCAGCGCAACAGCTCGATTTGGCAATTTCCCGAGGAATCAACTTTATCGATACGGCAGAAATGTATCCGGTGCCGGGAAAACCGGAAAGTCAGGGAAAAACCGAGGAATATATCGGGGAATGGCTGGTGAAACAGCAGCGGGATAAGGTTATTATAGCGACGAAAGTGGCGGGGAGAAGCACTCGATTAAAGTGGATTCGGGAAGGTAAAAATCAGATCGATCGCCCAAATGTCGAAAAAGCCCTGAATGACAGCCTGAAGCGCCTGCAAACTGACTACATCGACCTGTATCAGATCCACTGGCCCGATCGCTACGTGCCGCTATTTGGCGCGCCGGACTACGATATTACTCAAGAACACGAAACTGTACCAATTTTAGAACAATTAGAGGTATTTGCTGACTTGATTAAAGCTGGCAAAATCCGCTATTTGGGTTTGAGTAACGAAACGCCTTGGGGAGTTTGCGAGTTTTGCGAATTGGCGGAAAAACACGGTTTGCCGAAAGTTGTTTCGATTCAGAATGCTTTTAGTTTGAGCAATCGGACTTTTCACATGAATTTGGCAGAAACTTGCCGTTTTAAAAATGTGGGATTGATGGCTTACAGTCCTTTGGCTTTCGGGCTATTAACTGGTAAATACTTGAATGGAATACCGGAAAATTCGCGACTGGCTTTGTTTGCTGGATTCGGTCAGCGTTACGATAAAACTAATCTGAATGATGCGGTGAAAGGATATATTGAGATTGCTCAAAAACACGGTTTGAGTCCGGCGCAGATGGCTTTGGCCTATGTGCGATCGCGCTGGTTTGTGACTAGCACAATTATCGGTGCCACATCGATCGCGCAACTTGAGGAAAATCTCAGCAGTTTGGATGTGACGCTGGATAAAGAGATTGTAGCAGAAATTAATTCTGTGCACGCTAAGTATCCGAATCCCACACCTTAATCCTAATTTGTAGGTTGGGTTGAGGAAACTAACCCTAGGTTTTACTTCGCCCAACTTACTACTTTTTTAAGATCGTGTTTGTGGTTTATGGTTATCCTGTAGATTGTTCAATTTTGTCCTAATTAAATAGGAGTAGTCGCCATGAATAGTAGTCAAAAATTCGATATTAGATTAACAGAACTTTTCTTAGAAGAAGATTGGGGAATTGCTCCAGAAGATCCATTAGGAGAACTTTCTCATTTTGAAATGGGATGGTGGCGTTTCTGTTTTGAATACAACCATAAAGTTTTAATTGAAATAGGTGATGAGAAAAGACAGGTATTTTTAGACCCAGATATTTGTATGATGATTGACAATTACTTTCCTAAGGAAATTTTTAAGCTATCACAAGGTCAAAAAATAGTAATAACTTTTCCTGAAAGTTCCTTCGCTATTACGTTAGTACCCATCGACAATCAGATTAGCTGCACATTGAGAAAGTTTGGATATTCATGCTGGGAAAAGCAGTTTGAGTGCGATCGCGCTCAAGTATTAGATACCCTCAGAGGGTTTCTGACTGAAGTGATGCAGCTAGCGGTAGATAAGGGTTTCATCACAGCCGAGGAGAAGGATGAGTTTATTCGTCCGGCTTTTTCTGCTGGAAATATCGATGCTGTAGCGATCGGGCAGTAGGCGATGATGGAGTATTGAAACCGCAGATGCACGCAGATTAACGCGGACTACCAACTGATCGAAAAAGCAAAAAATCTGCACCAGATAGAGTTATCCCTCCTAGCTACCGTAATCGATGGCTTGAGCAAACTCAATGGTTTTCCTGTCGGTATCGGAGAAGTGCTCGTACTTATCCCTGATATTTCTGACGAAGAGTTGGAAAACTCAGCTTGGGAAGCTTCCCAGTATTGACAACTGAACGAACTGCTGCAAATAAATCTCGCCCCCATTCTGAATCGCGGGCGCCGATCTTAAATTGTTAATGACGGGATTTATTTGCTATTATTTTGGCTTTTGCTGCTTTCCTTGCTGGGAAAATTGCCACCCGTGCGGGGAATCAGCGGGCGCTTTTGGGCGGATTGGCGGCAACT
Organism: Lyngbya sp. CCAP 1446/10; assembly: GCF_026130175.1. Taxonomy (GTDB): domain Bacteria; phylum Cyanobacteriota; class Cyanobacteriia; order Cyanobacteriales; family Microcoleaceae; genus Microcoleus. Next base: position 51,146 of record NZ_JAIGNI010000021.1, on the reverse strand, counting down.
GCTGTTTTGCTGTTAGCGGTGGCTTTCAGTCAGGGGATTGTGATGGTAGCAGTAACTGTTTTGGCTGTAATTTTTAGTTATAGTTTGGTGGCTAACGGTATGGTTCCTTTTGCTTTGTCTCTGGTGCCACCGCAGCAGGGAGGGTTGGGCGTGGGGATTTATTTTGGCGGTTTTTCGCTGGAGATGAGTTTGTACTCAGTTATGTTTGCAGAACCTTGGGCTATTCCTGTTGTTAACACGGCGGTTGTAGGCACGATCGCCTTTTTAGTTGCTGGTGTCTGTGTCGCTGCGGGCGATCGGCTCAAACAAACACTTTCTGTAAAAAATTAATAAGAGTTGTTATGGAGCTTGACAAGAGTTATGATGCAGTTTAACTTGATCCCTACCAATCGTGAATAATTATTTCATCGTTTCATATCTTTTGCCAATCTGAGTAATAATAGAAGTATTGAGCAAGCCCCGAAAAATTTGGCGGCGCAACCCTACGGATAAATTGAGGATACTGCTATGTTGGGTTTGAAGCGAGAAACCAGAAATTTAGGGATAGTCGAAACCAGTAATAGGGAGATGCGAGGCTCTACAACCTCGGCTGCTAAAACTATTGGCATTACCCGATCGCGAGTTTACAAAGATGAGGCTTTAGTGTCCGCCTCGCTGGCGGGACTTCCGGCTCTTTTGGCATCCCTAGAAAGCTTTCGCGAGTAGAGTTTGACAATTTTTCTTGTTAAACGTCGGGAGTTGACTCAGCTAAACTATTGCCAGACGCCGGAAAAGATATTCTTGACTGCGATCGCAATTCTAGTTAAGTCTTCTTTGAGCAGTGGCGGCCAAGAAACTCCTCTGCGAAGTCCTGCTTCAAATTGTAGCAAACTCTCGACTGAGAGTAAATGCAGTGCCGAGATTAATTGGCGATCGAGCATTGGAGATTCTTGCAGCCCTTCAAACAATATTTTTAAAGCTAATAAAATCGATGTCACCTGTCCCGGTACGGGCGGCTGGCCTTGTTTGAGGCGCATCAGGAAGGCGTCGGGATTTTTCTTGGTGTCCAGGGCTGTTCCTTGGTCGATCAGAAAACTGCGGGCTGTTTTGTAATCCATTTGACGTGCGATCGATCTTTTGCAATTAATCAGCCAGAATTATATCATCTTTTGTCGCACTATATTGTTAATATAACAGAATCAAGAATAAAAAAGCAACTCGTAAGGCGCGCACTGTACAACCGCAAGCTATTCCTGAACCGCACCATGTAGCGTACAAGCTATCGAAAGGTTTACAATGTGAACGCTAGAGATACTTTTGGTAAGCTGTTCTACATTTAAATTGTGTGTCAAAAATCAATAAAATTCTTGTGGGATGGGCTTTGAGCAGCGTCCCGAATATGCAATTTAAATGCTCCACAGCTTAGTTAGGGATAATTTTTAGAGAACCGAAACATAAAACAATGGCAAAACGGCACGGTAACAGCCTAAAATCCCAGATTTATAGATACTGGTGGCTACTTTTATTATGTTTGAGCTTCCTGTTAGTTCCGATTCTTAAAAAAACAGCAGTCGCCACCCCATTTCCCCCACCCGCTCCTATTGCAAATAATGCTAATTTGGGAGCCAGAATTCAACGGACGATGGGGTTACTTGCAACCAGCACTCCCACACAACGCCGAAAAGTACGCATCTTATTTTACGGTCAATCCATCACTCAGCAAGATTGGTGGCAAGATGTAGCAAAGGATTTGAAACAGCGATTTCCCTATGCAGATTTGATAGTGGAAAATCGGGCAATCGGAGGATTTGCAGCGCCGATTTTAATCCGTCCCAGCGAACACGATTTGTATCCTTTTTATCCAGACTTGCTAATTTTTCACGTCTACGGAGGCGATGAAGATTACGAAGCGATAATTGCCAATGTCCGCAGCCGCACTGCTAGCGAAATACTCTTGCATTCAGACCACATAAACTGGTTGCCCGCAGGTAACAAGAGCGATAATCCAGATGAAGTCAAAGGATATGAATGGCACAACACTCATTCAACTAAATGGCTGCCTGAGTTGGCAGATAAATACGGCTGCGAAATCGCAGAAATTCGCGCACCTTGGCGCAGATATTTAAAAGACAATCGATTACAGCCCAAACAGCTATTGAGTGACAGCATTCACCTCAATGATTGGGGAAATTTCCTCTTGGCTGCTTTGATTAAACCGCACCTGCGATACAACCCAAACTCTCCTCAAGCAGCGTCGCAGGATTTAGTCAAAACCTATAGAGTTGGCACTGATGTTAAGTGGCAAGATGGTAAGTTGGTTTTGGAGTTTGAAGGAAATCGGATAGATGCGATCGCTGATAAAACCTTCAACGGCAAGGCAATTTCTGCTAAAATTGCGATCGACGGCAAAAAACCCTCAGAATTTCCCGAACTTTACAGTATCACCAGACCCAGCGCTAGTCTGGGCGTCGCTTGGCCCGCAATTCTCCAAATATCCAGCCAAAAACCCCTAATCATCGAAGATTGGAAAGCGATAATCACTGAGATTAACAGCGATGCTACCAAGTTTAAATTTGACGTGATCGGTTCTAAAACAGGTTACGACGGCAGCGGTACAAACGACGAAATGTTTGTTTCAAAATCTGGCCGCGTCGTGATTGAACCGAAAAACTGGTGGCTGCAAAATGCCTATGAATACTCTAAAAAGCTGACTCCGAAAGGTTTTGAGATTACTTGGCAGGTTAAACCGATGTTTGTTGATTCATACATTCCGCCAAAGATTGTAGATTCAAGCCTAGAATATCCTACAACATTGGCTCAGAATTTAAGCAATTCCAAACACATTCTCGAAATCATTCCCGAAACAGACAGCAAAGTTCCAATTCAGGAAATTAGAGTTTATCGCCCTCCTTATATTCCTGAGCCGAAACCCTCTGTTTAATCTCAAATAGACAAGATTGCAATAAAATAGACTTGAATTGCAAAAGCCCTTTGAATCAAATTTTCGGACGATGCTCAAAGCGTCGTCCTAATTATTTTGGTAATCTTGTCTAATCTAAAATCTAAAATCAATTAACCTCAACTTCTAGTAATTCCCAACTCATGAAACATCAACAGCGATAAAAAGAAATCTGCCACAAAAATAAACACCCAAGAAGTCACAACCGCCGCCGTTGCAGCTTGGCCTACACCTTTTCCTCCGCCCGTGGTAGTCAACCCCCAACCGCAACCGACGAGGGCAATAATCAACCCAAAAATAAAACTCTTAATCGCCACAGTTACTAAATCCCAAGGCCCCAAAAAAGTCCGCACCGATTCCAAAAATACCGACGGTTCCAACTCATAAAAATTAACCGCCACAAACAGCCCGCCCAAAATCCCCACCGCCACCGCAAAAATTGTTAAAATCGGCAGCATGATGCAGCAAGCTATCACCCTCGGCACTACTAAATAATCAACTGGATTTGTTCTCAACATATACAGGGCATCTATTTGTTCCGTCACCTGCATTTCTCCAATCTCCGCAGCAAAAGCCGAACCTACTTGTCCCGCCACCACGCCCGCCGTTAAAACTGGTGCTAATTCGCGGCAAAATGCCAGAGCAAAAGCACCTCCCACCGCCCCAACCGCCCCAAACCGAATCAATTCTCTGGCCGATTGAACGGTGAAAATCATGCCCGCAAAAAAGGCTATTAGCAGCACGGAGCGCAAAGAATCCAGGCCTACGGTGACTAAATGTTCCATGATTTTGCGGCGGTCAATTTTGCCTTGCAGGACGCGCAGCAGCACTTGGCCGCCCAGGAACAGCGTCACTAAAAACCGCTGAAACCACCTGTTATTCAAGGTTTCATCTAAATGTCGATCGCGCTTTTGGTGTTTTTTAACCAATTACTGACGGCTCGCGATTAATTGCAAACAGGACGAAGCATTGCCACATAGAGATTTTCGGCAATTGTACAGCAATTATTGCACGATTTGTCAACATATATTTTCAGTCTGCCAGAGGGAGCGATTGGTGGGTTAGGCGCGGTTTGAGATTTATTTATTGGTTACTTAACTTAATCGCCGCGCCCAACCCACCCTACAATATGACTAACTACTCGGCAAGCAACAAGTCGATCAACTCATCCAACCGTTCGTTATACTTTTCGGCTTGCTCCTTGCCAATTCTCACCAGTTCCGATATCTTCTTTTCCGAAGCATCATCAATCGGCAGCGGTTGTTCGTGGCTCAAATCTGGACTAATTCTCAAATATTGATTTGGTCTTTCAACCGCATCATAAATTTGGAGCATTTGATAATTTATAGTTTCTGAAACTCCGGTCATCATGATATTAATCAAAGGCTCAACCCACTCAACTTGACCCCAGTTTTTTACTTCTTCGTAGGGGAATTTTTTCTGAGCTTGTCCCGTCCCCAGCGATAAGATTACCATATCTTTTGCTGTGGGGCCTCTCTCTGGGCGTTCGTCGGGAATTTTTAATTTATTTCTGACTTCAGCATAGGCACAAAGTGCTGGATTGTTTGCGAATACTCCCCCATCAATTAAAGCGTAGGATTCGTTTGTCAGAGAGTAGATTTTGGGAGATTCAAAGTAAGAGGGAGCGGCAGATGTGGCTCTGGTGATATCTCTGATAAAATAGTCTGCTTCTGGATATTTTTTAGCATCTATTTGATTGAAGAAGTTAGCTTTTCTTCTTTCGATATCGTAACTGGTAATTAAACAAGGTTTCAGCAGTTGGCTGAGTTGGCAATCTTTGAAATGTTCCAAAAAGAATTTTTCTAAGGCATCGCTCGGATATTTCTCATCTATCAAACCGTCGATAGATTTGAGTTTTTGCCAAAATGAACTCTTAAAAACCTCGCGACCGCTCTTGATGGAAAAATTAACAGCGTCTTGAGCCGTCCACCGAGGTCTGCTGGGATTTTCGGTATCGGGACACAAATAGATGCAGGTTAAAATTCCTCCGGCACTCGTGCCGGCAATTAAATCAAAATAGTCAGCTATTCTCGCATTTGGGTTGCCGCTTTTCTGTTGTAGCTTGGTCTCAAGGCTAACTCCAACTTGCGCGGGGATAATCCCTCTAATTCCGCCTCCATCTATGGATAGAATTCTGGTATATTTAGCCATAATTTTTATTATCTATTCTTGATGTTTGCTCGTTTTATACAGTCTACATAGTCAATAGTCAGGACAGTTTTTAGTTCGTAGTCTGAAACCCTAGATTTACCGGAAAGTAACTCGATTGCCGAATCATTTTGCAACCATTATTATACGGTTAGCCATCAAAAATTGTCCCAAGTATTGCATAGTAATAGCGGTAAGGTGCGGTGTGAATGGAACTCAACATAATTAGGTTTTGCATCCTGGAATGTCCAGATTTCAAATCTAACATTTCAAATCTAAATTTAATTGGCGGGCTGCGAGGGTGTAGCGAAAAATGTATTCTACAATTTCTACGTAATTGTAGGCGGCGGCTGGGGAGTCTGCCCAAACTGTGATGCCGTGATCGCGAATTAACAAAGCGGGTACAGAGGGCGATGAAACCGCAAAATATTCACAAATTTCCTTGGCAATTTTAGGGACTTCTAAATAATTTGTAAATAGGGGTATCGCCACCTGCGGGTTTTCCTCCCACACCCCCAAACCTTTGAGCATTTCGATCGCAGGTAAAGGCACTGCATCGCCTGCTACTAGCCGAGAAACTAAATTTGCCTCGATTGAGTGTACGTGATAGCAAGCTTTCGCGTCTGGAAAACAATTGTAAACGGCTACATGAATGCTGGTTTCGGCGGAAGGGCGGCTGTCGGGAACAGGTTGCTCAACAATAACGCCGTCTAAGCTCATTCTGATAAAATCTGAAGCAGTTAACTGCCCTTTCTGACGCCCACTAGCAGTAATCCAAAAACTGCCGTCTGGTAAGCGGGCTGAAAGATTACCAGCAGTCCCAGCCATCCAACCGCGATCGTAAAAATGTTTGGCTGCTGCAATTAAATCCGATCTCAAATCGCCACTCATTCTCTGCAAATCCTCAGATTTTGATCTATTTTTGACGTTGATAGGAATTGCGCTAGCCGTTTTAAACGTAGCGTGCTTATGCACCTTACAAGTACATATATAGCCTTTCTCAGAAAGATCAGGTACGCTTCCAGCATAGGGCATAGGGCATGGGGCATAGGGCATGAGGCTCTCCTCACTTTTTTGAGAACCGCTATAGGCTGCTTAGTGCGATTTTTGCGCAATTCCTAGTTAAGTTTCAATTCCATTTCTGGGATAAAGTTTCCAACACGTCAAAAAAATTATCCCATTTAGTATACGGCTTTTGCTGTTCGTCTAGATACTCGGCTAGCCGATCGCGCGCAAACACCGAATTCGCCTGCAAAGCCATGTTAAAATCCGTCAGAGAATCTCCGATCGCCACCTGTTCCTGGGATGGGTGCAGGCTCATCACCCGCACCTTAGACACCAATTCCGCATCTCCTTCAAACTCAGAATTGACTCGTAAGTGAGGCCCACTAGCGTCTACATCCACAGCATAAATGGCGATCGCCCGGTGTACCAAATCACCCATCACCGTCTCTACCATAATCCGCAGGCCACCGGAAACTATCGCAAAATCCACCTTTTGCTCGTCCAAAAAATCCAGCAATTCCACCAATCCCGGCCGCATCAGCTTTCCCCTAGAAAATTCTACAATTTCTCCATAACATTCCGAGGGAATAGACTCTAGTAACTGGCGCACTCCCGATCGCAAACTCAGCCTTCTTGCGTGTATTTCCGGCATTAGTTGAGATGACAATTCCGGTGCAAAATGCTTGAGCATTGCTACAAAAGTTTCTTCAACAGTTATCGTGCCGTCAAAGTCGCAGAATACCACCCGTTGCTGATTGTTCGGGATTGGAGATTTTTGCTTGTCATCGGTCATTGTCATTAGTACCTTGAAGAAGGAAGAAGGAAGAAGGAAGAAGGAAGAAGGAAGAAGGAAGAAGTCATTAGTCATCAGGAAGATGGAAGATGGAAGATGGAAGATGGAAGATGGAAAAAGTCAGTAGTCAGTAGTCAGTAGTCAGTAGTCATTAGTCATCAGGAAGATGGAAGAAGTAAGAAGGCTTTAGTTAGTTATCTCCGAGAGTAACAATCGACCGCTTATGCTTCAGCAATTAAGAACTTCCCAACCATTTTGGCGATTGATTTAATAGCGATGCGCTGTTTGTGGGGAATCACCCGCAGGATTTTATGCAGATTCTTCGAGATCATCTTCGAGGGAATCTTCGAGGGAATCTTCGAGGGAATCTTCGAGGGAATCTTCGAGGGAATCTTCGAGGGAATCTTCGAGGGAATCTTCGAGGAATCCTGCTACATCCTGTTTTTGATTTTTGGTCTTTTGGGGAGTAGCCTTAGCCGGCAAACAGATTAAATTGTCATCTTCAGTATTAATTAAACCTTTCGATCGCAACTTACCCATCAGCCGCGTCACCGTCACCCGCGTCGAGCCGATGGCGCTACCAATTTGAGCGTGAGTCAATGTCCAAGGTAATCGGTAGCCCCGAACCACATCCGGTGATCCCTCACCTACGTAGGGTTCGCCGAACTCTTCGATCAACAAAGTGAGAAAACCCAGCAATCTGTCGATCGTCCGGCGCTGTCCCAAAGTGCTTAGCCAGAGCAGTTTTCGCTGGTGCTGGTAGCGAAACGCATCCAGAATTTCCCGGCGAAAGTGAGGCCAATTATCCAAATCGTGCCAGTACATCCACACTACGTGAGTGTTATCGGCGTGGGCATAAGCTTGGAGCGTAAAGGGAGACTGAGCAACCAGTTCAAAGGGCTGACCGGCACCGACGAAGCCCAAAAAAGCTTCTTCTGTAGTTTTGTCAGAGGATTTCGACGATTTTGAAGCGGTGCTAACCTGAGCGCTGCCTACGAGCCGCACAGAACCTTTCTGGACTAAATAGAGCAGTCCGGGTCTGGCTGGAATCTTCTCGTCTTTGCTAAAAGTCCGGCAGCGGTAGTGTTCCTGGGCCCAGTCGATAATTCGCTGCCAGGTGATAAAAGGTCGATCGATCGTTTCTGGATGTGTGGAAGTTGATTGCATAAGTGAGGCTCTGGGATATATTTAGTTAGTGAGAAAAACAGCTTTGGCCTGCATTGCGATACTAAGTGAGACAACCAACCCCCGATCGAGCTGACACGCTTCTTAACTGTGCTGACTCTTCTCAGTTTTACCCAAAATTTTAATGTAGCAAAAAATACATGAAAATGGTAGAATTCAGCAATGAGTCGATCGTAAATTATTGTATATTTCGCCCAAAAATCGCTAGAAAGTGGATTAATTCGATGTAGCGCCACCGGAATAAGCCGATCGACTATCTCTGACATGAGCAGTTTAACGTACAAGGACAGCACAAGTGGTAACAGTCTCTAGGCACTTTTACCGCAGGATGGGCCGATAATGGATACAGCAAATATCTCGCAGTACCCAGAAGTTACAGTGAAGTGTTTCTTGCTCTTAAGGTTCCACAGGGCGATCGCCCAGCAGGGGACAATGACCGAAATTCCGTTAAATCGGGCTAAAAATAGCGCGCGAGTGCTGTATGTGTCTGCGATCGCCCTGAAATTGACTAAAACTTGGCAGCAGACACCGCAGGCGATCGCCACACAGTTGGCCGAAACTCTCCAACCGTTGTGTTACCCGGATTTCGCCGTTAAAGTCGCACGGGATGGAATGATTGAACTAGAGTTGACGGATGCCGGTTTAGCCGTCTGGTTGCAGCGTTTAGCTCAAATTCCCCTCCCAGTTCCAGAATATCGGATCTTATCTCCTGTTGTGTGTGCCGATCGACTGTTTCCGATTCAGTACAGCCACGCGCGCTGTTGTTCCCTGTTGCGAATGGCCGATCGCGATCGGATAATTGCGATCGCGCAGCCGGATGTCGCTACAGCACCGCAAATTTGGTCGCTGGCGGCGCCAAACCCTATCCCCTGGGTTGACGAGGGCGATCGACTGCGGTTAGTGCATCCAGCAGAATGCAGTTTAATATCGCAACTAATAGCAGTGCTAGATAGTTTATATCCTATTTTCGAGGTCAAAAACCGCGAGAAACCAGTCAATTATTTCAAATTAGCCAATAGTTTGAGCGAAGCATTTCAGATTTTTTACAGCCAGTGCCGAATTTGGGGAGAAGTTAAAATAGAAACACCAAAACTCGCCCAAGCCAGATTGGGTTTAATATTAGCAACTCAATCTTTGCTGCGGTTTATCCTAGAAGAGTTATTCAGCGCCGTTGCTCCTTTAGAACTTTGAATTAGTCAGTCTAAAAAAGTAATAACGAACATAAAATAAAGTATTTTACTGTATTTTGGCGCTGGTTTCGGACAAGTTTAGTTTTTGAAATTGCGGTGATAAATGAGTTATTTTTGCTAGCTTAAACGAATTTCCAACAAATCGCGAGAACCCGTTACTCTTGGGCAGAGAAATAGCAGCAGCGCGATGCACTTTAAAATAGTGTGAATTTTCCGCCAGCGGTGCGATCGAGCATGATAAATTTCCGCTGGAATTGCCTAGGAAAAAACCATCAAAAGCCTTGCATCGATGCCGTAATAAAAATGAGAAACCAGCGATTTATCATCCCTGCCAAAAATCCCGTCTTTAAATCCCAATATAATTCCTGCATCTAGTTTAAGGCGTTGCAGGCGAGATTTGCTTTTTTCTAGGTTTTGCGATCGATCGGCAGCGTTACCGTAAATATACTGCCGACGCCTTCTTCACTGATCAATGTAATTTCGCCACCGTGCAAGTCCACACATTTTTTAACAATGCTCAGCCCCAGTCCAGTACCGGGAATTCGACCGACATTTGTAGCCCGGTAAAATGACTCAAACAGCCTTCCTTGGTCTGCTACAGGTATGCCAATTCCTGCATCCTGTACCGAAAAAATAGCCTCAGTTTCGGTAAGTTTTAATTCAAAGATTACTTCGGTATTTGGGGGAGAATACTTAATCGCATTTGACAGCAAATTTCCCAGAATGCGCCGGAGCAAGCTTACCTCCAAACACGCCATCGCCGATGGACTGTGATTCACAAAAATCAGCGTTACCGGCTCAGTTTGAGGTTTCAACTTTAGGCTGCTCTGAAATTCCTCTACCAATTCATTACAAAACGTTGCTAAGTCAAGCGGTAGCAAGCAAAACCCGGTTTTTCCTGACTCAACACGGCCTAGCAGCAGAACGTCGTCCAATAACTGATCGATGCCTTTGGCGGCTGCTTGAGTTTTGTCTAGCAGTTCTTGTGTTTTCTCATCTGTTAATTTCGATTTGTACTGGGTAAGAAGTTGTGTAGTGCCGATGATGAAATTCAAAGGATTGCGAACGTCGTGGGCAATCATGTACAGCAAAGAGGTTTTCATCTCGTTGAGTTCTTGGGCTGTTTGCAAAGTGCGATCGAGTTGGTCGTGAGACAATTTGAGAGTTAAAGACAACTGGCGCGATCGCAGCAAAATCTCCACCCGCGCTTGCAATTCTATCTTCTCGATCGGAGCGATAATCAAATCGTCAATACTTTGCCAAATAAATTGCGTTGCCATCCCTACATCCGAGCGGGATGTAATCAAAAGAAAAGGCAAGCATACCGGGTGTTCTGCCTGTTTTTGGGCTGCAACCCATTGCCAGTGGCGTTTCAGGGCAAGACCATCAATTATAGCCAGGTCAAAAGATTGATTAAATGGTAAAAATTTCTCACTATTTTCTCCTGAGTTTGGCAGCAACACCTCATAGTAAACTGCTAGCCATTCTAATAACAGGCGGCGATTTTCTTTCTGTTCGACAAGCAATAAAATTTGACTCACACAGGTTCTCCTAGCAAGCTGTGAACAATGGATAGCAAATCTCTAACGATCAAAGGTTTTACCAACATATTCCGAGCACCGTGGCAGAGGCTTTCGTGCTGAATGGCAGCGCTTTGTCTGGGCGAGAGTATCAGAAAAGGGATTTGGTGATTTCGCAGTTGTTCGCAACAGTGCCAAATCTGGCGGTCAAAACCAGAAATATCTACTAAAGCCATCCCGATCCTAGCAGGCTCACTGATAGCTTTTGCAACCTCTTCAAAACTATAAGCCGCGATCATTTGGTATCCTTCTTTGTTGAGAAATTGTGCTAGGAGTTCCAAGTTTCGGTGATTGCGGTCTACGGCTAAAATTATTGAGTTGTCAGTCATCTATCAGCTTCCTCTGAATACGGATTATACAATTTGAGGTTTTAGATTAAAGAAGTGAAGAATTGGGAATGACTGATTATATATGGGTTTGGAGCTTACCTAAAGTTGGATTATTTTTTTGATCTGGTATTAGCTTACTTTTCGGCGAGCTCTTACAGCGGTTTTCAGTTGAGTGAAGTACAGATGCTCGATCGCAGGACACGGCCCCGTTGCTAAGTCCTTACTGTATTTTATAGAATTGAAAACTGCTATAAAAGTCGGAAAATATACAATTTTACCAATATATTAGACCTCTTGCAAAAATATTCAAGTCATAGAGCAACCGCAGATATCGGGCAGATAAACACAGATTGACGCAGATGGTTTCAGGGTATTTTCGGATTTTTGCAAGAGGTCTATTTAAGTTTTCCAGAACTTAGGCTAGTGGTGAGGTGCGGGGTGCGCGCACTACTGTTAGTGGTGAGGTGCGGGGTGCGCACCCTACTGATTAGTAGATTCACAACTGCAAAATTAGCAGCAAATGGCCAAAAACAGCACGGAGAACCCCGATTCAATCTTCCTCCGCTTCCCCCTCAATCCACGTCGGCGCCGAGCTCAAAATGCCGCGCAGCCCCCGTATCGGTTTGCTGACTTTGATGCCGTAGCGAGTAATCTCAAGTTCTCGCAGAGTTCTCTCGAAATTGCTGACTCGTTTTTTAATTACGCCGATCGCCTTGCGGATTTCTGTCCTATTATGCAGTTGGCGTTCCAGATAGCGTATAAACATCAGATTATCAGCCAAATAGCTAATCCCGATCTCAGTCAGGCGAAAATCTCCGCTAATGGCTTCTACCTCATTAATCAAGATAACGGTGACTCCCATATTCTTCAGATATTTGCACAAAGCGTGCAAATTGTTCACCAAATCTTGCCCCTGCATCGAAAGCTGATAGCCAGAAATGCTGTCAATCATCACAATTTGCGTCTTTTGCTGCTCCACCTCCTGGCGTACCATACAGGCAAACTGATCCGGCGAGTACAGCAAAGGTTCTACGGGTATCACGGAAAGACTTCCTTGCCCAATCATCGCCCCAACCGGGATGTTAACTGATTCGCAGCGGCCCAGCAGAGTAGAAATTGACTCCTCAAAAATGTAAACTACCGATCGCTCCCCCCTTCCCGCCGCCTCCTTCATAAACTGCATCCCCACCGTCGTTTTACCCACGCCGCTAGGCCCAGTAATCACCGTCACAGTCCCCCGTTCCAGTCCCCCGTGCAGCAGCTCGTCCATTTCTGGAACCCCAGAAGAAATTGCTTCAGCAACAAAATCCTGTTGATAGTTGCCAGGAAGCAGTCGCGGAAACACCTCCATACCAGCCTGAGTCAGGCGCAGCGAATGGCGGCCGCTGCGAAAGTTGGAGCCTCGCAGCTTGGTGACAGACAGGGCGCGTCCTTCAGGGCGCAGTTCCAAGTAAATTACTCCGTCGCTGATGAATTGCAAATCGTCGTCGGGAGCACTTGAAGTGCCTTCTGAGGTGAACACCACCGTCGCCCCCCCTTCCACCAAAAACCGCAGAAAAGACAAAACCTGCTTGCGAAACTGAAACTCATCCGCAGCTAAGTAGCGAAATTGGGTGATTGCATCCAAAAACACCCGTTGTGGCTTGACAGCTTTGACTCGATCGATAATCTTTTGTGTAGTCGGTTCTCGCTCCACCTCCGAGGGGGAGAAAATGTCATAAGTCTGAACTTCTGTAAAAAATTCTGAGGATGGGCTCAAATCCAGGAACGCCATCGCTTCAATATCAAAACCGAGACTTTGGGCATTGGCCCGCAATTGCGCTTCGGGTTCTCCTAAAGTAATAAACAGGGGCGTTTCTCCCACAGCCAAACCTGCTGCCAAAAAGTGAAAGCCCAGTGTAGTCTTGCCAGTACCCGGGCCGCCGCGCACCAGATAAGAGCGTTGAGAAATTAGGCCGCCGCCAATCACTTCGTTGAGACCGGTAATTCCCAGAGAAATTCGGTTTTGAGACATTTGTTTGTTCATGTTTTGAATATCGGGCCCGTATTAATATTTAATGGTTTTAGGCAGTGTTTTGATATTTTTTTTACCGGGCGTCTGATAACCTTCATGAAATCTTTTTCTACCGAAAATTACGTAAGCACACAAGAATTAGAAAGTATTGTCGGGACTGCTGGCATCTGTCGCTGGCAAGATACAGAGCCATTTTGGCAAGAACGGGTAGAAAAAGCTGTTGCGCCGGGCACGAAAATAGACTGCACCGTTTACCCCAATACTCAGGAAGAACTCGCGGCGGTGATTGCTTGGGCTGAGCCAAATCGCTGTGCAGTCTTGCCTTGTGGTAGTGGCAGCAAACTCGATTGGGGCGGTTTAGTCAAGGGAGTCAAAATTGCCGTCAGTACGGGGCGTCTGAACAGGCTGGTAGAACACGCTGTGGGCGATTTGACGGTGACTGCGGAAGCGGGCATGAAGTTTGCGGATTTGCAGGAAATTTTAGGTAAAGCAGGTCAATTTTTGCCGATCGATCCAGCATATCCGCAACAGGCAACATTGGGAGGGATTATTGCTACTGCTGACACGGGTTCCTTGCGGCATCGCTATCGGGGCGTGCGCGATTTGTTGTTGGGAATTACGTTTGTGCGATCGGACGGTAAAATTGCTGTAGCCGGAGGTCGAGTTGTTAAAAATGTCGCCGGTTACGACTTGATGAAACTGTTTACCGGTGCTTACGGCACATTAGGCATCATTTCTCAAGTAACTTTCCGAGTTTATCCGCTGCCGGAATCATCGGGAACTGTCATACTAACAGGAGAAACTAATGCTTTAGCTGAAGCCACTCAAATTTTATTATCTTCTGCTCTGACACCGACTGCTGTTGATTTGCTATCACCGCAGTTAGTAGAAAAACTTAGTTTGGGTAAAGGTTCTGGATTGGTAGTGAGGTTTCAAAGTATCGCCGAAAGCGTTAAACAACAATCAGCCCGCTTGCTGGAAGTTGCCGAAAAGTTGGGTTTGCAAGGCACTAACTGCGGGGAGAATGATGAGCTTCAGTTATGGCAAAGATTACCAGAAACAATGTGGAATTCTGGCACAAAGTCAGCAATTATTTGCAAAATAGGAATCAGACCCTCGGAAGCTGTAACGGCAATTAACGAATTGCCGGTACAGGACGCTTTGATTCACGCGGGCAGCGGTTTGGGGGTTTTGCGGTTTGAGACTGCGACTGCGGATACACTGTTGCAGGTACGCAGGGCGTGCGAAGCTAAAGGCGGTTTTATGACTGTTTTGGCAGCGCCGACCGACATTAAGCAAGGGTTAGATGTTTGGGGCTATACTGGAAGTGCGATCGATTTAATGCGCCGGATTAAACAAGAGTTTGACCCGGAAAATATCTTGAATTGCGATCGTTTTATCTTGAAAGGTTCGTAGTGAGGAATTCAGTCCTTCTTAAATCCCAGGAAGAGGACTAAAATCCTCACTACGAACCAGGAATTTAAGGTTTGTAGTGAGGAATTCAGTCCTTCTTAAATCCCAGGAAAAGAACTAAAATCCTGAATGCAAACCAAAAGAATTAAGTAATATAGCAACCGCCACATCGGGCGCGGACATAAATAACATAAATAACCTCATGAATATATCCGATATCCGTCAAGCATAAATGATTTGATTCCCGTACTAAGCAATTGTCAACTGTCAACTGTCAACTGTCAACTGCCATATATGCAAACATCAGAAAAATCACAAATTCCCAGCGAAGATTTAAAGCCAGCTAAAGAAAGCAATTTTTTAGCACAAAATCCTCACTTGCAAACCCTCGAAATTCCCGGTTTCGACGCCATCAACCCGCCTGATCCCAAATTAATTGATACTTGCGTGCACTGCGGCTTTTGCTTATCAACTTGTCCGAGTTATCGGGTACTTGGCAAAGAAATGGATTCGCCCAGAGGCCGCATTTATTTAATGGATGCAATCAACGAAGGCGACGCACCTTTAAATGAAGCAACTTCGCAGCATTTTGATACTTGTTTGGGCTGTTTGGCCTGCGTGACAACTTGCCCTTCTGGAGTTCAATACGATAAGCTGATTTCTGCAACTCGCCACCAAGTTACTAGGAATCAAAAACGCACTTTTTCTGACAATGTAATTCGTACTCTGATTTTTAATCTCTTTCCCTATCCTCACAGATTGCGGCCTTTGCTTGTACCGCTGTTTGTTTATCAAAAATTAGGACTGCCAAAACTCATTCGTAAAACAGGTTTGCTGAAAAAAGTATTTCCCCGTTTGGCGGCGATGGAATCAATTTTGCCGAAGGTAACAGTTGATTCTTTTCGGGATAATTTACCTGAAGTTATTCCCGCAGAAGGGGAGAAACGCTATCGAGTCGGCGTGATTTTAGGTTGCGTGCAGAGGTTGTTATTCTCGCCGGTTAATGAGGCTACGGTGCGTGTTTTAACGGCTAACGGCTGCGAGGTTGTGATTCCCAAAAGTCAAGGATGCTGCGCTGCTTTACCAGAACATCAAGGGCAAGCCCAACAGGCGCAATCTTTGGCGCGACAAATGATTGACAGCTTTGAAAATACTAATGTTGATTTTGTAATTATTAACGCTGCTGGGTGCGGCCATACTTTGAAAGAATACGGTCACATTTTAGCTGATGACCCGGAATATCGGGAGAAAGCTGAAAAGTTTGCTGCTAATGTGAAGGATGTGCAGGAGTTTTTGGCAAGTGCGGGAATGACGGCGCAACTCAATCCTTTGGTTGATGGAGATTTGACTATTGTTTATCAGGATGCTTGTCATTTGTTGCACGGGCAAAAGATTAGTTTGCAGCCGCGTAAGTTGTTGCAACAAATCCCTGGTGTGAGGTTAAAAGAGCCTTTGGATGCTGCTTTGTGTTGCGGGAGTGCGGGGGTTTATAATATGTTGCAGCCGGAGATTGCTGATGAGTTGGGTGTGCAGAAGGTGGAGAATTTAGTGAATACTGGGGCGGAGTTGATTGCTTCTTCTAATCCTGGTTGTTCTTTGCAAATTAAGAAGCATTTGGAGTTGCAAGGGAAATCTGTTACTTTGATGCACCCGATCGAGCTTTTGGACTATTCTATACGTGGGGTGAGGTTGCAGAGGAAGTAGTTTGCTGGGGCGGGCGGTGTCTGCCCTATTTTCGCTGCTGAATGAGATTTTTTTTAATGAACCGCAGAAATTCGTTGAAAAGTCGTGAAGCGTAGCTATCCCGCGCGTGAGTCGCACTTCTCACCCTTCCGAAACAGCTAAAATTAAATCAAATAGTCCCTAATCCCGGACAACAGTTATGGTAACTCAAATCCCATCCCCAACTCAGCAACAGATTATCTACCCCGACACCGACGGTAAACCAATGGCAAACAATACCGATCAGTTTCGCTGGATTCTAGTCATTGAGCAAAATCTAGAATGGATGTATGCTAATGACGAGAATGTATTTGTAGCGGGCGATTTGTTTTGGTATCCGGTTCAGGGAAGACCGAATATTGTTAATGCCCCGGATGTGATGGTTGTCTTCGGCACACCGAAAAGGAGACGGAGTTCTTATCAGCAGTGGAACGAGTCAGGAATTGCACCGCAAGTTGTGTTTGAGATTCTCTCTCCTAGCAATAGCCAGGATGAAATGGAGACGAAATTACTTTTTTACGATCGCCACCAAGTTGAAGAATATTATATTTACAATCCTACTAACAATCAACTCAGAGGTTGGTTGCGCGGAGAAGACGGCTTGGATGCGATCGCATCTATGGAAAACTACGCGAGTCCAAGGTTAGCCATCCGGTTCGATTTATCAGGCGATGAATTGCAAATTTATCGACCTGATGGCACTAGATTTTTCTCCTACGTTGAGATTTGTCAACTGTTAGAACAAGCCGAACAGCGGACAGAACAAGAACGTCAGCGGGCAGAACTTGCAGAAACAGCTTTAGAAGAGGAACGGCGGCGATCGCAACTTTTGGCGGAACGGCTGCGAGAAATGGGAATTAACCCAGATGAATTAAGTTAGACAGACTGCGATCGATGGGCATTGACCCGGAATAATTGTAAACTAGATTGGGGAAAAGGTCGATCGCACTTTTCAAGTTTAGCAAAAATGCGATCGTCACAATGACTAATGACGACTAACGACTGACGACTGACGACTGACGACTGACTACTGACTACTGACGACTGACTAATTCCAACTTCAAAAAATGAACTTGTCCCGAAGCTTCCGCCGCCACAATTGTCACCCCATCCGGTGCAATAGCGCAAGCTTTCAAAGCACTATCTCCCCTGAAACTAGCAACTACTTTGCGACTCAACAAATCCCAAACTTTCAGAGTATTGTCATCCGAAACCGAAATCACCTTATTTCCCACAGTCGCCAAAGCTGTGATTGCATCAGCATGACCTACCAAAGTAAAAGCTTCTTTTTTACTTGACAAATTCCAAACTTTCAGATCGTGTTCCCGCCCGCCAGAAATCACCCATTTGCCATCCGTTGTAACTGCCACAGCATTCACAAAACTCTCATGACCTTTGAGAGTAAAAAGTTGATTTTTTACGACTAAATTCCACATATTTTTCAAAATATTCTTTTCTTTCCCCAAACTCCAAACTTTCAAAGTTTTGTCGCCGGCCGCCGAAATTACCCATTTTCCGTCTGGAGTAACTGCCACAGCTTTTATCCCGTCAGTATGACCTGAAAATGTAAAAAGTTCGTCTCCTGTTTCTAAACTCCAAACTTTAATAGTTTTGTCTCCAGAACCAGAAATTGCCATCGTTCCGTCAGGGGTAACAGCTACAGAATTTACCCAGTCTGTATGACCCGTGAAAGTCAAGATTTCGGTTCCGGTTTCTAGATCCCAAAGTTTCACGGTTTTGTCGCCGGAACCCGAAATTATTCGCTGGCTATCTGCTGTTATTGCGATCGCTTTTACCCAGTCTTGATGTCCCCCAATAGTAAAAATTTCTTGCCCGTTTTTGAGATTCCAGACTTTAATCCTGTTGTCTCCTGAACCGGAAATTGCTTTAGTACCGTCCGCCGTCAGTGCTACAGCATTTACCCAGTCATCGTGACTGGCAGGTGATAAATTTTCTTTGCCTGTTTCTAAGCGCCAAACTTTGAGAGTTTTGTCAGATGAACCAGAAACTATCCGCTTCCCGTCGGGGGTAACAGCGACAGCATTCACGGGCGCGATGTGATTAGTAAAAGTAAAAAGTTCTGCTTTTGTTTCTAGATTCCAAACTTTCAGCGTTTTGTCGCCGGCTGCTGAAATTACTTGTTTTCCATCTGGAGTTACTGCTATATCTTGGACAAAACTGCTATGTTCTCCTAAAGTAAAAAGTTGCTTTTTTTCTGACAAACTCCACACTTTGATTGTGCTGTCATAACTGCCGGAAATTATTTGTTTACCGTCGGGAGTTACTGCTACTACTTTTACCCAATCTGTATGTCCGGTGAGGGTAAAAAGTTCTTGTCCTGTTTCTAGATTCCAGACTTTTATGCTGTTGTCTCCCGAACCGGAAATTAACTGTTTGCTATCGGGAGTTGCTGCTACGGACTGCACAAAACTGCTGTGACTTTTCAGGTTAAAAATCACAGCCCCTGTTGACAAGTCCCAAACTTTTATGCTGCCGTCCCAGGAACCAGAAATTATTCGCTTGCCGTCGGGAGTTACTGCTACTGCTTCTACTGCAAAAGTATCACCTGCTAATGTTAATATTTCTGTTCCAGTTGCTAAATTCCAAATTTTAATCGTGTTGTCCCAAGAACCGGAAATTATTTTAGTGCCGTCTGGGGTGACAGCTACAGCATTGACGTAGGTAAGATGACCTTTGAGGGTGAAAAGTTCTTCTCCTGTTTCTAAGTGCCAAACTTTGAGAGTGTGGTCGGAGGATGCAGAAATTGCCTGCTTGCCGTCGGGGGTGATTGCTACAGCTTGTACCCAGTCTGTATGTCCGGTGAGGGTGCGTAGCAATCTGCCACCTGGAGGGGTAAAGCTGGGCGTTAGTGGCCGCAACCAGGGGTTTTTCTGCTGTTTTGCTTGGGCTAGTAGTGCTTGAATTTCGGGAATTTCAAAGCGCATTAAGCGGGCAATTAGTTGGGTCGCTAGTTGGGTTTTATCTTTGGCTAAAATGTGGGCAGAAAGCCGGATTGCTTCTTGGATTAATTTGAGTTTGTCGGCTTTTTTGTCGGTGATAATATCGGGACTTGTTGCTAAATCGTAGTCTTCTATTAGCGCTTGTACTCCCGATGCTGACAGCTTGGCTTGAATAAAATTGTAATCTGTTAGTAAGCTGTATAATTTCTCTGAGTCTGAAGTCGCTGCTAGCTGACTTGGTAGGATTCCCAAACAGTGCGTCTGTTCTGCGGGCTGCATTTTATCTAGCCCTTGTGTAAACTCGCTCATAAATTTGTGGATGTCTTTTTTTAATGTATGCGATCGCTAGCTGCACCTTGTCCAAAACCCGATCGAGAAAGTTTTATTGCTTACTTTGCTCGTTTACTTAGCATGGCATATTTGAAGGCTATTTGCTACGGGGCTGCTGCCATCGGTTTGGTGATGCTTCGATGAATCGCTGGTTTTTTAGTCTGAGTCTGGTTTGAGAATTTTCAAGGCCTGCGATTACCATCAACCGTCACCAAGATAATTCAACTCAACAGCCCCAAATCTGCCGATCGACAAAACCTGACATATATCGTTGTTTTTCTTAATATAGCTGGTCGGGGAACGATGATTGTCGATCGGCTAACACTCTCAAAGCTCAATTTTTTGAGCTATCGCAATCCTATTTGATGTGCGAACAAGACTTTTTTAGCGAAATACGATGCCGAATCTAGTTTTCTGTCAACTCGGCTGCATCAGCCTGCTGTCGCCCGGTGGGGTTTCCTACCTCAACCAAACCTGCAATCTGCTTGGCCCAAATCCCGGAAAGTTTTGCAGGCGCGCCCTATTCCTTTAAAATATAGAGTGGCACTTGCACTCTTAAACCTGGTCGATCGGCTAAAATCATTGGTTTAACCGCTAGGTACGCAGGCAAAAACCGGGTTTCTGAGTTTATAGTACGCCCGTGGCGATCGAAAATAAAGAAGTATTTAAGTTTAGAGACAAATTTCATGGATGTTATCGAGTTTTTTGAGTTAAGTGCAGGCAAATGGTTTTCTCAGCGCACCGTACACAATCTCAATTCTGGGGAATTGCAAGCAGGTAAATCTGACCTCAAAATAGAAATGCTGACAGCTAGCGATGCAGCAGTCGTCAAACTTTGCCAACAGCACTCGATTAACCCGGACTCAACTGGGCTAAAGGGCGTTCGGATTTCTTGGGATGGTGTTCCCGATCGCAACCAAGCTAAACAAGTTGGTTCTACAATATTAGCGATCGTCCCGAATCCCGACAATCCCAGCGAAGGCAAAGTTTTGCAAGCAAAGGGAAACACCCGCTACGTGATGGGTGGCGACGATGTGCTGACATTGATTACAGAATCAGATACCGTCCATGCTGAAGAAAGGCTGTGGTATCTCATCCCCAATCTGCGGCTGCGGACTAGCGTTGTTAAGCAAGCTAACGGTACGGAACAAGCATCTTTTTGTTCGGAAATTCGGATGGGTGCAAGTCCAAAAAGTTAATAGTGACAAACAACTATCTCATTCCCAAAGTTCACAGCTTATTTCTTGTTGATGCTTTCTCCTTTCTTTCTACGGCCTTCTCGGGCAACGGCTTTTAGTTTGGTGTGAAAATCAGTGTGTTTGGCAACTGGGAATGATTTTGTTACAGCTTGGTCTATTAATTGGCGCTCTGGTTCGGCTCGATCGGCCAGGGCGGTAACATCCACATCTTCATATACTACAACTTCTGTATTTTCTTTTGTGCGATCGTCCGCGACGCGCAGTTGTTCTGCTTCCAGAACCTCTGTATTCGGGACTTCTGCATCTGGAGTGCGATCGAGTTCTGCTTCTGAGTGCTCAATTGGATCTAATTCTGCGACACCGACTTCCGATTCCGGGTTCGATAAAAGTATCTCTTCCTGCGGCGGTTGAGCATAACTTTCAAAGGTTAAATCTTGAGGAAAGTTGTTGCAGACTAAGCGTTCAAACTCGCGATTAAAATGATAAAGTGGTTGGCCTATCCGGTGCCACATACTCAATAGCTGTCCGACAGAAATAGCTTTGTAGCGCCCTTGATAAAGCGCTTCAACTACTGCTAAACGCAGCCAATAGCCGGGATACTTGGTCAGCCATTCACCAGCCAATTTCTCTGCTTTTTTGCCACCTAGATCAAAACCGTAGTGAACCAGCAGAGCTGCTGCTTGTGCAGATATTGTACGTCCATCTGTCATGGGAATTGGTAATTAGTCATTAGTCAGTAGTCAGTAGTCAGTAGTCAGTAGTCAGTAGTCAGTTGTCAGTAGTCAGTAGTCAGTAGTCAGTAGTCAGTAGTCAGTAGTCAGTTGTCCTTAGGAATTGGAAATTGGGAATTGGAAATTGGGAATTGGAGCATTTGGAGCATTTGGAATTGAAGAATTGGGAATTGGTGATTTTTTTTGCTTGGTTATTACCAATTACCGATTACCAATTACTGATTACCCATTACCCCCAATTGAATTAATCGGATAAACGCACGCCTCCTTCTACAGTTCGCACGTCCCCGTAAAAAGGTTGGGGTGTGCCGTTCCAGTTGAAGTCACTAATTCTAAAAGTCAGGCTGCCGACTTGACGCTCAGGATTAAAACGCAAAATAATTGCGTAGCTGCGACGGCTGTATTCTAAAGTGTAGTTCGTACTGATTACTTCCTTGCTCTCTGTATTAATAGCTGTTTGAAAGCCTACTCGAAATCCTCCATAAACTTGCTGGACAAGTCCAAAAGATAGGACTTTCAAATCTACTAGCCGATCGAACAAATAAGGCGATATGCCGTCCCGCCCCACCTGAGTGTAAGTGACGTTAAATCCAGTGTAGTCGAGGAAAGGGCGGGAGAAATGGCCGAACTGCCCTTGAATGCCGACGCTGGTGGCGATCGAGTTTTGTGTGTCGCCGCTGCTGTAATAAGTGCCAACTCCCCGGACTCCCAAGGCTAGTTGCAAGAAAGGAACCACTGGGTTGCGCGTGTACTTCAAACCCTGGGTGGGAGTGCGGGGTAGCGGTTTACCCTCCCACAGGTTGAAGCCGCGGCTCAAGGCGAAGCTGGCTTGGGCGCGGCCTAAATCGATGCGGTTGTTTTCGCGCACTGGTTCGAGCAAATCTGCTCGATCGGTGTCAGCATTGATAAATTGATACCCGGCTTGGTAGCTGAGATTGATGCCTGTTCTGCCTAGCGGGATGACAGGGGAAGTGAGCACTGCTCCGAGGCTGCTCTGAACGGTTTGATAGCCCAGAGAGCCGTTAAACAGTCGATCGCGATAACTGTATTCTGCCGCTAGAGAGTGAGTGCCGATCGCCTGCCGCAGGCGCAAATTGGCCCGAAAGCTGTCTTCTGGCAAATTCGGGAAATTCTCAAAACTCAGAAATATCGCCGAGGCTTCGATATTAGTACGGGGGCCGAGCCTAGAGGTCAACTTCGCTTTGAGCCCGTAGCTGTCGGGAAAAAACGGATTGCCGCCGTGATCTGCCACGACCCGCTGAAGGTAAACTTGGGGTGTCAGGGTGAGCCGCACCGGCCCGTTTTGCAACACCTGAAAACCGCACTCGGCATACAAACCGCCCCTGTCCCGGGCGTCGTAGCCAAAGGTCAAACAAGGGCCGTTCTGCTGTCGGCTGTCAAACACTTGTCTGCGGGGATACACGGGTATTTTGATACGGTTGTCGAATACTAAGCGGGGCGAATTTGTGACTAATTCTTCAGCCGTGGGCGAAATCCTGGTAATCGTCGCCCTCCGCGCCCTGTATTCAAATTCTGGCGGGGAAAATGGGTCGTTAGTAATCCGAATGTTGGTTGCTACTCTGGCGCCGTTTGGCAGAAGTTCGAGGCGTTCTGCTTCAAAGCGGATGCGGTTGACTGCGCCGACAACTTGGGGGGCTGCTAGCTGTCCGCCGCCGCCGACGGTAATGCTGGCCGCGCCGGGGGATTTGACTCCGCGCAGGGGCTGCTGGCTGGTAATTCGATCGCTCAGGGGCTGTTCTAGAATGGTTCCAGCACTAATATCTGTGGGTAGTGTGGGCGTTAATTCGCTACCTGCTGCGGGGAGGAATATTTCGCCGCTGGCTTGTTCGACTGCGCCGGAGTTGAGGCCGAGATTGAATTCCATCTGCCGGCCACGGACTACTTGTTGCCCGCGGGTATAGGCGACGTTACCGGATGCTATCACTTGGCGGGTGACTAGGTTGACGATCGCGCGATCGGCATCTATCACAGTTTGCCGGAACCGCACCACAACATTACCAACCGCCGTGACAATTTGCTGCTTGTCGTCAAACTCTTGACTATCGGCCTTAATTTCGATCGTATCAGCCGGACTCACCGGAAATGGCACCGTCCGCTGAGAAGGCGCAGTGCGGACTCCGGGCACGGCAGGTTTGGGCTTTGGTTTGGGCGCTCTTGGCGTTGTGGGTGCGGGGGCGGTTCTTGGTGTGGGGGCGGTTCCTGGTGTGGGAATCTCGAACTGTTGCTGCTCGGTGGGAGGCTGTTCTGGTGCGGGTTCTGGAACGGGAATCTCTGCTGGTACGGGAGCGTTCTCTTCTAACTGTCGGCCTTGGGCCTGATACCAACTTTCTTGCGGTTTTAGCGCATTCTTGTCGTCTTTTCTCTGCTCCCCTGCTATTTTTTGGCGATTCCGAGCTGCCACAGCATTTTCTACCGAACCTAACTGGTAAGCAGTAAATGAGGAATCTTGCTTGGCTTCTACAGTTTCGGGTTTTTCCGCAGCAACCGGGCGCTGAAATCCTTCTACTGCTTCGTCGCTTTCGACTGTGGCTGCGGGGTGTGCGATTTCTGGAGGCTGTTGGTTGGTGGCTGGGGCGTTATCGAGGAGTGCTGCTGCTGCTTCTACTTGGGCCGGTTGCTGGGGTGGCTGAACGATTTCTGGGCTTGGTTCCGGTGTTTCTGCGGAGTTGCTGGCGGTGTCTCCATCACTGGCTGCGACAGTTAGGGCTGCTTTCTTTGGTTTCGCGATGTAGATGATGGCAGATGGTTCGGGCGGCGGGACCGGATATGGCATAGTTACAACAGGTGAGTCATCCGATTTTAGATTTTAGATTTTAGAGGGTTTTTTATAGCGGACAATTTATCATCAAAATTTTTGCATTTAACAGGCAGCGTTTCCAGGTTAACCGGAAATCTTCAGGTATGCCTCGCAGCTAACCGACTCATCCTCAGAAACTTGGTTGCTTACCAGAAAGAATTGGTTTAAAGCCGGAACCCTTGTAGGAAGAAATTAAAAGAAGATTATTCATTGCTCCAATCCTCCTCCTTCTACATTGTAGAGGTCGCTCTCATCTGTCAACTGTCAACTGTCAACTGTCAACTGTCAACTGTCAACTGAATAAACAGATGTTTCGCGGCAATCAGCGAATATTTCCTAGCAAACGGGTTTCTTTTGCCACAACATAACCTCGCTGGTGGTGCGAGGTCAAGTTTTGATTGAGTCACTTTTGTGGCTTCGTGCCCTGGTACGGGGGCTGCGGTGTCGGGCCCCCGAACTAGCGACGGAGATAACTGGCTTATTCCATGTCTCTGCGGTTGGGGTTCCGGGCTGGGTCATTGGACAAAAATCCAAATATGAACAGGGAAACAAAAAATAGGACAACTACATTAACTACGATTTTGAGGGTTAGCACTATGGGAGCCTCCAAAGATGGTTTAATACTGAGCTGATTGCTGCGAGTGCAACTTTTTTTATCATAGGCTAAAGATTACTCAATTTTATCTTTGGTTTGGGGGATTGTTGGCCAATTGGTTTTTGCCCAGTTCCAGAGTTGCTCTAAAATGTTTTCTAGTCGCACCATGAGTATGTCGAGCCATTCGAGCACTTGTTCTAGCGGGTGTTTAATGTAACCCATTGATTCGGATTTTGTTTCTAAGTATTCGTCTGCCGGCGGGACGGTTGCGCTGCGATTTGTTGGTTGGGCGGCTGTCGCTGCTGGGGTATATTTGCTGGTTTGCTGGGTGATTGCTGCTGGGGATTGGCTGTTTTGCGCGGTGTTGGGGTTTGTGTATTTTGGCACTTGGGTTTCCTGTGTCCCCCCTGGGGTTGATGCTGTTGCGGGTACAGAGCTATTGTTTTGAGTGACTGCTAAATTTGAGGCTTCTTGGGGTTGACTTTTTGACTCTGGTGCGAGCAAGCTCTGCCTGAGTCCGGCTAGCAGGCGGTGAATTGATTTGGGGTAGGGCGACATTGAGACGGCGGTCGATCGACCTTCTGCCATTTCTTGCTTGACTTTTGAGCAATTTTGTGATATAGGGCTTTCATCTGTTGCGCCGTCTGGTTCGGAACTTCCCTCGATGGACTGCTGCGGCGCCATTTCCCCGAATAAGTC
The DNA here is from genome assembly GCF_026130175.1 of Lyngbya sp. CCAP 1446/10. Classification (GTDB taxonomy): domain Bacteria; phylum Cyanobacteriota; class Cyanobacteriia; order Cyanobacteriales; family Microcoleaceae; genus Microcoleus. Next base: position 25,476 of record NZ_JAIGNI010000021.1, on the reverse strand, counting down.
TTGCCAATTCAACCAAGGTCGATCGACCTCCTGGCTATTTTGCGTTTTTTCTAGTTGTCCTTGTTGTTGCAAATAATACCGAATTGCTACTGATTTTTCAGTATTATCACTGGCTGCTGTTTCTTTGCCCAGCAGGTTGTCTACGGACGACCAAATCATTTTTTCGATGTTTTGAGCGTATTTTTCCAGGATTTCGCGGCCGGTAAGACCTAAATTGGTTTGCGTGGGTGATGTATCAAGTTTTACCTCTGGATTGGCGGCGGTGGTTTTGGCGGCTGGGGGGACGGTAAATTCTTCGAGGTTGACGGCGGCGCGATCAAGTAATGTGACAAAGGAGAGCGGATTGCCGGTGCGATCGAACTTGCTGTTAAAATGAGTTTCTAATTTTGGAATATTGTCATCGGTGGAATTTGATTGAGCGATCGACTGCGGTGCGGTTGTCGCAGCAGTCATCTGCGCTGCGGCTTTTTGGAGTAAGATCGCGTTGCGGTCGATCGATTTTTTGACTGCAAAAATTGATTCTCCAAACTGATTTCTTTTCACAGCAACCGGACTCGACTGGAGCCAAGCCATCAATTCCCAAAAACGACGCACCGGCGCTAACTGCGATTTTTTAGCAGCCGACTCCAAACCGAGATTAAATTTTAATTCTTTTTGAGCAACTTCCCGCCGTTCCGGCCCGTTGTTGGCGACTTCCCAAGTTATCCGATTTTCCAACAATTCCTGCTGTTGGGGTGTCAAAATATCTAATACCTGATTTTCTCTTCCCACCAAAACTAAAGTGCGCGCCGGAATGAAAGTCGCGATGGCGCTAACTTGTGGTTTGCTGTCTAATTGAGTTTTGGTTAGCGGATGTTCTAAGGCGGAAGTTGTTTGATGCTTGGTGGTTTTTCCACTGAAAAAATTGATAGCTGGAAGCAAACCCCTAGCGGGTTTCTCCGTTGCTGGATTTGTCTGATTTATTAACAGCGGGACGCTGGCTAAAGTTTTGGCAGTTTGCGACGAGTTTAGCAGATTTTCGGCTAAGTGCAGGATTTTGCCGATCGCACCTTCCGACATTTCCCCCTCATCCCAATTTTGTAGCAAATCGGGATTTTCGTCCCCGACATCTTTTTGCAATTCGGGTAAATCTACTTTGGGACTTGATTCCCGCAACTGTCTGGTCAACATTCGGGAACTTTGCACCAGCAAGTAAGCTGGATAAAGTAGAATTTGGGTGCCGTTGAGCGTTGTTTGTTTAATTTGTCGCCAAGTGCGATCGCAATTATCGGCGACTTGGCGGGACTGTTTGGATATAAAATTTAATATTCGGCTTTGGTATGGGCCGTAGTAACCGTTAGACATAAGTTTAATTATTGAATTCAGGTTTTAGATTCGCGCCGGAATTGCTAAACTTTGCTGTAAAATCAAACCGAGATATTAATCGCAGTTTCAAAACCTCTGAAACCCTTATTTCTTCGCGTCCTTTGCGCCAACGCGGTTCGATGCTGAGCCCTGATTCCTACGCAATTCCTATTTTAGCTAAAAATGAACACTTCCGTGCCACCCGATCGCAATAATATTTCTGAAGTAGTAGAGAAGTTGCGCCGCCTCAGTCAATTGGAGGTTCAGTCTGGCTGGAGGTACTGCGATGGTGACGCGGTGGCGGGTTCGGTAGGTATTTGTAACGGGCCAGTTGCCGAACTGAACGGGAAAGGACATATTGCTTGGCCCTCTGGGAAGCAAGTTGTTTATTTAGGGCAGAAATTTGTCATTCCTGACAATTTGCACGGCTATCCTGTGGCTGGTTTGCGATTGCTGCTGGGCTTGACTTGGTGGGCGGAAGATGCTCAAATTTTTGTGGGCGGTGAGTTAGTCGGACAAGGTGATTTATTCGATTGTGCCGATCGAGTTTTGTTGAGTGCGTCGGTCAATCCGGGTGATGAATTTTTTGTGATGTTGCGGTTGATAAGTCCGGGGCACGATAATGGTGCTTTAGTGCGATCGATTTGCTTGTACGAAGCGGCAGATTCTGCTTGTTTCGATCCGGGTTTTGTGGCGGATGAATTAGAGATTTTGCAAAAATCCCTAGCTGGTAATTCAGAAAATAAAAATTCCCAATATCTCCCTACCGAAAATATAGCAAATCATCCCTGGTTTGTCAAGGGGAATTTGCCAAAATCTGAGATTGATTTGGCGGTTAATTTGATTGATTGGTCGGCTTTACCGAATCGCGCTAAGTTCGATCGCTCTCTCTCTGTTTTGCGGCACAATTTACTTGGGTATCTCCGAGCTTTTTCTGGGGAGTTGGATGATTTAACCACAGAGGCCACAGAGAACACAGAGGGAAGAATAGATCGAGTTTTTGAGGTTGTGGAAAAACATCACAGTACATCTATATATATAGGTGAAAATCTCAACATTAAATCTTTTTCTGGGGAGTTGGATGATTTAACCGCAGAGGCCGCAGAGAGCACAGAGGGAAGAATAGATCGAGTTTTTGAGGTTGGAGATAATCAAAACAGTACATCTATATATATAGGTGAAAATGGCAGTGCGACATCTATATATAAAAGTAAAATATATTTGGTTGGTCACGCTCATTTAGACTTAGCTTGGCTGTGGCCTGTCCCGGAAACTTGGGAAGCTGCTGAACGAACTTTTGAGTCGGTGTTGAATTTACAATCGGAGTTTCCCGATTTGATTTTCTGCCACTCTACTCCGGCGCTTTATGCTTGGATGGAAGAACACCGCCCGGACTTGTTTGCAGCGATTCAAAAGCAGGTTGCTGTCGGACGTTGGGAAGTTGTCGGCGGGATGTGGGTTGAACCGGATTTAAACTTGATTTCTGCTGAATCAATGGTGCGACAAGTTGTTTACGGACAGCGTTATGCAAGGGAAAAGTTTGGGGAATTGATGCGAGTGGCTTGGCTACCAGATACTTTTGGTTTTGGATGGCAATTACCTCAGATTTTGCGCGACGGTGGAGTTGATTATTTTGTGACTCAGAAGTTGCGCTGGAATGATTCGACGGAATTTCCCTATGGTGCGTTTTGGTGGGAAGGGTTGGATGGTACTAAAATATTTAGTATGATGTCTGGTGCGATCGGCGAAAGTATAGAATCTGTCAAAATGGCAAGTTATGCTTTTGACTGGGAAGTTAAAACTAATTTGTCAGATGCTCTTTGGTTGCCGGGAGTTGGCGACCACGGAGGCGGCCCGACTCGTGATATGCTAGAGGTGGCGAAACGCTGGAAATTGTCGCCTTTTTTCCCCAGGATGGAGTTTGCGAAGGCTGTTGATTATTTGGCTTTGATTGAGAGTCAGTTTTTGCCGGAAGTTGTGGCAATTTTGCCCGAAAATGATGTTTCAGAATCGGACAATCGGGAGAATTTGCAAGTTGGCGAAACTGTCGGGAATTTGCGGGCGCTAGAATTTTCCAATTTGTCGAGAATTTCGGATGCAAATCCTTCTATCTCACAACTCGAAAATCTCCGCACTCTCCCGATTTGGAAGGACGAACTTTATTTAGAATTTCACCGGGGTTGTTACACGACTCGCGCTGACCAAAAACGCCAAAACCGCCGCTGTGAAGATTTGCTCTATCAAGCTGAGTTGTTGTCTTCGATCGCAACAATCTGCACTGGTGCGGTTTATCCGAAATCTGAGTTAGAATTGGCTTGGAAACAGGTGTTGTTTAACCAGTTTCACGATATTTTGCCCGGTTCGGCGATCGCCCAAGTCTACACGGATGCTAATCTAGCCTTTGCCGAGGCCGATCGCACTTGTCGCCAAATCCTGTTACAATCTTTAGATGCGATCGCATCTCAAGTTTCTCTGCCTTCTCCGCCGCAGCCGGACGCTCAACCGATTCTGATTTTTAATACTCTCAATTGGTCGCGCTCTGAGGTTGTCGCTTTAACTCTTCCCGATTCCTCCGATACAGCTTGGCAAATTTACGATTTGTCGGGACAACGGCTGATTTCGCAGATTGTTAAGGGCGATCGACTCCCACCGCAATTTACCATGTTATTTTGTGCAGAGGATGTTCCGGCGATCGGCTACCGCGTGTTTTGGCTGTGCCGTCAAGACTCTCAAACCCTAAATCATCCGTCCACAAGCCCAGGAACCGAAAAAAAGACAGATTTATCAAAACTTACATACGGTATAACACAAAAAAACGCACTTTGTCAAGAAACGCATTTTCCCGCCCCACAAATCATCTTAGAAAATGAACTTATTCTGGCAATAATAGACCAACAAACTGGCAATTTATCCAGTATTTGGGATAAAATAAATCATAGAGAAGTGTTGAATGCAGCCGGAGGCAATCAACTGCAAGCCTTTCAAGATAGCGGTCAATATTGGGATGCTTGGAACATCGATCCGAATTATCAAAAACATCCTTTACCCGCGCCGACACTCAAAGAGATTTATTGGGTAGAACGCGGAGAATTGCGGCAGAGTTTGCGCGTAGTTATGCAAATTGGCAAATCCGAGTTTCGCCAAGATTATATAGTAGAAGTGGGTTCGCCACTGCTGAAAATTAAGACAGTTGTAGATTGGCAAGAAACTCACGTTTTAGTCAAAGCAGCCTTCGGGTTAAATGTAGAAGCAGATTTTGCAACTTGCGAAATTCCCGGCGGGGCGATCGCACGCACCACCAAACCGCAGACACCAGCCGAAAAAGCTAAATGGGAAGTACCAATTTTGCGCTGGGTAGATATCAGCAACGATGGTTTTGGAGTGAGTTTGCTCAATGATTGTAAATACGGTTGCGACATTCAACCAAATCAAATCCGGCTGACTTTACTCCGGGGCTCGACTTGGCCGGATGAACAAGCAGATGTTGGAGTTTCAGAATTTACTTGTGCAGTCTATCCCCACGCTGGAAATTGGCAAGATGCAGGCACATTTCGGCGTGGGTACGAGTTGAATTTGCCACTGCTAGTAAAGGTGTTGCCGCAGTTACAGAAAACCAGAAATAAGACTCTGCCGACAGTTGGCAAGTTTTTGGATTTGTCCGCCGAAAATTTAGTGTTGATGGCGTTTAAACAGTCGGAAGATGATGCGAATCTGTGGATTTTGCGGTGCTGCGAATCCGAGGGTAAACAGGCTGTGTTAGAATTGGATAGCGATTTGGAGTTGGAGATTGTAGAGCCAGTCGATTTGTTAGAACGACCTGCACATTTGTCTGAAAAGTTGCCTCAAGGGCGAGGTTTTAAGATAGAGCCTTGGAAAATAGCGAGTTTTGCTGTTTTAATCAACCGCGAAGGCGCTTTAGGTGAAGCCCGCGCGTAACCGCTCTTGTCGCGAAGGAAGAGGGGGAAGGGAAGAAGGAATTATCTCGAAGTATCGGGTAATGTCGATCGCCTTTTTGCCAAAAGTAACCGCTGCTAAAATGCCCAAAGGAGAATGAGTAAAGCGAATTGAAGACTCTAAAGCTGGTTGAAAAGAACCGGATGCTCCCAAAGCCGAATTGACGACCATCATTCCTAGCAAAAAAACGATCGTACCAGGGTCGATCGCCTGCCAAGCAGTTTTCAGGTCGAGTATCCCCAAAGCTACGGCAAAAGCTGACCCGACAATTGCGATCGCTGCCCGGTTCATCCGCAGTCCGGGCAAATATCCCAAACCGAAACCCAAGTAAGTCAATCCCAACACGAGATATTTGAGTGTTATCATAGATACTTAAAACCATTAATTGCCGATTTTTTCCATTGTCGAGGATACTACAGCTACACAGGGGGTAATTGCAGTTAAACTTGCTGGTACTACAACTAGGCGCAAATATCGCCGACAGACAATTTACCAATTACAAACAAATACGGGGGTTGCATTGGGAAGCGAAAACCAACGCGCTGGACAAGTTGTAATTTTGTTACAAGTTGTAATTTTTTGAAATAAAAGGTTGAATTTAGTTTCAAAAGAAAGTTAAATTCCAGAAAGTAAAATTAATTACAGTCGAGTTAACCTAAAAGTGTTTGCTAAAAAAAGTAATTCAAGCAACCCAGAAACCAACAATTCTCACTTGACAGGCACGGGCGACGCTCTCGCAGTCACGAAAGTTTTGTCCAACAAACAAGTCGAACAGGATTGGTATCAAACTCTCTACGACAATTTTCCGGGCATTTATTTCGTTCTAGATGCTTTGGGAAGAGTTTTTTCGCTCAATCAATTCGGCCAGTATCGCCTCGCCTACAGGTCGCAGGAATTAATTTGTCATTCAATTTTTAACATCTTTTACTGCCAAGATCAAGAGAAGATGCAGTCAGAATTTGCGAGATTGGTTCACCCGAAAAACGGCACGTCAACTCCAAAAGTGGCCTGTTGGGAAGGCGGCTTGACTTGCAAAGACGGCAGGATTATCTGGGTAAAAACAACCGCGCGCGCCATGCCTGGGGTAGAATGGAAAATAGAGGAAAATACCGATGGTCGCTCAGTTGCCAATTTCCAAAAGCCGGTTGTACTGTTAGTTTGCGAAGAAATTAAAGCCACTTCGCCCTCCGCAGCGCCACCAAACTCTCAGGACAATTGGCACCGTTCAGCTTTGGCGATCGCAAAATTAGCCAAAAGTCAACTTAAAGAACGCAACAATCTAGAAGAATTTATCCGCGAAGTCACAGAAACGGCTGTCAATATTTTAAACTGCGATCGAGCCAGCATTTGGCTGTACGGCGAAGACAAAACGCAGCTTCACTGCATCGACCTTTACGAACAAAATACTCAACTCCATTCCGTACAAATAATCGTCACAGCAGCCGACTGTCAGGCATATTTTGAAGCTTTAAAATCCGCAAGTGCGATCGCAACCGTGGCAGCAGAAAATGACCCGATAACGCGAGAATTTGCCAGTCTTTATTTTGCCGATCAAGGCTCTCCTTCCCTGTTGCACTTACCTATTATGCTAGCAGGCAAAATGGCGGGAATTGTCAGAGTAGAACGGGAAAATTCTGGCAGCGAGTGGACGGAAGAAGAACAGGAATTCAGCCAAATTTTAGCAGACTTTGTATCGGAAAGTTGGGAGGCTAGCGAAAGATTGAAACTAGAAGAAATCCGACGCGAACAGCATCAAAACTTGCTGAAAAAATACTACGATCAATTAGAAAAAACAGTAGAAACAGGCACTTCCGAACTCAAAAAAGCTAACGAAAAACTACAAAAAGAAATAATTAAAAGAAAACAAGCAGAAGCAGAAATGCGTCAGCAGCAGCAAGAACAGCAAATTATTTTTGATTCCGTGCCGGCGATGATTTGGTACAAAGATACGGAAAGCCGCCTGCTGCGAATTAACAAAGCCGCCGCTGCATCGAGAGGTTTTCCAGCAAATCAACTAGAAGGAAAATCTTTTTATGAAATCTATCCAGACGAAGCAGAGCAATATTATTTAGAAGATTTGGAAGTAATCAATTCCGGCGTTCCTAAACTGGGAAAAGTCGAACTGCTGCCAACTTCCTCCGGTCAAAAATGCTGGGTGCGGACAGATACAATACCTTACCGTGACGACTCAGGGCAAGTGGCTGGCGTGATCGTATTTGCAGTAGATATTACGGATTTAATTACAGTCGAAAGAGAACTGCGAGAAAATCGCGCTCGCCTCACTGAAAAAGTCGAGAAACGCACTGCTATGTATCGGCAGGCAATGGCCGCTCTGTACTCGGCAAATATGCAAATGCAACAGCTAATCAACAACAGCTATGCCGGGGGGAGTGGCGGCAACACAGCAGCACAATTGCTCGAATGTGAAGCTTATTTTGAAGCAGTTGCCGTCGCTGACCGCGACACAATTTTGAGCGTCAGCAGCAATTTTGCTAAGCTGTTTGCTTACGAACCTGCGGAAATGGTGGGAATGAGCTTGCTGGAACTGCTATCGCCGAAATCTTACAAAGTGGCACCGCAAATGATTTCCGCAGCCAGCAATACCGTCTGTGAAGCGATTTTTCTCAGGCGGGACGGAACTGCTTTTCCTGCTGATGTGCGCAGCAAATTCGTAGTTTACGAAGGTCGTTTGGTGCAGGTTAAAGCAGTGCGAAACCTCACGGAACGCAAATTAATCGCAGCAGAATTAGAGCGTTCGCGCTCTTTGTTGCACGCTACTATGGAAGCAACAGCAGACGGCATTCTTGCCGTTACTACCAGCGGAGAATTAATTAGTTTTAACGAAAAATTAGTTCAAATGTGGGGGATTCATGAAGAAGTTAGAAACTCGCTGGATAGAACGGTGCGGCTGACATTTCTTACTAAGCAAGTTAAAGATCCGAGGGATTTTTTGCAGAGAGTTAAAGAAATTTATAGCGATGCGGAGTCTAATGGCTGCGATATTCTCGATTTTAAAGACGGACGGACTTTTGAGCGCTACACGCAGCCGATTCGAGTCGGACAAAATATTATTGGCAGGGTGTGGCGCTTCCGCGATATTACTTCTCGTGAAAAGGTGACGGCAATGTTGGGAGATTCTCAACGGCGCTTTCGGGCAATTTTTGATTCTTCGTTCCAATTTGTCAGCTTGTTGAAACCGGACGGCACTCTACTGGAAGCTAACCAAACTTCTCTGGATTTTGCGGGAATTAAGCTGCGGGATGTGGCAAATCGTCCGTTTTGGCAGGGGCCTTGGTGGGGAGTTTCTCAGGAAGTTCGGGAACAGTTGCAAGAGGCGATTTCTCGATCGGCAAAAGGTGAATTTGTCCGCTATGAAGTGGAAGTTCAAGGTGCAAACCGCACGGCAACTATCGATTTTTCTCTCAAACCGGTGGCGGACGAAACTGGCAAAATAGTATTGTTGCTGCCGGAAGGTCGGGACATTACTCACAGTAAGCAAGCCCAAGTCGCGCTGCGGCAACAAATAGAACGGGAACGCTTGATCGCGCAGATTCAATCACGCATCCGTTCTTCTCTCGATCTCCAAGAGATTCTCAACACTACAGTAGCGGAAGTGCGGGAGTTTTTGGCAACGGATCGGGTGATTCTTTTCCGGTTCCGCCCAGATTGGAACGGAGATGTGGTGGTGGAGTCGGTTGGAGAAGGATGGATGCCACTGAAGGGGATGGGAATTGACGATTGCTGTTTTGCTAATACTTACATCGGACAGTATTTAAACGGCCGCATTCGCGCCATAGAGGATATTCAGGGTTCTAATTTGACCAAGTGTCACGTCAATTTTTTGGCCCAGTGTCAGGTGAAGGCGAATTTGGTGGTGCCTATTGTGCAGCAGGGAATGGAACACCGTGACGGTAATCCTTCTTGTCAAGTGCCGAAACTGTGGGGTTTAATGATTGCCCACCACTGTTCGGGACCCCGCGAGTGGCAGCAGTTTGACATGGATTTGCTGAGTCAGTTGGCTACTCAAGTGGCGATCGCGATCGAACAATCTTTACTTTACCAGCAGTTAGCTGTTGCTAACCAGCGGTTGGACGGGTTGGCGAATTTGGACAGTCTGACTCAGCTAGCTAACCGCCGCCGGTTTGACGAGGTGATTAACCGCGAATGGGAACTATCGAGCAGTTCGGAACCGCTATCTTTGATCATGTGCGATATTGACTGTTTTAAACTTTATAACGACAACTACGGCCACCAGGCTGGGGATGCTTGTTTGCAACAAGTGGCGAGGGCGATCGGGGATTGTTGCACGAACGCACCCGCAGAACGCCTTTATTTGGCTGCTAGGTACGGTGGCGAGGAATTTGGGGTAATTTTGCCAAATACGGATATCGCGGCTGCACAGGCTTTTGCTGAGGGAATCCGCCAGCGCGTCAAAGCTTTAGCAATTCCCCACCTCAAGTCCGTTGTCACCGATTGTGTGACTCTCAGCATGGGGGTGGCGACGATTTCTGAAGGTCAAAATTCGCCGAAGATGCTGATTGAAGCTGCTGATAAGGCGCTGTATCGGGCTAAGTCTGGCGGGCGCGATCGAGTAGTCAGTTGACGGTTGACGGTTGACGGTTGACTGTTGACTGTTGACGGTTGACTGTTGACGGCTTAGTAAAAAAAGCGATCGCCCTAACCGGCATAAGGTCAGTGCGATCGCGGTACTATGAATCAGCATTTATTTATCAGACTCGGCGCGGAGTTTTTACGCATTTTCACGAATATTGTTACAAAACTTTACTGGTGGGTAAAAATATCCAGAAATCGCTTTTCTCTACCTGATATCTCTTTTTTTTGAACCGCAGAGGGCGCAGAGGGCACAGAGGAAGAGAAGAAAGAAAGGAGTTGGCAACTGATGAGGGATTGCTATAGCAGCAATGCCCAATGCCCAATGCCCAATGCCCAATTCCCAATTCCCAATTCCCCACCTATTTAGCTAACAGTTTTTGAAACACCTCATACATATCCTGGGCTAATTGTTTAGGATTCCACAAAGGCGCAAGATTTTCTGGCAGTTTAGACTTAATCAAATGCTGTTTCACCGCATTTCTCAAACCAGCATCGCGGCCAAACTTAACTCCCCACTGCGTGTATTCCTCCCAACTCCAAGCCGCACCCACATCAAGATTTGCACTTTTTAGAAAAGCATAACCCATCCGTGAAAGATATTGGTCGCCGGATCTAGTTACCACTGGCAAATTCGCCCACAAAGCCTCTAAATTGTGAGTCCCACCATTATAAGGATAGGAATCTAACAGCACGTCAGCTACATAATAAATAGCGCGATGTTCCTCTTCACTTCTAGTTTGGCCGATAAACTTAATTCGAGCAAAATCTACTCCCTGAATATCGCATTCTTCCCGATAAGTGCTGTGAATAATATCTGGATCGCCTTGGCCCTTGCGAATCAACATACTATCTGGTACTTCCTTAAGTATTCTAACTTGAGCTTGCACCATTTCAGGATTAGTTTTTCTCCCTGGCGCAACACAGAGATAAGCCATTTGATCCAAGCCAATCCCCAGAGCATTTCTAATCGCCTCTCGATTCACAGGAATGCTTTGCAATTCGCCAATTGCTACCGAACAATTAGGCAATCTCACTAACTGTTCTAAGTAATTTTGATCAACACCTGGGGGGTGAGTATGTTCGTCGCATAGAAAATAGTGATTATCCGAAATATAGGGCGCGTCGAATCCCAGCCAAGAAACGCAAATCCCCGCCGGATATTGATACAGCACTTCGACATTTGTCGGGACTGTCATCGAGTCTAAATCTATCAAAACATCCAAATCGTCTTGTACTACTTCGGCGAGGATTTCGCCACCGTCAGCAAAGCCGTTGGGATATTTTTTCGGCCAGTAAAACTTGCCGGCCATATCTTCAAACCGTTGCGTAACTTCATCTCGGTTGAGTTTACCTGTTACATAAAGGTGAACGTGGGGGGTGATGCGGCTTAATTCGCGAATTAAGGCTTCGCTGCACCAACCTACTGAGTGGCGGCGGAAGTGTTTGGAAAGGAAGCCGATTTTTAATGGCTGTTGTTTTGTGAGGTAATTTGCGGATTTGATTCTGTTGGGTTGCTGCCGCAACGGGACGGCTTTTTGGTAGTATTCTTTGGCAATTAGTCGGTAGAAACTGGCATTTTTTTCACGGTGATCTCGTAGGTGGGAAACTGCAAACAGGAAGATTTCGTAAAGCAGTTTGAGTTCGATAACACTAAAGGTTTCGACTTTTTCGTAGCAGAGTTTTTCGATTTCTTCTAGTTTTTGAATTGCCTGTTTGCTAACTCCTGATTGGAGGTAGGAAAAAACGTAGGCTGTGGCTGACATGACTGGGGCATTGTCGCCGCAAAATTCGCAGTATTTGTCGGCGACGCTGCGGGCTCTGGCGAGGTTGGTGGAGTGGCTTAGTAAGTCGCACAGTTGTTGGTGGGCTTCGCTGTATTTGGGGTTGCATTCGATCGCCTTTTCAAAATATGCGATCGCATCCAACGGCTTATCCTGCTTCTGAATGTGTCCCATCCGGCAGTAAACCTCTGCCCAATCCGGTTTTAGTGTCAAAGCTTGCTGATAGCTGGCTAAAGCTTCTTCCAGCCGCCCCTGCATGGAAAAACAACTGCCGAGGTTCGCGTGAACTTCCGGCCAATCGGGCTTAATTTTCAGAGTATTTTGGTAATTAGTAATCGCTTCTTCGTACTTGTATTGCTGCATGAAAGAATTGGCTAAATTGAAGTGCAGCACTTCTAATTCCGGCTTGAGGGCTACGGCTTTCTGGTAGGAAGTGATGGCGGCATCGAGATTGCCTTGTTGCGATCGCGCGCTGCCGATGTTACCATAGGCCTCTGCCCAATCTGGTTTAAGGGCGATCGCCTTTTCGTAGCTTTCGACAGCTTCGTCGCGCTTTCCTTGAGTGAAAAGCCGATTGCCTAAGTTAAAGTGGAAGTCAGCGCCGACAAGCTGCGGGTTAAGTTCGGATGTTCTTTGAAAACAGGCGATCGCAGCTTCGACGTTGCCATGTTTGTGATATACTTTGCCTAAATTCCAGTGAGCACCCGCTAAATCAGGACTCAGGGCGATGGCTTGTTGGTAATGTGCGATCGCCTCTTCCAAACGCCCCATTTTGAAATACATACTGCCGATATTGGCGCGCACTTCCGCAAAATTTGGCTGCAATTCTAGGGCTTGAGAATAGGATCTAATCGCAGCTTCAATTTTGCCTCCCGCTTGCAAAGCATTGCCTAAAGTTACGTAAGCATGGATATAATCAGGTCGAATTTTGATCGCTTGGTGGCACGCAGCGATTGCCTCTTGAATTTTACCTTTAACTAAAAAGTTTTCTGCCAGTTTTTTGTACTGTTCTACTGCTTGAAAATTAGCAACTTGTGTGCTATCTGGAACATTCAGCGAAGTAACTTGTTCGGAAATTTCAGCAGGGTTGGTAAACGGAGTATTTAAATTTTCAGGAGTGGGCGCTGGCGGCAAATTGATACTCGAAGGCTGCAATCCATAGCCTTCATCTTTGTTGACAGATACTGGTTTTTGCTCGTCAGATTCCGTTTCTAATTCGAGAAATTTGCTGTCGGTAGTTTCCCGCTGTTTTTGGGCGATTAAACTCGATAATTTCTCCGCAGCGCTGGCATCTCGCGGTTGCATTTGTAGCACTTTTTGACAGCAAGAAATTGCTGCATCTAACTTTCCTTGCTGCTGTAAAACGCTGCTTAGCATCAAATGAACAGAGCACAAACGGGGATTAATAGCAACAGCTTTTTGGTAAGCAATTGCCGCCTCTGCCAATTGCCCCAACTTGTAATACATACTGCCGAGATTCGCACTAGCTTCGGCAAATTCTGGCTGAATTTCTAAAGCTTGCAAGTAAGCTTGAATCGCCATTTCCAGATGGTTTTGAGCGTGCAGAGTATTGCCCATTGTCAAATAAGCGGCCGCAAAATTCGGTTGAAATTTGATGGCGAGGTTACATTGGGCGATCGCCCGGTCAAATTCTCCTTGCAAAACATAAACTTCCGCCAACTTCTTATGAACTTCCGCATCTTTGGGATTGCACTCTAAAGCCTTCTGATAATTCTCGATTGCGCCACCGATATCTCCTGTATCTTTCAGGCGATTTCCCTTGACAAAATATGCTTGAGCTGATTCTAAATCCACCAAAAACTCTGTTATCATTTGCTCTGCCACTCTTACAGGTTTTACACTAATACTATTCAACCATTCTACCCACTCTCTGGCTCGTCCAGACCAAATACACCCTCTATTTATATATTCTACCTGCTGTCTCAGCTCAGTTTCAGCAGTTGCGCCGCCTGCACCAGTACACTCTTTTAAAACTTCGACTATCGCCTCAACAAACCGCCTGGTATATCCCTCCCAATCCGGTTGGCCGGCACGCTTCCAATTAGTCACAGATGCTAAATTTTCTACCCCTGATATGGAAACTAGACGCGCAAATCCAGCCGTTGTTTCCGGCAAAGCCGCCAAATCACTCGTCACAATCCGGCAACCACTAGCCATCGCCTCCATCACGGCAATCGATGACGTTTCCAAATAGGTATTCGGGTAAGCTAAAACCGCGACTGAACGCAGTTGCCGGACGAGTTCGGGTTGCGGTACGGAACCGACGTACTCGACGCCTTCTGTTGCCTGACACTCTTGGTAAAGTTTACCGAAAAAAAGCTCGTTATCATTGTCATCTATTTGGTGTACTTTCATACTCGAAAATACTTTCAATCTGGTGCCGGGGACAGCTTGACGAATTTCGGGAAAGACTTTTAATAAAATATCTAATCCGCGAAAAGGAGTGCTAGTGTAAGCTATAATTGGCGGCAGAGATTTTTGAGATAGAATTGAAATATTATCGGGAAAAATGTTAGTAAAACAAGGTGCGATCGCATTTCTTAAAACATAACTGCGATTCCAGTCAAGCCCAAAACGAGCGTGAAATTGCTCGCGCTGCCAGTCGCTGACAAAAACAAACGCATTGCAAGCATTAATTTCTTGATAATTATTAAAATTCTCAAGAAAGACAAAGCCAGGTTCGTTATGAATCCACAAAATTAACTTAGTATGTTTGCCCAAAAGCGGCTTAATTTCCAGCGCTTTGCCGACTATATTGACTATAACTAAAAAATCGAGCGATCGCAGCAATTCTAAATTAGCTTTATCCCCTACCCGATGCCTGCAATCAACACCGCGCCACATCCCAGACTCGGAAGTATTGTTAAGTAAAAATACCTCGTTTCCCAGCGCAGCCAACGCCTCAGCCAAATAACAAATAGCCGACTGAGTGCCGCCCAAAGGTTCGCGATAAGGAGTTTCAATATTATAATCCCAAGTGTAGGTATCCAGAAAACCGATTTTCATTATGGCAATTATCCGCCGATTTGTGAACTAGATTTTTTTTGTTTAACCACAGAGGGCGCAGAGGGCGCAGAGAATAAAGAGAGAATTTCCCACTTGAAACAATTTGCGAGTGCCGTCTCTTCTGCTTCTTCCTCTCTGCGTTCTCTGCGTTCTCTGCGGTTAAATAAATCCATAATAAATGATATAATCTTAAAGCTATTGAGGAATACCGAACATGACCACAGAACAAGATCCCGTAAAATTGATGAAACAGCAAGTCGGCTTTGCAGCAGCCGATCGCGTAAAATCAGGTATGATTGTCGGACTCGGCACGGGGTCAACTACAGCTTATACTATTCAAGCGTTGGGCGATCGCATAAAATCAGGAAAACTCAAAGATATCAAAGGAGTCCCGACATCCTTTCAATCAGAAGTATTAGCCAAACAATACGGAGTACCGCTGACAACCCTCGACGAAATTGACAGAATTGACGTAGCTATAGACGGCGCTGATGAAGTCGATCCCCACCTCAACTTAATTAAAGGTGGCGGCGCGGCGCACACCCGCGAAAAAGTTGTCGATTGTCTCGCCGCTCAATTTATTGTAGTAGTTGACAGTTCCAAAATGGTCGATAAATTGGGTTCGACTTTTCGCGTACCCATCGAAGTTATACCGATGGCAATCACCCCCGTTACTCGCGCTATCGAAAAGTTGGGAGGCAAACCAGAACTCCGCATGGGAATCAGAAAAGCAGGCCCAGTAATTACCGACCAAGGTAACATGGTAATAGACGTTCAATTTGACAACCTTGACAATCCTGCGGAATTAGAAAAAACTTTGAATAATATTCCCGGCGTGTTAGAAAATGGCTTGTTTGTTAACTGTACAGATTTGGTTTTAGTCGGCGAAATCAAAGACGGTAAACCCGTAGTGCGGGAAATTTCTAAATAGTTATTGTAGGGTGCGCAATGCGCACCAGTTGACTAGACCTTTTCCATAAATCTTAGATTAAGAGGTCAACCGCAGATACAAGGCAGATAAACACAGATAAACGCAGATATTTTCCTGTTATGACGAGGGAATGTAACAGGTATAATGAATGCCGATGCTTTCCTTCTTCCTTCTTCCTTCTTCCTTCTTCCTTCTTCCTTCTTCCTTCTTCCTTCTTCCCTCTTTTTGATCATGCAATATCGCAGATTCGGCCGCACAGAATTATCCATGCCCGTCTTTTCCTGCGGCGGCATGAGATATCACCACAAATGGCAAGACGTGCCAGCAAATGAGATTCCACCAGACAATCAACAAAATGTAGAAGCCACAATTCGCTATTCTATCGAATGCGGCATCAATCACATAGAAACTGCTCGCGGTTACGGCACTTCCGAGATGCAGTTGGGCTTGATTTTGCCCCAGTTTCCACGCGAACAATTGATAGTTCAAACTAAAGTAAATCCCCAAGCCAACTCCCAGGAGTTTCGCGAAGAATTTAATAAATCCTTAGCTTATTTGCAACTAGAATACGTCGATTTATTTTCTTTACACGGCATTAATACGTGGGAATTGCTAGAGGAATCCATGCGTCCCGGCGGCTGCATGGATGTTGCTAAACAATTGCAAGCAGAAGGCAAAGTTCGGTTTATTGGTTTTGCAACTCACGGGCCGACGGATGTGATTGTCAAAACCATTGAAACCAATCAATTTGATTATATTAACTTGCATTGGTACTACATCAATCAAATTAATTTGCCCGCAATTGAAGCGGCAAAACGTCACGACATGGGCGTTTTTATTATCAGCCCTTCTGACAAAGGCGGTCAACTCTACAACCCATCGCAAAAATTGGTTGATTTGTGCTATCCTCTGAGTCCGATGGTGTTTAATGATTTGTTTTGTTTGTCGCACCCTCATGTACATACTTTGAGTTTAGGTGCTGCCAAACCTGAAGATTTTAACGAGCATCTGAAAGCTGTAGAATTGTTAGATAAAGCCGATGAATTGTTGCCGCCGATATTAGCAAGGTTGGAAAAGGCAGCGATTGATCAATTAGGAGAAGATTGGTTTAAGACTTGGGATGTCGGTTTACCAACTATCGAAAATACTCCCGGAGAGGTTAACATTCGAGTGATTTTGTGGCTGTGGAATTTGGCGAATGCTTACGATGCGATCGACTATTGCAAGATGCGCTACAACCTTTTGGGTAACGCCAGCCACTGGTTTCCTGGCAAAAAAGCCGATCGCCTCCATGAATTAGACTTGCGCCGTTGTCTCGCCCACAGCCCCCACGCTGCCAAAATACCCGGTATTCTGCAAGCAGCAGATCGGCTTTTTGGAGGCGAATCCGTGCAGCGTCTTTCCCAAGAATAATCTAAAAAAAACCCGGTTTCAACAAAGAAATCGGGTTAGTTAACCGGAACACATGAGTTTGACTCAGGCGCACACAATTAGCGTATACTGAAAAAACTCTCACAACCATCACCCATCCGTCTCATCCATTCGGGCGATATAACTTTTTTTCCAAACTCCCTCCCATTTTGCTTTAATCTGAGAGCGAACAGTTAATAATCAACTTAGGTATCTTTTATGACTCTCAAACGCCGAGATTTCTTGTATTTGCTGACAGCTAGCGTCGGAGCTATTACCCTAGGTGCTTGCCAAGCATCAGGAAATAATGTAGTGCAAGCAAGTTCAGCCCCCAAAGACACAAAAATAGCTCAAACTCCAGGGCCTTTTACACTGCCACCTCTGCCTTACGAATACAACGCTTTAGAACCGCACATCGACGCGCGGACAATGCAATTTCACCACGATAAACATCACGCCGCCTACGTTAAAAACCTCAACGAAGCTGTCAGCAAACACCCGCAACTTAAAGATATTAGTGCGGAAAATATGCTCAGAGATTTGAGCAAAGTACCGGAAGATATTCGCACAGCCGTGCGAAATAACGGCGGCGGACACCTCAATCACAGTATGTTTTGGGAAATCATGAGTCCTAAAGGCGGCGGCGAACCTACTGGCGCAATTGCCACAGCAATTAAGCAAAATTTCGGTAGTGTTGAGGATTTTCAAGCCAAATTTAATGAGGCCGGTACTAAGCGTTTTGGCAGTGGTTGGGTTTGGCTGGTTCGCAATAAAGCAGGCAAACTAGAGATTGCAACTACTGCTAATCAAGACACTCCTTTCATGGATGGCAACTATCCAATCATGGGCAATGATGTTTGGGAACACGCTTATTATCTCAACTATCAAAACCTCCGCGCCGACTATTTGAAAGCTTGGTGGAATGTGGTTAATTGGACGGAAGTTAACAAGCGCTACGAAAAGGCGATCGGTTAGTTTTCAATTAGATCAAATACAGGACACGGCAGTGCCCATAGGTGTCAACTTAACGTCAAACGTAGTTACAGACTGCTGTTTACCAGGCCAGATCCCCCCTAGCCCCCCTTAAGAAGGGGGGGACAAGAGCATTCTCAAAGTCCCCCTTATTAAGGGGGATTTAGGGGGATCTGGCCTCTGCTAAAAACGAGAGATACAAAGGTTTTCAGGCTTAAGTTGACACTAATGGGCAGTGCCATGTCCCTACTATAGAATGGGGCGATCGAACTGCTGTACAGTTTTCCGCAAGTAAACGCAGTGGCGCGCGCCCTGACTCGTCGGCGTTGTGAATGATTCGACTGACTCGACGGTGCCGCCCAAACGCTCGATCGCACTTTGCAAATCCGTCTCTTCCTCCGCCGTCCAATTCCCCCGGTAAAGTACAGCCAAACCATTATTTTTCAGCAGTGGCAGGGCGCATTTAGCACACACAGAAGCGGCACCAACAGCCCTCAGAAGAGCTAAATCGTAAGCTTGTTGCGGCAACTGTCGGGCAATTTCATCGGCTCTACCCAGCAAAGTCACAGCATTTGTGATCCCTAAAGACGGCAAAACAGTATCCAAGAAAGTAATTTTCTTGCGAGTCGAATCGAGCAAGGTGACAGATAAATCCGGCAGGGCGATCGCGATCGGCAAACCCGGAAAACCGCCACCAGTCCCAATATCAATCGCTTTCAACACCGATTCAGCGGGAGAATCGTTATTTTCCGCCAAATTTTGATTAGCTGGCAACAGTCTCGAAATTCCCCGCAGAGAATCCCACAAATGTTTTTCCCAAAACTCAACAGGCTCAGTAATTCGAGTTAAATTCAAGGAACGATTTCCCTCAACAATCAACTCATAAAGCCGCTGAAATTGTTGCTGCTGCGACTCATTCGGCTGCCAATTCAGCGTTTGTTGCCACAACTCATTCATTTCAGGCAACACGGGCATTTCAATCTCATTCATCTGATTCTCTTGTAACTTTTATATGCCGTTATAATCGGCTGAATTCGTTTCGCAGGTAAATTATATTCACCATTTTTTTCTAAGACAGGTTCGTAGTGAGGACTTTAGTCCGCATCAAGAAGGACTAAAGTCCTCACTACGAACCTTTTGTTTATCCCTAGCAATTGGATAGGAGAAGAGCTAAATGCGAATTTTATTTCTACTCTTTTATTCAGTCCGCGCAGGCGGACATTGTTTGTGTAGGCGCGAATTCTATTCGCCGTAAAATCGAGTCAAACCTAAAAAATACCTAAACAAAACTCGTTTCCTTAGCTTCTAACTTAGCCCGATCGACCTCTTGCAAATCCCCGTGGTCTAAAGTCCAAAATTTATCAGCAACGCCCAACAAATCGCTAGCATCGTGAGTGACAATCAACAAAGTCCAGTGACTTTTCAACTTACCCAACAAGCTTACCAACTGCCGGCGCATCGACCAATCCAAACCCGCCGTCGGTTCGTCCAAAAGCAGCAAATGCGGCTGGCGAATTAGCTGCACCGCCAGGGCTACCCGGCGCTGTTGTCCACCACTCAAAGCGTGCGGGGAAGCCTTCAGTGGCAAATGTCCGAGTCCCACTTCTGCCATTGCTGAGTTAATTTGTTCTTGTCCCAATTCAGGATGGCCCAACCGCAATTCTTCTAAAATTGTGCCTCCGCAAAAATGCCTTTCTGGAAACTGGAACACTAAACCTCCTAACTGTTGCAAGTGTTCCGGTGTTAATTCTTGTTCGCGCCAGCGGATATCGCCGCTGGTTTTTTCTGCTAAACCTGCTAATATTTCTAATAGCGTACTTTTGCCGGAACCGCTACGACCTACAATCAGCCCCATTTGCTGCGATGGCAGTTCTAAGTTAACATTTTTAAGAATAGCATTCGGACAGGCTGTAGGATGATAAACTAAGTTTTTTAGATAAAGCATTAACGCAATTGGTAATTGGGAATCTGGAATTGGGAATTGGGAATTGGGAATTGGGAATCTTGTATCCCTCAGCTTCTGGTTGTGCTATTAATAGTTAAGGCTGTTTTTAAATCGTGCCGATCGCCCAAAATGATTTTACATAAAATTTACATAAATCTTTACAAAATTTTTCCGTTTTTTTCGAGCTTTGGCGTTTGACTTTTAACTTGTTTCATGGTATATTTTAATAAGGGAAATGCGTCTATTCATAAATAATTAATCACAATCCCATTATTAAAATATACCGCAACAGCCGGAAAAAATCAAGTAAATTCAATTCTTTTTTTGCTCGCGGCTCTCTTCGTCTGAGAACGCAACTCATAGGCTTCTAGTTTACACTATATTACACGAGTGGGAATTGACCATGACAAAAAACCCTTTAGCATCGCTTGGGAAACAAATGTTAAATTCTAAACAGACAGTGCGGGCGATCGCCCTGGGAGCAAGTGCGATCGTCCTGGGCCTCTGCATTAACTCCGCAGTAGCGGGGGATCCCTTTCGCAGCAGCAACCCACAGGCGATCGGGCCAAACACCGAAGCAGCCTTCAAAACAATGTTTGAACAAGGAAACTACAAACAAGCAAAAGTCCAAGTTCAACAAGCACTATTAGCCGAACCAAACGAGCCGCTAGCCTATGCAATGGCAGCCTCCCTATCCTACATCGAGCAGGACTTCAAGTCGATGAATTCCTACGCGCAAAAAACCCGCGAAGTAGGCGAAAACTTGACAAAAACTAACCCATTACGCGGCAACCTATACACAGCAGTCGGTCACTTTCTAGAAGGAGCAAATGCCATAGCCCAAGAAGGAACAGCCAAAGGCGCGCCCCAAGCACTCAACAAACTGCGAGTAGTATTTCAATACCTAGATGAAGCCGAAAAAATAGCTCCCAACGACCCAGAACTCAACCTGCTTAAAGGCTACATGGACTTAATGCTAGCCACAAACCTGCCCTTTTCCAACCCCAGCGAAGCCATTAAACGACTCGAAGAAAAAGCTTCTCCCCGCTACTTAGCTTATCGCGGCATGGCAGTAGGCTATCGAGACTTGAAAAAATACGATCGCGCCCTAGAATTTGCCAACAAATCCCTAGCAGAAACACCAAACAATCCAGAAATTCTTTATCTCAAAGCACAAATCTTGTTTTCCCAAGCCAGGGGAAAAGACACCAACAAAACCCTACTAGAAGAAGCCCGCCAAAACTTCGACGCAGCCTTAGTAAAACCAGACCAACTACCGCGCAGTTTAGTAGCCGAAATCTTCTTTCAACAGTGCAAAACCCGCAACCGTCTCGACAGCCAACCTCGCAACTGCGACCCAATGCGCGATAAAATTAGAGATGCAGATGGCATCTGGGGGCCGACGGCTTTACCACCATTATAAAAATACCAAAACACCATGAAAGTACAGTTTCGCGAGTTTAACCCCTTTGACCTCTGGATTTGGCTGAAGTTTAGCAACGTGCCTTCAAACGGTGAAAAACAGTATGTTGAAGAAGTATTTGACTCTTGGTTTTTCTTGGGAAAACTCGGAGGATTTAATGCAGAAAATTTGCAAGTTCAAGATGAAGGCTTAGATATCAGTGACATGGATTACGATGTTAATCTAGCCGACCAAAGCATGATGGCTTTGATGCACAATATGGGAGAAATGGAGTATCAAGGTGCTTGGGCTCGCTGTTGGTTTGATTTAGGAACTAGCGACGCTATCGGCATCGATATTTTAATTAATGTTTTCCAGCAACTAAGCAAAGAATTCGTGACGGTTGAAGAATTGATTATCGGCGGGGAACATCCAGACTGGCCTGTGGAAAATAGTCGCAGTCGAGATGCTTTTATCCCTGACAATTACTCATCATAGGTCTTTAGTCATTGGTCATTAGTCATTGGTCATTGGTCATTGGTCATTGGTCATTGGTCATTGGTCATTAGTCATTAGTCATTAGGGGCGGGTTTAGCCGGGGATATTTGCTATAGCTAACAAGACAGATAAACCCGCCCCTTCCGCGTTACTTTCTCTACCGACTTGGCAGCGTACTCAACAACTGATAAAGAATAGAGTTAATAAAACCGAGGGCTACAGCGCCCAACAAAGCACTCCAAATTCCCCATCGCAAGCGAAACCCTTCGACTAGCCAAGCAGCCAATCCAAAGATTGCAGCATTGATAACAATCATAAACAAACCAAAAGTTACCAATACAAAGGGAAAACCAAAAACCACAAAAAGCGGCCGCACCAAAGCATTCAGCAATCCAAAAACTGCCGCCGAAACCATCGCTTTTCCGAAAGTGTCAATGTCCACCCCGATGGGCAACTTGGAAATAATAAAAAAGCTCACCGATGTTACCAACCAAGCAATTGCCAGCGAAACGATATCCATTTGCTTATCTCCTGAAAAAACTACACATTAAATCGGAACAACAGCACATCTCCCTCTTGTACAACATACTGTTTTCCTTCACTGCGAACTAAGCCTTTTTCCTTAGCAGCATTCATCGCGCCCGTAGCAACCAAATCTTCATAAGCCACAGTTTCGGCCCGGATGAAACCCCGCTCAAAGTCCGAGTGAATCACTCCTGCAGCTTGCGGTGCTAACATTCCGGCGATAATCGTCCAAGCGCGAGTTTCCTGCGGCCCGCTAGTGAAATAAGTCCGCAAACCCAATAAGTCGTAAGTAGCTCGAATCAAAGATTTTAAGCCACCTTCACTCACGCCCAGAGATTCTAAGAAATCCGCCCGTTCTTCTTCTGGCAGATCCACCAATTCTGACTCAACTTGCGCCGAAACTATGACAACCTTAGCATTTTCTTTAGCTGCTATTTCCCGCACTTGTTCGACATAGCTATTTCCGGTTCCCAAATCGTCCTCAGACACGTTAGCCGCATAGATAATCGGCTTGTTTGTTAACAATTCTAAACCTTTAACTAATTCAGCTTCTTCGTCAGTTAAACTGGACTGGCGCACTGGTTTTTCTGCATTCAAAACCACAACCAACTTTTCAAGCACGTCCACTTCTGCTTGAGCTTCTTTGTTGTTGCGGGCTTGTTTGCGAGTGCGATCGAGCCGGCGTTCAATTTGAGCCAAATCTGCTAAAATCAGTTCCAGATTGATAATGTCAATATCTCGTTGGGGATCGACAGAACCCGCAACGTGAATGATATCATCATCGTCAAAACAACGGACAACATGGACGATCGCATCCACAGCCCGAATGTGAGACAAAAACTGATTTCCCAGCCCTTCCCCCTGACTCGCACCCTTCACCAAACCCGCAATATCGACAAACTCCATCCGCGTCGGCACAGTTTGGGCAGAATTACCAATATTGCTCAGCACCTTCAACCGTTCGTCGGGTACTGCCACGATACCCGTATTGGGTTCGATCGTACAAAAAGGAAAATTAGCAGCAGTCGCCTTGGCATTAGCAACCAGAGCATTAAACAAAGTAGATTTGCCAACATTAGGCAGTCCGACAATTCCGGCAGTAAGCATAGCTATTTAGAAACATATCACTTCACTGTCTCAAAATATCATAAGTATCAGCAATATATCGGACAGGACTTACGGACGCGGGGTGAGAAACCCAGATTTTCCCCAAAAACCGGGAATATGTGCGTAAGTCCTACATAATTTAGATTGGTTCAGGAATTGTCTGAGGAATCGGCCCCGGAACTGTTTGAGGAATTGGATAAGGTATAGTTTCCGGCACCGGTGCGGGAATTGGCTGCGGAATTGGCGCAGGTACCGGTTCTGGTACGGGGCCGGGAATCGGTTCTGGTACGGGGCCCGGCACCGGTGGCGATGCGGGAATCTCCGGCAGCCCCGGTTCGGTACCGGGAATTTGCGGGCCTGGAAATGGAGTAGGGTTGGGAAAAATCATGTTAGTGCTTCGCTCAGCTTAAGAGATGTTTTACAAACATTTAGTCGCCACTTTTAGCTATTTATTAAACCAAAAATAACTAAGTTGTGGTATTGTTTTATTTTAATAATTTAAACTAAAAAATGCGGGTAACACATCTATCTAAATAGCTATAATTTACTGTTACGCCCGCATGAAACTATGCCTTCGGTATTAAACCAAATATCAAATACAGTAATCAAAATTAATACAATTCTCAAAAAAAATGCAACTGTAGGGAAGATCCAGTCAGTCATCCCCAATCTAAAATATAAAATCTAAAATGGTATAAGTGTGTCAGCACCAAACTCTCAACAACAAACACCGCTATTAGATGCCCTGCGCGATCGCACAAACCACCATCACAGCCCATTTTACGCCCCCGGACACAAACGCGGACAAGGCATCTCCCAGCAGCTAGTGGACTTATTCGGTGCCGCAGTATTTCGCTCAGATTTGCCGGAATTGCCGGAATTAGACAATCTCTTCAACCCAGAAGGTGCAATTGCGCGAGCTCAAGAGTTAGCAGCAGCAGCATTTGCAGCAGACTCAACTCGCTTTTTAGCAAACGGTTCGACTGGCGGAATCATCGCCGCCATTGTAGCGACTTGCGGGCCCGGCGATAAAATTATCTTGCCTCGAAATATCCATCAATCGGCGATTTCAGGCTTAATCTTATCTGGTGCAATTCCGATTTTTGTCAGTCCAGAGTACGATCGCACCTGGGATATTGCCAACAGCATCACCCCAGAAGCCGCAGCAGCAGCCCTAAAACAACATCCCGACGCGAAAGCAGTCATGGTCGTCTACCCAACCTATCACGGCGTTTGCGGGGATTTGCGGGCGATCGCCAAAATTACCCATCAATACAACATCCCCTTATTAGCAGACGAAGCCCACGGCGCGCACTTTAACTTTCACCCAAACTTACCAGAACCGGCCCTATCAGCCGGGGCAGATTTAACGGTACAATCAATCCACAAAACCCTCGGTGCAATGACACAAGCATCGATGCTGCACGTCAAGGGCGATCGGATAAATATCCAAAAACTCGATCGAGCATTACAGCTAGTACAATCCACCAGTCCCAGCTACTTATTATTAGCATCATTAGACGCGGCTCGCCAACAAATGGCCCTCCACGGCAAGGAATTAATGGCTGAAACTTTACTATTAGCAGACAAAGCGCGATCGCACATTAGTCAAATTCCCGGATTGTCAGTTTTAGAACCGTTAAACACACCAGGTTTTGCAGCCTTAGACAGAACCAGGCTAACAGTAAAAGTATCCGATTTAGGCATCACAGGATTTGCAGCCGATGAAATTCTACACTCGGAACTCGCAGTCACAGCAGAACTTCCCATGCCGCAGCATTTAACATTTATTATAAGTTTGGGAAATACAGAATCAGATATTGAAAATCTAGTTAAAGCTTTCACGGTTTTAGCAGAAAAAAGCAAGTTCGGCAGCGATCAATGTGCGGGATTTAACGGATTTAATAGCTCGATATTTAAGCAAGAAGCAACAAGCAAGAAGCAAGATTTTTCCCCTCCCCCACTC
>NZ_JAIGNI010000169.1 GCF_026130175.1 Lyngbya sp. CCAP 1446/10 | reverse complement strand
TCATAAGTAGCTGTTGCTGGAATCCTTGCTCTGCCAATATTAATTTAGTCATATAATATGCTATCCTTACGACCAAATTGCCCTGATTGTGGTTCAAATCACATAGTTAAAAATGGTAAAATTCATAATAAAAAACCAAAATACAAATGTCAAAGTTGCGGTCGCCAATTTGTCGAAAATCCGACAAATAAAGTAATCAGCTCACAAACAAAAGATTTAATCGATCGACTTCTTTTGGAGAAGATTTCTTTGGCTGGCATAGCTAGAAGCACGGGTGTTTCTCAAAAATGGTTACAGGATTACGTAAATAATAAATATGCCTCAATCGAACGCAGAGTAAAGGTTAAACCTAAAAAAAAAGTCAGATTGAATGTTGAATGTGATGAACTGTGGTCATTTGTAGATTGCAAACAAAATAAGCAATGGGTGTGGTTAGCAATGGATAGAGAAACCAGAGAAATTATTGGTGTTTATATTGGGGATCGCAGCGAAGAAGGAGCAAAACAATTATGGAATTCTCTCCCTCCTGTCTATCGACAATGTGCTGTTTGCTATACAGATTTTTGGGCTGCGTATGCTTGTATTTTTCCAAGCAAACGCCATCAGCCAGTTGGTAAAGACAGTGGAAAAACTAATCACATTGAAAGATTTAATAATACTTTGCGCCAACGTATTTCTCGTCTCGTAAGAAAGACTCTTTCATTTTCTAAAAAGTTAGAAAACCATATTGGTGCTATTTGGTATTTT
>NZ_JAIGNI010000168.1 GCF_026130175.1 Lyngbya sp. CCAP 1446/10 | reverse complement strand
GGCGACGTTTCCCAAGGCGGATGTAAAGTTAAAAAATGGGCAATTAAGGTTTCCCCTAGGAGGTAAAGTTAAACTATGGTTTGGAATTAGTGAATTCTATCTGCCAATGCCGTCAAACTTGGATTACGACAAAATCCGAGAAATTCGCATCTTGCCAAGAAATGGGCAATTTTATGCTGAATTTGTCTATAAAGTCCCGCCGATAGCAGTTGAGTTAGACGCTAGTAAAGCTCTAGGTATTGACCCAGGGCTAAATAATTGGCTGACCTGTGTGTCTAATGTGGGGACAAGTTTAATTGTAGATGGACTGCACCTAAAATCATTAAATCAGTGGTACAACAAACGAGTTGCAGGAGTCAAAGAGGACAAGCCTCAAGGCTTTTGGTCTAAACAATTAGGGAGAATTACGGAAAAACGAAATAGACAAGTTAGGGATGCCGTCAATAAAGCAGCTAGATTGGTATTGAATCACTGCCTAAAGAACCAAATAGGCACTATCGTATTTGGCTGGAACAAAGGAATGCGTCAAGAAATCAATCTTGGAAGTAAAACTAATCAAAGTTTTGTGCAAATTCCTACCGCACGATTAAAGGATAGGATTTCTCAGCTTTGCGAACAACATGGCATTCAATTTGTTGAAACTGAAGAAAGCTATACGAGTAAGGCGAGTTTTTTAGATTCGGATGAACTACCTAAGTTCGGTGAAAAACCCGAAGGGTGGAAAGAGTCTGGGAAACGTGTCAAGCGTGGCTTGTATCACTCAAAAGATGGAAGCAAAATTAATGCAGACTGCAACGGCGCTGCAAACATTTTGCGAAAAGTAGCGACAACTTTAGGGCTTTGCCTTGAAGGAGTC
>NZ_JAIGNI010000167.1 GCF_026130175.1 Lyngbya sp. CCAP 1446/10 | reverse complement strand
TTGCCATGAGTTTTTTCACTAACTCAAGAGAAGTAAAAATCACTCCTTGACAGGCTCTAGTTACGTGAGGAAACAAACGATGTTCGATCGGATTATACTTCGATGTATAGGGAGGATAGTGTGCGATTCTAATTTCTATCCCTAGCTCGTCAACTAATTTTTGTAAATCTGATTTAAAGATGTGATGATTAGAATTATTACTGCCACCTCCATCGCATTTTATTAAAATTGAATCGGCTTGAGGGTAGATGAATTTTCCGTAATTAATCCACCATAATTTTATCGATTCACAAGCAAATTCACTCGTATCTTTACTGATTCCCAGGTTTAAATATCCTCGGTTATTTTGCAGATCGTAAATTCCATGAGGCACTACTTTTCCGTCAGCTAGACTCCAAAAATCATGGTCAAATGTTGTTACAACTTCGGTAGTATATAGACTGCCTGCTCGATAGAGATTTCCAATAAATTCCTTCTTTTTGGTGTCCATACTAACAATTGGATTTCCTCGTAACTCATACTGGGCGGTAATTATAGCAAGATTCTCAAATTGTTCATTCCGATTTTTTGTGACTCCGGTTGTTTGTTGTTTTTGAGCTTTACGTTTCACATATCCATTCTTTTTTAACAGTTTTTTGACAACTGTTGTACTGACTATTGTTTCTTGAGCCTTCAGACCTTCAACTATTTGTTGATGGGTAAGATTTGTCCATTTAATTTTTTCGGACATTGGATCTCCGGCTGTGTGGTTTTTTAAAACTTCTAAAAAACGCTCATTTAAATCAGGTATCTGAGAATCCCTAGTTTTTCTTCCTCCCCCAGGTCGGCGAATTCTGTGTTGATTCAAGGCGGGTTCTGATTCTGTTTTTAACTCCTTAATGCCCTTGGCTATTGTATTTCTGTCTACTCCCAAAACTCCGGCTATGTAAATGATTCCACCACGACCAAGTTTTACGGCTTCTATCGCTGCATATCTTCTTTTGTCTTTTTCAGATAAA
>NZ_JAIGNI010000166.1 GCF_026130175.1 Lyngbya sp. CCAP 1446/10 | reverse complement strand
CCAGAACCAATCGAACTTATGGATTCTTCTTTATAGTATTGGTAGTTGACTATTCGGCAGCGATGAGTCTCTAAATAGTTACAAAATGTTTTAAATTCCTTTTTTTTCATTTCTTTAAATAGATTTATAACTTCATCTATCTTGCCTTGCCACAACATATTTTCTGCTAATTTTAAACGTTTTATTGAACCTCCTACCTTGTAAAGATTTTCTTTCAGATGATACCAATCTAAGATTTCTTGTCTTTGCTCGGTGTCTCCAATTTCTTTAAATATTTTCCAAATTCCGGCATGACCATCTCCTAGACAATACATAGGATGTAGCAATTTTTGGCTATTAGCCCAATCAATTAAATCTTGATTATTTTGAAAAAATGCTCCCGAATAAACGTTATCGAAACAAACGGCTTTATAGTCTTTCCAGCAACACGCTTCGCCTTTGGATTCGTTGCGTAGCCTGACTTTCCCGCCATCTAATGTAATTTCTTGGACTCCTTGTTTCGATGCAGGTAATTCAAATTCTTGTCGATTGACTAATCTATGTAATGTACTGTGAGAGATTTTGACACCAGTGAAAATCTCTAAATCTTTTTCCGCCATTTGATAAGATTCGTTGGCACTGATTAAAAGACAACATTTTTCCATCAGTGGACTGAATTGACTATAAGCTTTCAATCCAAAATATTTCGCCTGATTATCTGTAAGGTCAAGCAAACCGACTATTGATTTTATTTTTCGGGGTTTTCCTGTTTTAATTCCTGATGCTGCCGAAAAAAAAAGCTACCTAGTTCTGGACCCACTTCTTCTAACATTTTTTGACGGAGGGATTTTTCGATACTGTCAAAACTTTCTAACTCGGCTGGATCTGTATTTCTGTAAAGAATTTCTGCTGCCGCTTTTAAGTAGGCTTTTAGCTGTTCTTGGTCTGAGGGTGTCATTTTTTTTACCTCATCTTTATTTGG
>NZ_JAIGNI010000165.1 GCF_026130175.1 Lyngbya sp. CCAP 1446/10 | reverse complement strand
CACATTTACTACGACAGAAAGCCCGGTTTTAGTATGCGTTTTTGCCATGAGTTTTTTCACTAACTCAAGAGAAGTAAAAATCACTCCTTGACAGGCTCTAGTTACGTGAGGAAACAAACGATGTTCGATCGGATTATACTTCGATGTATAGGGAGGATAGTGTGCGATCCTAATTTCTATTCCCAGCTCGTCAACTAACTTTTGTAAATCTGATTTAAAGATATGATGATTAGAATTATTACTGCCACCTCCATCGCATTTTATTAAAATTGAATTTGCTTGAGGATAGATAAATTTTCCGTAATTAATCCACCATAGTTTTATCGATTCACAAGCAAATTCACTCGTATCTTTACTGATTCCCAGGTTTAAATATCCTCGGTTATGTTGCAGATCATAAATTCCATGAGGCACTACTTTTCCCTCAGCTAGACTCCAAAAATCATGGTCATATGTCGTAACAACTTCGGTAGTATATAGACTGCCTGCTCGATATAAATTTCCAATAAATTCCTTCTTTTTTGTGTCCATACTAACAATTGGATTACCCCGTAACTCATACTGAGCCGTTATTCTAGCAAGATTCTCAAATTGTTCATTACGATTTTTTGTGACTCCGGTTGTTTGTTGTTTTTGGGCTTTGCGTTTCACATATCCATTCTTTTTTAAAAGTTTTTTGACGACTGTTGTACTGACTATTGTTTCTTGAGCCTTCAATCCTTCAACTATTTGTTGATGGGTAAGATTTGTCCATTTAATTTTTTCGGACATTGGATCTCCGGCTGTGTGGTTTTTTAAGACTTCTAAAAAACGCTCATTTAAATTAGGTATCTGAGAATCCCTAGTCTTTCTTCCTCCCCCAGGTCGGCGAATTCTCTTGTGATTCCTGCTGTGTTCTGATTCACTTTTTAACTCCTTAATTCCCTTGGCTATTGTATTTCTGTCTACTCCAAAAACTCGGGCTATGTAAATGATTCCACCACGACCAAGTTTTACGGCTTCTATCGCTGCATATCTTCTTTTGTCTTTTTC
>NZ_JAIGNI010000164.1 GCF_026130175.1 Lyngbya sp. CCAP 1446/10 | reverse complement strand
ATGAATTGATTCTGGGTAGAATCCCGTGAACCGTTTAAATTTTTCCGCTTGTGCTTGTAAGTCTAAAGATTCGTTAAAATTATCCCAACTAATTCGGTCTAAAAATACATAGCCGTTACGACAGCTCGCTGATAATTTTGCCCCAAACTCAACGGATTTCCCGGCTTTACCTCTGACGATGGGTCGAATATGTGGTTGTTTTAAACTTACTATTCTATCGGGAATACTCTGCTCTTTGTTTTCATACATCCATAACTGTTGGCGGTAGACTTCTGTGGCTACTAACAGCATTTTATAATGAGATTTACTTAGTAATTCTAGCTGACCCATTTTTTCGATGTTAGCTAAATTTCTGTAGATATATTGAAGTTGTTTCTTAATTACTTTTTTGCGCTCTTTTCGTAATGGTTTCCGATTTTTGGCTATTGTTAAGTATTCTTTTCTGGCTCGGTTACGATAGGTTCTTGGTTTTTTTTTTCCGGGTGACTGATTTTTATTATGTAGAGCGTCTATAATTTTTTCGGTATGTTCTCTTGCTTGATTTAGTAGCCCTAAGTCTGTGGGATATTTAATGTCGGCTGGTGCTACTGTTGCATCTAATATTAATTTGCCTTGGTTTTTGGGTTCACTTGTTTCTGATGACTTTTTTTCCCTTGACTCGGATGGTACTTCGGTCTGGTCTTTGACCATTTTTTCGTTGATTTTATTAACTAGGTTCAGACCTATTCTTTGTCTAAAATGAACGAACATTGATGAATCAAATGGTGACGTATTAGTATAGGATGTCATGCCTATAAAGTATTGTAGGTATGGGTTTTCTCTTATTTGTTCTACTGTTTCGACATCACTGGTTCCTAATCTTTCTTTAATAATTAATGCTCCCAACGCCATACGAAACGATTTCGCTGGAGCTCCGGTTGATACTGTAAAATTTTGAGCATATTCGGTTTCAAATTCTGACCACGGAATTAGTTTTGCCATGATTACCCAACGATTATTTTCTGACAATTTTCCCTGGAAGGGAAGGTCAAAGTTGGATGGCGGCTGTGGTGTTGGGTCAACTTTTCGGTACATTACGAAAGTGATGGTGTGCAGGGGTTTTGACCT
>NZ_JAIGNI010000163.1 GCF_026130175.1 Lyngbya sp. CCAP 1446/10 | reverse complement strand
GATATAGCATCACGGAAAAAAGCCATTGCACTTTTACCTTGAAATCTACAAGTCTGAATCACAGATAACAAATCAGCAGTTTGTTCAAACCGAAACATTGACCTGGAACCCCCTGATACCTTACGCTTCGTCACGGCTAATCGGAGAGAACGTTCTGCTAAATTATTATCAGGAGGAATGGAAGGATGGTCTAAAAAATACCACCATTGCTGCGCTTTCTCACGCAAGGAGCGCAATAACAGTCCAGCGGCATGACCAACTTGACCTTGCCAAGTATTTAACAATTCTGCCAACCTGGTCTTAAAGTCCCTCGCCCAAGCATGATAATCAAGCTCTTGTTGGTGTTCGCGCCATTTTCGATGTTGTCGAAATGCCTCATCAATTAATTCCAAGAACGCAGAGGCGACGACAGTATTGTTACCGTGACCTATAAGCAGAACTTTCTTAAAATGTCGCCGTAGATGGGCTAGACATTTTTGCTGCGCTCCAACAATCACACCGTTGTATACGCTAAAGTCATCAGAACTCAACACTCCAGCAAACTCGCTCCCCAGCATCGTCTCTAATTCGGCTCTACTCCGAGTATCCGCCGCATGAAACAAGCAAAAATCTTGACCCGTAGCTGTCCATAACCATTCTTTGACTCCCTTGACACACCAAGGGGTTTCATCGACATGGACGTTGGCTTGTAATGGTGCCCATTTCCATAAGTCGGCAACGGCGGGTTTTACAGCATTGGCTACCCGCGCATTTGTGGCTTGTAATGTCCCTATCCCTATTTCGATTCCACCTAGTTCGCGCAGGAACTCTTGTTGCTTTTCGTAAGATATGTGCCCATAATTACCTAGCCATACCAATAATGCTTGTAGGTCGATACTCAAATCTTGTCCTGGCACGCTTGCCCGGTGAGACGGGTGCAATCACTATGGCTCCACATTCATTACACTGACATTTGACCCGTCGATATTCCACTACTTCAATTGGTCTGGCAACCGGCACACGCTACCTGCTGCTTGCTGTAGCCAATCATCTCACTTAATTCTCTGCTGCCACAATGCTCACAAGTTTCAGGAGTGCTGATTTGATATCTATCCACTCGTCCAAACCCTTTTCGGGTTTTGCCGATATGTCCAGGCTGTCCTCCTGGTTTGCGATGCGGGCTCGGACTCTGACTCTTTTGAGCTATCAACTTTGGCTGTCTCTGATTTCTGTATCAGATCGCTTGATGGGGGTTTCGATGATGTTTTGCTATTACTCGGCTGTCTCTCTTTGAGTTTTTCGAGTTCTTGTTGTAATTTTTCAATCAGCTTCTGTTGAGTCAGCACAATTTTGACCAGTTCCTCAC
>NZ_JAIGNI010000162.1 GCF_026130175.1 Lyngbya sp. CCAP 1446/10 | reverse complement strand
ATCAGGATTGAGTTCGCACTTTAATCCCTTGTAGTTGACAACTTCATAACCTTGCAGGTGAGCGTCAGTACCCTAGAAAGCGTCAAGCCCTGCCCTTCAAACGTAGAGGTGAAAGCATATCCCCCACTGTAGAGACTAGCCATCAATCGGTGAAGCGGGGATAAAAGCGGAAAAGAGCTACAAGCCTAAAAAGTAGTATCCCGTGAGCAAGTTCCTACGGATAGCGAAAGCGAAGTTACTACTTGAATCACCGTTACCGCAAACCAGCGAAATAAGGCTTTACGCGCTGGGAATCCCAAAAGGGTATAAGAACAGGGTGGTATGAGGATTTGAGTCGGCATACCTACGTTACCCAAAAACTCGGTGAAAAGGTAACATCCTAACGGAACAAACCAATGGTTATGAGGAACGAAGTAACCCACCTGATTACTCTCAAAGAGGTGGAATACTTTGAGCAGTCAGCCAAGACGAAATATCTGGATTTCCAGGTAACAGGTGGTAGAGATTGAGTCAGAAGCCAACGCCTCACCGTAATAGTGAAGGATATGCTAACGGACTAACGGTAATACGGATGATATAGCTACAAGTAGCAATGTAAATGTCATGAACACGGTCATAAAACCGATGTATGAATGGAGCGATATCAACTGGCGAAAGCTAGAGCGTAACGTCTTCAAGTTGCAAAAACGGATATATCAAGCGTCTAATCGTGGTGATGTCAAGCTAGTACGCAGACTCCAGAAATTGTTGATAAGTTCTTGGACAGCAAAAGCGTTAGCGGTTCGTCGGGTAACTCAGGAAAACAAAGGAATGAAGACGGCAGGCGTGGACGGTGTAAAATCGCTGACCCCAAAGCAACGTTTCGCCTTGATAAACAAAATTACACTG
Source organism: Lyngbya sp. CCAP 1446/10 (assembly GCF_026130175.1). GTDB lineage: Bacteria > Cyanobacteriota > Cyanobacteriia > Cyanobacteriales > Microcoleaceae > Microcoleus. Next base: position 1,567 of record NZ_JAIGNI010000162.1, on the reverse strand, counting down.
GGTTATAAGGTCAAACCAACACGCCGAGTTTGGATACCCAAACCCGGGACAGATGAGGAAAGACCTTTAGGTATACCGACAATGGAAGACCGAGCTTTGCAAGCGCTAGTCAAACTGGTGTTAGAACCAGAATGGGAAGCGAGATTTGAACCTAACTCATACGGGTTCAGACCAGGACGCTCATGTCACGATGCTATCGCGGCTATATTTGTGGCGGTAAACAAGAAATCCAAATACGTTCTGGATGCCGACATTAGCAAATGCTTCGACCGTATTAACCATGATGTACTTCTCTCAAAATTAAATACCTATCCAACCCTACGGAGACAAATCCGAGCTTGGTTAAAAGCTGGTGTAATGGATGGAAACAAGCTGTTCCCAACTGATGAAGGTACACCACAGGGCGGGGTGATTTCACCTCTACTGGCTAATGTCGCCTTACATGGCATTGAGGAATTGATTATGGGTTTAGCCCCAAAATTCGATAGGAAGCGACCCGACAACACTCAATTGAGTATTAGAGACAAGCTTAAGTCGATTTCATTGATAAGATACGCAGACGACTTCGTAGTCCTTCATGAGGACGTAGAAGTTATAAAACTGTGTAAGTTAGAGATAGAGAAGTGGTTAAGTGGCATTGGGTTAGAACTAAAACCGAGTAAGACAAGATTAGCCCACACTTTGAACAAGGTAGATGATGAACAACCTGGATTCAACTTTCTAGGATTCAACGTCAGGCAATTCCCCGTTGGGAAACACAATTCAGGCAGAGTCAAGGGTAAAATCCTCGGATTTAAGACTATTATCACCCCCAGTAAAGAAAGTCAGAAAAGGCACTACAGAAAAGTTGCAGAAGCAATAAATAAGTCGCGTGGGTTAAACCAAGCGACTTTAATCAATAAACTAAATCCTATCATACGGGGTTGGTGTAACTACTTCTGTTCAGTTGTCAGCCAGAAAATATTTGAAAGGCTGTGGCACTTAGTGGTTTGGAAGCTCCTCAAATGGGGTCGTCATCGTCATAGGAACAAAGGCAGAGGGTGGATACGCCTTAAATACTTCAAAACTGTAGAAGGCAATAACTGGGTGTTCGCAACCGGAGAGGGTAATAATCCTCTAAAGCTCATACAACATAGCTCCACTGAAATAAAACGCTATGTAAAGGTAAAAGGAAAAGTATCCCCCTACGACGGTGACTGGTTATATTGGAGTTCAAGAATGGGAGTACACCCCGAAATACCTGCGAGAGTGTCTAAACTACTCAAGCGTCAAAAAGGGAAATGCACCCACTGCGATAACTACTTCAAAGATCGAGATTCGATAGAAGTTGACCACATCATCCCTAAATCGAAAGGTGGAAGGGAATCTTATGATAATTGCCAGCTACTTCATCGACATTGCCATGACACAAAGACGGCCAATGATGGCAGTCTCGGTAACAAATCTAGCTGTAAAAGTGCTAAACCTAAGCCACCAGTGGAATCAAGCCTTTGGGTTTGGGAAAACGATATGTTGGTAATGACGTACTGATGACAACAGCCGTTTTATTGAGGAGCGGAATGATGGG
>NZ_JAIGNI010000161.1 GCF_026130175.1 Lyngbya sp. CCAP 1446/10 | reverse complement strand
GTAGAAACCTTACTGCAAAGCATTGAGCCATCTGAAATTGCAGACGAATCATTGCGTCGTACTGTGTCCATATTGCTGAACCTCATAGAACAATTACAAGCAGAAACCCAAGAATTACGGTCAGAAAGTCAAAGATTAAAAGACGAAAATAATCGTCTGAAAGGAGAACAGGGCAAACCAGAGGTTAAAGCTAATGGGCCGAAAAAGTCAAAAGAAAACTACTCATCCGAGAAAGAGCGAAAAACACCAAAAAAACATATTAAAAGTAGTAAAAATGCTCTGGTCAAAGTTGACAGAGAAAAAATCCTCGAGTATCCCCAGGCAGAACTACCATTCGATTCAGAATTCAAGGGTTATGAAGAGGTAATAGTTCAAGACATTTTACTGAAAACAGATAACGTGTTATTCCGGAAACAGAAGTATTACTCACCTTCAGAAAAGAAAACATACATTTCACCGTTACCATCCGGCTATGATGGGGAGTTTGGTCCCGGAGTAAAAGCCTTAGTTATGAGCCTGTACTATGGAGGTAACATGACTCAAGGAAAGCTGTTAGATTTTTTAAGCAATATTGGGATTTCCATGTCAGCCGGTTATTTATCAAATCTACTGGTGAAAAAATCAGCAAATTTTCAATCAGAATTTAACGAAGTGTATTTATCCGGATTAGCAAGTAGCCCTTGGCAACACTTAGACCAAACAGCGTGTTAAAGGAGTAAATTACACGACAAATATAATTTGCAATCCATTATATACAGTTTATTCTACAACTTTAAGAAAAGACCGATTAAGCGTACTTGGAGTATTACAGAACAACCAAGGACTTCAGTTTATGATCTCTCCACTTACCTACGAGTTATTAGATAAGTTCAATGTACCCCAGAAGTGGAGCCATCAAATTAAAGGATTACCTCAAGAAATTCCGTTGAACGGTGATGAATTTAACTCTTTGCTGAATCAGCATCTGGGTTGCTTAGGCTCTCAACATCGTACCAGAATTTTTGAGGCAGCAGCAATTGCTTTTTATCATCAGCAATCCCAGATTCCGGTAATAAAAACTCTGGTCACTGATGATGCACCCCAGTTTAAATTACTCACAGATGATTTATCTTTATGTTGGGTGCATGAAGCAAGACATTATAAAAAATTAAGTCCATTTGTTACTTGTCATCAAAAAAGTTTAGATAAGTTTCTTGATGATTTTTGGGATTACTACCGAGAATTACTCGCTTACAGAAACTCTCCATCTGAGCTGGAGAAGCTGAGGCTTAAATCCAGATTTTGGGAAATTTTCGGCAGTCAAACTGGTTATGAACAATTAGATAAACGAAAAAAATTAACTTCTTGTAAAATATCTGAGTTGCTTTTAGTTTTGGAGCATCCGGAATTACCATTACATAATAACCCGGCAGAATTAGCTGCCAGAACAATGGTGCAGCGACGAAATATCAGCGTAAGGATTCAGGTCTAAGATTGTGGAATCAGAGAAGGCATGAAAAAGTTACAAGAATGGGCAGATAGAGCATCACGGAAAAAAGCCATTGCACTTTTACCTTGAAATCTACAAGTCTGAATCACAGATAGCAAATCAGCAGTTTGTTCAAACCGAAACATGGAGCGGGAACCGCCAGATACTTTACGGGTAGTCCTATTTAGGTAAGGATGGACATAGCTCTTTTCATGTAAGGCTTTCAGAGCTTGGAGCCAACCTTACAGACCTGAAGTATCCTGGCTTTTTTAATGTATTTGCAGCTACAAAGCCAAGACATTAACGAAATAATCAGCACTTTGAACCCTGTCCTGAGCAGATACTTGGATATTCCTACACGGTAGTAAATCAATGAACTCCAGACTGCCAAGGAATTTCAACCATCCTTACCTTTAGGGCACTACCCCATTTCTCACATCGTTTTTTGATCTCTATTGACGGTATTAACCCAAGCGTATTGGTTTATAATTCGATTCAAGTCTGAGCGACAAACTCAAAGATCCATACTTCCATTTCATAGGGCGATTATACTCATGATTTCGGCTGCGATCGCCAGATTGGATTTTTGGGGCAGTTGATCGAAAAGCAGGCTCGCGATCGAGCTTCTGATGTGGTATGGGTTGTAGCTTTACATTGTGAGAGGAGGCGTAATTGAAATGACACCTGCGATCGTCGTACTAGATACCGACAAACAACCCGTTACAGCCGCTATTTCACATCTGGTGAAACCGGGGCGCGAACAGGAATACGAACAATGGTTGCATGATGTTTCTGGAGTTGCCCAACAATTTGACGGACATTGTGGCGTTAGCTTTATCCGTCCCCATGATTCATCCCATCCCGAATATGCGATCGTCCTCAAGTTTGATTGCTACAAACATCTCAAGGAATGGATGGATTCCCCCGTCCGCCAACGCTGGATCGACAAGGTACAACCCCTGGTACAACAAGATCAAAATGTAGAAATCCTGACTGGTTTAGAGACCTGGTTCACCCTGCCAGGAAAGCTCGTTCAGCATCCACCCAAACGCTACAAAATGGCGATCTTAACCGGATTAGCGGTCTTTGTCGTAGTCCAGCTTCTGGGAGCGCTCCTTGCGCCTGCATTGACTGTTTTACCGCCATTAGTGCGATCGTTTGTGTTAACTTTGCTAACCGTTTTCTGTTTGACTTATCTGGTTATGCCCCGTGTAACTCGGTTATTTTATCGATGGCTTTATCCCAAAAATTCTTGAAATTATCGGAGGATAGTTCTATGTCAAATCCACAAGTCAAGCATCCGATCCACGATCGCAATGCCCGCGGTCATACAAAAATAGGTTGGCTCGACAGTTATCATACTTTCTCCTTTGGTGGCTTCCAAGATCCCGATCGCATGGGTTTTCGGAGTTTGCGAGTAATTAACGACGATCGCGTTATTCCTGGTGCTGGATTTGCTACCCACGGACACCGCGATATGGAGATTCTCACCTACGTTTTAGAAGGAGAATTAGCCCATAAAGATAGCCTGGGAAATGGTTCGGTCATCCGTCCCGGAGATGTCCAAGTTATGAGTGCGGGTACAGGCATTCAACACAGTGAATTCAACGCTTCCAAAGATGACCCAGTACATTTTCTGCAAATCTGGATGTTACCGGATACACAAAATCTAACTCCTCGTTACGAGCAGCTTAATTTTGGATTAGAAGCAAAGCAAGGCAAATTGAAATTGGTTGCTTCTAAGGATGGGAGAGACGGCTCTGTAACGATTCACCAAGACATTAATCTCTATGTTTCGGTGCTATCATCAGGCGATCGCGTTGTGTTTGAGATGCCCAGCGATCGCTTTGCGTGGGTTCAGGTAGCACGCGGCATCGTGACGTTGAACGGTGAATCGTTGTGTGAAGGCGATGGCGTGCAGATTGGTAGCACAGAAGTGCTAGAACTGACTACCGAAGCCAATGCTGAAATCTTGATCTTCGATCTGGCGTAAGTCCTCAAATGCGATCGACTTATTCATCCGCTCGTTTCAGTTATATCAAAATAAAAGCGATCGCACTTATAACAAAAATCGCGATCGCCTATTCATCATTAAACCTAGATTCACGGTATCCGATCGCACAAACAATTTTGCGAGCGACGCAACTCAGCCAATTCTCCTGTAACCCTCCTAAAAGTCGCAAGCTAGCGAGAAACAAGGTCGCGAACGGGAACCTTCGGACTATTAAATGCAAAACACAAATGCTCCCAAACCAATGGAACCCAAGCCATAATTAAAGTAAGTCGGCAGGTTATAGAGCAATGCGGTTTACTTAAGGTTTGGGAGGCTTTAAGATAGTAAAAACAGGAGGATTCATTTTTATTCCAGTACCTCTGTTTTTAACTTTTTTTGGTATCATCTCAAAGAAAACCTGTGCCAATTGGGTGGTTCTAATCAACGTTTGCGAATACTAAAAACTCATCTATGGCGTGGTCAGGTCGATGGGAAAATCGCCGATGCAGGCTGACTGCGATGTACCTCACCTCAAGAACTTTCTGGATAATATAGCAATACGGTTCACTTAAAAATATCCAGGCGGCAAAAAAGCATGAAAAATAAATACTGCGATTGCTTCGTTCCTCTCTTCGGACAATCTTAAGTGAACCGTATTGGATTATAGCAATCCTAAATCATTATCTACACTTATTATGATATAATTATATGCAATAATTGATTGTGACAATAAAAAAAATGAATAACTTACAAATGCCACAGAAAGATATGGAAAAAGAAAGAGCGGCGTTAGAATCTTTCATCAAAAGCGATCGAACTGTAAGAGAACTCAAGCGATCAATA
>NZ_JAIGNI010000160.1:2500-4915 GCF_026130175.1 Lyngbya sp. CCAP 1446/10 | reverse complement strand
CGGAGTAGCAATACTTAGTGGCGGACGGGTGAGTAACGCGTGAGAATCTACCTTCAGGACGGAGACAACAGTTGGAAACGACTGCTAACCCCCGATGTACCGAAAGGGCAAATATTTATAGCCTGAAGAAGAGCTCGCGTCCGATTAGCTAGTTGGAGAGGTAAAAGCTCACCAAGGCGACGATCGGTAGCTGGTCTGAGAGGACGATCAGCCACACTGGGACTGAGACACGGCCCAGACTCCTACGGGAGGCAGCAGTGGGGAATTTTCCGCAATGGGCGAAAGCCTGACGGAGCAAGACCGCGTGGGGGAAGAAGGCTCTTGGGTTGTAAACCCCTTTTCTCTGGGAAGAACGCAATGACGGTACCAGAGGAATCAGCATCGGCTAACTCCGTGCCAGCAGCCGCGGTAAGACGGAGGATGCAAGCGTTATCCGGAATGATTGGGCGTAAAGCGTCCGCAGGTGGCAGTTCAAGTCTGCTGTCAAAGACCGGGGCTCAACCTCGGAAAGGCAGTGGAAACTGAACAGCTAGAGTATGGTAGGGGCAAAGGGAATTCCTGGTGTAGCGGTGAAATGCGTAGAGATCAGGAAGAACATCGGTGGCGAAGGCGCTTTGCTGGACCATAACTGACACTCAGGGACGAAAGCTAGGGGAGCGAATGGGATTAGATACCCCAGTAGTCCTAGCCGTAAACGATGGATACTAGGTGTTGTCTGTATCGACCCGGACAGTGCCGTAGCTAACGCGTTAAGTATCCCGCCTGGGGAGTACGCACGCAAGTGTGAAACTCAAAGGAATTGACGGGGGCCCGCACAAGCGGTGGAGTATGTGGTTTAATTCGATGCAACGCGAAGAACCTTACCAGGACTTGACATGTCGCGAATCCTTCTGAAAGGAAGGAGTGCCTTAGGGAGCGCGAACACAGGTGGTGCATGGCTGTCGTCAGCTCGTGTCGTGAGATGTTGGGTTAAGTCCCGCAACGAGCGCAACCCTCGTGTTTAGTTGCCATCATTAAGTTGGGCACTCTAAACAGACTGCCGGTGACAAACCGGAGGAAGGTGGGGATGACGTCAAGTCAGCATGCCCCTTACGTCCTGGGCTACACACGTACTACAATGGTAGGGACAAAGGGCAGCCAACCCGCGAGGGCGAGCTAATCCCGTAAACCCTGCCTCAGTTCAGATTGCAGGCTGCAACTCGCCTGCATGAAGGCGGAATCGCTAGTAATCGCAGGTCAGCATACTGCGGTGAATCCGTTCCCGGGCCTTGTACACACCGCCCGTCACACCATGGAAGTTGGCCACGCCCGAAGTCATTACTCTAACCTTTCGAGGAGGAGGATGCCGAAGGCAGGGCTGATGACTGGGGTGAAGTCGTAACAAGGTAGCCGTACCGGAAGGTGTGGCTGGATCACCTCCTTTTAGGGAGACCATCTGAGCAACTACCGAACCTAAACAATAGGTAGTAATCAGTATCCCTGGTCGTTCGAGAAATAGATGTCAAAGCTTTCAAACTATTAACTGGTTCGGGAAATGGGCTATTAGCTCAGTTGGTTAGAGCGCACCCCTGATAAGGGTGAGGTCCCTGGTTCAAATCCAGGATGGCCCACCTGGAAAAAAGTAATGAATTCAAAGTAATGATTCATGGATAATTAATCCAAGAGTCAGAGCAGGAAAATCAAAACTAATTAGTGGGGGTATAGCTCAGCTGGTAGAGCGCCTGCCTTGCACGCAGGAAGTCAGCGGTTCGAGTCCGCTTACCTCCACTCTCACTAGCTATCTATCTAAGTACAACCATAATCAAAAAACAGAAGCTCAGAGAAATCAGCACCTAGACTATCCCATGTGAAAGTCAGAATGCTGGAGTCTAAGACTCTAGTCAGAACCTTGAAAACTGCATAGAAATTAAGTCATCATCAAGCAGGTAAGTCATCCGAGCAATCGGAAAATCTTACAAAGCAGACGACCATCAAAAAATCAAGTGGTCAAGTTACAAAGGGCTAACGGTGGATACCTAGGCACACAGAGGCGAAGAAGGACGTGGCGACCGACGATAAGCTCCGGGGAGCTGGAAGCAAGCATTGATCCGGAGATGTCCGAATGGGGCAACCCAGTAAGCATCAGTTGAATACATAGACTGAGAGCGGCGAACCCAGCGAATTGAAACATCTTAGTAGCTGGAGGAAGAGAAAGCAATAGCGATTTCCCTAGTAGTGGTGAGCGAACGGGAAACAGCCTAAACCAGAGGTTTTTACTTCTGGGGTCGTGGGACAGTCAAATAACGTATCTGCAAGCTAGACAAAGCAGTTGAAAGCTGCACCAGAGAAGGTGAAAGTCCTGTAGTCGAAAGTAGAATAGAGCGTGACTGTATCCCGAGTAGCACGGGGCCCGTGAAATCCCGTGTGAATCAGCGA
>NZ_JAIGNI010000020.1 GCF_026130175.1 Lyngbya sp. CCAP 1446/10 | reverse complement strand
GGAGAGGGGGAGAGGGGGAGAGGGGGAGAATTGAGAGAATTGGGAAAATATTCCTTGATTGAGTCCTCTGAATTCTGACTTGTATCCGTTAAATTCCCTACCTGGCTCGTTGCCGAACTTCCCTCTTTCCTCTTCCTTCTTCCTTCTTCCCTCTTCCTTCTTCCCTCTTCCTTCTTCCTTCTTCCTTCCCCTTCCTTAAAATTCAAAAACAGGCCAATCCGGTTGCCGAACATAGCTAGTCATGTCGTCAAACTTCCGCAGTTCGGCTCGGTGCACGCACAGTTCCTGGGGCGTGTCGAGCCATTGGTCGTTTAACTCAGACATCAGGGTGCACAAACGAGCGCGGTCTAGGTTCGGCCCGATGTCCCCAAAATAAGCCAGAGTAATGTGTGCCGTAAAATGATATTGCTGTTCAATTCCCAAAGCCATTAAATCGGGATTTTGATAGATCGATCGACGAAACTCCAGAATTTGCTTGTAAGAGTTTTCGTCCGTTGGTGCCAAACAGACACCCACAGCTCTAGTCATCACCATCAACCCCAGCACCGTCCAGCGTATGGGAGGGCCGCCCGCTAGGGGTTTGCAGGCGGCAAAACGATCTTTCATGCGATCGCGGAGTTGCCCCTCAAATTCTGGATTTTTATCAGAGGCATCTCGAAAAGCGCTGCTCCAAATCACATCAGCCAGGGTTAAATGGAAGCTATCAGGAGGCAGTGCCACAAGCGCACCGTCCGCGATTTCCTGCAATAGCCGTTGTTGGACTGAGTTTAAATTACTATAAAGTGCAGTATTTTCTGCATCTTCCCCCGCAGGTGGCGTAATCACCGAATAACCTGGAAAAGGTACAGGAGTTCTCCGACCGGCTTCGTCGGGCTTAAATTTTGGAGATTCCTGAATGTGTTCCACCTGGGACTTGTAGGAGTCCAGCAGCGTCATTCGCGCCACCCGATTTACGTAAGCTTGATAAGTATCATCCAATCTTGATTTCCTCGCGGTGAAATACTCCCACACCAAATTTTATATTATGCTGCGGGCTTCCATCACTCCGATTCAGGATATGTTGGACTGGCTGCGCCTGCAACTCTAATTTTTTCGGCTACTGAGCGTTAATAATGCAAATTTACCTGTTTTGGGGGGAAGATGACTTTGCGATCGCGCAAGCAGTCACAAGTTTGCGCCAAACAGTCCTCGACCCCAATTGGGCTAGTTTTAACTATGACAAGATTATTGCCGATCGAGCCGACGCTGTGGTTGAAGGACTCGATCGAGCTTTAACGCCACCCTTCGGTACCGGCAGCCGTTTTGTCTGGCTAGCAAATACGACTGTCACGCAGCAGTGCTCTGCGGAACTGTTAGCCCAATTTGAACGGACGCTGCCAGTAATTCCCTCTACCACGGTGTTACTGCTGACATCCGTCAAAAAACCAGACAGCAGGCTCAAGTCTACTAAGTTACTCGCTAAGTCCGCCGAATTTCGAGAATTTTCACCGATTCCGCCTTGGAATGACAAAGAATTAGCCCAGCGAGTCCGCCAAGTCGCCGCCGAAATGAATGTCAAATTGACCGCCACGGCGATCGAACTTTTGGCCACATCCATCGGCAGCGATACCCGTCAGCTATACAGCGAACTCGAAAAATTGCTGTTGTTTGCCGGCAACCGCAGCCAACCTCTCAACCCGGAGGAAGTCGCCGCACTGGTGCACTGTCACGCCCAGAATACCTTCCAGCTAGCCGATGCGATCCGCGAGGGCAATACCTCCTCCGCTTTGGAGCTATTGGCGGGCTTAACGGCCCGGAGTGAGCCTGGTTTGAGGATTGTGGCTGGCTTGACTGGTAAGTTTCGGATTTGGCTGTGGGTGAAGGCGATGATCCAAGCGGGCGATCGCGATGATAAAATTGCTCAAGCTCTAGACCTCGGCAATCCGAAACGAGTATACTATTTTCGCCAAGAAGTCAAGAACGCCAGCTTAGAAAAACTGCAAAAAAGCTTGCCTTTGCTGCTAGAGTTAGAAGCTTCTTTAAAGCGGGGCCGGGAAGAAATCTCCACCTTGCAAGCCAAGGTGATAGAACTTTCTAGCTTGTTTCGCTGACGAGAGACAGCGCAGCAGGAGTGGCTCGTCAGTGTAAATTTTTACAACAAATTGCGCGATCGGATAGATCCTTGATGCCCGATATCTGGCAAAAAGCTCAATAGATAGAAGAAATAGTCTCAGAATGCCACAGTAGAAGTTAATGTGGTAAATAAATATTGTCCGCCGCCGAACGCCGATCGATTAATATTATTTGCCGGCTCTCCACCCCCCCCAAAAAAAAGAGCGCTACCCATGACACAACAGAACCTGCGGGAACTTCTGAAGCAGGGCGATCCAAAAGCGATCGCATCTAGCATCAACCGTACACTCAAACCCAAAGGCATCAACGCCGATGTGACGCGGGACAACGGCTGCCTCCACATAATTCTGGAGTCAGACAAAGTACCGAATCAAACGGCATTGGTCGATTTCATCCGCAGCGGGATGACGAATTTGGGAGTAGAATCAATTCACACTGTCAAGGTTTACGGGCGTCGCACAGGTGACGGATCGCCTGCGTGGGAAGATGAAATAGATCTGATGCCCGCAGAGCCAATGCTTTATGCCTCGGATACTGGAATGCCTGACGACTCTATAGGTTTAGATGATGTCGAGCCCGATAGCGAAGACTACTATGAAGAGGGAGAATTCGATCGAGATGACGAAGACGACAATGAGGAAGACGAAGACGAAGATGTAGCTCCGCCTCCCAAAAAACAATTCCCCAAATGGCTAATACCTGTGGGTATTTTAGTGCCTCTGGGGGCGATCGCAGGGCTTTACTTGACCAACAATTTACCCTTCGGCGGTGGCTCAAACCCAGAACCGAGTGCTCCCGAAGCAGCTTCCCCCTCCCCGAAAGCCTCATCTGGCGCGTCTAAACCCGCCACATCCTCTCCCACCCCATCTGGGGCGCCCCCACAAGCAGCCTCTCCTGCACCAAAAGCCGCTCCCACTCCTGCTGCGCCAGCCAGCCCACCTCCGACAACTCCAGCACCCAAAGCTGCATCGGCATCTCCGGTGCCCAAGGCAGCTTCTCCTGCATCTCCCGCGCCCAAGGCAACATCTCCTGCACCAAAAGCCGCCGCACCTAAGCCTGACTTTTGGAGAGAAGGCGTTAACAACGCTCAGAAGGCAGCAGTTTTGGCCCAGACGGCTCAATCTCAAACTGAGTGGATTGTAGTAGCAAGCGAGTGGCAGAAAGCGGTTCAGCTTATGAAAACAGTACCGTCAACTAGCCCGAACCATCAAAAAGCCCAGCAAAAAGCGGCAGAGTATCAGGCTAATCTGATTGTTGCCAACCGCAGGGCGGCGGCAGCGCCTTAAGAGTTTTGAGTTTTGAGTTGAATACTCGATCTTTAAAAAGTCAAAAGTCAAAAGTCAAAAGTCAAAAATCCTGTTTTTACTAAAGCTTTGTTACTTTTGACTTTTTTCAATTTGACTAAAAAATCCCAATAATTTAGCTGCTGTCCCCTCGCTTCGTTGTTATACAAAAAGATGGGATGCAGTAAAAAAAAAGAATGCAACTGTAGACTCGCGATCCAAACCCTGATAGTCATATAGCGCAAAAAAGTGTGAGTTTTGTCAAGCGCGATCGATTCTTTCTTGCCTTTTTTCTAATGACTTTTTCCCCCATTACCCATTACCTGATGTACCTCACCGCTCTTGAGAATGGCTATAAGTCTTTGCCAATTATTCAATTATTCAATAATTCAATTCTTTAATCTTTAATCTCTAATCGTTAATGCCGGATTATGGTTAGTATCTATTCCGAATTCAAAAATATTGGCAGCAGTCAAGCGCTTGTGGGTGAGGGGAAATTAGTATTGAGTCGGGAACAGTCGATCGGGCGATCGGCAGCGGCAGTGCCGTTGGTCTGGGCTGTGGCAGACTCTGCCTGGTAAACTTGGAGGCGATCGCGCCCTGCGTCTTTGGCTTGGTACAGCGCTGCGTCGGCTGCATCAATCAAAATCGAGGCTGGGGATTTAGATGCAGGAACCATACTCGCTGCTGAGTCGGCTGCGTCAACCAAAATAGAGGCTTGGGATTCAGATCCAGGAACTATAGTCGCTATCCCCAGACTGACAGTGACGTACAGGCTCACCTGAGAACCAGCGTGAGGAATCTGTAAAGCTGCGATTTTGAGCTGTATGTGTTGGGCTACCAGCGTGGCCCCTTCACTCGCCGTATTCGGCAAAATAACGGCAAATTCTTCGCCTCCGTAGCGAGCTACTAAATCGGCGGGGCGATCGACTGCATTGCCGATCGCCTGGGCGACTTGCCGCAAACAGTCGTCTCCCCTTGGATGTCCGTAGGTATCGTTGTAACTTTTAAAAGAATCAATATCGCACAAAATTAGGGACAGAGGCATTTGTTCCCGCTCTTGTCGGCGCCACTCCCTGTCTAAATACTGATCGAAGCGGCGGCGGTTTGCTAGCTGCGTCAGTTCGTCTAAAGTTGCTAAACGCTCTAACTTGAGGTTGGCTGCTTGCAACTGCTGATAGAGTTCTGCTTGTTTGATCGCGATCGCCAACTGGGCGGCCAGATTCGACAGCAACTCGACTTCCAACTGCATCCACTGTCTGGGACTGCACTGGTGAGCCATCAACAGCCCCCACAACTCCTCCCCTTGCACTAGCGGTACCACCAAATAAGCTTTCACGTCAAATTGTGCGAGCAAGTCAATTTGATTTTGGGGCAAATTGGCGGCCGAGACATCGGCGATTGGTCGGATCGCCCGATGTTGATACGCTTCGAGATAGAATTCGTCAATACAAAACTTTTCCAGGGTTTCTCCCAGCATCGGCCGACAGTTGGGTGCTACAGATTCCACTGTTACCGACCCCGTGGCGGGTCCAGGGCAGAGACTGCCGCCGCTACAGGGGTTGAAGCGGACGATCATCACTCGATCGGCATTTAGGAACTGGCGCACTTCTGTCACTGTCGTGCTGAGCACTTCGCCCAAATCCAGAGACTGACGGATGTGCTGAGTAATCGTCCCCATCAATTTTTCCCGTTCGTTTTGCTGCCGCAGTGCCTCTTCTGCCCGCTTGTACTCGGTAATATCTTGAGCAGTGCCGAAAATTTGTTTGGGCTCGCCCTCTGCTGTGCGGGCGAACACTTGATCGCGACAGCGGAACCAGCGCCATTCGCCCGATCGATGTTTCAGTCGGTACTCCAACTCCAAAATCCTGCCGTCTTGGGCCTTGGGAAATTTTTGCAGGTGCGCGGAAACCTTCTCCAAATCTTCTGGGTACACCAAACTGGAAAACAAAGCCGTTTCCATCTGTAAAATTTCTTCGGGATGGTAACCGAGCAAATTAAAAGCCTGACCATTGACGTAGACGTTGCGCTGTTCTGTCACATCGTAGATGTAAAGCAAATAAGGCGCCGCGTCAGCAATCTGCTGGATGAAATGCTGGCTCTCGCGCAATTCTTCCTCGATCCGCTGGCGCACTTTCACTTCTTCCACAGCTTGATCCCGCATTGTGCGGTAAGCTTGGATGCGGTGGGTGAGGTCGGTCACGTCTTGAATCACCAACAGTGCGTAAAACGATGGGCAATTGACCCCCGGCCATATTGATGACGAAGCTGAGGGTGGAGATTTTCTAGACAAAAAAGCACTTCTTGGTGATCCGACTCCGAGAGTACCGTCTGATTGCAACTCAAGAGTATGGAGAACCCAGTCTCTAATCTCCTGTTCTTCTATGCCAGCCTCCAAGGCCGGCACAGCATTCACAGTAGTTTGCTGGATGCGCTGCTGGCCGTCTTGCCAAATTGCCGGAATCAGGTGCTTGTGAATTTGAGAAGAAAAAATTGTTGGCGGGCCTCCTGCAAAGATTTGCTTGAAGCGAGTGGCGTACTTTAGCTGACTCAGGTGAGGAAAATGGGTTGTGATCTTTGTTCCCAATATTTGGCTGCGGGGAATTTTTGTCCAGTCTTCGAGACAGGCATTCCAAAACAGCACCACAAAATCATCTTGCAGCAAGCATGCGCCGACTGGTACGCTGTCGAGAACACCAAACTTTTCCTTAATAGTTTTGCTCTCCTCGATCATAGACCCCCGGCAAGTTGATTGATCGCAACCAACAAGGTGTCAAAGGAACTGACATTGAAAATGAGGATGATATCTCCTTCAATGTGAAGCTTTTCAATAATGAAACGGGTCTGGGCTAATAAAACAACTGTATCAGTACCCACACCGCCAGATGTCAGCAAAGTAGCGATCGTCCCTTCCGTGTAATTGGGAATTGAGTAGTTCAGGCGCTGCTGAAGTACGTTGCTGATTGCACCCATTACCCCATTGATCACAATATTTCCGACTTCACTCAGCGTACCAATTTTGACTGAATCTAGGTCGTGAGTTCCAACTTCTTCCCCTGTCAGCATCGTCACGAGCATTGCCGCGCTGTTGGTGGGAAAGACTAACTGGGCAATACCTCCAAAGGAACCAGTGAATTTAAGCTGGACGGCAGCGATTTGTTCGCCGTTGAGATGCTGCTCTAATTGTGCTTGCACGTCTGCAGGAGACAAGACTTGGAGGTAAGGGATTTGCAAGCGAATGGGAGATTCGATCATGTCGTTCAAAATCCCTGCTGCTTGACCGATCCCGATGTTGACGAGTTCCTGCAAAGCATCGAGCTGTCGAGCGCTTAATTTCATGGGGTGATCTCCTCGCTGGCACTGAGAGCTTTATTGATCCACCCGATCAGTTCGTCTGAGTTCGGCATTTTGTGAATGACTGCCAGGGCTCCGAGTTCCATGCACTCGGATTTGGTGGTCGCTTGAATGTCTGCGGTAATGACGATGACTGGAATTTTATATCCTCTCTCGCGCATGGCTTGCAGGACTTCCCGACCTTCCATTTCCGGCATCAGCAGATCTAAGAGCATACAGTTTGGGGTTTTAGTCGCCAACAGCTCTAGAGCTTCGGGGCCGCTCGCTGCTTCCCAAGTCTCGTATCCTTCTGCTCGCAGGATTTTGCAGATTACCCTGCGAGTCAACCACGAATCTTCGACAACGAGAATTGATGTCACTACGTTCTCCTCCTTCAATTGTTTAGGACTGACCGGCGTTGCAGGTACTGCTTTGATCTTGACAGTAGTTTAAACTGTTGGGATGGTGTGCGATCGCAGTGGCTGAATTGCTGTTCTTAAAAACTAACGCATTAAGGTGTTCGATAGTTGAGTCTCTTTGATTATGGGAACAAAAAACCCGGTTTCGGAATGAAACCAGGTTTGCGGGATCTGTATTGCTTGTAACACCGGCGATCAATTATAGATTACTAAACGCTTCCTGAGGGAATCTACTCGCTTTTTAGCCGTGGCATTCTCTGGATCGTAGGCGAGGGCTTGTTCGTACATTTCCAAGGCTTGAGCTATTAATTTCTTGCGCTCGTAGGCGTGACCCAGATTGTTGAGAGATGTAACGTATTCTGGTTGCAACTTCAGGGCTTCTTTGTACTGGCGGATTGCGATGTCGTACTGTTCTTGGCCGAAGTGCGCAAAACCTAGGGCGTTGTAAAGAAACGCCAGATCTGCTTCGCCTTCTACGTCTTGGGTTTTCAGGGCTTTTTGAAACAGTACGATCGCCTGGGAGTAAAGTTTTTTATCTACATAAATACTTCCCAACTCATAGTATTCCTGTGCTGTTCCTTTTTCTAGGGTCAGCTTGTTTTCTAAGCGTTCCAAGGACATTTCCAGCCTCCGAGTTTTGAAAATCTGGCGCACAATAAACCAGGCACTGCTGCCGAGTATAATCAGCAAAACAGACACGTAAACAATTAGCAAATTACTGTCCATGTTTTTCTTAAAATTAGGTAGATTCAGTGGAAGGTTTTATTTATTTTAATTCAGCTAATCTCAGAGATTTGCCTCTGCAACTGTATAAAAAACACGAAAACGGCGATCGACTAGCCCGATCGCGATTTCACAAAAAGCAAGAATCCAGAAGTAAGAACAAAGAAGGAAAATTGGTCTCAATCTCCTAAATTTATCAGGAGTTTTCCTTCTCTGGCAGATAGCTAAATCTTTCTTACTTCTGCTTTCTTCCTTCTCAAAACCGATCGAGCTTTCACGCTCCGGCTCGGTTTGCCATTTCCACGACTTTACCGAATGTTGCAGGGTCAATGATTGCCATTTGTGCCAGCATTTTGCGGTTGATTTCGATATTGGCTTTCTTCATGTTGCCGATCAGTCTGCTGTAGCTCGTACCGTGTAGGCGAGATGCAGCATTGATCCGAGCAATCCACAGGCGGCGGAAATCGCGTTTGCGTTTTTTGCGATCGCGATAACCGTTACGCAGGGCTTGCATCACCCGTTGGTTAGCTGTGCGGAACTGTTTGGACTGTGCGCCTCGGAAACCCTTAGCTAATTTGAGAATTTTTTTGCGGCGCGCTCTGGCGACATTACCGCGTTTTACCCGTGTCATCTTTAATTTCCGTTAAACTTTACAAGTATGGAAGCATTAACCGCACGTTAGCATCATTGGTCTCATCGATGACGACCAGCTTAGAGAGACGGCTTTTGCGAGCTGAACTTTTGTGTGAAAGCAAGTGGCTTTTGTAAGCTTTGCGGCGCACAATTTTACCGGTGCCGGTCGCTCTAAAGCGCTTTGCGGCTGCTTTGCGAGTTTTGAGTTTTGGCATGGGATGGTGTTATTTGGACACAAGCTCTAACGGTATCACGTTTTTGGTACTTTCTGCAAGGGAGATTTGCGGGTTGCGATTTAGGGAGAGCGTCGGAGGGCGATCGCGCGATCACATTGGTTTCGCGCAACCCCAGATTGTAGAATTTTAGCTGAAGGTCGATCGAGCTAACCGTCGCGCACCATCCAAACCAACCGCCTCAAAAGTGCGCCACAGGAGGCACAGCATAGTCATTGAGGTCAATTGTCAGAGTTTTTGCCTCCAACTTCAAAAATCTCCAAACAGTACCGCTGGTGACGCTGCCATAAATTGTGGCGATCGGGATATTGTTAATTTCATTAAACTTTTGAGCCGCCACCATTTCGGCCGCACACTGTCTCAAACCTACTTTCAGGGAGCATCTCAGTTGCAATTTTGAGCGTGCGAGCTTAAGAACTCGCGCTCTATTCAACACTCGCGATCTCTTAAGCTCGCACTGTTAAGAAATTGCTTTTTCGCAAAATGAGTTTTTGGGTTGGGTGACGAGAAATATAGAAATAAACCCGGTTTCTGAGATTTACAGCGAGTGGCGAGAAACCGGGTTTCTACGAGTTTTTGGGTTGGGTGACGAGAAATATAGAAATAAACCCGGTTTCTGAGATTTACAGCGAGTGGTGAGAAACCGGCTTTCTACGAGTTTTTGGGTTGGGTGACGAGAAATATAGAAATAAACCCGGTTTCTGAGATTTACGCAGAATATATCTCAAATGGGTTTTATAAACAGAAAAAGCCAAATCCGCATCTGCGTTTATCCGCCTTAATCTGCGGTTTTCCTATCAATCAAAAAATTATGAAATCAACCTAAAGATTGCCAATTCTCAATTCCCATATATCAAAAAAAAATAGGCTAGCCATATTTCACAGCGCCTATCTCAATCAAAATTATGATGGTTCACCGCAACGCCGTCTTACCTCAGCTTTTGACCTGGTATTTTACCAGGTGGGCACCGTTGGCTCGGACTTAAAGTTTCTGGGTACAAGCCCAGTTTACTGCTGTCCAAACATCTTGATTCCCTAGAGTTAAGAGTTATAGATCAAAAAAACATTATTGGCAGTCACCAACGTCGCAGTAGAACCTTTATTTAATATACAGCAACTAACCAGATTTTGGCAAGCTTTGAGCAATTTAACTTGCATACCAGATGGATTCTACGGTTTGAGCGATCGCACTAGCTGACTTTCCCCCATTCCCCCCCAAGTCCCCGTCGAACAGAACAGTAACGTGACCGAGTTTGCGACCCGGACGCGATTCTTTTTTACCATACCAATGCACAAAAGCGCCACTGATTTGTGCCAGTTCTTTTCGTTTCTCTAAATAATCCGACTCGGCAGACTCGTAGCCTAGCAAATTTACCATCACAGCACCTGCACATTTCAGATCGCAATTGCCTAAAGGCAGTTGACAAACTGCGCGCAAATGCTGTTCAAATTGTGAAGTTTCGCAAGCATCGATAGTAAAATGTCCTGAGTTGTGGGTGCGGGGGGCAATTTCATTGACAAACAGCTTATTGTCGGCGGTTAAAAATAATTCAATGCCGAATACGCCGACAGCTTCCAAGTCATTGAGGAGAGTGCGGGCGATCGCACAAGCTGCGGTTTTGACATCTAAACTAATATCGGCGGGTGCAATCACCAGGCGGCAAACCTGATTTTGCTGTTGAGTTTCGACGATCGGGTAAATCGCAATTTCCCCAGTTGGCGATCGAGCTGCAATCACTGCTAATTCGCGATCGAACGGCACAAACTCTTCTACCAGCAAAGACTGACCTTTAAGTTTAGCACTAATTAACTCAAAACTTGCCCGTTCTTTAACAATAAAAGTACCTTGGCCGTCATAACCGTGGCGGCGAACTTTGACGACAAACGGAAAGTCGATCGCCCCAGATTGCGAGTCTTGTTCCATCTGTGCGCTGTCGGAAACAGAAATTGCTAAATTGTCGATCGCAACTTCATTAACGATGGGATCATCCTCCACACCCTGCGGTTCCAGCAACAAATCCAGGCGCAAATCTGCCAGATCATTCAGCGCCCAAAACCTCGGAGTTGGCAAACCTAAATCTTTTAAATAACAGCGTTGTACGTACTTATCCAACAACGGAGAAAGCGACGACAAACTCGGTCGAAATAACACACCTTGCTGTTCCAATACCCGCAAACCATCCAAATCTACAAACTCATTTTCAAAAGTAATAACATCGCAGCCATCCGCCAATTGATCCGTAGCCAAAACATCATCAACAGCAGCGAAAACAGCACCCGCAGCAACCGAAACTGCCGGGTCAGTAGCATTAGGAGTTTGCACTACCAATTCAATACCCAGCGCGCTAGCAGCATCTCCCATCATCGAAGCTAGCTGGCCGCCGCCGACAACGCCCACCCGCTTCAATTTGGCAGACGAACTCGCAGCGGTTTGATTTGATTTCATGTGAGTAAAATTCCTGGTGTCAACCTGTCTATTTTATCGCTATTTGTACCAGGATGAATGAGAGTAATTGAATATTTAAAAGCCAGGTTCTTTTTTCAAATTGCATGATTGAATCGAGGCAGTACCCAGAAAAATTTGGAGGCGAAAGTCTTTGATTCTTGAACGATCCCAGGTTTTGGTAAACAGCGCTCCAGTCCCACTCCTCCAGAAAAGTGCCACATCTAGCAATTCCTTCGCGCCAAGCATGGCATAATTGACAGCACTGCAAAAAGCAGATAGACAGGTGCAAACACTGAAAATCAAACATTCAGAGAACAAAATTTATAGGTGAGGATGCTGTGAAAGTTTTGGTTGTGGGGAATGGAGGTCGCGAACACGCGATCGCAAAAAAACTGCTAGAATCTACGCGGATTAAACAAGTCTTCTGCGTACCGGGCAACGGCGGCACAGCTACCACCAAAGGCTGTCAAAATCTGTCGCTCAACATCGACGACTTCCAAGGCATCGAACGCTTTGTGATGGTGAACAACATCGGACTCGTCATCGTGGGCCCAGAATTGCCCCTATCGCTAGGCATCGTTGACTACTTCCAACAGCGAAAACTGATGATTTTCGGCCCCACCAAAGCCGGCGCCCAAATTGAATCGAGCAAATCCTGGGCCAAAGAATTGATGCTCTCTTCAGGCATCCCAACACCCAAAGCTGCCGTATTTACAAACGCAGAAGCAGCCAAAGCCTACGTTGTGGAGCAAGGAATTCCCATAGTCATCAAAGCAGACGGACTCGCATCAGGCAAAGGAGTCACCGTTGCCACCACCGTCAAAATGGCTCACAGCGCCATCAACACCATTTTTCGAGGTGAATTCGGCACCGACAACATCCGAGTCGTCATCGAAGAATATGTAACTGGTCAAGAAGTTTCGATTCTCGCCCTTACCGACGGTATCACGGTGGAACCGCTGCTGCCGGCCCAAGACCACAAAGCGATCGGCGAAGGCGACAAGGGAGCCAACACCGGCGGTATGGGAGCCTACGCCCCAGCGCCCATTGTCACCCCAGAGCTCATGGAGAGGATTCAAACAGAAATTCTGGAACCCACCCTCGCCGCGCTGCAAAAACGCAACATCGACTACCGGGGCGTCCTCTACGCAGGTTTAATGATTACAGCGGAAGGAGAACCCAAAGTCTTAGAATTCAACTGTCGTTTCGGAGATCCCGAAACTCAAGCGGTTTTGTCCCTGCTGGAGACTCCTCTGGAAGATTTGGTGCTGGCTTGTTGTCAGCAGCGTCTCGGTGAATATTCCAACATTCGCTGGAAGTCGGGGGCTGCTGTGTGCGTAGTTTTGGCTTCGGGGGGCTATCCTGGAAATTACCAAAAAGGCAAAGTTATTACAGGTATTGAGGAAGCTGAAGCCAAAGGTGCAGAAGTGTTTCACGCCGGCACTCAGTTGAAGCAGCAGTTAGTTACCGAGGGCGGCCGCGTTTTGGGTGTGACTGCGACGGGGGAAACTTTGGAACAAGCTATAAACAAAGCTTACACAGCAGTAGATTGTATTGAATTTGAAGGGGTCTACTGTCGCCGGGACATCGGCCGTCGAGCGTTGGGCGATCAAAATTAGGAATTGCGACATCGACCGCCATCGGCAAGCCAAGCATTCTCAAAGTAGAAGTGTAACAATGAAGTTTGGTATCTCTGCGGTGGCGGTAGCGGACTGGTCGCTGCTGAAAATTCGATCGACCAAAAACTCTATTAAGCAAATCTACCTAATTAAACGTAAAATATCGATCGCTAAAAAGATTGCTGTGTATATCTTCTTCCGTCTTCCTTCTTCCGTCTTCCTTCTTCCGTCTTCCGTCTTCCGTCTTCCTTCTTCCGTCTTCCGTCTTCCGTCTTCCTTCTTCCTTCTTCCTTCTTCCTTCTACTTAATCTTGCTTTTAATATTAAACTGGTGAACTGGTAAAATGCTGGCCATACTAAACAAAATCGGAGAAATTATTGCCCGCTGGTGGTCGGATTTTACCCTCCAGACTCGCCTGATGGCCGGTGCTACCCTCGTAGTTTCGTTAATTATGAGCGCCCTGACTTTCTGGGCCGTGAATACTATCCAGCAAGATGCCAGACTTAACGATACTCGCTACGGCCGCGACCTCGGTTTGCTGTTATCGGCAAATGTGGCGCCACTGATTGCGAAAAACGATCGCTCAGAAGTTGCCCGTTTTTCCCGCCAATTTTACAGCAGCACCTCCAGCGTCCGCTATATGCTGTACGCCGACGAAGCAGGGGATATTTTTCTGGGAATACCTTTCTCGGAATCGGAGGTGCGCACTTCCCTGACGCTGCGCCGCCAAATTAAACTCCCGGATAATTTTATCGCCGACATTGAGGCGAGAAATTTGACTTCTTTGCCTTTGGTGCGGCAGCACTTAACGCCAGACGGAGAAGTGACTGATGTATTTGTACCGCTAATTCACGAAGATAAATATTTAGGCGTTTTGGCGATCGGCATTAACCCAAATCCCGCAGCAGTGATCTCTTCAAATCTGACTAGGGATGTCACTTTAGCAGTATTTGTCACCATTTGGGTGATGGTTATTTTGGGCGCTGTATTTAATGCCCTGACAATTACTCACCCGATCAAACAATTAGTATTTGGGGTAAAAAATATCGCGGGCGGGAATTTTAAGCAGCGAGTTGACCTGCCTTTGGGGGGAGAATTGGGCGAGTTGATTGGCAGTTTTAACGAGATGGCCGAGAAATTAGAAAGTTATGAAGAACAAAATATTGAAGAGTTGACAGCGGAAAAAGCGAAGTTGGAAACTTTGGTTTCAACTATTGCTGACGGGGCGCTGTTGCTGGATGCGAATTTGCAGGTGATTTTAGTTAACCCAACGGGGAGGCGGATTTTTGGATGGGAAGGTAAAAATGCGATCGGCATTAACGTCGTAAATATTTTACCTTCAGAAGTGCAGCGCGAGCTAGCAAGACCCCTGCAGGAAATAGCTGCGGGCGATCGCGAAGGCGGCGAATTTCGCATCTCAATCAGCGAACCAGTCAACCGTACCATACGGATTGTTTTAACTACTGTCATTCTGCACAAAGCATCCGACTCCGAACCACTGTGCAAAAGCTGCGTCCGCGATGAGGAAAATACCTGTACCGAGTCGGAACGCCCGAAGGCAATAGAGTGTACTTTCTACGAAGAAACCTCCAAACATCAAGGTTCTGGACAGTACCGCGAAAGTCTCAAAGGCATTGCAATGACAGTACAAGACATCACCCGCGAAGTAGAACTAAATGAGGCTAAAAGCAATTTTATCAGCAATGTTTCTCACGAATTGAGAACGCCTTTATTTAATATCAAATCTTTTATCGAGACTCTCCAGGAGTACGGAGAAGACCTTCAAGAAAGCGAGCGCCGGGAATTCCTAGAAATTGCCAATCGAGAAACCGA
Source organism: Lyngbya sp. CCAP 1446/10 (assembly GCF_026130175.1). Lineage (GTDB taxonomy): Bacteria > Cyanobacteriota > Cyanobacteriia > Cyanobacteriales > Microcoleaceae > Microcoleus. The sequence continues at coordinate 61,460 of NZ_JAIGNI010000020.1, read as the reverse complement.
TCGCCTCACCCGTTTAGTCAACGACGTGTTAGACTTGTCACGCCTAGAATCCTGCCGAATCTATCAACTAGACGCAGTTGACCTCCCGCAAGCTGTCGAACAAACCCTGCGGACTTATCAGTTAAATGCAAAGGATAAAGGAATTCAATTAGAGCAAGACGTTGACCCATTGTTGCCACCAGCTTTAGGTCATTACGATTTGCTGCTGCAAGTATTTGGGAATTTAGTAGGAAATGCCTTAAAATTTACGGAGTCCGGCGGCAAGGTCGGAATTCGAGCGTATTTGGTAGATTCGGACGTGGTGGCCGACAAAGACAGCGCATCCGGGAACCACAATTTGTCACCGAATACCAGAGATTTTCCGATAGTGCGGATCGAAATTTCTGATACTGGGATTGGCATAGATCCCGAAGACCAACAAGCAATTTTTGATCGCTTTTTCCGAGTAGAAAACCGAGTTCACACTCTAGAAGGCACCGGATTAGGTCTTTCGATTGTCAGAAACATTATTGACAAGCACCACACTAAAATCAATTTAGTTAGCGAAGTTAATGTGGGTACAACTTTCTGGTTTGACTTACCAGTTTATCAGCATAAACAATCACTAGATATGGAAAATGCTTGGCCGGTGGAAGCAAAGGTAGAGACTGAAACAAGTTCGACCCCAGCTAAAACTGTTTAATGGAAAATGAAAATTGAAATTCATGTTAATTAAGCTTCGACAGAAATTGTCTTAGCCTTAAGCGATGGTTCTGGGATGAGTTGACCATCATCTCGGAGGGTGTCAATATAAAGCTCAATTGCTTCTTTAATATTGTTTTCTGTTTCTTCAAGTGTCTTACCTGTAGAAATACAACCAGGCAAATCTGGAACATAAGCTGAATAGTTAGCGCTGGCCCATTCAAAGATTACAACATATTCTCTCATTATTCCTCTGGAAAGATCGCAATAACAACACTTCGGACAGTTTCATTGTTAACGCACTGGGCTAGAAACCCGGTTTCTACGAATTTTGCGACGAGGAACTATAAATCACGCAATAAACCGGGTTTCTGAGTTCAAAATTCTGTCGTGCGGTGGGGGCGGGTTTATAGATATTGTGGATCTATATGCAAGAAGTCTATTGTTGTTAATTTACCGGACAGGATAGGAAGCCCGATCGCACATTTCCCCAATTTCCCCTAAATTTCCCCTCGTTTACTCGTTTCCAGGGTTAGCGTGAAAACGAGTAAACGGGTAATTATATCAAGACCTAAGAAAGAGTTTTTCGAGCACGTTCCGATCGCTCTTCTGCGGTATCCATGACATCCGCCATTTTATCCACCATTTCCCCTGGATAATTTTCCAGTACCCGAGTAGAAAGCGAAATTCGGCCGCGACTTTCATCTAGATCAACCACCACGGCTTTCAGGGGTTGGCCTGGGGCAAAAACTTGTGCCAGGTTCTCAATATATTTTTGACTGACTTGCTTGATGTGTAGCAAACCGCTAACTCCTTCCAAGTCCACAAACACGCCAAAAGGCTTGATACTGCTGACTGTTCCTTCCACCAATTGACCGATTTCTAACTGACGGAAAGCAGAAGATTGAGTCGCCATCCGTTGCGAAAGTACGAGTTTTTCTCGTTCGCGATCGACTTCCAAGAAATTCACGGTCAAAGATTGACCAATTAGCGATTCTATGTTATCGCGTTGGGCTAAGTGCGATCGGGGAATAAAGCCGCGCATTCCCTCAACATCCACCGTCACGCCGCCCTTATTCGCGCCAGAAACCCGCACCTGAAGCACTTTACCAGTTTCCTGCAATGCAACTAAATCTTCCCAAGCTTGCTGAACTTGTAACTGTTTCAGAGACAGAGTAACTTGGCCGTTGGCATCTTGTTCGCGGATAATTAAAAAGTCCTGTTCCTCATCCAGCGGAACCACTTCCGACAAATCCGTAATTGTTCTCAAAGCAGCCTCTTCGATCGGCAAAAAAGCCGAAGACTTGCCGCCGATATCAACATACGCGCCGTTTGAGTCGTGCTCGAACACTTTACCACGCACTACTTGTCCCTTTTGAAACTCGTAATTGTGCTGTTCGAGGGCTTTAGCAAAATCATCCATCGAAAAAGATGCTTTTGCGCTTTGAGAACCTGTAGATTTGGAATTCATGTCAGTTTATTTGTCAGTTGTCAGTTGTTAATTGTCAGTTGTCAGTTGTCAATTGTCAGTTGTCAGTTGTTAGTAGAAAATTCTCCCCATCTCCCCATCTCCTCATCTCTAAACAGGTTGAAGTTCCTGTCGAAATAGCTCCTTCACCTGCACCCACGACTCGGCTGCTGCGGTAGCGTCGTAACTGCCGCGGTGGTCACAGAAGAAGCCGTGATCGGCATTGTAGCGGAAAATTAGGTGAGGAATACTGTGTTTTTCCAATTCTGTGGCAATTTGGTCAACTTGTTCTGAGGGAATGCTGGGGTCTTGAGTGCCAAAAAAGGCGTAGAGAGTGCCTTTAATGTCGGCTGTGCGATCGATCGTGGGGGCTCCGCGGGGGTATCCGTGGCGATACCAGCACCGTAGAACGAAGCTGTAGCCTTGATTCCGGGCAAAGTAGCGGCGAGGTAGGCGACGTGTCCGCCAAAGCAGAAACCGATGCAGCCAAAACCTTGTTGTTTGACGGATGGTAAGGTTTTGAGGTAATCGATGGCGGCTTGGATGTCGCTCAGCAGTTGGGATGCGGTAGTTTGTTCTTTGTATTCTTTGCCAATTTTGATAGCTTCGGGCGTGTAGCCGGTTTCAAAGCCGGGGGCTTGACGCTGGTAGATGGCTGGGGCGATCGCCACATATCCTTCCTTTGCTATTCTTTCAGTAACATCGCGGATGTGCGAGTTGACACCAAAGATTTCTTGAATGACAATAACTGCGGGAAATTCGCCGGAGGCGGCGGGTTGGGCCAGGTAAGCCGCAATTTGCAAATCTCCGTTGGGAATTGTGACGTTAGTTGTGTGAATTTCTGGGTTAGTCATAGGGAGTTTTAAGGTAGATGTCGCTCTATTGATTTTAAGTTGAGCGATCGCATTTTTATGCGATTTCACGGCTTAAAAGAATCGCTTGCATACTTTGACTCCCGATCGCGCTACTTTTTTGGACTTCTCTATGATACTTTACGAATCATAGGTGAAGTATTTTACTTCACACTGGATATATGTTGTGATATCTTTCCCACCAAATCAAATAAAAATGGCCTTGCAACTTTATGCCCCAGGCTCTAATAGTACCAGTAAATCTAAAACGAAAAGCCGTATCGTACTCCTCTAAACCTATTTCAATCCACCTAGTCTGAGCTTCTTTAACTAAAGTAGTTAGCTCTTGAGGATGATGTTTAGGTACACTTTTATCGCCTTTTGCAGGAGTCTTGTGCTCAAATAAAATTTCAGACCAAGTGGAGTTTTCTAGCAAGCTGAAATTTAAAAGTATTTGAGTATTCCATTCTTCTTCAGTCCAGCGTCTTTGCTCTTTCCATGACCACTCTCCCTCTAAATCAGATATGGTTGTACACCATGTCAAATTACAATCAAATGAAAACTTTTCTTCGCTAGGAATGTATACAGATTTGGTTCTGTCTGGTTGTTCTTGAACCTTTACAATTTTCAAATCAAGCTCTGGTATAGGTGCTATTTTCACAGTCTTAGTTGCCAAATTTTCGACACCAGACAAAAGTTTTACCGCTTTCGCCTTTTGCGCCTGGGCCTTTTGTTCTTGACGTAACCTTCTCTTCTGAGCTTTTGAAAGCTTGTCTGTCATAAACTGGAATAGTATTCGTGCATTGCAGCCAAGAGAATTACCTTATCGCATTTTTCTGTAGGCTTCAGATCGCCTCTAGCATCCTTCCATGGGGCTTCCATATGGGTTAATTCACTCAGCCACTGCGCGCTCTTTTCTTGCAGGGCATCAAGAACTTTGTCGATAGAGTCCTTCTGGTTGGGAGTGAGGGCATCAATGTCTCCGTCAGAAAAGGTATTTTTGTCTACCTTAAATTGGCCTCGATGATAGTCATAGATAACTGGAACTACAGGTCCATTAGCCCAAGCTTGGATATCGTCCTCGAACAACGGGTTTTCATCCCAAACAAGAGACCATGCTTGAGTGTAATACACAAGCTTCTGAAGCTTCATGGCAGTCATTTCACCAGCTTTAGTTAATATGTATTTCGCCACATCTACAGCCCGTGCCATAGTATCCCCCTTATAGTTTCTGGTACACTACTTTAGTATTGTATCATATTATATCATAATGGATTACATTTTCGGGAAACTGCTGCTTCAAAACTGGCATCACCGGACAAGGTTTTTGAGTTTGCAAATTCTCCGGTTTGTTCCAAGTAAAAGGCCCTTTATTCTCCGCCGCCATCCACAGTAAACTTTTTGCCCTAGTCATCGCTACGTAAAGCAATCTAAACTCTTCTGCTATTTTTAAATAACCTGCTTGTTCCCACGCTTCCCCGAGATTTGGTAAGGGATTTTTATCGTGCAAACTCGCTCTAATTTTTGCTCTCGCTACCTCTGCTAAAGTGAAATCTCCTAAAAATCTAGTTTGTGGCAAAACTCGCAAACTTCCGGGGATGGTTTGTTCGTGCAGAAACGGCAAAAATACGCAATCCCAATCTAAGCCTTTAGCTTTGTGCATGGTAATAATTGTGAGTTGACCTTTGCTGGTATAACGTTCTTCTATTTTGTCGTCTGCATCCACCGGTTCAAATCTTTCGGAACTGACAATTTCGCTCAATACGTCTAAAATATTGTGCATTGAATTGTTGCCGGCGGTTTGGATTGCTACTCGTTCTGCTAATTTGTCGGCGGTGGCTAATTCTGTTTGGTCGTATTGCAGCGCTAAGGCTAAAAATGAGATAATTTGGTAGGGTGGTAATTCTAAGCGTGCTTGCAGCAAACTGCAGCAAAAATAGTGGCATTTCTTTACGGGATCTGACTGCTGCGGGTCTAGGGGGCCTGGGTAGAGGAATTGTTCTGGGCTGGTGGTAAAGGCATTGTAGTCTTGTTTGGGGATGAGTTGCCGATCGCTCAAAATCTTTAAGGCTGCTTTCAGGTAATCTGGTGAGTGCGGGCGATCGAGAAATTGCAGCAGTGTTAAGATTTCCCAAGGTACTTGAGAATGTCTGTCGCGTTCTCCCACATCCTCAATTTTAATCCCGTATTTACGCAAATCAAAGCTTAATCCGTGTTTTTGCGGATTTTCTAGAACTTCTTTGATAAATTTGCCTTGTTTGTTTTCCCGCACCAAAACTGCCATTGATTTTAGATTTTCTAAGGGCAATTTGGGGCTATTTTCTGCATCCGGCGCTTCACCGCCTGATTCGATATTTTGGTCTGGGTTTACCCATTCAAAATCCGCAGGCAAAAATTCCTCAACCAACTCAATCACCCGCTTACCAATTAACTCAACGCTATGGTAAATATCCCTGGGATTACACAATTCTAAACCGCGCCCAATCGGAGCGGGATTTGCATTCTGCTGGGGGTCGTCGCTGGGAACGGGTTGAATAATTTGGTTGCGAAAAGGTTGTTCGGTTCCGGCTAATTCCGAGCGATTTACCCATTGCAACATAAAATTAGCTGCATCGATAATTATCTGGCTACTCCGCCCTGCGCCGTCCATTGTCGCCAACTTGTTTTCAACTTCGCAATCGTCACAAAATCTGTTAAAATAAATCGGATCTGCAGGAGTAAAAGTAGAATTTATCGCTTGATTTGGATCGCCAACTCTGATAAAATTCGCAGGTGAGTTAAGATTGTCTGGATCGATCGCCAATATTTGCAAAAGTTCAGTCTGCAAAGGTGTAGAATCCTGGGCTTCGTCCTCGAAAACGGCAAATACTTGCTTTTGCTCGATCGCCCTTGCTCCCGGATTTTTCAACACCCGCAAAGCTGCTAAAATCATCTCGTCGTAATCGATAAATTCTCGACTCCTCAACAAAGTCTGATATTTTTGATATAAACCGCCAGCTACGGCTAAAATTTCATAAGCGTCGCCCGAATCTTCATCGCTGATTTCTAACAACTCTTGGGGAGACAAACCAGAAGATTTCGCCTCGTGAATCACAGTTTTAGCTAACTGCGGCAAAATCTCCGTCCGCAAAACCGATTGTCGCCGCAGTCTCTCCGTTTCCTCTCCATCGAATTGCTGTCCTTCTAGCAAAACTTGATATCGGCGGGGATTTTCGGCGATCCAAAGTTCTACACAAGTGCGAATTAATCGGTGACTTTGAGTGGGAGTCACTAAGGTAGAATTTTCTAAATTTAAACCCGATAAATCGGGGTGGCGCATGGCAATGTTTAAAGCTAAACCGTGCAATGTGTGTACTGCAAAACCACCTTGAGATAAAGACAATTCTGCCAATCTTTGGCGAATTTTAGCTTTAATATTAGCAGCAGCCGATCGCGTAAATGTCACCACAATTAACTGGCGGCGGTTGTGCAGCCGGTTGCGGGCGATCGCAATTGCGGACGCAGCAGCCATTCCCGTAGACTTCCCGGCCCCTGGAACGGCGGAAACGGCAAGGGGGCCGCCTGTCCAATCCGCCATCTCGTGCTGGCCCTTACGCAGGCTGTCACGAATTTTACCGCAAGCTACAGCCAAAAAAGCCGCCGGCTCTAACTCGGAGAAATTGCTGTCAGGGCGATCGATCTCGGTTGGCGATCGGCTAAAATCAGGATCAAATTCATCAGTCATTATTACATCCGCGTTTATCTGCGTTCATCTGCGGTTAAAAATCTAAAAATCTTCAACCTCTACCGTTTCCATTTTTGTATCAGGTAAACTAACGCTATCTATTCGAGCTTAAATTAAAACCAGCATAAAATTCAAGACCCAAGCCTTTTTTATAGGACAAACCCTCAATGAAAACTCACCTCAAAACCAATTCCCCGCCCCACAAGCCAAACCCAAACCCAACCCACAGCAGCACAACTCGTTTTGCTGTGGCGGTATTCTTAAGTTTATCTTCAGCCATTGCTTTACCGAGTTGTGGAGGAGCTATGACCAGCAGCAGCGCTCCAGCCGACGCAGATTCATCCAGCAGCCGCGAAAGCCAAATGGCCGCATCTACGCCCCAACCCCCACCCGCCTCAATCACCAGACAAGGCGCACAGTCAAAAACTTCTGCTGTATCAAAAACAGCACCCCCAGAAACTCCAGCAACTCCTCCCCAACTGATTAAAAAAGCCGAACTCAGTGTCGTTGTCAAATCAATTGACACTAGCAGTAAATCTGTTACCGAGATTGTGAAAAAGCAGCAAGGCGATGTCTTAGGTTTCCAAAACCAAAAGCCACCGGATTCTAGTATCCGCCAAACCGCAACGGTGGAGATTCGGGTACCTCAAGCAAAGTTAGAAACTACTTTAGATGCTTTGGCCAAGCTCGGAAGTGTACAGAACCGAGGGCTTACGGCTGAGGATGTTACTACTCAATTAGTTGATAATGACGCTAGGCTGAGGAATCTTCGCAAATCGGAAGAAGTTGTGTTAAAAATTATGGAGCGATCGGGTTCTGTGGGGGATGTACTGAAAGCTGCTCAAGAGTTGAGCAATATTCGGGAGTCTATTGAGCGCATTGACGCTGAGTTAAAAAGTTTGCGGAATCAAGTGGCCTATTCAACTATTAACTTAACTCTAGAAGCAGCAGTATCGGCTCAGCAAGATCCCGAACCTTCTCTCGGTTTGCGGATGCAGGAAACTTGGGGACAAGCGACTCATTCTGTGGGCGAATTGACGCTTGGTTTGTTTGCTTTGGGTATTTGGATGTTGGCTTACAGTCCTTATTTCCTGGTAATTGGGGCTGCGGCTTACGGTTTTAATCGATTTAGGAAACAGCATTCTGTTCCGAAAATTCAAGAACCGAAACCGCCTAATTAGTCATGCAGAAGGAAGAAGGAAGAAGGAAGAAGGAAGAAGGAAGAAGGAAGAAGGAAGAAGGAAGAAGGAAGAAGAAAGAAGCTTGTAGGGTGTGTCGCTTGCAGAACATTTTGGGAGCAAATCGAATATCTGGTAGCGACGCACCAAGCGCGGAAATATGACGATCGCTCGATCGCACTTCATATCATTCCCCATCGCCAATCGAAAATGGCATAAGGTGCGTCGCGACGAGATTGTCGATATTTGTTTAGGGATTTTCGCTCGCAACGCACCCTACTAATTACTGATGACTAATGACCAATGACCAATGACTACTGACTAATGACCAATGACTAATCGTCTATTTGCCATCCATCTTTGGTATAATCTTCATCCACAATCTTCTTCGGCCGCATCACCAGCACAACTCGCCCCAAAACTGCAATATCTGGGGATGTTTCAAACCAGTGCAATTCTAAATTTCCGCCGTTATCTGCGAGGAAATAACTGTCAGCATCCCACTGTCTTTGGGCGCGATCGGCAATAATCAAAACTTCTTCAACTTTACCTTCGAGCGGTACCGGCAATCGATCGCTCATTTCCAAAACCGCCACCGGATCTTCCGCGTTCAAAATTACCTGCCATCCAGGAATCGCCACCCAAGCTCCTGCTCCCGAAAATTTTACCATTCGGAACGGCCAGATTTCCTCCGGCAAAGGCACTGCCAGCAAATCTGACGTAGAAAGCGGCAATTTGCCCACCACGGGGACAATCCGTGGCAATTGTTCCTCAGAATCGAGCCGATAGATTGGCAATCGGGGCGCAGCCCGCCTCGCAACTACTGTAAAATCGACCAACAACTGCTCGATTTGTGCCCTAGCACTTTGGCTACTAGCTAATTTTAGGCCGCGAGCAATTAAGCGCGATCGCTCTTGCAAATCGCTTTTCTGTCTCGCCAACTGCCAACACTGGTAAGCTACAGCATCCCCAGGAGTGTCTGTAAAGCCCTGCGGCAGACTCCCGAAGTGCGAAAACTCTTTGATCGCTTTGGCAACTTGGCGAGCATCGTCAACATCCAAATTTTGGGCTAGCATCAAAGCTGCCGCACCAGCCCGCTCTGCTTGAGAGAGAATCCGAAACTCGTATAAAATGTCACTACCTTTCCGCAGAAAGTGCGATCGAACTTCTTCCGAAGCGCCAGCATTGACCATGCTGGTGTAAACTTGGGCTGCAACGCCGACCTGATTTTGCTGAATTGGCTCAAAACCAGTTTGTTCAAAAATCTGCTGAGAATTGCAGCCCGCTTGCAGCAGAGCCGTGCAGGCCTGTCCCCACTCTACCCAAGTGCCTTCCTTGCGGCGGAGCGATCGAATTAACTTTTCGACATCCACAGCATTCGTGGAGGGTGCAGATGCAGGAGCGGAGGAATCTTGAGGTGTATCAGTCATAATTGAATCAAAAATCAGCGCTAATTTATGTGTGATTCGATATCAGCAAGGATCGTGTCGCTGCATAGCGATCGATGGATAGAGTGAGTTATGAGACTATTGTTACAGAATAGTTGCTCACCTAAATTTGCCAAGGGGAGTTTATCGTATTGTTATGGATAATGCCATTCCAGAGCTAGATCAAATTAAACGCCAGCTCATGACCCTACACCGACCGAAAAAACCCAAAATGCTGGTAGTAGACGATGAACCAGACAATCTGGATTTACTCTACCGCACTTTCCGACGAGATTTTAATGTGCTCAAAGCTGAGAGCGGGATTCGCGCCTTGGAAGTCCTCGGCATCGAGGGCGAGGTCGCCGTCATCATTTCCGACCAGCGAATGCCAGAAATGAAGGGAACGGAATTTCTCAGCAAGACCGTGCCACAGTTTCCGAATACTGTCAGAATTATCTTGACTGGTTTTACGGATATTGAAGACTTGGTGGATGCGATTAACTCCGGACAGGTTTACAAGTATATCACCAAGCCTTGGGACCCGAACGAATTGAAAATGGTGGTGCAAAAAGCGGCCGAGACCTATGAAGTTCTCAAGCAGCGGACTGAGGAATTGCACCGCGCCCAAAATCAAATACAACTGTTAGCAACAATCATGCAAACGGCTATGGATTATCCGAGTGTGGAAGCAAGTTTAGAGCCAATTGCTACTGCTGTGAGCGATAATTTCTTGGCGGACGCTTGTATTTTGCAACTGGTGGAAGGAACTGTTTTAATGCCAACCCAAGGCACTCACAGCAGCGGCCAAATTGTGGAAAATTGGCTAGCAGATGACCCTCTGGTTCTAGAGGCAATCTCCTCTCAAACTATGCAGGGTGCTGTGAATATTACGACCGACGCAGCCCTAGCGAGTCTGCCGCACTATCAAAAATCTGGCATTCAAGCTCACCTCAGCGTCCCAGTAGTTCACAAAGGTCGATCGATCGCCATGATGTCCCTCCAGTGGAAGCAACCTTGTTCCCTGCGCCCCGACGAACTCACAACAGTTCACCTCGCCGCTCAACAAGTTGCTTTGGTATTGACGAGTTTTCAGGATAAGTAGTCATTGGTCATTAGTCATCAGTCATTAGTCATTAGTTATGGATTATTTGACCGATAGACCGTAAACTTTCCCCCAGACAAAAAGCGAAATTACTGGCTTTCTTACTTGTGCGGTCGATCGCAAATCCCAATTTTTTACATTTAAATCTTTCTTCCCTCTTCCCTCTTCCTTCTTCCCTCTTCCTTCTTCCTAATGACTAATAACTCAGAACAAATTAAAACTATATTTAATCGAATTGCACCAGTTTACAACCAAATGAACGACTGGTTGAGCTTGGGGCAGCACCGGATTTGGAAGCAAATGGCGGTCAAATGGAGCGGTGCCGGCCCCGGAAATACTTGTTTAGACTTGTGCTGCGGTAGCGGGGACATAGCATTGCTGTTGGCAAGACAAGCAGGGTCTACCGGTTGCGTATTTGGAGTAGATTTTTCCGCCGCACAATTGGCAGTTGCGGGCCAGCGCGATCGACCTTTTCTCACCCCTGCAAGTCCCATTACCTGGGTAGAAGCTGATGCCCTAGACTTGCCTTTTGCCGACAATTACTTCGACTGCGCCACAATGGGTTACGGCCTCCGCAACGTGACGGACATCCCCCGCAGTCTTCAGGAACTGCACCGCGTCCTCAAACCGGGCGCCAAAGCAGCTATTCTCGACCTCCACCGCCCCAGCAATTCCCTCATGCGGAGCTTTCAGCAGTTTTATCTCGACAGTCTCGTGGTGCCCATTGCTCAGCAATTTGGGATGACTCAAGAATATGCCTACATTAATCCTAGTTTAGAAAAATTCCCGATCGGCGAGCAGCAAGTCGCGATCGCCCACCAAGCCGGATTTGCCACCGCCACCCACTATCCCATTGCCGGAGCTATGATGGGAGTATTGGTCATTAGTCATTAGTCATTAGTCATTAGTCATTGGGAATTGGGAATTGGTTATTAGAAAAATCACTAACAAGTAACCATTAACTATTACCCATTACCCATGCCCCATGCCCCATGCCCCATGCCCCATGCCCCATGCCTCCGCTTCGCTTCGCCCAATTCCCAATTCCCAATTCCCCAATTATTGATGAACCCGTCTGATATTTGGCTGTTGTTTGCCCCACCTGTAGTGGGAGGAATTATTGGCTATTTCACCAACGATATAGCTATCAAAATGCTGTTCCGCCCCTATCGACCTATTTATATCAAAGGGCGGAAGTTACCTTTCACTCCCGGCTTAATCCCCCGCAACCAAGAACGCTTAGCAAAGCGAATTTCCGACACAATTATGGGTTCGCTGCTGACGCCGCAGGAACTGCAAAAATTAGCACGTCGCCTCCTGCAAACTGAGCGGATGCAGTCGATAATCCTCTGGCTGTTGCAGTTGGCGCTGGATCAGGTAAAAGCAGACGCAGAGCAAAAAACCGCTAAAATTCTTGCTAACATTCTGCGAGATTTGTTGGGGGAATCTGTGCCGCGAATTCTCAAAGTTTTGGCGCGCCGGGAAGATTTTTTAGAAGCTCAGCTCAATCAAATTTTTGACCAAGTTTTGCTGGAAATTCAGTTAACTGAAGCTCAGGCGGGCCAGTTGGCTGATTGGCTGTTGCAGATAGTAATACCGCCGGAAGTGCTGCGGCAGGCTTTGATTGACTTTTTGACCGATCGCAATATTTCGATCATCGATGAAGGGTTTCGAGAAAAAAGCAGCGGCACCTATTGGGTAGTAGCAAATTTGTTTGGTTTGCGTAACACTTTAACTCGGCTGCGGACTTTTTGTCTAGATGACAGACAAGTCACAAATCAGCGGTTAGCAGAGTTAACTGTTTCTTTGGGAATTCGCGGGCGACTTCAGGAATGGCTGCAAAATTTGTCGATGCAAAACTTACCGGTTTCGACGGTGAGACAGTTGCGAAAAACTATGCGCGACAGCGTTCGTAGCTACGTTCAAGAGCGGGGTACGGAGGTACTTGATGGGTTGAGCAAATCTATTGACTGGGAAAATATTTCGCGGTTGATTCTCAATCGATTGCAAACTTCAGCGGTGATGAGCGCTTCGCTGGAAATTGTCAGCAAAGAACTGGCTTTGGTTTTAGAGCGATATCTGGAGCGGGATTTAGAAAATATTGTAGCTCAGGCTATCCCGATTTTGAATATCGACCAGGTGATTGTCGATCGAGTAAAAGGTACTTCTCCCGAAGATTTAGAGTTAGCAATTCAGGGAATCGTCAAAAGCGAATTGCAGGGAATTGTAAATTTAGGAGGGGTTTTGGGCATTTTCGTCGGCTGTTTGCAGACAGTTGTGCTTTTGCTTCAGCGGTGATTTATTGCGGCAGTTTTGAGATCATTGTTGTAGTATGATATTTATCACAGAACTTGCGCGCACATAAGACCGGGCGGTTGAAACCGCTTCTTTTCAAACAAAACCCGACGGGAGCGGGTTGAAGACTGAGCGATTACAATTAGGTTATTTTATTCATTCCGCTTGGAGTGGGATTTGTTTGTGTAGATGCGGTTTCAACGGTACGTCCGATCTAATTTACTTATTTATTAAATTTATGGCAGCCCCAAATTCGGACGATCGCCCGTACATCCCCAAAAACCCTCGCAACCTCAGCCGCCAACAATACGAGCGTTTAACCGCAGAAATCGCCGCTCCCTATCGGCCTTTGCGACAGTTTGTCTACGTAGCTTGTGGCGCTTCCGGCTTCATCGGCGGCGTGGTTTTCCTCGCTAAAATTGCCTCTGGCCGGGAAATTGGCTCTGCTTTGCCCAATTTTGCCCTGCAAGTGGGAGTCGTGGCTCTGATGGTGTTTCTGTTTCGCCTGGAGCAGCGCGCCGAAGCCCGATCGCCGAAGTCGAAGTAACAAAAATTTACAAATAGACACAAAAATATATCTGAGGCAAGCAAAAGTTATAAAGATAAAGAAATTATTACGAAATCCTGGGAAAGCGATCGATCCCTGTAATTATGAAGAGGTTGGTTGAATTGGGGTCAGCAAATTTAAAGACCCTAATCATAAACCGTTTCTAACTCGTTCAATTGGGGTCAGCTTGGATAAAGACCCTAAATATACAAAACAAATTTAAGCCCAGCGCCAGCCTTCAATTAGAGAAGAGTTGGCGCTTGGTGTTTTTGTGGGAATCTGGGATTGGGCTTCGGGGAAATTGGGGAAAATTCAAGTCTCGATCGAGTTTTGTGTAAATTTTATGTTTGATTTTATACTTAAGTGTTGGGACGATCGCATCCCGAAGGCGTTTCCCGAACCAATTTGCCAGTGCAGTAACTAATTAGATGTGCCAAAGTCGAAGTAGAAAAAGATGTTGGGAGATTTTACTATGGGGCGGTCATTTTTCAAAGGGCGGTGGACGTTATTTGTAGCAGCAGGTGCGGGAATTCTATTTTACAGCAGTGCTGCGGTGGCTGCCGAAAAGGTAGTGCTCAAATACAGTGTGATCCGAATGACTTTACCAGTCAGTGAATTAGAAGTTTTTGCAGAAACTGGGAAAATGTCGCCTGGGTTAGAAATGCTGCTGGGAAAGGCAAAAAAAGACCCCGAAACACTACGCCGTTATCTGACCAGGCCGGTTAAAGTCAATCCAAGGTTTTTGGATCGGACGCTGAATAGTAAAGTTGGAGAAGTGATTCTTGATGAGGTTGGTCAGGTAATTCGGACTCCTTCTGGGAATGCAAATCGAGAAGCTTTGCGATCGGCATTGGTGCTATCTGCAACTAATGATAACGAGATTACGTTGCTGGAAACAATGAAGAATTATCCGACTCCAGAAGTTTACGTTGAGGGCGATCGCTTAGTTGAAGCTTACGGTAAACTTGTAGTTTTGTCAGAACAATTGGGCGGCGTTTCAGAACGGCTCCAAGACATTTTGAACAAGATTCGTCTGCCGAGATTGTAGCGGATTTTGTCAACCGGGGTTGATTTGGGTGATCGCACCATGTTTCGCAACCTGCATAAATTACACCAAACTCACATTTTATTTTTGCAAAATTTCCTGATTTTAACACGAGTCTAAAACAAGAATGCAGCGGTAGACAAGCTCCAAACCCGACGGGAATCAGTCAGTCCCAAATCTCAAATCGAAAAATGGCAAATCTCACATCGTCTAATTTTGCTCTAAAATCTATCTCAAGATAGATGTTCGACAGTTAATAAAAAGTTTATAGGGAGAAATCATATTTTTGTTTAGGAAAGTTTTTTGAGAAAAAAATGCGGGCAAGAGCTTCTGTATTCCCCACAAACAGAAATACGATCGGCTGGACATTACAGATTATGTATCTTAAGATATGGAAATGCTGTCAGAGTCAGGCGCTTGCAGAAAAACGACCAGTCATTAGTAAGCTCGTGCTATCACAGATAACATTACACAACGCATTCCCCCAAACTTTTGACTAAAAAAAGTTAAAAACGGAAAGGGTGAGAGACTGGATTAATTAACAGCACCTCACATCCAAATAAAATCGTACTTTTCAGGGTAGTACACTTTCATTCCATCGACTCTATATACTGGCTAACACTAGCAACATGAAAAACAATCCTATTCGTCCAAAAGACCGTTTCTTGGTTTTCGGCGCTCCGGCGATCGAAGATGCTGAAATTCAAGAAGTGGTGGCAACCATGAAAACAGGTTGGTTGGGTACGGGCCCGAAAGTCAGGCTTTTTCAAGACGAATTCAATGCTTACAAGGGTTCCCAGTACGCGGTTGCGGTTAATTCCTGTACGGCGGGACTGCACTTGAGCGTCCTCGCTGCTGGCTTGCAACCTGGGGATGAAGTCATTACTACTCCGATGACTTTTTGCGCTACAGTTAATGCGATTATTCACGCTGGAGCAACACCGGTACTGGCGGATGTAGATCCGGTGACAATGAATATTGACCAGGCTCAAGTCGAAGCTAAAATAACTCCAAAAACTAAGGCAATTTTGCCGGTTCACTTCGCCGGTCGTCCCTGCGATATGGATGCGCTTTGTTCCATTGCTAGCCGTCACAATTTGAAGTTGATTGAAGACTGCGCTCACGCGATCGAAACACAGTACAAGGGACGGAAAGCAGGCACTTTTGGCGACTTCGGATGTTTCAGCTTTTATGTTACCAAAAACATCACGACGGGCGAAGGAGGAATGATTATCGTCAAGAGTCAAGAAGATACCGACAGGCTTAACATTTTAGCGCTGCACGGTATGAGCAAAGATGCTTGGAAGCGCTTCAGCGACTCGGGTTACAAGCACTACGAAGTGGTGGAAGTCGGCTTTAAATACAATATGATGGATCTGCAAGCTGCGATCGGCATTCATCAATTAAAACGAGTCACCCCTTATTGGCAGCGGCGGGAGCAGATTTGGCAGCGCTACAACGAAGCATTTGCGGATCTGCCGATTACTTTGCCCGCAAGCCCCGAACCGGACACAATTCATGGTTATCACCTGTACACAATTCTGGTAGACGAAGCCAGAGCAGGAATCAGTCGCGACGAGTTTCTCAACGCTATCAATGCTGAAAATATCGGTGTCGGCGTACATTACATGAGTATACCGGAACATCCTGTCTATCAAAAAATGTTTGGATGGCAGACCGAAGACTATCCTCATGCTCGCTACATCGGACGTCATACAGTTAGCTTGCCGATTTCAGCAAAATTAACAGATGCAGATGTTGAAGATGTAATTGCTGGTGTTACAAAGTGTTTGGCGATCGGCAAAACTCAGAATTATATTCTGGCAACAGCAGGCTAAATTCCTGAAATAGGATGATTGCTTCGATCCTTCAGAGTCAATCATCCTACTCCTGATTCCTGACTCGTGATCTCAAATCAGGTTGCATCAAAATGATTAGCTTTATTCGTAGGTAATTGGTATCTAAACCTACCTAAAACAACCGAATACCCAGATCCCTACAGCACTTAAAGAAGTCGGGGATAAGACAGCGAGATCGCTGTTTACGTTTAATTAGGTTGACCTACTTAATGATACTGACCACTTTGAGTAATATTGCAGATTAATGTTATGTTAAAATTGAGTGCTGTATTCCCAATACATTCGACTAACCGAGGCATCAGCGGCGTATTTTTTTCAGTGTGCAAAGAATGGCAAGGCCCTGAACTGAAGGCTCGCATGGTTGTTCCAAGTTGCGATCGCGAGTGTCGTGGCCCCAATGTAGTTGAAGCAATTCCATCATTTCTGAAAAACCTATATTACCGCAGTCCTAGTCTTCCGATCGTCAAGACAGAGAAGCGTTTTCTCAAAGATCTCAAAGATTTTGATGTTGCCTACTTGTGGCCTGGTCTCTCAGTAGATATTGCAAAGAACGTTTACAAGCACAACAAGCCTATTTTTGAGGAGCAAGTTAATTGTTATCAAAGCAAAGCTAAGAGAATCCTTGACGATGCTTACTCTCGCTTGGGATTGGAACCTCAACACACAATTACCGCAGAAAGCATTCAGAATGAAAAGGAAAAACTCAAGGTAATTGATTTTCTGTTTTGTCCTAGTCCGATCGTAGCAAAATCGTTTCAAGCAGCCGGAGTTCCTGAAGAGAAAATACTTGTAACGACAGAAGGTTGGTCGCCTCAGCGTTTCCCCAATTATCAATTCCAGAAACCGCCCAAGGAGGAAGTTAACGTCCTTTTCTTGGGTTTTGTCTGCGTCCGCAAAGGGGTTCATCTGCTGTTGCGGGCTTGGGAGCTAGCTGGGATTAAGGGAACGCTGACAATTTTTGGATCGATCGAGCCTGCGATCGCTCAAACTTGCAGTCATTGGCTGAAACGTCCTGATGTAGTTCACTTTGATCATGCTGTGGACTACAGTTCTGCCTATCGCGAAGCTGACTTTTTTGCCTTTCCCAGTCTTGAGGAAGGTAGCGCACTCGTCATCTATGAGGCAATGGGTCATGGTTTGCCAATTCTTGCTTCGCCGATGGGAGGAGGCGGTATTGTGCGTGATGGCATTGACGGCATAATTCTTGAACCCTACGATACTGACGCCTGGGTGGAGGGACTGCGAAAATTATCTAATTCTCCTGATTTGCGGGCTAAGATGGGAGCCGCCGCCCGCCAGCGAGCTTTGGAGTTGACTTGGCCGCAAGTTGCTGCTAGGCGTCGAGAGCAGATTCTCCAAAAAATGAAGATCAAATAAAAACTAAATAGCCCCGGCGCTGATGTCAAAGCATTCTCCCCTGCAATATTGAACTCCGAAGTTGAGAGTTCACTCACGTAGCATATTGGAGGGGATAGGGGCGGAATTTGACGTTGAATTTCACAAACCATTACAATCTCTGGTCTTGCTACGCTCAGTAAGCCAAAGTTTCTAAAGTTTCGCGCAGATAAGAGCGAACCCGCTGATCGATGGTGACATTTTGCTGCTGACTCTCAAAATTGAGTTCTAGCTGCCAGCGTTGAAATCCTGAGCTTGCGCCGATCGCAGATTTGAGACTGCCCCAGATTTCAGAATCTTTGCAAAGCTCGATCGGCTCTACGGCTTGAGGTTCTTGTGCGATCGGTAGATAATTCGCCATATTGTTATACCTCTGTTTTAATCCCCTGTAAGGATTGAAAGCTTACCTTGACTCTCTCTATTATAGATTCTTCTCTCCAAATAGCCAACCTAAAATATCCACAACTTGCGATTAAAAATTCAATATTAAGACTATTAATAATTTCAATCTGAGCCTGGGCATTAGCTATTTTTTTGACTGCATACATTTGTCGAAAGTGAAGTAGCTTAAACTACACTTTTTTGCCTCTTTATTTTTAATTTTACTTTTTGATCTACTTTTGGGGTAGAGATGTAGCGCCGTTGGTGTCAGCAGGTTCTGGGTTGACTATACTGCTGGGTGACGAATTTTTGATGATTTCTGCTGGTGGGATTGACTCTGTGGGTGCACGGGGAGTGACAGTTTTCTCGCCCGCAAAAGCAGGCAAAAGTCGATCGACTTGCCAACCTGCGATCGTAAAATCCTGCCTAATTTTTTCTAAAACATGAGGCTTTGTCGCTGCAAATTCTGATTCCGCTGTCAGCAAAACAGCCATCACACTAGCAGACACCTGCAAAAACAAATTGCTAGCTAAAAAAGCCGAAGCTGCCAACAACAATCCAGCCCACCGCCAGGAAGGAGGAAACGGAGCCACCCCAGCAGCCAGGGGAGCAAATCGGTATATCTGCCACAAAATTACTGCTAGCAAAACAGCGACAAAAAGAGCAAGTCCTTGATTTAACTTAGTTTTAAACCGAGTCAGAATCTGCTGCTGTGAAGGTGTTAAATTCTGTGGTTTCACCGCCACAACTAAAATACTAAAAATGTAAAAAGGGCGGAACAACTGCATCCAAAGCACAGGAGCAATACCTGCTACAGCCACTAAAAACACTTCTAACCAGACAGGGAGCATGGGAGAACCCACTGCGAGTCCCAGCAAGCACAGTCCGAGGAAAATCGGCAACGCAGCCGCCCCAGAAAGGTGAATCCACAAGAAAGGATCTGACCAAAAAGAACGCACTTTAATTAATTATTAGTTATGAATTTTTAATTTTTAACTTTGAGCTTTTTGGATGCACTCTTGACTCTGAAACCAGGTGCGAGGAGTAAATATTTAGCGGTCAAACCGAAGACTTCTGATCATAAATCCGGTTTCTTTCGGTAATTCTTACTGGAGTGACCGAATTTTGAATTTTAAGCAAGAGTAAAGACGATTAGGAAGTTCCTTCTGCCAACTATCAACTGTCAACTACCAACTACCAACTGCCAACTATCAACTGCCAATTGCCAACTGCCAACTGCCAACTGCCAGATGAGTTTTGGAATATTGAGTGAAGAGAATAGTTAAGAGCTAGAGGCCATTTAGTGCCCTTCACTCAAAACTTCTCTTCCAACTCAACACTCACAACTCAAAACTATTGAGATAGCGTGCGGCGCTTAGTAACCATCCGGTAGGCTTCAATCAGATCGCCATCCGCCCAGTCGCTAAACCCGCTCAAGGAAATACCGCATTCGTATCCAGTATTGACTTCCTTGGCATCTTCCTTCATCCGTTTGAGGGAGTCGAGGACACCTTCGTAAACGACATTGTTGCCGCGGCGCACCCGAACCTTACAGTTACGGACGACCTTGCCTGAGAGTACATAACATCCAGCCACAGCCCCGCGACCGATCGCAAAGACAGCACGGACTTCCACTTGACCCAGAGGTTCTTCCACCAGTTCGGGTTCCAGCAGACCTTCCATTGCCCCTTGAATGTCATCCAAGAGGTTGTAGATGATGCTGTATTCCCGCACGTCAACGCCCGCTTGGTCGGCTGCTTGGCGAGCGCCGGTAGCGAGATTAGTATTGAACCCGATAATCACACCATTACTGGCGGCGGCGAGGTCAATATCCGTTTCAGTGACTTCTCCTGGAGCAGATAGCAGCAGTCGGAGTTGAACTTCTTTTTGAGGAAGTTGAGTCAGAGCGCCGACAATTGCTTCGAGGGAGCCTTGGACATCTGCCTTCAAGATCAAGTTGAGTTCCTTAAGAACGCCTTCCTTAGCTTGTTGAGAGAAGCCGCTGAGGCTGATCCGGCCGCCTTGCAGCAGACGGGAATCTCGTTGGGATGTAGCTCTTCCGCTGGCGATCGCCGCTGCTTCTTTTTCGTTGGCGAAGACATCAAACTCGTCTCCAGCGCGAGGAACTTCCCGTAAGCCCAGCACTTCCACCGCGAAGGATGGAGTTGCTTGCTCTACATGAGCGCCCCGGTCATCGATCATTGCCCGCACCCTGCCCAGAGCAGAGCCTGCGACCACAATATCGCCCACTCGCAGAGTACCGTTCTGCACCAACAGAGTTGCCACAGGCCCTCTTGCCTTGTCGAGGTGAGCTTCAATCACCGTACCCTTAGCAGGTCGGTTGGGGTTAGCGTAGAGGTCTTCCATTTCCGCGACTGTCAGAATCATTTCCAACAGCGTATCGAGGTTTTCGCCTCGAATAGCGCTGACTGGAACCATCGTGATATCACCGCCCCAGTCATCTGCGACCAAGCCGTACTCAGTCAGCTCTTGCTTCACCCGTTCCGGCTGAGCGCCCTCCTTGTCAACTTTATTAATAGCCACGACAATTGGCACTTTTGCCGCTTTCGCGTGACTGATAGCTTCAATTGTCTGAGGTCGCACGCCGTCGTCCGCCGCCACCACCAAGATGGCGATGTCAGTAACCCGCGTTCCACGAGCCCGCATTGCTGTAAAGGCTTCGTGGCCCGGTGTATCCAAAAATACAACCTGCTGGCTCCTGCCTTCGTGTACCACATCCACGTGGTAAGCACCGATGTGCTGAGTAATCCCCCCAGCTTCTCCCTGAGCCACCTTTGTTTTGCGGATCGAGTCGAGCAACGTAGTTTTGCCGTGATCCACGTGACCCATAATCGTTACCACTGGCGGACGGCGCTGGAGGTATTCCATATCGGTGGCGTCCAGCATCTCGATCAGTTTTTCTGCTGGGGCCACCTTTTCTGGAGTTTCTACCTCTACACCCATTTCTTCGGCTACCATCCTCACCGCTGGAATGTCCAGGGTTTCGGTAATATTGACCGCAATACCTTTAGAGAACAACCGCTTAATAATTTCGGTTTCGGGAACAGCCAAAGTAACTGCTAGTTCTTGAACGGTCATCGGTCTGCTCAGTAGCAGTTTTTCTGGACGTTCTACCTTAGCTTCGGCTGTTTTACCCCGGTTGCCGCGTCCCCCGGAAGAACTAGAAGAGCTCTTATCGTGAGAAGGGCCTGGTCTCTTATTTTTGCCACTGCTGCCGGGTGCGCCCGGAGTTGGTGTTGACTTAGGTGGTGCTGGGGTTTTCGCTTTAGCTGGGCGGGCTAGGGACAGGCTGACCGTGACCGGTGCTGGCATATCCAAGCCGTTTTCTAAGTCATCGTCATCCTCGTCAATTGGTTTGAGGCGAGAACGTGCCTGCTTGACCTTTTTGGCAGCTTTGGCAGCATCTGAGTTTTCGTCATCATCTTCTTCCCAAACGACCTGGGTCTTTTTGCGAGGAACAGGCAGTGTCGGCCTGGTGAGGAGAGGAGTATCCAGCAACGGCGTATCGTCTTCGAGATCGTCTCCGTCTTCTCCTGTGGTTGCGCTGTCACCGCCCCGGCTCCGCAGCCCGGCGGCTGAAGTTGCGGGGGCAAGGCTCCGGCGTGGGCCTTGTTGGGGTCGATCGGCAAGTGCCGTTTTAACTGGCCCACCAGCACCTGGGCGAGGTCTTTGGGCGTCGCTACCTCCTGGTGCAGGTCTGCTGGGGCGGCTCGGTTTCGCCGGCGCTTCCAGAGTTTCTCCCTGTTCTGATTGTTCTTGCTCAGTTCTGGCAAGTTTCAGTACGGGCTTGTTTCCCAGATTTGGGGCGTTGCGCGTCGCCGAGTCCGACGCTCCTCTGACTGGCGGCGACGTGAGTTTTGCCCCGGGCGGCGCTGGAGGGGCGACCGGCGGGCGCTGGGTGCGTTCGGGAGCCTTGGACGACGGCGGTTGTTGAAGTGCCGCAGGTGCTTGAGCCTCGGCGGTTACTTCATCGGCGATCGCACCTACTGTTTCCGACACTGTTTCCGACACTGTTTCCGACACTATTTCCGACACTGTTTCTGAAGGAGCCGCCGAGACAGCGACATTTGGCTTCGACAGTACAGGTCGATTGATATTTGGTTTAGCTGGAGACTGGAGTTGTTGAGAGGCGGGCGATTTGGGAGGAGTTGCCACGGTGGCCCCAGGCTGGGTTTGTTGCTCCTCGTTGCCCGCAGGCTGGGATGAAGCACCAGCCGGCCGTACTTTTGGACTGCGTATTTCTAAAATTTGCTGCTTTTTTTGTTGGTCGTTAGGGTGAGGGCCAGATTCTCTAGATGGCGCTGCTGCTCTTTCGGTAGGAGCTGGCTTGCCGGGGGAAGAGTGGCTGGCTACGTATTTTTCCGCTGTTTTGCGAATGCGTTCTGCTTCTGATTCTGTAATTGTGCTGCTGTGGCTCTTGACTGAAATATTGAGCCGCTCGCAAACTGCCAAGATGTCTTTATTATCCAAATTTAGTTCCCGTGATAATTCGTAAATTCTTACTTTGCCGTTGTTCATCCACTCTGCCCTCTTTTGTGCCAACCAGTTTTTACATTTTGATTTTTTGTTCTAATGACGACATCATTCGCTGTGATTGATTCAGTGTCAGGAATCGGGGTTTTGGTACTCGCTCAGCAATTTGATCTAAAAGATGCAACTGGCTGAACTCTGCGGTTGTAGAATTCTCAAGTCTTTTTAGGAATTTGGAACTCTCAAGTCTGAATTTTAGCAACAGCCACAAATCCAGCTTCCAAGTTTACCTTTCCACCTTGAGGATACCTCTGCTAGTACCCTACCCTTATCTAATCTGACACAAATCTTTCCAGACTGGTGGGCCGATCGGATTGGGGTTTTAGAGCTGGCGCTACCGGTAATTACTGGTAGGGCTGCCCGCGAAGGTTTATACAGTCGAGGCCGAACTATTGTCGCTTTGGCGCCAGGTCGAGCGTAAGTCAGATGTACAGTCAGATGTGGCTAAACGCTGCCAAAGTGTTTGGTACAGTTCGTCAGACACAGGCGCTTTGAGCGATCGCCCAAGTCGATTTTTTTTCTGAGCTGCTTTGAGGCATTCGCTCGCCGGACAAAGATAAGCGGAACGACCGAGGCCGCGATCTAATTGTACCTGATGAGAAGGATAGAGCCTGACTACTCGCCAAAAAGCTTCCTTAGTACCTATTTTTCGACAACTTGCGCAACACCGGTAGTTCAGTTTCATCGGAGTAAGAAGCGGAGAGTGGGAAAGGGGGAGAGAGGGATAGTGGGGACTTTTCCTCCTTGTCTCTCCGTCAATCAAATAAGAGTGAGTGTCGCAGTTTTTAGACTGTGGCTGCGGTTTCGTCCGTGGCCGCCGCCTCTTGGGTCTCATATTCTGCGTTTTCCTCCTCGCCGTCGAAGCCTGATGATTCGTCTTCGTCTTCGTAATAGTCCCCTGCTAGTTCTTCGAGCCTGCTTGCTTCTGCTGCCAATTTGGTGTCTTCGGCGTCGCGATCGTACTTAGCAATATCTTTGATATCGATTTTCCAACCAGTCAGGCGGGCTGCGAGGCGGACGTTCTGACCTTCTTTACCAATGGCAAGACTCAGTTGGTCTTCAGCGACCAAAATGTGAGCGCGCCTGCCTTCTGGGGCAACCAAACGCACTTCATCTACTCTAGCAGGACTCAAAGCATTAGCGATATAAGTTGCGGGATCTGGAGACCAGCGGATCACATCTATTTTTTCGCCACGCAATTCGTTGACTACTACCTGAATTCGCGATCCCCGCGCTCCGATGCAGGCTCCTACGGGGTCTACGTCGCGATCGAGAGTATCTACTGCTATTTTAGTCCGGGGGCCGACGTGCCGCGAGGGAGGATTTGCCTCTCTGGCTACCGCAACAATTCTGACTACTCCGTCTTCTATTTCTGGCACTTCGTTAGCAAACAGGTAAACCACCAAACCTGCGTCAGCTCTAGAAACAAGTAACTGCGGCCCTCTCGTGGAGCCTTCGCCTACTTTTTTGAGATAAACCTTGAATGTAGCATTTGCCCGGTAATTATCGTTGGGCAACTGTTCGCGCTTCGGGAGTTCGGCATCTACTTCGGGCTGACCGAAGCTGCTGGTAACTGCTAAAATTACCGACTGCCTCTCAAACCTGAGAACTCTGGCTTGAAGAACAGTTTCTTCTAAATCTTTAAACTCTTCTTGAATCATTTTGCGCTGTTGGTCGCGCAATTTTTGAGCGAGAACTTGTTTGGTCTGGATGGCAGCCATGCGACCAAATTCTTTTTGATTTGGTGTTACGTCTACGAGCACGATGCTCCCAGGCTGAGCTTCCGTGGCTACTTCTTGCACTTCCGAAAGTGATATTTCGTGATCGGGATTGGTGACTTCTTCGACAATAGTTTTGTTCGCTAAAACGCGGAAACCTTCTTGTTCTGCGTCCAGTTCTACATCAAAGTTGTCGAAGTATTCTTCGCTGAAGTGATCTAGTTTTTGGGTGCGACGGTAGCGCTCGTATCCTTTGAGCAGGGCTTCTCGCAAGGCTGCTTGGACGGCGTGTTTGGGTAAATTTCGCTCTTTGCTAATACCTTCGACCATTTCTTTGAGTCCTGGGAGGGGAACCATTGACATATAAAACACTCCTTTTTTTGTTTTGACAATACGTAACTGGTAATCGGTAATCAGTAATTGGTGATTTTCGAGAAAAAGTGATGACTGATGATTGATCAGTTGCAGGATAGGCTTAGGAAATCTGGGTGCTGTAACAATTTATTTATTGTGCCAATTCAACCCCGCTGCTAAAGATGTGATTCTTAAAAATTAACTCGCAGCGAAGCATTTTCAGCTTGCTGCGAGGCAATCTCAACACTCAAATCGGGCGGGAACGCACCATCCACTGCCCCTACAGCTCAAAACTCAAAACTCAAAATTGACCTTTACTACTCCTTTCCTTCGTCTAGTTCAACTTTGACAATCTGAGGGCGGGGAATTTTAACCTGTCGCCCTTTTTGATTGAGATAAACAGTTGTTTCATCCCGGCCCACAAGTAGTCCTTTCCACTCTTTGACTCGCGAGTCCGGTTCGGTGGTTTTGACTGTGATGGGGAAACCTTTAAAAGTAATGAATTCTCGATCGCTACTGAGCAATCGGGATATTCCGGGACTGGAAATCTCTAGCACGTAGGCGTCGGGTATGATGTCGGCTGCGTCTAACTCGGCTTCGAGAGCTGTGCTCATCCGCTGGCAGTCGGCTAAACCTGTGTCTTGCTCGATGTTGCGGATGTCTACCCGCAAGACGGGGGGATTTTGGTTGGTGTGAAACACTGCTCCCACTACTTCCAATCCCAGTGTTTCCGCAACGGGGGTAGCTAAGTCAATGATTTGTGGGATTAGGGGATGAGTCATATCGAATATTTAAGTTAACACTCCTGAACTCGGACACGGGCAAGGAAAAATCAGGTGTTGAGATTGCTTTGCTTTGAGGTGGTTTTATTGGGTTGCTGCGACTTTCGTCTTCAACTTTGGGACTTAGCCAGCATCCCTGCTGGGAATCTCAAGCGGGGGAATTATCCCTACTGGATCAGTCTTCAACTGGCAAGTCTGACGCCCAGCTCTCTTTTCCTGCGACTAATGCAACAAAAAAAGTGGGCTTGACCCACTCCTAGGTAAAACAATTTCTTCCAAGAAGTTTGAGACCTGCTTCCGATCGAAGTGTGCCTCATTTTTCATTTTAGCTCGATCGCCCGCCCGGTGACAAACCGATCGCCATCGGCGGACTGTCCGAGGGCAGAAGGGGAGAGCTGACAGGGGGAATAAGGACGACTTGATCACCGTTTTGGAGTGGGGCGAGGGCAAATTCCTGGTTGATACCGAAGCCGGTGCGATCGAGCCTAGAACAGGGGGGGAGTGGCACTCAGGCGTTCTAGGACTTGCGATACGGAGGTTTCTTTGGGAAATTCTAATTTCAGTTCGGACAAGCCCTCTGCTTCTTGATAGGGGGTGAAGAGCTTGAGAGTGATGGTGATTGGTAGATTCGACATGGGCGATCGTCAAATTAACGGTATATTGACAAAACAGCCAAACTAAGATTCACCATAAAAAATCCCCATTACTAATGCTGAATAGGAAGCTCAATTACAAACTCTACCCCCCATTCGGGCGAGGAAATGCAGGTCAGCGTACCACCATGTTTTGCTTCTACAATCTCACGGCTAATCGACAAACCTAAACCTGTCCCTTTACCCACTGATTTAGTAGTAAACATCGGCGTGAATAAATGCTGCATTACTTCCTGAGTTATCCCAACCCCATTATCAGCAATCCGAATCACCACTCTGTCATCCTGAAGCATTTCAGTGCAGATCCGAATCTGTGGACTGTCATTGCTTTGTTTCTTTTCCCCGCACAGCGGACAACTAATCGTAGACTCTTCTAAAGCATCAATTCCATTCGCCAATATATTCATAAACACCTGATTCAGTTGCCCCGGATAACACTCAACTAGGGGCAATTCGCCATACTCTTTAATCACTGCAATTCCTGGGAAACTTCCTTTAGATTTCAGCCGATGCCCTAAAATTAATAACGTACTATCTAGCCCATCGTGAATATTCACTGGCGTTAGTGCCGATGTATCCAACCGAGAGAAATTACGCAGTGACATAGAAAGATTGTAAAGTCGCTCTGTTCCCACCGCCATTGAATCAATAATTTTTGGCAAATCTTCAACAATAAAATCTAACTCAATCTCCTGGGACTTATCCTCAAATTCTGATGTCGAAGTAACGTTGTGCTGGCAAAGCCGAGTCATCCCGATCAAATCGGCAATATATTCCTTGGCAATAGGGATATTATTGGAGATAAAACTAACTGGATTGTTAATTTCGTGAGCCACCCCAGCTACAAGTTGACCAAGGCAAGCCATCTTTTCACTTTGAACGATTTGCACTTGAGCTTTTTTAAGATTATCCAAAGCTTGAGAAAGTTCAGCAGTTCGTTCTTCTACCCGTTTTTCTAACTCCTGCGCGAGCTGATGTAACGCTGCTTCTGCTGCGAGCCTGTCTTCTATTTCCCGTTTGAGAAGCAGATTTTGATCTGCCAGATTTTTAGTAAGAGAACGCAGTTTTAAATGGAGGTTGACGCGAGCTAACACCTCCTTTTGTTCAAAGGGCTTAGTAATGTAATCCACAGCCCCTAAATTAAAGCCTTTGACCTTATCTCCTATGTCAGAAAGAGCCGTCATAAAAATTACCGAAATTTCGGTTGTCAACAGACTTGCCTTTAGCCGACGACAGGTTTCAAACCCGTCAATTCCTGGCATCATCACATCTAACAGAATCAAATCAGGTTGACTATATTCAGCCTGTTCGATCGCAGTTTCGCCATCAGTTGCTACCAATATCTCCCATCCAGAACCAGTTAAAGCTTCAGAAAGCACGTCGAGATTGCTAGGATTATCATCGACGATTAAGATGCTACTTGTTTCCCTATTTGCTGCCTTCATTCTTTTTCTATCCTGTGGGATGTAATAAACTCTTTGATTTTTTTGATCTGATAGCCTTGCGCTAACTGGCGCAGCTCAACAGCAAAGGACACAAATTTCTGATCCAACTTCTCTAGATGCTCGCTGCGCTTCACAATTCCTTTCACGTTGCCTCTCATCGCCAGTTCAAATAGGAGTTCCATTTCTCCTGGTGGGGGAGCCACTACAGAGGTCGATTTAGAAAGTGATAGAGAATCAGAGGAAAGGGGAATTGTGCTGCTTTGTTCCTTCTCTATCTCGTCATATATCCATTCAATTTTAAAATATTTTTGCAACATTTCAAATAGCTCTTCTGCCTGCACTGGCTTACCAATAAAATCGTTGGCTCCACCCTCCAAACTTTTATGTTGATCGGTAGCAAATACACTAGCAGATGAAGCAATGATTGCCACGTCTTTATAGTGTGACAAATTTCGGATACGGCGCATCATCTCAAAGCCATCCAACACTGGCATCACCAAGTCAGTGATAATCAAATCGAACTGAAACTCTTCTACTTTTTCTAAACCTTCTTGACCGTTTTTAGCTTCGGTTACTTCAAAGCCGAGGGGTTCCAGGAGATTGACAATGACGGAGAGGTTTTCCCATTTGTCATCCACAACCAAAATTTTCTGCTTTCTACCTTGGTAGCCAACCAGCTTTCTTTGCTTGGCAATCGTGGCTGTATTTTCCCAATCTGCCGCTTCCAGTAAATCCAAATCTAGCCAAAAAACACTGCCTGCTGCTGACTGACTTTTTACTTGAATGGTACTACCCATCATTTCAACAATTTTCTGGCTAATTGTTAAACCGAGCCCGGTTCCTTCCGCCTGACGCTTGCTGTCTCCTACCTGTTCAAAAGGCAAAAATATTTTTTTCACTTGTTCTAGTGTCATGCCAACACCAGTATCTTCAATTTGAAACCGAATTTTGTGAATTGGTGAGGCTGGCTTTTGCTCATTGCTTTTTACCTTTTTACCTGTCCCCTTTTCCAGATATTCTATCTTAAAAGTCACCCCTCCAGAGTCGGTAAACTTAATTGCATTGCTCAGTAAGTTAATGAGTACCTGTCGCAACCGTTTTTCGTCAGCGTGGATGCCACGAGGCATTTCAGAACTGGGTAGATACACAAAAGCAATTCCTTTTTGTTCGGCTCGGATGCGGCAGATTTCCGCGACTCCCTGCAAAAAGAAAGGAAAATGGAAATCTTTCGCGTACAGTTCCAATTTCTGGGCTTCAATTTTAGCGAGGTCTAAGATGTCATTGATCAGGGTTAGCAGGTGGGAACCACACTTGTGAATAATGCTGATGCCTTGGAGTTCCTTCGGAGCCATCGTTTTTGAGCGTTCTAGGATTTGAGCGTATCCTAAAATTCCATTGAGTGGCGTTCTCAATTCGTGACTCATATTCGCTAAAAATTCACTTTTAGCTTGGTTGGCACTATCAGCGATTTGTTTGGCTTCCGTCAGTTCGGCGGTGCGTTCTTCTACTCGGATTTCTAGCTCGGAATTGGTCTTGGCTAGCGCCTCAAAGGATTCGCGCAACTGTTGTGCCATCAGGTTGAAAGACTGAGCCAGAACTTCTAGTTCTTTTATGCCTTTTACCTCTACATTTTTTTCTAAGTCTCCACTGGCGATCGCTCTAGAAGCTGCGCTCAAACTGAGAATCGGGCTGGTAATCCAGCGTGCGGTTAAGATTCCCAGAACGGTAGCCAGCGCCAAGGCTCCCAAACACAACAAAATGGTAGTCTGGGTATTGGCGTTAATTTGATCCATGAAATCGCTTTCAGGAACTACGACCACGATCAGCCAGTCCAATCCTCGGCTATCCTGAAAGGGCATAACTTGGAGGAATTGCCGCTGGCCGGCGATCGTAAAATCTATTTGCTGAGATTTGCTAATTTTAGTGAGGTCGCCAAAGTGTTCTTTTAACTGTGCTGTTGTCAGCCGAATTAAATCATCTCTGCTATCTAAAGCATTCAGGCGATCGAGCTGGTCATTGTTGGTGATAAATGCTTCTTTGAGAGTTGAACTGGCTACTAGGAGTCCAGAACGTTCCATAATGAATGTCTGTCCTGAACGACCGATGTTTAAGCTGTGCAGGAAGTCACTAAGGAAAGAGATCAGAAAATTAGCAACGAATACCCCGCGCAGCTCGCCACTTTCGTCATAAACTGGATGTCCGGCAGGAAGGGAGAGCGTTTTCTGACCTGTAAGCGAAAAAATTTCGCTCCATCTGGGCTTGCCTAAGCGTACACTGTCTTTATACCATGAACGGCTGAGTATATTGTAGTTACGGGAGATTTTTAAAAGCTTCGTTTGATTGCCTTTGCTATCAGATTCATAAATATGAAGTTCATTCCGATGCTCTTTGTCTGCTATTTTAAAAACTACTTGGCCATTCTCTTGGCGTTCAATGGCAATGAACTCTCCAGTTTTAGTCGCAAAACCCATATTGGGCAGAGAAGGAAAAACTTGAATTTGCTCCCACAAATAGCGCTCTGCACTCTCTAAGTCGTCGGGATTTAAGTATCCTAGTCGAATCGCATTGGCATTCAGTTGATTAACGCGAGGGGCTGTATCTAGGTATGTGTTGAGCTGCTGATGGATGCGGGCCGTAATTTCACTCCGCAACTGGCTAGCAACTTCGTTGACTGCTTTTTGCCCGTTGCGTAAGGATAGCCAGCCTGTTAGCCCGACAGCAGCAAAGATTTGCACGACGAATGGCAATACCAAAATCAGGCGAAGTGACAGCTTTTTTTGAGAACGGTTTGACAGAAAAGTGGTTGGAGATGTGTGTGACATTGATTGGTGTTACCCCTAGGGTAACGAGTTGGCTGAAAAATCTCAGTGGATTTAGTGAAATGAGGCTGAGGCAATATATATTGAAAAGCAATCTATAATAGTTATTGAAAATTTTTAGACAGTAACTTGCTTGAACAAGCATGGCTCCTGACGTGTTTACTATGAAATCGTTATAATTATAGCTTACTAAAGATGCACGCCTGATTTTTTCACGAGTATTTATAAAAAATTTTATCCTTGACAAAAGCAGTTAGCAATCATATCTAATAGATTACTTGGTTTAGAGCTATTTGTAGTAGTTTTTAACTTTACTTTACAGATTGGCCTTGAAAAGTATAATTTCATTAAACTTACATATAAATTGATATAATATACGTCTAAAAATTTGATCCCTCTCTCGCTAAAAAAATGACACGCCAGGCCGCTGAGAACCCTAACGGCGGTCTAACTAACTACCGCGCTGAAGATTTGATGCACAACCCTGCCGATGACTCTCGTAGACAATGCCGATCGCACATGAAAGTTTACAAGTCCAGCAAGTTTCATTTGCAGGAGTTACAGCAGGGTAATTGCTAATTACTAATAGCGGAAGAAAAAAATAAGTAATGCGGTGCAGCAGATACAGCCGACTAGAAGGATTCGATCGTCATGACAAGTCGCCGTTATGCCCTACGGGATGAACAGTGGAAAAGGATCAAAGATTTGTTGCCGGGATGTGAAGG
Organism: Lyngbya sp. CCAP 1446/10; assembly: GCF_026130175.1. Taxonomy (GTDB): domain Bacteria; phylum Cyanobacteriota; class Cyanobacteriia; order Cyanobacteriales; family Microcoleaceae; genus Microcoleus. The sequence goes on along the minus strand of NZ_JAIGNI010000020.1, from coordinate 30,460 downwards.
TTATTTGTGTTCGACAGCCTGCCTACAATCGGTTGTTCGTGGAAGCGGTGTTGTACCGCTACCGAGGGGGCATTCTGTGGGGAGACTTGCCCTAACGCGGGGCTATCCGTTGCAGTTCTTTGGCTTGTTCTAAAATTTTCTCGAAGTCTTCTTCGCTCAACCGCTGGATGTAGTTGATTTTGAACTCTTCGAGGAAATCACACAGCAAGATTTGTATTTCTTGCCAGGTTTGCTGCTGTTGCAGTTCGGCTCCCAAAGCTTGCCCGAAATGTTGGACTAGCTGGCTTGAGAGTTTAGTACCTACGGGGTCTTCGCTGGCGATTTTAAAGGCTTCGTAGGCATCTTGGGGGCCGATGGTGACTAATTTGGAGAGTTCTGCAACTAATTGCTCTGCTAGTTGTGCGGGCAGGTTTCCCAGTCCGGGTACTTGCTTCCATCCTTGATAGAGGGGGGATTGTTTGAGAAACATTTCTATATTGTAACGAAGCAGGGCTTCTAGGTCTGGCTGGAGTTGGGGTAGGACTTTGTAGACGGTGATTTGGACTAGATGGGTGGCGATCGCTTCTATTTCATTGATATTGTTGATGTCTAGATAGCGCTGTTTTTGAGATTGAAAGAGTTGACGAGTGAGTTCGCCTGTGGTAATTGATTGTTGCATCTGGTTGATGAGTTGAATTACTACTACTTCGGTCAATTCTTGGGCGAAGTTGGCGACGAAACCCCGGCTGATTTGGGTGCGTATGGGTTGGAGGTCGGGCATTTTGGCTTGGTGGATGCGAATTGTGACGGGTAATATTCGCAACAAGCGCCAGAAGGGAAGGAGCAGGAAGATGTCGTACCAACGCCAGAGCATGGCTGCTCGCCAAGTGACGCTGCGGTGGCGGCGGCTGATCAAGTAGGTACGGGCTAGAAATTCGATCGCGAATATGGCAATAAATGGCAGGTCGATTTGCCAGAACTTGTCGGTAAATTCGCCGTTTTCTCCGATCTCACGGTAATAGTTGATGGCGATTAATGGCTTGATTTTGGCGTCAAACCAAGTGATTTCTTGTTGCCAGCCTTGTTTGCTTAAATACTCAGGGCTCCAGAATGTTTTGAATGATTGTTTTGCGGATTGTTGCGGATTGGGGGTGCGATCGCGCATCCGGTCTTTAATTTTTTCTAGGGTGCCGCTTTTTGATGCTACTCGAAACGGATCTTCGTCGATCATGTTCGCGCTTAGATTGTTTATTTCCTGCAATTTGGCTGCTACTTGGGGAGAGGGCAAGCCTGTTTGCACTACTTGATTTTTTAATTCTTCTAAGGTTTCTAGATATTTCTGGGTTTCTCTGTGGGGTGTAATTCCTTTAAATGGGTCGTATATTTGGGTGAGGACTGGTAGTTGCCGGAAGTAGAAATTTCGCCCAGGGACGTAACTTATGTCAAATAATACTAGGCTTAAATTCCCTAGGGCAAGCACTGCCATTAACCGCTCGAACCAGGGTACTTTGGATGATTTTTTGTTGCGGGAGTTGGGAGTTTGAGATGGCTGTAGTTTTGGTGTCACTGGCAGTTCCTAATTAAGTAGACGGAGCGCAATAAATGTAACTGGTAATAGCTGAAAAAAGGAAACAGCTTAAACTAGCTGATTGTCGCGATCGCGATCGGATGGCGATCGAGCAAGCTAGTATTTATTTTAACCTGGGGAAAGTTGGGTAGTTTGGGATTGTTGATTTTGCAGGGTTTGGTAAACTTTTATACTTGTCAAATATTAAGGTCGATTCCCCACGGGATAGCTTCGCCGCGCGAACACAGGTGGCAGCCGCAGATCCCGTTAGTCTGATTCTCTCTGTCAATAAAATTATATCTCAGGCGGAATCCTCAGTTTTTTTTTCGGCGTTGCAGAGCTAACTGAGCTGGTAATAAATTACTATTTCTGTTTGATCTGCTGGCTATTTGACCCCTAAATTAAATCTATTGCGCCGATCGCAGTTTAAGCTTAGATTTGGACTTCGAGTTTGAGGTCAAACCCTCAACAGAGGTATACTTGCTCAGGGACAGTCTGGCGAGAGCGCCCGCGCGTGCGATCGCCCCTGATAGCTGCCACCTCCGTAAGGTAAGGTTCGGGATCTCGCCTCCACAAAAACCAGCTAGCGATCGGACTCTTGAATAAAATGACACCCTGAGTATAATTTTGTTCGCATTTTTTTAATATATGACATACTGCCTTAATCTCGATTGCCCAAGAGACAAGCGTCAGAACCCACCAGGCACAAAGTATTGTCTTAATTGTGGTTCCAAGCTGCTGCTAAAAGACCTTTATGCAGCAACTGAACCACTGCGCGATGGAGGATTTGGCAGGACTTTTAGAGCTGTCAATCATGGAAAATTTGAAGAATTGTGCGTTATCAAACAGTTGTCGCCACCGCAGGAGTTTCAGCGGAAGCCCGCTCATTTTAAAAAGTATGTTCGACTGTTTGAACAAGAGGCAAGGCGGCTTTACGAACTGAAACACCCACAAATTCCTCAGCTAATTTCTTATTTTGAGGAAGATGGGCGATTGTATTTAGTGCAAGAATTTATTGATGGCAATAATTTAAAGGATGAGTTAGAAAAGTACGGTGCTTATAGCGAAATTAAAACTAGGGAACTGCTGTTAGATTTGTTGCCTTTGCTGAATTTTGTTCACGAACGCAATGTCATTCACCGGGATATTAAGCCGGAAAATGTGATCCGCCGCAATCGCGATCGCAAGTTGGTGCTAATAGATTTTGGGGTGTCCAAACAGGTAGTAGCTGAGGCTCCGACCAAAACGGGTACTAAGTTGGGCACTCCGGGTTATGCAGCTCTAGAACAGCGACATGGTATGGCTGTTCCGGCTAGCGACCTTTACAGTTTGGGGGTGACTTGCATTCGCTTGCTGACTTCTGTTATGCCTTATTTGGATATCTACGGGGACATTCACGATGACCTTTACGATCCGCTCGAAGGTCGCTGGCTTTGGAGGGAGGCTTTGCCGAAAGGAACCAAGATTAGCGAGGATTTAGGTCAGATTTTAGATAAGTTGATTCAGGAATATGTGAAAGACCGCTACAAGTCTTCTATGGAAGTGTTTGAATTTTTAAAACCTGTTGTTGTTGTTCCACCTGATTTTCAATTGCAGCAGGCAACAGTTCTTAGTCCTTCTTTACCGACCCAACCTGTGACTCAAAATCCGCTAGTTTCTGTTAATTTAGAATCAGAAAAAGGGATTGATTATTCTCGGTTGGAAAGGCTGCTGGCTGCTAAAAATTGGCGGGGTGCTGATGAGGAAACTTCTGTAAAAATGCTGGAAGTGATGCAGCAAGTTTCGAGGGGTTATTTGAGTGAGGAAGATATTAGGAAGTTTCCGGCTAAGGATTTGCAGACGATTGACCAACTTTGGGTACGCCACAGTCACCGGAGGTTCGGTTTTTCTGTGCAAAAGGGTTTGTGGGTTAAGTCGGGGGGAAAGGCTGGTGTTTATGATGCTACAGTTTGGGAGAAGTTTGGCGTTCGAGTGGGCTGGTGGGTTAACAATCAGTGGGTATACTATTCTGAACTGAATTTTACTTCTAAGGCAAAGCCTGGACATTTGCCGGGAGGGACTGTTTTTGGATGGGAAGGTGGGGTTTTGTGCGGTGTTTTGGGTTTGGGTGGGATCTGGTTTTTGCTGTCGCGGCGAGATTTGTAGGAAGAAGGAAGAGGGAAGAAGGAAGAAGGAAGAGGGAAGAAGGAAGAAGGAAGAGGGAAGAAGGAAGAGGGAAGAAGGAAGAGGGAAGAAGGAAGAGGGAAGAAGGAAGAGGGAAGAAGGAAGAGGGAAGAATTGGGGAATAATGGCAAAGGTGGCAATTATTTAAAGAGTTAAGCTATTCTGCATTTAAATTGTAGGTGTTCAAAAAATAATCAAACTCTTGTGGGGTGGGGACGTAAGCCTGCCCCGAATATGCAATTTAAATGCGCCACAGCTTAGGGATATATTATGTAGAAATTAGGTAGAAAAAGAACAGAAAATCAGATATAATCCCAAAGGATTTTTTTTGTGATATGTTGTGAGAGAAGGGCAAGTTTACAAAGTTACAGACCAGTCCTTACCCGTAGAAAAGTATTAGGACGGGCTTTGGCTCCAATTTACCAAGGAGATTTCTCTACTATGTTGCAAGAAAAACGTCTCAAACCGTGGACTATAGTTCGATCGCTTCCGAATTTAGAAAAGGTGATTGTGGGTCAATTTCGCAGTTGGTCTGATGCAGACGGTCATTTAAAAATTCTCAAACGGATGGTTCCGGCTGACCGCTTGACTGTTGTGTTCGATCCGATAGTTTCAGCGTAATGTCGCTGCTAAAGCGGCGTGCGATCGCGTGAACTCAGCGGTCGCCTCTTTTTTTTACATAAAATTTACATAAAATACATAAAAATTGCGATCGCCCGTGTGGGCGATCGCAACTAAAATCATTAGATATATTGCAAAAATACCTATGACGGGCGAGACGCCCATCCCACACACAATTTTTTTTGCTTGTGGGACGGCGGGATGCCCGTCCGAAAATTTGATTTGATTAAAAGGACTCAGGCAATCTTGTCTATTGTCCTTAACTGCGGCGAATTTCAGTAACTTGGTCGGCAATATCCAAAATTGCTGGCGGCATCGAAGGCCCAGTCAAAATAATATCCAAATCCTGCGGCTTGCTGTCAATCAATGCCAGCACTTCTGCTTCGGGAATCAAGCCTAAATTCACCGCTAAACTCAACTCGTCGAGAATAATTAAGGCGTAACTGCCGGAACGCACCGCTTTTTGAACGTACTCCCACAATTGTGCGATCGATCGCGTTTCCAGCTCATCTAAATCGGCCTTGTCAATACAGCGAGACAAATCGCACCGCACCCAATCTAAATTTTGCCCCAGTCGCACCGGATGTTGATGCCCTTGATTGATGCCCCCTTTGAGGAACTGCACCGCCAACACCGGAGCTCCCTGTCCTGCAATTCGGAGCGCTTGAGCCATGACACTGGTAAAAAAGCAGCGGTTCGGGCCTGTAAAAACTTGCACCAGCCCTTCAACGGTGTAGGGCAAGCTGTGGGTCAAATTGAGTTTAGGGGTTTGTAACTGAGCAACCATAGGGCAATATTTAATTAGTAACTAAGTCTTGACTGCTGCTCCGACCTTGGCGCGGCTGAAGCCTGCTTAACAATATATAGTGTACTGGGCCGAGTGTACATCCGATCGAACGCTAGATATACAAATTGTCAAAAGCTAGCGGCAGTAGCATTCGGAGTCGTTAGTTCGATTTTTCAACTCAAGCAAACACTTACGCAGAAACCGGGTTTTTTACAAAAACACAGCATCGAGTGCCAGAGTTATCAGGTGCAAACCCCCGTTTCTGAGAGTCTGGCTGCGTCCAGGAGTGTCAACAAAAGGTAAACATCGCATAGAATTTGAATGTCACGGCACTAGGAGCAAACACTGTGAGATTGGTGATTCTGGGAGGGCCAGGAGCGGGAAAGGGAACTCAAGCACAACAATTGTGCAACAATTTGAGCATTCCTTTGCTGGCATTAGGGGACATTCTGCGCGCGGAAATCGCAAGTGAAACAGACTTGGGCAAGTTGGCCGTGTCTTCTGTGGAATCCGGGGAGCTAGTTCCCGATGAAATTTTGATTAAATTTATCGGCCGCCGGTTGCTGCTGTGGGATGTCTTTAATGGCTGGGTGTTGGAGGGATATCCGCGAACGGCTTTTCAAGCTGAGGAATTGGATTTTTTATTAGAGAGTTTGGCGCAGGAGCTAGATTGGGCAATTTGGCTGAAAGTGCCTCATGAAGTGTTGCTGAGTCGATCGATCGAACGCGATCGATCGGACGACGAGCCAGAAATTTTACAGCGCCGGCTCGATTTGTTCGAGGAACGGACTATTCCTCTTTTAGATTATTACGAATACCGCCACAAATTGTTAACTATCAACGGCGATCAATCTCCAGAACAAGTCCAGCAGGATCTTCTCAAACTTCTCGAAGCTAACGCCAAATAGTCATTAGTCATTAGTCATTAGTCATTAGTCATTAGTCATTAGTCATTAGTCATTAGTGCGATCGTCCCCGCTCGCGAACCCGATCATTAGTTATTAGTGCGATCGTCCCCGCTCGCGAACCTGATCAATAGTCAATAGTCATTAGCAAGAAGGAATATTAATTCCCAATTCCCAATTCCCAATTCCCAATTCCCAATGCCCAATTCCCAATTACCTAAATATTATGTCTTTCCAGCGTCCTGACGGCAGAAAATCAAATCAACTTCGCCCGATTAGTTTCGATCGCGAATTCAACAAATTTGCTAGCGGTTCCGTGCTAGCAAAAAGTGGCGATACTCAGGTACTTTGCAGCGTTACAATCAAGCCGGGAGTGCCGAGATTTCTGGAGAATACCGGACAAGGTTGGCTGACGGCGGAATACCGAATGTTACCCGGATCTACGCCGCAGCGACAAGAGCGGGAATTTATGAAATTATCGGGACGCACTCAAGAGATTCAGCGGTTGATTGGGCGCAGTTTGCGATCGTGCTTGGATATGCAGCTATTGGGCGAACGCACGATACTTGTGGATGCGGATGTTTTGCAAGCAGACGCGGGGACTCGCACAACTTCAATTAATGGCGGGTTTGTGGCTGTGGCTGATGCTTTGAACAAATTGGTACAAAAAGGTCAATTAGAGCGATCGCCCATTATTCGTCAAGTGGCCGCCGTTTCTGTGGGGCTTTTGGAAGGCGAGCCATTTTTAGATTTGAATTATCTTGAAGATGTGGCGGCCCAAATTGATTGTAATGTGGTAATGAATGGAGATTTGAGCATCATAGAAATCCAGGGAACTGCGGAAGAAGGAAGTTTTAGTCGCCCTCAGTTAAATCAAATTTTAGACTTGGCAGAAATAGGGATTCAGGAATTGTTGGAGGCTCAGCGGCAAGCTCTTTAAATTGGTTTATTTTGACCTCGTAATTGCCGACATTAATCATTCATCCCGATCTAACTCAGCTAAGATGTTACGAATCTCATTAGGACTAATATCTTCTCGGTCTGATTTAGCATAAATGGTTAATAGAAGTAGGCTATTCGGTGACTCAACTTGATAGATCAGTCGATAACCAGCGCTTTTCCCTTTTTGGATATTGCTATTTTTGACTCTCACCTTTAATATGACATAATCTTCACCCATTCCGGGGATGCGATCGCCAGTAAAGTTGCCCCCTTGGAATTGTTCAATAATTGGCTGAGTATCTAACCTGACATTGCGATATTTTTTTGATAATTCACGCAAATTCCGTTTGTATTCAGGGGTTAAATCAATCTGTATGAAAGCAATTTCATTCGACATCTATTCCCTCCCACATTTCTGAAAGGGGGATGCGTTGTCCTGCTTTTGCTTCCTCTAATGCTCTCCTGAGACTTGCTTTCACTTCTGCAATGGGAGTATCATCAGGATCGGTTTCGACTTCCTCTGCTACTTCAGCAAAAAGTACAATCACTCGCACGCGGCTAGGGGGGAAGTCTTCGATCGGGCGATCGAGAAATAATTGACCTTTATCATCTATAGTTCCCAATACTTCAACAGCTTTCATCTGTTTCTCCTCAAGGTATTTTTTACCAATTATGTCATATTTTATCAGGGTTTAGCAAACTTGATATTTGAGAGCGATCGCCCTTCATTCAACAGTATCCAGGGAAGCCAATCTTCCTGTTATCCTAGAAACATACTTCATTCCCCGATCGCATCATGGTTGCTTTACCCGATCGCCAATTGATGAGCGCAGCAGAATACCTGACTTGGGAACCCACCCAAGAAGAACGCTACGAGTATTGGGATGGCGAAGTCGTCGCTATGACAGGTGGAACCCGCAATCACAATCGAATTACCTTCAACTTCTTCAAGCTATTAGACGATCGCCTTAATCTGCCCTACGAAATTTACATCCTAGCTGTTAAACTACGGGTAGAACCAGGGAGAAAGTATTTTTATCCTGATGTTGTCGTAACTTGCGACGATCGCGATAACGATCCGCAATTGGTTCAATTTCCTTCCTTGATTATCGAAGTTTTGTCACCTTCAACTGAAGCCCTAGATCGCGGCGCAAAATTTGCTAAATACCGTCAATTTTCCACGCTGCAAGAGTATGTCTTGGTGCAAGTTGAACAGCCCGGAGTAGAGATGTTTCGGCGCAACGAACAAGGGTTATGGGTGCTGTCGGAGTATGGTTTGGGCGATGCTTTGCAACTGGAATCAGTGGATGTCGAAATTGCGATCGGGGATTTATACCGCCAAGTGCAGTTTTCTTAGTCCGCGGAGGCGGACTTTGTTTGTGTAGAAGCGAATTCTATTCGCCCTATAATTCGCCCTATATTTGCATTATATTCGCCATTTTTCTTTCTTTACAAAACTTGCCTGGGGGCGATCGGAATTTCAATAACAAACTCACTCCCCTCTCCCGGTACAGACACACAAGTCAAATTTCCGCCATGAGAACTAACAACAATCGAGTGAGAAATAGACAATCCCAAACCAGTGCCCGAACCCACCGGCTTAGTTGTAAAAAACGGATCGAATATCTTGTGCAGCACCTCAGTGCTCATCCCCGGCCCGCTGTCAGCCATTCTGATTATTACAGAATTGCGGTCTGTCACCTCCGTAGAAATTGTAATATTAGGAGTATTTTGAGACGTTTCCGGGCAATTTCTTGCCAACAGCATCGCATCGATCGCATTGGTAAGAATATTCATAAATACCTGATTCAACTGCGACGCATAACAAGTAATTAACGGCAAGTTGGCATAATTTTTAATCAGCTCAATCCCCAAACGGCCGCCCTCTTTTCTCAGGCGCGGTTGCAGCAACATCACCGTACTGTCGATGCCTTCATGGATATCAACCGACTTCATTTGCGCTTCGTCGAGGCGCGAGAAATTCCGCAAACTCAACACAATATCCCGGATTCTTTCGGCTCCCACTTTCATTGAATCCAGCAACTTTTGCAAATCTTCACTCAAAAATTCCAGTTCAATTGTTTCTATTTCCTCTAGGATTTCATCAGCAGGTTCTGGATAGTGTTGCTGGTAGAGCTCAATCAATTTTAGCAAATCTTTAACGTATTCGCTAGCTGGATTGAGATTACCGTAGATGAAACTTACAGGATTATTGATTTCGTGAGCTACACCAGCCACCATTTGCCCTAAACTCGACATCTTTTCCGTTTGAATTAATTGAGCTTGAGTCAGTTTCAGCTCCCGCAAAGTTTTTTCTAAACGCTCGTTTTTATCATTTAACTCATACGTCCGCTCTTGCACTTTCTGCTCCACAGAATTGTAAAGCAGAGCATTTTCCAAAGAAATAGCAACTTGGGAAGAAAGCAGCCTTAAAACTTCTAATCTGTGGGCAGTAAAAGCCCCAACAGTTAAGTTATTTTCTAAATAAAGAATGCCGATTAATTTGCGTTGATTGACTATCGGCGTACACAAAAGAGATTTGAGCTGGTGTTTGGCGATGTAAGCATCGGCAGTAAATCGCCCTTCAGCCGCGGCATTGCTCAACACCAAATCTTCGCGAGTCCTTTCCACATAATTAATCACCGTCACAGGTAAATCCTGACATTCTTCAACAGGCGTAAATTGCAGCACCGCGACATCTTCAGCAACTACTGACGCTTGAGCTGATATTAAAAGTTTTCCATCTCTAACTAAGATTAAAAAACCGGATTGTGCCCCCGCGTTTTCTAGCGATATCCTCATCAAAGAAGCCAGCAGCTTGTCGAGGACAATTTCGCTGGAAATTGCCAGAGATGCTTTCATTACAGTTGCTAAATCCAGCACTCTCGCATCACTGCCAGTAGAAGTATGAATAGTATTTGTAGTTTGATTGTTGTTAAAACTTCCGTGGAGCGGCGTCATTTCCCGCAACTGCGGATACTTCTGTTCTAAATCTTCAACTTTGCGGACTGCACCCCAGCGCAAGTAGCATGAGTGAGCTTCGCGCAAGTGGATTTTGGCATATTGATATTTGCCTTTACTCAACCAAAACTTAGCCGCTAGTTCATTGGCGAGGGCTTCATTTTGCACAAACTCATTATCTTGAGCTAAATTTATCGAGAAATCGTAAAGCTCTACAGCTTCTGAATCTTTCTTGGTAATTCGGGCTATTTCTGCTTGGACTAAAAGGTACTTGTGCAGAAAATTTTCTGCACAGTTGTCTGACCAAATTTTCATTTGTTTTTGATTAGCTTCTAACTTCTCCAAGTATTGCTTTTGTTTGTCTTCCGAAACATTGGGAAAAACTGCCGCCAAAGTTAGAGAAAAGAAAAAATTCCACTCGGTAGCGGGGATTGCTCCAGTAATAAAAGATAGCTGCTTTTCAACTTCCAAAGCTAGTTGTAACGCTTCGTTAAAGTTGCCATACCAGTACATTACCTGGCATTTGCGAATCTGATAAAGGCAGAGCGAGTACAAATTTTGATGAGCTTGACAGTTGTGTACGTATTCAGCTTCGCTCAAATCTTCGCTTTCAAATACAAACTTTTCAGGAGTCAGTTGGCTCAAGTTGCGTAGGATTAACTCTACCCCTAATAATATATCGGTAACAAGCTGATTTTTCGTTTTTTGGCTGAACTGCAAATACCTGCTCGTGTCTGCTAGAATTTGCGAGATTTCTTTACCTTGAAAAAAGTAATTGGCTATACGGTTGGACAGGATATAACCTGCGTATTCTAAATCTCCTGATTCTAAAGCTGCTTGATACCCTTCATTGCTGATTGCGTGTGCTTCTTTAATATGATTGAACCAGTAATGAAAAATACTGACCAAGGACGAACAAGCTCTGCACTTCAAGCCGATATTTCCCGATTTTTCGCTCAAATTTAGCGACAGCAGGGCAAATTGATAAGCTGTTTTGTAATCTCCAGAAACAGCGTTTAAGAACATACCGTAGCCCGCGTAGCAGAGAGATGCTTCGGGAACCAAACCGTATGTGAGAGAAAGATTGACTCCTTTTAATACGCTGACTTTCCACAAGTCGGGATTTTTGAGGTAAGCCGATGTTAACAGGTTTGTGATTAATTTGACTGCCACTTTTTTATCGGGTACAGTCATTTCGGGAGCGTCAATCAGCGAAGATATTTCTCTACCTGCTAAAAAATTTGTGGCTGCTGCAAATTCTTCGGAGATGACTTTTTGCAGCCCGTCTAGCGGCAAGTCAATTCCCAGCAAGTCCAAAGCTTTGATTCCGGCTTTAACGGCTTCTTCATACTTCGCTCGCAGGGTGTACTGCACGATCAGCAGGTTGTAAATTTCTACTTTTTCTAAGGCCGATCGCGCTTTTTGCAAGGTTATGTTGATAAATTCTTCTGAATGCTCAAAATAACCGTTTAAATACTCAACATTTGCGCGCTCCATGTGCAGAGCAAAGGCTAAATCGTAGTGGGAATCCCAAATATCGGCGGTTAAACCGTCCATACCTGCGGTTAAATACTGCAACGCAGCAACATAAGCAGTGGCATCTTTAGCTCTCCGAGCCGCGTCTAAATTCAGCGTTGCCAGTTCAATTAATTCTCGCTCGTCTCGAATTAGCGATCGGGCTACATTCAAGTGATCGACTAATTCAAAGATTCTGTCAGCGCGATATTCAGCCGGAGTATTTTCGAGAATCTGCCTGCCAATTTTCAGGTGAACGTCTTTTTTTTGCGAGTCGTCAATTAAAGCATAAGCTGCTTGTTGGACTCGATCGTGCAAAAATTTATAATTGAGAATTAATAGCGGAAACAGCACGTAATCTAATGACTTACTTTCCAATTCCGAAGTTGGCAAGATCAGTCCAGACTTAATCGCTGGCAACAGGTGAGAAAAAGTTTCCGACGCTTCTTTTTCATGAATTAAAGAAAGAGTGTTTAAGTCAAATTCGTTACCCAAACAAGCCACTAAACGCAAAACCTGCTGCGTTGAACTTGGCAGTTTTCTCAATTTTTGTACCATCAAATCTACCACATTGTCAGTGATAGCGCACTGCTCAATTTGAGTCATATCCCAATGCCAGCCGCCCTTGCTCCCCGCTTGCGGTGGCTGAAAAACTAGCAGGTTTTCTTGATACAATGTTTGCAGGAATTGATTTACAAAAAAAGGATTGCCGTCTGTTTTGCTGACTACCAGTTCAGCTAAAGGTTTGACAGATTCGCGATCGCTGTGCAAAGTCTCGGCAATCAAATGAGTTATATTTTCCACCCCCAGCGGCGACAAAGCAATCTGATTAATGATAGCTTCCTGATTTCGCAGCGTCTCCACAGTCATCATTAAAGGATGAGTGGGACTGACTTCATTATCCCGATAAGCGCCAATTAAAAACAGATATTGTGTCGCTTCATCTGTCATCATCAATTCGATCAATTTGAGTGTGGCAGAATCAGCCCACTGCAAATCGTCGAGAAAAATCACCAGCGGATGTTCGGGCTGACAAAATACGCGAATGAAGTTTTGAAAGACTAAATTAAAGCGATTCAGAGATTCCGTTGGCCCCAATTCAGCTACAGGAGACTGAGCTCCGACAATTAGTTCAACTTCTGGAAGTACATCAATAATAATTTGCCCATTTTGCCCGAAAGAAGTGCGGAGTTTTTCGCGCCAAACTGCCAATTGAGCTTCGCTTTCAGTTAACAGTTGCCGCACCAATTCCGAAAAAGCGCTGACAACGGCAGAGTAAGGAATAGTCCGCTTGTACTGGTCAAATTTTCCCCAAATAAAATAGCCACGCCTGCGGGTAATTGGTTTGTCTAAAATCTTCACCATTGCAGATTTGCCAATGCCGGAATAACCAGCAATCAGCATCATCTCGCTGCGGGATTTATGCTGTCCTCTCGCCAGCACGGACACAGAATTTTCTTGTTTCGATTTGCTCTCTTTCTTGATGACAGAAATTTGGGAGTGTTCGATGCGGTAGGCTCGATTATTTGTTGCTGCTACCCGTTCAAATGCCGCTAAAAGAGTTTCAACTTCTCGCTGTCTGCCATAAAGTTTTTGAGGAATTTGAAATTTGTCGGAAATATCTTGGTTGCCAAGAGCAAACTCAGAAATAACCCCAGATGTTTGCAACTGAAACAGACAGGATTCCAAATCTGCTTTCAGTCCCCAAGCACTTTGATAGCGATCCTCCGCCGTTTTTGCTAGTAATTTCATCACAATGTCTGAAATAGCTTGAGGAATTTCTGGTGCAATTTCAGCGAGAGGTACTGGCTGTTTGGCGATGTGACAGTGAACTAACTCCATCGGATCGGTAGTGGGAAAAGGGAGCTGTCCTGACAGGATTTCATAGAAGGTGACACCAAGGGAATAAAAGTCTGTGCGGTAATCAATAACCCTGTTCATTCTGCCGGTTTGTTCCGGCGACATATAGGCTAAAGTGCCTTCTAAAAAATTAGGATTTTTATTGGCAAGATTTTCTTGATTTGAGTCAGTTGAGATGCTAAAATCTATAAGTTTAACTTGTCCCGTTGCGGGATTAAAAACTATATTAGAGGGGTTTATATCTTTATGTATTACATTTTTTGCGTGAATTTCTCCCAAAGTTTCAGCAACTTTGATGGCTGTAGTCAAAAATCCTAAAGTGGTAAATTTTTGGGTAGCCATAAATATTTTTAAAGATTCGCCGCCAAAATCTTCTAAAATCATTGCCAAAATATTGCTAACCTGCTGCAACTTGTACACTTTAACAACTCCGTCGAGCTGGTTTAAGTTGGCAGTAATATCATATTCGCGTTTGTATCTATTCAGTTCTTCGGGAGTCGGATAGTCTTCTTTGATAATTTTGATAATAACAGGTTGGTTGTCTTGCTCGTTACGGCCGCGGTAAACCAGGGAAGTGCTGCTTTCATAAATAAGAGCGAGAACTGCAACGCCGGGAATTGCCATCATAGTCAGGTTCTCTCAAATTAGGTGTGCTTGGTCAATATTACAGGAGTTGCGCGCGGCGGGCTAGAAACCCGATTTTTTCGTTGCTAGTCGTTGACAAACCCAAGATTTTTTAGTGTGAACCGGGTTTATTTTGGTAAATCCTATGTTATTCTTCATTATCACTCAAAAGCTATCTTTTGGGATGTATGGGAAGACAGGCCTTGACAGAGACCGGGCGGTTGAAACCGCGTCTACACAAACACTCATGCACTCCAAGCGGGTTGAAGAACGGGGGGTTAAAATTAGGTGATTTTTCTTCAGCCCGCGGAGGCGGACTACCCTTCGGGAAGGTTAACGCCTACGTTTTTGTAGTTTGAGATCGAACTCGTATGTGGCGAAGCGCCCGTCATCCGAGTTCGATTTCAAAAGCGGTTTCAACCGCTGTCTTATCTATTGGGTCATCTACGCGCTGGCTGGAATAATAACCTTTAATCTCGGAGTTAAAAAATCGGCCTGTAGAATCAGCTTCTTGCAGAGATTCCCAAATTTCCGGTTCTACGTGGCTGTATTGATAGACTGACCCGCTGCTAAATTCTATTTGCAAAACTTGCTCCTCTTCGTTGTATCCGATCGCGCTAGCCATTGCCGAATCAACCGGGATCATAGCAATCGGTTCGTCGCGGTGAGCAATTTCTGTTAATTCAATACCGGGATCGAGTTCGGTTGAATCTGTATTGGCGATGAAATCAACCATTTGCAGGCCCTGCATTGCAGCTTCGGGAGCAGCAATTTCGATAAATTCGACTTGTTCACCGCGATCGATCAATAGTCCTAACTGGCCGTTAGAGTGACCGACTGCTAAGACATTGCTCAAGTCAATTTTGGATAGTTTCATAGGATTTATCAATGATTTGTTTTAGGTCAATATTTCCCCTAATAAAGCAAGTTGCGCGACAGAGGAAATAGTGGATTAATTAATAGTGTATTTGATGTTGCTTAAAAAGTCAATAATGCAGTTGGGCGAAAATTATTGTAGCAATTTAGGTGTCAGGTGCGGCTGGCGTATCCTAGGTTGATAAGATGTGTCCGGTTCTTAACGAAACTTGACAATAGATTAAGAATTATTGCCATAAAACAAAGGTAAAATTGTGGGAATGGCGAGTAAAATCCCAGCCAGGAAAAGGGTTTGAGGATTTTTCCCATCTGTAAATCTTCAGAAAGTTATTATTTCTAAAGGATTCATCCGGTGAGAAAATCGGAAACAACCTTAAAATTTAGCAGTAATCGCCCGATCGGGCAAATCTCAACCAACACCAGGAAAAATACCTATGAAATTGGCTTATTGGATGTACGCAGGCCCAGCCCACATCGGCACTTTGCGCGTTGCGACTTCCTTCAAAAACGTCCACGCCATCATGCACGCACCGATTGGAGATGACTATTTTAACGTCATGCGCTCCATGCTAGAGAGGGAACGGGATTTCACGCCTGTAACTACCAGCGTCGTTGACAGACACGTACTGGCGCGGGGCTCGCAGGAACGGGTGGTGGACAATATCACCCGCAAAGACAGAGAAGAAAGCCCAGATTTAATCGTGTTGACTCCGACTTGCACCTCCAGCATTTTGCAAGAAGACTTGGAAAACTTCGTGGAGCGAGCTCAATTGGATGCCAAAGGCGACGTGTTGCTAGCCGATGTCAACCATTATCGGGTTAACGAACTCGAAGCTGCCGATCGCACTTTAGATCAAATCGTGCAATTTTACATTAACAAAGCTCGCAAAAAAGGCGATTTGGAAAGTAAAAGTGAAAAACCATCGGTGAATATTATCGGTATGTCTACGCTGGGTTTTCACAACCAGCACGACTGCACCGAGTTGAAGCGTTTGATGGCAGATTTGGGAATTGAAGTTAACGAAGTTATTCCCGAAGGTGCTTCGGTTCATAACTTAAAAAGACTGCCGCGCGCTTGGTTTAACTTGGTTCCTTATCGGGAATTGGGGATGATGACTGGGAAGTATTTGCAAAAAGAATTTGGCACTCCGATGGTGGATATTACGCCGATGGGTGTGGTAGAAACTGCGCGCTGTATTCGCAAGATTCAGGAAGTGTTGAATGCTCAAGGTGCGGATGTTAATTATGAAGAGTTTATTGACCAACAAACGCGGTTTGTGTCTCAGGCTGCTTGGTTCTCAAGGTCGATCGACTGCCAAAACTTAACGGGCAAAAAAGCGGTCGTATTTGGCGATAATACGCACGCTGCGGCGATGACGAAGATTTTGGCTCGCGAGATGGGAATCCACGTTGTATGGGCAGGAACCTACTGCAAACACGATGCTGATTGGTTCCGGGAAGAGGTAAAAGGGTATTGTGATGAAGTGCTGGTGACGGAGGATCACGGGGCGATCGGGGATGCGATCGCGAAAGCGGAACCTTCGGCAATTTTCGGCACGCAAATGGAACGCCACGTCGGTAAAAGGCTTGATATTCCGTGCGGTGTGATTGCTGCGCCGATTCACGTTCAAAATTTCCCGATCGGCTACAAGCCATTTTTGGGTTATGAAGGCACAAATCAGTGCGTAGATTTGGTCTACAATTCCTTTACTTTGGGCATGGAAGACCACTTGCTAGAAATCTTCGGCGGCCACGATACTAAGGAAGTGATTACTAAGGGTATTTCGGCTGATTCTGATATGAATTGGACGAAGGATGGACAAGCTGAGTTGAATAAAATCCCTGGTTTTGTCCGGGGTAAGGTGAAGCGAAATACTGAGAAGTTTGCTCGCGAGCGCGGTATTGCTTTAATTAATGCTGAGGTGTTGTACGCGGCCAAGGAAGCTGTCGGCGCGTAGTTAGTTGGGTAAGGGCCTCTGTTGTGGATGCCCTTGCAGATCTATAAAATCTTGGACAGATCTCTTTCAACCCTTAATTTTGGAATTACTTCAGTGATATTGATAATGAAGATTATTTCAGCTAAAAAGTTTATTCAAGAATAAATTTTTCCATTATTTCTGCCCGCATTTAGTCAGATTCATCTTCCGATATTGCTTGATATTCCAAAAGCTGTTCCCCTCGGATAATCCACAATTTACCCGCAACTTCTGCGGCATCCAATCCGCGAATTAATATTTCTACTGCCGCTTGCAAATCTTGCGGTTTCGATTGAGAAGGCAGACGCAGTAACACAATCCCAGAATAATCAGAAGGATTGTAGCGGAGGCGATTGCCAAACCCCCTATCCAAAGTCACAAAACATCTATCTTCCCTCCGACATATATCAATTAATAATTCATCCGGTGTGGAACTCAAATTTTGTTCCCGTACAGTCGCAACATCATGGCCAGCCAAACGTAACATCGAAACAACGCGGATGCTGCCCAAATTTTCATCAAGTTTTAACTTCACTTTAAAACTACCTTTTTTTCACCCAGAGGAATTTCGACATAATAATCTCTTGCCAACTCAGCCCCATAAGCAATACAAGCCAAAACGTCTTCTCGTTCAATTCCCGGATATTCCTCAAGCAATTCTTCTAAAGTCATGCCGCTAGCGAGAAAGTCAAGAATCAGAGAAACCCAGATGCGATGGCCGCGAATACAGGGTTTGCCAAAGCAGATATTCGAGTCGATTGAGATGCGAGAGAGTAAATTATTTTGAGTCATGTCTTTTCAATTATATATTTTCCATCTTCGCGCATATCGGAAATGATTGTATCCCAATTAATTACTTATTCAGTTTTTATTGATGATGCTTTGACGACTAAGACTCCACCAACATAATGAACCTCGCACTCTTCATCCATATTTGCTGGTTGGCTGTTGCCAGTTTCATCGAGCGGCGAAGCTATTTCCTGTTGTTTCCGCTGCCATAACAGGAAGTCAGCAAAGTTGAGGATTTCTTGCAGTTCAATTTCAGAGAAATTTTTCAGTTTTTCAACGAGTTTTTCTTTGAGAGGTATCACGGCTATTTTTTCCTTGCTTAAGACGACCGCTAGATTCAGTTTAACAGGAGGCAAGTGCATGAAGTGAAGCTATCCTGTAGGGAATCGCCCTCACACCTCATTCTGATTATTGTCTTTCTCAACTTCCTCAAAATTGACTTTCTTATAAATAGCCGATAGAGGAATTTCAACCTCGAAGGAATTAAACACTAATGCGGTATCTTCCTCATCATACTCGGAATACAACCATTTTTTATTCTCGGTTTTAGAATACTGCTCAACATTAATTTGTGTTTGGTCAATCAGAATGTATTCTCGAAAACTAGGAATAGTTTTGTATAATTTAAACTTGTCACCTCGATCGTAATTTTTAGTAGACTTTGATAAAACTTCCACAATCACTTGAGGGTTAGTAATCATGTCTGTGCGATTGTTGTGATACTCCGGTTTTCCCAAAATTACCATTACGTCGGGATAAGTATAAAGTCGCACTTTTGGAACCCACAGACGCACGTCACCGATGAAGACATCATACTCTTGTTCTGGAAGAGCCAAATTTAAAGCAATGTAAACGTTTCCTGCGAGCCGATTGTGATTGGTAGAGCCGCCTGTCATAGGAATAATTTCCCCGTCGAGATATTCACTTTTGTCCTCTGCTGTTTCTTCCAGTGCTAAATATTGCTCTTCTGTGAAGTAATGTTGGTCGGTTGTTGGCAAAGTGGTTGTCATTAAGCTATTCTCCCACCAGGATGTTGAACAAATACTTTTTTTGAGTGCGATCGGCGAAGCTATCCCGTAGGGAATCGCTCTTTTAAATAATAACCCACATTTCCAGCGATCGGTACACAGAGGCGATCGCCCGCGAGGACAATTGCTACAATAAAATTAGTCGATCGCTCTTTGGTAACAAAACGATGTCAACACCAACCGATACCCAAACAAAAATAGAGTTCACCCTCAGCCAAGCAGATAAAGAAATTCTCGAAAAAGCCGCCACTGCGAAGTGCTTGAGCCTCAACGAATATTTGCTAGACATAGCACTGAAAGCAGCCAAAGAAACTCCTCAAGTAGAGCAGATCGTGTTAAGCGAGCGCGACTGGGAAAACTTCGCATCTGCGATCGAAAACCCACCGGAGCCCAACGAAGCACTAAAAGCAGCCATTAAAGAGCATCAAGAAAAGTATGGAAAGTGGTAAACAATGGAATTAATTTTTTGCTCCATTGAGGATAACCGAATCAAACGAGAAGCTTTCGACTGCGGTGTACCAGAGTTAAATGAGTACATTAAAAAATATGCCAAACAAAACGATAAAAGAGGCATCTCTAAAACTTTTGTGGCAATTCCTGAAGTTGGCAGCCCAGATGTAGCAGGCTATTATTCTGTCAGTATGGCTGAAATTAAACGGGAGTCTCTACCCGAAAATTATCGGAGAGGATTGCCACGCTATCCAGTACCAGGGATGCGTCTTGGCAAACTTGCTGTAGATCGTTCCATGCAAGGGAGAGGAGTAGGAGGAGCTACTGATGGAGTCTTTTCGCAAAGCAGTTCGATTCTCGTCAGAAGTGGGAATATTTGCGGTGACAGTCGATGCTAAAAATCAGCAAGCGAAACAGTTTTATTTGAAATACGGTTTCATACCGCTAGAGGATGATGAACTTTCACTTTTTATCCCGATCGCCACTATCATCAAAGTCCTTGAATAAGCTACAATTACTTTATACAAATTATCTGTCATTTGCATAACCCCCGCCGGAAACGGCAATGCCGTTTCCCTACAAATTATATCCTCTAATTTATGTAGCAATACTTCTTAGAAATGGTATAATACCAATTTAAAAAAACCTTGCTACAAAAAAAATAAAGGTTTTTACCTGTAGGGACACGGCACTGCCGTATCCGGTAATTTATGCTCATGACAGATAATTTATATACGATTAATAACCGTAGCAATAATTTGTCAAAATGGTATAACTTGGGAGCATTTCATTTTTGTAAAAAGCATTTTTTTATACGCTCGCGAGCTATACAAGACTCGCTAGCGGGGACAGCACTACGAAAGCAAAACTGAGATGCTCCGATCAACTTTCGCATACAACTTGGCAAATCCACCGCACAATCGCTCCAATCAAATCAGATTGACTTGGTGAAAAAGCTGTCAGCGAATCCGCGTCATTCTCGCTAACAATAGCAATGTTGCCGTCAAACTTGCTTAAATCATTGAGAAATGTCTCGCTAAATCCTGTCGCCTCTTCCCCCCGCGAGTTGTAGAATAATAAGATGAAAGATTTCTCGCGATCCATCAGCAGCAAATCCCAATAAGTTTGTAAATCTGCCATTGTTTTCGGTGTGGCATCCTCACTTTTGGGACAGCCTTGTTTCAGCATTTGGGTGTAAATCTTGGCGGCGGGGTTGTCGGGGTTGATGAAGTTTTTGCTGTCGATGCACAAAAGTTGGATTTGATTGGATAATTCGGCTTGATTATTGATTTCTCTGGCAATGTCTTGGAGGAAAGTTTGCCAATCGGGAACTTCAGAATGGGGTGTGGTGGGTGGATGGTGCCATGCGTCATAGAAGGTGGGGTAAGGGAGATTTTGGGCACAGTGCCAGATGACTTTGTAGGAATTGTTGTATCTGTCCAAGTCATTTTCGTAAGTCTCATCGGATAGGCAATTTTTTAAGGCAGTGACAACCCCTGTCATTTGCTGAGTTTCTGTCAAAAATTTATTGAAAGTATGTGCTGCTTGCGATAGGATATCTTCCTTTTCAGAGGTACAGATTAACTCAGTTAAAATGGCTATCGCATCTGGGTTGCTTTTGCTTATTTCCACTAAACTATCTACTGTCTGCTCGAAGATATATTTATTCCCAGAGGTGCGGATTAACTCAGTTAAAGCTGCGATCGCATCTGGGTTGCCTTCGTCTATTTTTCCTAAGCTATGGGCTGCCTGTCTCCGGATATTTAGATTCCCAGAGGTACGGATTAACTCAGTTAAAGTGGCGATCGCATCTGGGTTGCCTTTGTCTATTTTTCCTAAGCTATTTGCTGCCTGCCACCGGATACTTAGATTCCCAGAGGTGCGGATTAACTCAGTTAAAGTGGCGATTATATCTGGGTTGCCTTTTCCTATTTTCCATAAGTTTCCTGCTGCTAGAGCTTGGATAAATTCCTCATCTGATTTGAAGCTTAATTGAGTTAAAGCGACGCTCGCATCTGGGTTACTTTTGTCTAGTTTTCCTAAGCTATGTGCTGCCTGCCACAAGATGAATTCATTTTCAGGTGTGCGGAATAATTGAGTTAAAGTGGCGATCATATCTGGGTGTTCTTTACCTATTTCCCCTAAGTTTTCTACTGCTAGACACCGGAGTAATCCATTTTCAGAAGTGCGAATAAATTCAGTAAAATAGGCGACCGCATCGGAATTTTTTTGGTCTATTCTAACTAATGTATCTGCTGCTTCCCACCGGATATTCTCATTTTTAAAGGTGCGGATTAACTCAGTTAAAGTGGCGATAGCATCTGAATTCCTTTTATCTATTTTCCCTAAATATTCTGCTGCCTGCCGCCGGATATCTACATTTTCAGAAGTGCGGATTAACTCAGTTAAATAGGCGATAGCATCTGGGTTGCCTTCGTCTATTTTCCATAAGCTATTTGCTGCCTGCAACTGGATATATTCATTTTCAGAGGTGTGGATTAAATCAATTAAAGCGACGATCGCATCTGGGTTGCCTTTGCCTATTTCTTCTAAGCTATAGGCTGCCTGCCACCGGATATCTTCAGCCTCAGATGTGCGGATTAATTTAGTTAAAGCTGCGATCGCTATTGTACGATCACTCTCTGGCAATATTGCTTTTGATGCTTCGGCAATTGGATATAAAAATGTCTGCCACTCCTGCTTTTCAATATTAAAATATCCAAATCCCCACTGGACAATTTGTGCAACGATCGCATCACCCAAAGAACAATCCTTAAACTCATCAATTAAGACAGCAGCTAGAAAATAAGCTCGATACCAATAAAACTCATCTTCAATTCCATCCTGAAACTCCACCAACGCCTGAATAAACGCTTCCTTCTCCTCCCTATCCACATCCTTTCGCCCCATCCACAACAACATCACCTCTTTCCACTGCCGCTCAAAAATCCGATAAATCCCCTGCTGCGGATTCTGCGGCACATGATTCAAGAAAAAGTGCCAATCCTCAATCTCGCACGCTGCAAAATATTCCTGAAACGTGGGATGATAGAAAGCATAAACAGATTTCAGCGGGTTTTGGGCATCATCTCCCACTCGATTCAGCCAACCTAATTCAATTGCTTTTTCAAATAACTCAGGATGCGGTTGCGCCAGATTTTGGCTCACAAACCAATCGGGCAATATCGATTTATATCCAGCTTCAATTGCTGTCAGTGCAAACCTTCCCAACGCAGCATTTAAGTCTATTCTCTGTGCTGCTGTTGTCGGGAAAGCTTGTTTCTTGAAATCATAAAGCGCTGTGACAAATACCTCATAAAGTTCGGCTTTAGTATCGGGTAATTCTTGCTGTCCGAATTCCCAAGTTAAACACAGCAGGAATAACCGCAGGGGATTGCGTGCTAAATCTTTGATTCGCTCTTTTCCCGGTTCGTCTAAGGCGGCGCGTAGAACCCCCCCCAGCCCCCCCTTAGTAAGGGGGGGAGTAGGAATTGAGGTAGTTTCCACCCTTGGTAAGGGATTAGGAATTGGGCCAGTTTCCCCCCTTTCCAAGGGGGGATTAAGGGGGGTAAACCATTGATCGATAAACAATTTCACTTGATCGCAATTATCGCCGTCTCCATAGCTGAAGTCGAGCATTTTATAAGTATCAAAATCAGACAGGGCATTCCCCGTAGCCTCCCAAATATTCAGGCGACAACTGATTACTATTCGTACTTTATCAAATACCCGTTCTCTCAACTGTGGCGATAGAGTTCCCAGGGAATCGGCTATTCCCATTTCATCCGCGCCGTCCAACAGCAACCAGATTTTTCCTTCACTCAGTAATTCATTAAATTCTTTCACCCATTCCGCAGGTGCAGCATCCAATTTTCCCGCCGCTATTCGCAGCCAATCTTCGATTAAATATTTGCACAAAGGTTTTTTCACCTCTGCTAAGGATATCCATACGGGCAAATATTCAGTTTCCGCCAATATGCGATCGCAAATTTTCAACAATTGAGTAGTTTTTCCCGCACCCGGTTCGCCGATGACTGCAAGGCGTTTCCCCTTGCTTTTAGGGCTATCGCTGTTTGTGAGGACTTTTTCGCAAAATTCGTCGTAACTGAGGGGAATCAATTTTTCGGCTTCCTGATAAGCTTGGGAACCTGTTTGAGGGGAGAAATCATCGCGGCGCTGGGGTTTTTGCTGGCGTTCGATTAATCCCAAGGGGACGTGAATCTCGTTGAGGTCGATTTTTCGCGCTAAGTCGTTAGCAAAAAAAGTGTTGGCCGCTTGTCGCTTGGCTTGGGCTGCGGCGCGGCAGGTTTCGCGCCAGTCGATTTGGGTTGCTGGCGGTGAGGGCGGGCTCCATTCGTGGCGATCGACAATTTCGGTTATTTCTAAATTTAAAGCTTGGGCGATCCAAGTAATAAAGTCTCTCCTAATTCGCTTTTTATCAAGAAACCGCTTAACCGTGTCAATACTCACCCCTGACTTTTTTGCCAAATCCTCTTGAGTCCAACCTTTCTTATCTGGTTTTTCAGGCTTTGGCAATTGGGCCATTCTTTCGCGAACTTTCTCTAATCCTTCTAGAGTAAGCCCTATGGTGCTGGAATTGGGAGTTTTGCTCATCGGTGGTAAGTGGAGAGATTGCGACTATTCATAGTTTAGTGAATAGCTAGGGAAAAATCATAGTGCAGATTAGTGCAGTTCAATCTGCACTGTTTTGCTCTGGATGCTGCCCCTGGTATGCGGTTATTTGTAGATTATGACATTTAGGAATACCGCCATGAAGTTCAAAGATATTGTAAAAACTCACAAATTCACCTGCGTTGCTGGACAATTGACCGAGTTTGGCGTCGTCAATTTAATCTCGTGGTTAGATCCAGTTTCAGGATTTTGGATTAGTATTGTTTGCTTAATTTGGCACATTTTTCAGGATATTAGGCAAGAAGAGAAAGACAGCGATAGTCCCTCAAAATAGGTTCGTAGTAAGGACTTTAGTCCTCCGTTGGATCGTCGCAGCAGATTTTAGGTCGATCGCGGGCGGGAACTCTTAGAACCGCCCCTACAAACCTGAAATCTGCTGTATTAGCTTCCGAAAGGGCGATCGCACTTCCGATCGCTAATTCGCCCGCACAAAACAAAAAAACCTCCCCAACAAGGAGAAGGGAGGGCGAAAAAGAGAGTTAGAAATTAAAATTTTGGAGAATTAACAATAGGGAGTTACATCCACGCCGCAGTCGTCAGCCAAATAACACAAAGCCCGAAAGCGAATCCCAACTACTTGCTCGTAAAGCGGATTTAACTTACACAACGGCGGAATGGAAAATAAAGTGCGATCGCCAAACTTGACTTCCCGCTCAAACGGACACTGCGATGGAATATATTTACACAACAACCGAGCCAATTTTTGACTCTTAATTTCCGTGTTCTCGATCCACTCTTTCAGCGGATGTAATAAATCAAACCGCGGCTTTTTACTGTAAGGCTGAGAAATTGTAGCGACAGTAACAGTAATTTCTTCTTTGCCATGCCATACCCAAATTGGCAGAATTCTCTGGGGTAATTTTTGCTCAAATACGTTCATATTGCTCTTCTCCTCTTTTAGAACGAGCTGCCAAGAACTCTTTGTAGAGCTTGTACTGGATTTTGTCTACAATAAGTACCTACAGCAGCTCGTTTTGCTTTACCGGATGAAAGTTCTTTAATTAATGACTAGAACCGAGACAAGTAGTTCCTGAGTTTTTTTTAGAGACAGTGTGCGATCGCAAAAGTGTCCTCATTGCCAGATCGAGAATTTATCGATCGGGTAAAAATTCTGTCTTCTACGTTTTAGCTTCAACCTTCGGTTGACTCTCCTTTTGTAGTTCAATTACAATTGTGACGCATCGAGGTGAATTATCCTATACGTGAAAATGCGGAATTTCAAATGAAAGTTATAATAGTTTCAAATAAGCTCGGCTGCAAAAAAGCCTGAAACCCAGCGCCAAGTGTCGCTTCGCACGCGCGGCGTAGCTATCCCGTAGGGAATGGCCCAGAAACTCCTACAATTATAAATAATCGGTATTACCGCCCTCACCACCCATGAGCAACCCAGAAACCAAATCTATTACCCGCGAATTGCAAAGCCACGCCGCCATTCTCGGCGGCTTCGTCTCCCTCCTGTGGGCGATCGAGATTCTCGATGTATTCGTGTTTAGAGGCGCGCTGAATTCCTACGGAGTCCGCCCCCGCAGCATCGACGGACTCGAAGGCATCCTCTTCATGCCTTTTCTGCACGGCAGTTTTGCTCACTTAGCCGCCAATACCCTTCCTTTTTTGACATTTGGTTGGTTAATCATGCTGCGAGAAACTAGCGACTTTTTTATCGTAAGTGCCGTTACTGTACTCATCAGCGGATTGGGAGTTTGGCTGACAGGCGCGCCCAATTCCGTACACATTGGTGCCAGCGGATTAATCTTTGGTTACTTCGGATTTTTGCTACTGCGGGGCTATTTTGAACGCAGCTTTACGTCTATTATGATATCTTTAATTGTCGGTTTCTTCTACGGCAGTTTAATTTGGGGAGTTTTGCCCTCGCAGCCTGGAGTTTCCTGGCAAGCACATTTCTTTGGCTTTGCAGGCGGGATATTAGCAGCTCAAATGTTGGGGCGAAAAAAACGGGAAGTATAGCAGAAGGCAGAAGACAGTTCGGCAACGGATTCTGTAACGGATGTAACGGATGTAACGGATTTCAGTCCGATGGAAGTCGGAAGGAGCAAGAAGGAAGAAGGAGGAGCAAGAAGGAGGAGAAGAAGGCCGGGCGGTTGAAATTACGCTATTTTCTTCAGTCCGCGGAGGCGGACTTCGTTTTTGTAGACGCGGTTTCAACCGCCGTCTTATCTAATAATTCAACTTGCGCGGGCAAGTAAACTGTAAAAACCGAACCGCCACCTAATTGGCTTTGAACTTGCATATCGCCGCTCATCATCAAGCAAAAATGACGGCTAATAGTCAATCCCAAACCCGTGCCGCCGTACTTGCGCGTAGTTGAAGCGTCGCCCTGCATAAAAGCTTGAAATAAATGCTGCATTTGTTCTGCCGGAATCCCAATGCCCGTATCAGCTACCCGGAAAATTATCAAGTCGGAAGTTTCTGCTATTTCTTGAGTTATTAAGCTGTCATATTTAACCTTTTCAATGGACAGGGTAATAGTGCCACCTTCCGTAAATTTCGCTGCATTGCTGAGCAGGTTAAGCAATATTTGACGAGTTTTGGTAATGTCAGCATACATCATTCCCAAATCGCCAACATAATTAACTTCAAACTTATTAGAGTTTTTCTCGACGAGGGATTCGATAGTAGAAACTACATCCTCAATTAAATTAACTGGGTTGAAAGTTTCTAAATAAAGTTCCATCCGCCCTGCTTCAATCTTAGAAATATCTAAAATATCGCTAATTAAAGATAGCAAGTGTTTGCCGGCAGTTTGAATTTTGTGCAAGTCGGGGATAAAATCTTCGTGGCCTAAATCCTCGGCGTCTTCTTTGAGCATCTCGCTGTAACCGATAATTGCGTTGAGGGGAGTACGCAATTCGTGGCTCATATTGGCTAAAAAAGCGCTTTTGGCTTGGCTTGCAGCTTGAGCGGTTTGAGCGACTTTTTGGAATTCTTCTGCTAGTTTGCGTTGGGTAATGTCTTCTGCAATACCGACAATGCGGTAAATTTCTCCGGTTTCGTTGCGGACTGGAAAAGCCCGATCGCGCACCCAGCAAACTGAACCGTCAGATCGCACTACCCGATACTCCTCATCATAATCGCCCTGCGCGTGTTTTTCAAAAGCAGCCTTGAGGCGATCGACATCCTCCGGGTGAATAGCATCCCAAAAAGCCTCCGGTTCTGACAGCAAACTCTGATAGCTCAAATGCCATATTTTCTGGCAAGCTGGACTCACATAAATTATTTGCTGTTGATTTGGTTCTCTAATCCAAAACACCTCATGAATATTTTCTGCCAACTGGCGAAACCGCTCCTCACTAGCCCGCAACTGCTCCATCGCAGTGTGAAACTCGGTTACGTCCTGAATCAGCGATGCCACCCCGATGATCGTGCCGTCAGCATCAACCAAAGTAGTATTGTACCACTCGCAAAGAATAATTTGCCCGTCCTTTCTGATATTCTCGTTAATGCTACTAACTCCTCCTTGATTAGTGAGCAAAGTTATAGATAGTTGCCTGACATACTCCTTCGCACTGTCAGGAACTATTAGATCGACTCCGTGGCATCCCATTGCTTCCAAGCGGTTGTATCCAAAAATTCTTTCGGCTGACAAATTCCAGTCTGCCACTTCAAAATTTAGATTCCATTCGATCGCCCCCAAAGGAGTTTGATAGAGGTGGAGAGCGAGTTTTTGCTGAGATTTTTCCAGAGAGCCAATTAATTTAGTTTTATCAGCAATCGCAGCTTCCACCCGCTCTTCGAGAGTAGTAAACGACTCTTCCAATTGACCGGCCATCGTATTAAAAGAGCGGGCCAGGACACCCACCTCATCCTCCCGCTCTAGAGACACCATCAAGCGGGGATCTACCGCCATCGAGTCCCATTCTCCCCGCGACAAAGCCTCCGCAGCCTTGCTCAGACGCTGAATCGGCATCACAATCCATCTCGAAGTCAGAATCCCTAGAGCCGTCGCCACCACCAAAGCACCGAAACAAAGCAAAATTGTGTAACGAGTGTTAGCGTTAATCGCTTCCATAAAATCGGCTTCGGGAACCGCCACCACAATCAACCAGTCGAGGCCTCTGCTGTCTGAGAAGGGCGTCACTTGTAGAAATTGCCGTTCCCCGTCGATCGCAAAATCTAGCTGGCGAGAGCTGTCAATCTTGCTCAAATCCCCAAAACGTTCTTTCAAATACCGGGCAGTCGATCGAATTAGAACATTGTTACTTTGAGTTGCAGCAATTCGTTTCGGAACGCCGTTGCTAACAATAAACGGCGGTTCTGGAGTAGAATTTGCCACCAATTCTCCCGACCTTTCCACAATAAAAGTCTGCCCTGATTTACCAATCTTGAAACCTTCCAAAAATTGATTTATCTTGGAAAGTGTCAAGTCAGAACCCAGGATTCCAATCAATTTGTTATTCTTGTCGTAAACTGGTTGAGCGGCAGTAATTGCTAGTTTTGGGGTATCAAAATAAGTATATATTTTAGTCCATGTCGGCTTGCCGGCCCTCGCCGGAGCTATGTACCAAGGTCGAGTGCGGGGGTCGTAATTAGGAGTAGTTTTTAATAGCTTAGTTGATTTGCCGAACTCTGACGGTGCGTAGCTGTGAAAGTTATAGCCAGTAGATTTATTAGAAATCCGAACTTGCAAATTGCCATCGTCGAGGTGTTCAACTCCAGTAAAAGTTTTTTGTTCGGAGCCGAATTGAATGTAGCTCACTTTATCAAACGTTTGGAGTTGTTTGGAGAAGTAGTTACGCAAGCTAACTTCATCCTGCACGTTCAAAATGCCGAGACGGATGGCATCAAGATTGAGTTGATTGATTTGGTGTGGCGTTTCGATCAAACTATGAATGTGTTGCTGGATGCGCGATGTGACTTCGGCCCGCAGTTGCGTGGCAACATCGTTGACAGCTATGCGCCCGTTGCGCAGCGACAGCCACCCCGTCAGCCCCACCGCAGCAAAAGTCTGGATGGCAAAAGGCACGACAAGGACGATGCGAATTGGCACTTTACTCGATATTTTGAAAATCCGGTCTGTCAGAGATCTGATTGGCATGATCGAGCAGAAATATTACGAATCCACAACATTTAAGTAAAGTACAACCTGATGAGCGCAGATTTTGAACGTTGAGATTGCTTGAGCAGGCAAAGTGCTGTTAAGAAATCGGAATCTGTCGCTGGTAACTGAATTTTTAACGGCTGCCACCGCTATCTTAACGCGATCGGGAGCTTTGGGAGGGCGATCGAGCTTTTGGAGCTATTTTTCCATTAGCGTTGTCAATTCCACACAGCTTGTGGAGTTGAAACTACATATAATAAACATAGTAGGATGCAGCTAACGGAGGCATGGATGATGAACGCAGTTATGGCTAATTTTGGTACTGTTCTCGGACTGAGCTCAATTTTTATCAGTTTCACCCCGGCGGTTCTCGCCCAACAAAGAGTGCAATCAGGGCCGCAAAATTCGGAAACGACTTTATCTGGGGATTCCCTGAGAACTGTGGAGGACAGAACCGTGGACTCGGACTACCAAAACTTGATTGGTGAATCACAAACGGGGGCTAATTCTGCTAGGAGGGAGCGCAGCTTGGCGGATACATTTCGCATGAAAGTTGGCCCGGAATTGGAATTTATCACTACTCCTTCCGACTCCCAGCGTCTAGGAAATCCCTTACCTCTCAAACCCAACGACAGCGGCACAGGAGGGGGAGTTCAGCTTCAGCTAGGACTCTAACAATTTTAAATGAATTGATGTCAAGCGATCGATCGCCCGATCCTATTTTTGAGGCTGGGATCTCTTGTGACTGCGATCGCCTTTTTTTATCAGTTTTATCACAAATTGCGTGCGCTTTCCATCACACCACATCGCCCATTATCAACAGAAAATTAGGACTATTAAACTTCAGATTCAGTCAAATCGGATACATATATTTACAAGATCGCATAAAACAGGCGGTGAAGGTGATGGGAAAGGCTCAACTGATCGATTATTTGCGGGGGGAGTTGGCGATCTCGAATTCTGCGATCGCTGTTGCTCTGAGACACGGCGAAGAAGATGCCAGCCAACTGCCGATGGTTCTGTGGCAGTATGGGTTAGTCACGCTGGAACAGTTAGACTTGATCTTTGATTGGCTGCAAACTCAGCCGGCTTAGCAATTTAAAATGCAAAGTTCACAAACAGGGATATCGAATTGCCGATTTTTGAGAAATAAAGCTTGCACAAACGGGCGTAGAAAAGTATGGAGTTGAGTGTTGAGGTTGAGGGTCTGTTTTATGGCTCCAGACGCCATAAAACAAACCCCAGCAACTTTTCGGTTGCCGGGGCTTGTCTGATTAAATTTGGTGGCGGGAAGTGGATTTGAACCACTGACCTTCGGGTTATGAGCCCGACGAGCTACCAGGCTGCTCTATCCCGCGTCGCTTAATCTATATTTCTAGTCGTTTCCGAAAATCAAACTCTGTAATCGTTGAGATTACAGAGTTTGTTTCAAGTTGGTGGCGGGAAGTGGATTTGAACCACTGACCTTCGGGTTATGAGCCCGACGAGCTACCAGGCTGCTCTATCCCGCGTCGCTTTGTCTACTCTCTAATATAAACACATCTTTCGGAAAATTGCAACCCCTAAATCAAAAAAACTTTTGAGATTGTGGGAGGGGTTGCTGAAATCGGCTCAGAGTATCGATCGAAGAGGAAGAGAGGGAGAGGGGGAGAGAGGGAGAGGGGGAGAG
>NZ_JAIGNI010000159.1 GCF_026130175.1 Lyngbya sp. CCAP 1446/10 | reverse complement strand
AACCGTATGTGTAAAGCCAGAAAATCCTTGGCTAATTGCTTGTTTAAACAACTCCTCTACTCTGGCATATAGGGATGGCTGGTTCTTTTTTAAGGTGATTACGTAGTCTCCCCCCTGTTCAACAATTGACTTCACAATTGACCTCTGACAGCCCATCGCATCAATGGTGACAATGCTTCCGTTTAATTCTAATACTTTGAGTAAAGCCGGAATTGCTGTGATTTCATTGGATTTTTTGTTAACTTTAACTTGCCCTAAAACTAATCTTTGACTGGTAGCCCAAGCACTAACCATATGAATCGCTTTTTTATCTCCTCCCCGATCGTAAGAATGGCGAAGAGTTTTCCCATCAATTGCGATTAGTTCTCCTGGATTGAAGCAGCTAATAGATTGAATCCAACTCAAAAAACATTTCTGAAACTGCTCGGGTTTGAGACGAGAAAATACTCGCGCAATTGTGTCGTGTGAAGGTATGCCATTCGGCAATTCTAAAAACTTTTTTAACCATTCATATTTAGATAGACCGTAACTTTCGATATCCACCCATGTGTCAGCACCACAAATCACGGCACAAATTGAGATGGTAATAATATCAATTAATTGATGGCGTTTCGTTCGCTCAATCCTTGGATCTTCTAAGTCAGCAAAATGGTCAGCAATGGTGATTTTAGGCTTGAGTTTCATAAGAACTAACTCTGCTTAAATGTTTCGTATGTAATCAATAATTATTCTCCAATATACCATATTCTGCTAACATAAATTTTAGATGCGTTCGCCCTGCGCTCCTTCCCAAGAATCCAGCGGTGATTTACATAAATCTAAGGTTGTTGGCGGTTCTGATTTATGTCGTAAAGCTCTTTGGCAATGGGTGTTTACTCGAATTGAGCCGAGTCGATCGCGCCTAAAGAATGACATTGGCGATAGGCTTGGTGAAATTATGGATGCTGAAAAACTTAGCGGTCGGCCGGTGCGACTGATTCGATCGCGTGTTGCGGCTAAGGCGGTTAAGTTGCTTTTTAAAGAATTTGTTCGTGAGCTCGTTCAAATCTAAAATCTAAAACCCTAAGTCTTGACAGTCAGGCTTAGGGTTTTTTGCTGCCGACGGCTGATCTAGATTTGCTAGAGTGAATTTGGAGCACAAATTATCATGATTGGTAAAGAATCATCTCGCGTGTGGCTGATTACAGGTAGCTCAACGGGCTTTGGTCGTGCTTTGGCTGAGGCTGCTTTAGATAAGGGCGATCGCGTGATAGCCACGGCTCGCAATGTCAGCCAAATTCAAGACCTGGAGCACAACTATCCGAAAACTGCAAAAGCGGTTCGCTTGGATGTGACTGACCAGACAAGCATTCAAACTGCTGTGGGGTCTTCTGGGTTTGCGGTGATAAGAAAGACTAATTAGAAAAGCAAGCTAATAGTCGATCTCGAAAATTGTCAAAATTAACAAATCCATAGGCTTGACGTTTAATCAGTTTGAGGCGATTGTTGATTCCCTCCATCACACCACTCGTTGTTCGGTTCAAGAAATAGTTACAAATTCCATCGATATGATTGCGAAGCATGGTTAGGGTATCAATGTAAATCGATTGTGCTTTCTTAATCCATTCAAGCAGTAATTTTTTCCCCTCTTCCACACTATGATGACTTTCAAAAATCTCTCTGAATTCTTCCTTCAATTCATAGGCAAGCTTAAGACGCTTAGATTGACTTAAAACTGTAGCCAATTTAATCCGTTCCTCTTCTTTTAAATCTACACCATTTTTCAGGACAATAAATCTGCTACCTTTTCCTTTAATATTGCTTTGTATTCGGATTTTATTCAATTCCTCATTCACATATTTCATCACATGAAATCGGTCATACACTACAATCGCATTCGGAAAAACTTTTTGGATCACTTTTGGAAAACCACCCCACATATCTACACTCACTTCTGATACCTGTTCATGAACCTCAATCGGTTGCTGCATAAGGATTTCCATAATTTGTTTGCTGTTCATGACTATCGATAACTTCAATCAATTGACTTTGGTCAATATCGGAGACTACAGTCACAAAATCTTGATGCCCTTTTCTCATACTGATTTCATCGATACTCAGACGTTTAACCGCTCCCCATGAGACTTTTTTACTTGCAATCGCTGATGATTGAAAATTCCTTGAACTTGAGCCCAACTTAATTCTTCCTCTCGTTTTACCTGTTCCACCGTTGTCACCTGAACACGGTGATAAATATACTCCTCATATCGTTGAGTATAGCGCCGACCTTCATCAACAAAACACAGTTGCTCTGTGAAATATTTTTGACAATTGTTACAGTAGTATTGGCGACGAGGAATTTCCAATTCGATTAACTGACCTGAAATCGGTAAATCTCGAATCAAGATTGTCCGAATCTGATGGAGTTCATCTCTGGACTGTTGACAGTGAGGGCAAGTAGCATGATCAGTCAAAAAACCAACTTTTAGAATTGTTTTTGTATCATTTTTAATACATCTTTCAATCGTAATGTCTGGCAAATTGAGTAATCCGTCAAGATGAAAATCCATGAGCGACGCTCTAGCAGAAAGTTCATATATTATACAGTTTACACCTCAAACCCAGAAGACCCCTGCTGTGCAAAGTGGTTTAGAGGCATTCGAGAGAATTGATGTACTCGTGAACAACGCGGGGTATGGATTAATGGGCGCGATTGAGGAAGTGAGCGATCAGCAAATTCGCAACCAATTTGAAACCAATGTCTTTGGTCTTTTGAATGTGACTCGCGTAGTCATCCCCCTTCTCAGACAACAAGGTTCCGGTCATATCTTGAACATTTCTTCAGTGGGCGGACGGATGACAGTGCCAAGACTGGGACTTTATCATGCCTCTAAATTTGCAGTTGAAGGTCTTTCAGAGTCCCTCGCGCAGGAACTTAAACCATTTGGTATCAAGGTTATAGTCATTGAGCCAGGAGGCTTTGCTACTGACTTTGAAGACCGTTCTTTAATTTCAGCTCATCCGATGCCAGAGTACGATTTCCTTCGAGAGCAAATGGCTAAGTATTCCGCTGAATCTGTTCGTGGTGATGCAGCGATGGGTGTTCAGGCAATGTTGAAAGTTGTGGAATTACCTGACCCACCCATTCACCTAGCGATCGGTCCCAGAGCATTGCCGAGGCTTATCCAAAAACTTTCTTCAGATATCGAAGAATATCAGCGATTTGAAGATATCTGGCAGGCTTCCACCGCCAATGCGAAGCAGGGAATAGGGCTTTCCTAAATCACTCATATTTACACTCAAAAGAGAAACATCATGATTAAGCTTTACGGTCACGAAATGTCTGGTAACAGCTACAAACCAAGACTGTTGCTGGAACTGTTAAACATCGAATATGAATGGGTCAAAGTGGATGTGATGAAAGGCGAACAAAAATCGCCGGAATATCTTGCCCTCAATCCATTTGGTCAAGTTCCTCTGTTGATCGATGGCGATACCAAACTAGCGGATGCTCAAGCTATTTTGGTGTACTTGGCGCGGCAGTATGGCGGCGATAGTTGGCTCCCGTTGGATGCACTCCCGTTGGCTCAAGTCGTTCGCTGGCTATCGACAACTGCTGGAGAAATTCGCCAGGGCCCTGAACATTCCCGACTTTATTATTTGTTTGGGGTTACCAACATCAATATCGAACGGGCACACCAGCAAGCAAAGAATATCCTGACTCAATTAGACCAACATTTGAGTACGCGAAACTGGTTAGAATTCGATCGCCCGACGATCGCCGATATCGCAGTTTTTCCCTACGTTGCTCTGGCGGACGATGGCAAGATTGACCTCGCACCCTATCCCAATGTCCTGACTTGGATCGATCGCATCAAACAACTCCCTGGCTATATCCCAATGGCAGGAATGTAGGTGAACCAACACATCTTAAGAAGAGAGGTAACACATGGCAATCCCAGGCTGGACAAGAACCGAATCGCCGTTTCATGCGGGTGAACTAGCAATTCAAGGCCGAATGGGCACACAGGCGAAGATGGATAGGCAAGGACGACAAATGATTCGGGAATATCTGCCCGATCAGTTTCGGCAGTTCTTCCCCCAACTTCCTTACATAATTGTGGGCACGGTGGATGCCACAGGTAGCCCTTGGGCTTCAATTCTGGTAGGGGAACCGGGCTTTTTGTCTTCACCAGACGATCGCACCTTGCAGGTTGCCGCCAAGCCCCTGTTTGGCGATCCTCTAACAAATACTCTTGCCGATCGCATCGATATCGGCTTGCTCGGAATTGAACTCCATACCCGTCGTCGCAATCGTGTGAATGGTACTGTCACAGCAATTGACTCGGATCGCTTTGAGGTGCAAGTGGGACAAAGCTTTGGCAACTGTCCCAAATATATTCAAGCTCGGATGTTTGAGCTAATTGAGCAAGATTCAGCAACACCGGGATCGATCCATCAATTCCAAATGCTTGGATCGGAAGAACGGGCCGCGATCGCGATCGCTGACACCCTCTTCATTGCAACCGCTTATCAAAACACATCGGCGGGCATTGCTAGTGGGGTAGATGTTTCTCATCGCGGTGGCAAACCAGGCTTTGTGCGGCTAGACGATGACTATACACTGACCGTTCCCGACTTCTCTGGTAATTGTCAATTTAATACCTTTGGCAACCTAGAGTTAAATCCTCGTGCAGGACTACTATTTGTGGATTTTGAGCGGAGCAACCTGCTTTACCTTACTGGCACAGCCGAAGTGATTTGGGAAGGGGCCCAAATCAATGACTACGAGGGAGCAGAGCGATTGTTTCGCTTCCACCTCGATCGTGGCTATCGGGTAGAGGGTAGCCTCCCACTGCGTTGGTCATCGCCAGCATTCTCACCTTTCCTAGATCCCACAGGTTCTTGGTGAGGGAATGGCTTATTTAATCTTGTTAGTGTCACGAAGTTTTCGCCACCAAGAAACTTAATTTTTTAAAGCCTTACAGCCAAAGTATTTCACAATTGCAATTTGCCAGTGCCGAAAACTTCTTGACACTAACCAATCTTGATTAACTTATCTACAAACCAACTTTTATGGAAGCTAAACTCCCTCTCCCACCATTTACCGTAGAAACTGCCTTAGCGAAAGTACAAATTGCTGAAGATGCCTGGAATACCCGCGATCCAGAGCGAGTTTCCCTAGCATACACCGAAGATTCTGAGTGGCGGAATCGATCGGAGTTTCTGAATGGACGAACCGCGATCAAAGCATTTCTCAAACACAAATGGGAGAAAGAACTAGACTATCGCCTGAAAAAAGAGCTTTGGTGCTTTATGGATAATCGGATTGCGGTGCGATTTGAATATGAGTGGCACAATGATTCTGGCTTCTGGTATCGCTCCTATGGTAATGAAAACTGGGAATTTGCTGATAACGGTCTAATGATGCGTCGATTTGCCTGCATTAATGATTTACCCATCCAAGAATCTGAACGAAAGTTTCGCACGTAAGGATTCAGGTCTAAGATTGGGGAATAAGAGAAGGCATAAATAAGTCACAAGGTAAGGATTCAGGTAAGATAACTTCTTGCTGGGGAAAGACTTTAGATCTGTAGCTTGATGCTAAATTAATCTTTATTGTCAACAATACTTCGGACAGTTTTTTAAAGCCTCTGTAAGCTTTACAGTGCAAGCCTTCGCATTTTTAATCTTTTTTTCAGGCGTTGCTGAGTTAGAGTATGAATAGGAGGAATAATTTATGCAACGCAAGCGAATGTAAATCAACCCATATCCGTAAAAATGGCAAGAAAAAAGGAAAACAGAACCACATTTGCGTGCAATGCGGTCGTCAATTCATCAATGAGTATGAGCCAGGGCGAGGTTATAGCGAGGCTATCAAACGTGATTGCCTAAAAATGTATGTCAATGGCATGGGTTTACGGGCAATAGAACGAGTTAAGGGAGTCCATCATACCACAGTAATGAATTGGGTCAAACAAGTCGGAAAACTGTTGCCAGATGTTTATGACCCTGAAGTCATTCCAGAAGTTGGTGAACTCGATGAATTACAAACTTATGTGAAAAAAAAAACAGATAAGATCTGGCTGTGGACAGCGGTAGACCACTTTAAGCCAGGAATTTTAGGATGGGTATTAGGGGATCATAGCGCTAAGACATTTGAACCATTATGGGACAAAGTAAGTGAATGGAAATGTTACTTTTATGTAACAGATGGATGGTCTGTATATCCGATGTTTATTCCTGATGGAGATCAGATTGTTAGTAAGACTTATATGACACGAGTCGAAGGGGAAAATACAAGACTAAGACGTATCCGCTCAATAAGTTGCGGTAAATCTTAATTTTTCGACAGTGTATAACTTATTTGATTCTACAAATATCTTAATTCAGCCACAAAAATCACGCATTTACTGCTTGACCGCTAAATTTTGATT
>NZ_JAIGNI010000158.1 GCF_026130175.1 Lyngbya sp. CCAP 1446/10 | reverse complement strand
AATCCAGTAGTGACATTGGTAGAAACAATTTACTCCACAGGAGTTACACTCAATAAATTAGCTAGGGCAGAAATTGAAACCCAGATTAATCGCCTCCCCAATCTTCAAAAATGGTTCGTGGAAATTTTCGCTAAACCCACATAGCTGTTGGATCATTCTTTTTGTGGAGGTCTCTTAGGCTTTTTAAGTGTTTGTGCCGTCGAGCTTTTACAAATTACTTATCTACATCGTAATCAACCTGATTCTCCTGCGGTTGAAATTCTAAGTCCAGTACAAATTCAAGTTTTAAAGGCGAGATTCCCAAAATTTCCGCCTGTGTTAACGGTTGCCTGGGCAGTGGAATCGGTTGCTTATCTTGGAGGCTATCTTCAACATCGGCGTAAATCTCCAATTGGGATTCAAGTCCTCTGGCGAGGTTGGTCAAATTTACGTGATCTGTGCCAGGGCTGGCTTCTTGCTACAAATCATACTTAACGGGAAAAGTAAGCTCATGCAATCTCTGCTTTAGGGGTTTTGTTTTGAGGCGTCAATGTTAATACTTAATCAGGTATAGCTACCGGACAGAGCGGAAAACTAGGGCTGCATTCAAGGAGTGTCATGACTCAAATAATGCTAGTCAGTTAAGACGATAGATAGACGGTCAGCACAGCTTGCTTGATTGCTCTTACAAGCGAGCGTCCCTTTAGGGCTGGGTTACTGACACTCCTGATTGTTGCATTTTATCGATATTTTCTTGAAGTCTGGCAAACACAACTTCTCCGTCTGTCACCTGTCCCTCAGCAATTTGTGCAGTTCCAACTGCTATTTTCTGGCGCAGCTCCTCGATGCGTTGTTCTCGTTGTTTTAAAAGTAATATCGCTTCTCCAATTAGTTCTTCAACGCTGCCATATTTTCCGCTTTGAATTTGCGATCGAATAAACTCTTCATATTCCGGCTTTAAGACAATATTCATTGATTTGCTCCTTTAACTCACAGAAAGGTTACTGCACGAGCGTGACATCTTTTGTAGATTAGCTTAGCACAAACATCAACATTGTCAGAGCTTTAAACAAGAATAGATTTTTTCTAAAAATGTGTAACTGTTTATGCGCTTGACGGTTCTATTCGATCGAGAATTACTTCAGTTGACAGCTTGAGAGCGACATCTACTCAGAAGGAAGAGGATTGGAGTAATGAAATGAATAGTCTGATTT
The DNA here is from genome assembly GCF_026130175.1 of Lyngbya sp. CCAP 1446/10. Taxonomy (GTDB): domain Bacteria; phylum Cyanobacteriota; class Cyanobacteriia; order Cyanobacteriales; family Microcoleaceae; genus Microcoleus. The sequence goes on along the minus strand of NZ_JAIGNI010000158.1, from coordinate 36,105 downwards.
TAATTTATTCCTAAAAGGGAGAGGCTTTCAACCAATTCTTTCTGGTAACAATTCGAGAATGCTAAAAGATCGCACTCGATCGCAAAATCACTCTTTTGTCAATACAAAAACACTTCCTTCATTCCCGCGCCCGATCCGCAAATCGCTATCCAAATAAGTAATGTCTAGCCATCCTTGTTGTTCGCGACTATCTAGCCCAAAATCTATAGCAGTGAACTTTTTTCCAGACTCAATTTGATTGATAAACTCAACTGGAGATTCATACCCGATTAACCTGCGTAAACCTAAAATTGAGCGCTCAAATTTTACTTGTACTCGCCGTTCGGAAGTCGCCTCAAATTTGGCAGCCACGCTGACTATTCCTTCTAAGTAAGGCAAGCCGTAAAGTTCAGCAATATTGTATATTTTGGATTCTTTGACGCGGATAGATTGATAAATTTGACCCAATTTTAACAAGGGAAAACTGTCAAGATTCAGCAGGGCGCGGCTGCTGGTGTACAATAACCGCCAATCGCCGTTTAAAAGCTCTGTGGCTTCGATAGGGCGCGGGGTGGGGTTATAATCTTCCAATTGGGCGATCGCACTTAAGATCGCCTGTTTGTCGGTTGCAGTGGCTAGCAAACCGCGATTCTTACCAGCAATTATCTCTAATAGTCCTGATTTTTTAAGCATAGTTTTTTAAGAGTCAGTAGTCAGTAGTCAGTAGTCAGTAGTCAGTAGTCATTAGTCATTAGTTAGTAGTCCATGACTTATGCACAGGGACTAAATAAATCGTTTTTTTGCCCACGTTTATGATTGGGCTTTTGTGGGCCCAGCGCGTACCCTAAATTTACTCTAATCTTCAGTCCGCGGAGGCGGACATCGTTTGTATAGTCGCGGTTTCAACCGCCGAGTATTATTGGATTTAGTATGAACAATGCTCGATTACTCATTCTAAATTACTGTCAACTGTCAACTGTCAACTGTCAACTGAATTACCCATTACCAATAACTAAGATACCAAATTTCACAAGATAGAGCATCGTCCGATATAGGTATGCTGATTCTTGCTCATTTGTGGCGTAACACCTGAGAAGTTCCGTCGCGCTGACAGCACCCTGTTGCTTAATTTTATCCAGCATTTCTATCTGAATTTTAACAGATATTCTGCGGTCTTGACCGAAGCTGGTAAACCAAATTGTTTGCAACTCTCTCAAAAGTTCTGGTGTGGCGATCGCACCCAGACTCAGCATCATATCATTGGTTAAAGTTCTAGTCGCATAATGACCCAACACCCGAAACGGATCGTCGCCCAGCGGATAAGGCGGTTTTCCGGCTTTTACAGGTGCTGACTCTGGTGCAGAACCACGAATTTCTGCTAATTCCCGCCACAACTGTTCGTAAGCTGCAATTACGACTTTCCAATCATAAATCTTCCTCGCCCTTTGTCTCGCATTTTCCCCCATGCGCTTTCTCAATTCCGGGTTGTCAATTAATTGGCACAAAGCGCGGGTGCAGGCATCAATATCAACGGCTGTGGCGAGGGAAGTGTGACCCATGTAAGTCGGCCAATTTAAGCTACCGTCGTGATAATTTAGCGCTAAATCTAAACAAGCTTCCGGCGGCGGGATGAGTGTGGGAATGCGGAAACCGTCGATTTCGTGGCGTACTGATTCTTTGTATCCATTCCAATCTGAAACTATGGCTGGTAGTCCGTTTGCCATTGCTTCAATTGGCGTTAGTCCGAAGGTTTCTTGAATGTTGTCGGAAAGCGAAATAAAAATGTCAGCAGCCGACCAAATATTAACTCTAATTTCTAGATTTCTGCCGTCTAGAAAAATAGCATTTACGGACGGACAAAATATTTGGGCGCTATTTTTAAAGTCGGGTTCTTCTCTCGGATCTTCGATCCAACCGGCTTGAATTAAGTGGATTTTCGCCTTTGTCTGCTGGGCGGCGCGTTCCAGGGCGATGTACATTGGTACCGGATGGGCTTTGGCAGAAAACGTCAATCGGCCGACAAATAACACGACTATATCGCCGGGAGAAATGCCGAGTTCTTGCCGTTGCCGATCGCCCACCTCGACTGCTTCGGCACCCTGCGGAAACGCGCTGCAATCCACTCCTAGGGGAATAACGGGCAATTTGACCAAAATTTCGGGTTTACCGCCGTTGCGCTGCGCTAAATACTCAGACCACTCGGTCATAACTCCTTCTACGGCTGTTTTCACGGCGTTAGATGTGCAGATTAGGGCGTCCCAAGGCTGAACTGGTGCAGTGATCAAATTGCCGATCGATTCCATGACATACTTAGTTGCGATCGTGTGGGTAACACCGCAAACGCTGTAAGCCCGCTGATCGACAAATCTGCGCCCCCAAACCAGATCTGCCAGGGCGGGATCGGGTCGATAGACTGTACCTGGTTGAGATAGCAAATCTGGTCGATCCGTCGAAATCCAGCGGACTTTCCGCGGTTGTTGCAGCCAAGGTTGGATGCGCGAACAAAACTCCTTAAAAGTTGCTTCGCTGTCTGCGCAACAGTAGAGAGAGTCAGCGGTTCCGTGTTGGACTAAGCTTTTGAGAAATCCTTCTCCGGCTGAATGACGCCCTAGAAGTTTTTTCCCTCCGGTGTCGTAACCCTCTTTGTTGTATAAAACCGCCGCCGTTGTATCCATTCTGAGATTTATTGTTTGAGAGTTGGCTGAAGAAGAAGAAGGTAGAGCGTATTCGCTATCAGGCTTTGACGCACAGCCAGGAGACTGTTTTGGCTCAACCGCTGGCTGGCCCGGTGTCCCGTGATACTTTAAAAGACGATCGTCTCAGATTACAATACTTACGGCTAAAGAGGGATTGGCAAGATCGGATTTTAATGTTATCCTTAGGCCCATGATTGGGGCATCGCCCGAATCAGTAAGCCATCCTATCCGATCCGGAACCAAAGAGTGTCTGTGGTATAATTCCTTAGCTCTGCTAAATGCCGGATTTGCAAGTGTTCTATCGAAGGAGCAGTCAGTCGGCACAACATTAGTTCTACTCGATCGCATCTTTGTCTTTAGAAACCGAGAATCATGTATAACCCATCTCTGCGCCAAATTCCTCGTCACTTGCCTGCGGATGTAATTCCATTAAAGCAGCAATCTTCTCTTTTAGACTGGTTGGAATCTAACAATCGCCTCTTAGCAAGGGATGTCCAAGAACCCGACTATCTGCACGAAGAAGAAATTTCTGAATTAATGGCAGTTGACGACAGTCCTTATGATGATTTAGAAGAAGAAGCAGAAGATGATGCAGGTGCAGGGGACGAATAACTCGTCAAATAGTCAGTCGATTTGAAATTTTAGATTCACTTGCAACATTAAATCCGGGAAACCGAAATTGAGTCTAAAAATTGGGGAAAATCGACCACTAATGAAGTCTAGGGCTTGTACCAGTTTTTTGCGGGTCAAGGAATCAATCGGAAACAGGGAAGAAAAACTAACAAATTTCGCCATCTCCTGTATCGCACCCTATTCCCCAATTATCAATTGCTTATTCTCCAATGGTGTGTGTGTTGAGGAGTGTTATGGATAACTTTTTGGATGAGAAAATCCCTTTTACTATGCCTTTCAAGCTTACGGGCAGGAATTTATTCCTCCTGCTGAGTTTAGGGCTCTGTATTGCAGCGATCGGTTTAGATGTATCAGCAGGTAGATTTTTGAATTCGCCTGCATCGCTATTTCTGCCAATAGCTGTTTGTGCCTTAGTTGCATCGGGTTTGGGCTATATAGTCGTGCCTTTACTCCAGGAACTAAAAGCAGGACAAATAATTCGCGAAGACGGCCCCCAAGCCCACTTGAAAAAAGCTGGAACTCCAACAATGGGCGGAGTTTTTTTTGTGCCGGCGGGAGTCGCAGTCGCTTTACTCTGGTCTAGATTTAACTCAGATGTTGTTGCTGTATCGGCTTTAACTTTAGCTTACGGTTTCATCGGCTGGATTGACGACTGGCAAATCCTCCGCCGCAAGTCGAATAAAGGTATTTCACCTCGGATGAAATTGGCTTTGCAAGTAGGTTTTGCAGCTATATTTTGTTTGTGGCTGATTTTACACAATCCAAGTATTTCTACGAACATTGCTTTGCCTTTCGGTTGGGTATTACCTTTGGGTTTTATGTTTTGGCCGCTGGCGGGTTTTGTGTTAGTTGCTGAAAGCAATGCTACTAATCTTACCGACGGTGTTGACGGGTTGATGGGAGGCTTGGGGGCGATCGCACTTTTGGGATTAGGCGCATCTGTAGCCTCAACTTCGCCAGAATTAATGATTTTTTGCGCCTGCATTAGCGGCAGTTGTCTCGGCTTCTTAACTCACAACCGCAATCCAGCGCGAGTGTTTATGGGCGATACAGGTGCTTTGGCTTTGGGCGGTGCTTTGGGTGCGGTAGCTTTATTAACAAATAGCCTTTGGATATTATTAATAATCAGTGGGATTTTCTTGATTGAAACGGTGTCAGTAATTGCTCAAGTAGGTTATTACAAAGCTACAAAAGGCCCTGATGGCATCGGCAAGCGTCTGTTAAGAATGGCTCCACTTCACCATCATCTAGAACTCTGCGGCTGGTTGGAAACTCAGGTGGTTGGTATCTTTTATTTAACTAACGGGGTGTTAGTGTTGATGATTCTGATGTTGACTGGTAACAGTTAAAACCGGATTATTAATAAACTTGACAGCATATGTAGCTGATGTTTTCTACCATGTTAAAAAACAAATAAGATGCCCGTTCCACAAGAACTCAATGCAGTTGTGGAACGGGCATCTTGCCCGTTTTAGACTCAAAAAACAGGCAAGATGCCTGTTCCACAACAACTTCAGACTCCAAAAAACAGGCAAGATGCCTGTTCCACAAAAATTCAAGGTAATACCAATTCTGAAAAATAGGTTTATACATGGATTGTACGCGAGCATCTGTAGAGAGACGGCATTGCCGTGTCCGATTTGCGGAGGTTTTTCGTAGTAGTGACTTTAGTTCTGATTGACTCAAAAATCAGTAGAGAGGATTAATGAACAATGAGCAGTTTTTACCGATTGTTTCGGTGGTGATACCTGTTTATAATGGCGAGATGGATTTGCCGGAGTTAATCGAGTGTCTGCGATCGCAAACTTACCCGCCACACAGTGTAGAATATCTCTTAGTAGACAACAAAAGTCGCGATCGCACTTCCACCATCCTTCAAGCAGCAGCATCTAACCCCCCCTCAGTCCCCCCCTTGCTAAGGGGGGGAAGTAAGAAGGGAAGTAATAATCAAATCACCATTCGCAATCTCAGCGAAAATAAGATTCAAAGTTCCTACGCCGCCCGCAATCAAGGGATTCGCGCCTCAAAAGGCGAAATCATCGCCTTTACCGATGCAGACTGTCGCCCCGAAACTCAATGGTTGGAAAATTTAGTTAAACCATTCGCTGACTTAGAAATAGGAATTACCTGCGGTGAAATCCTCGCCCTTCCCGGTAACACTGTCTTAGAAAAACACGCAGCCCGCGACAATACTTTATCTCAAAAACATACTCTCGCTCACCCTTTTTGTCCCTACGGTCAAACGGCAAACTTAGCTGTACGCAGGCAGATTTTAGCACGAGTCGGTTTATTTCGCCCGTACCTTACGAGTGGCGGCGATGCGGATTTGTGCTGGCGGATTTTGCGGGAAACATCCTATAAAATGTATTTTGCCGAAAATGCGATCGCCCGACACCGCCACCGCAGTACACTGAAACAGTTGCACAGTCAATGGTATCGCTACGGCGAGTCGAATAAATATTTGCACGAACTCCACGGCGTCGATTTGATGCGAGAATTTACCACAGGAGAATATTTGTATCGGCTGGCTAGGTGGTTGTTAAAGGAATTACCGATTGCTGCGGCTAAAATTATGATCTGCAAACTCGATCTGGTAGATTTGTTCAATACGCCGATCGGTCTTTTGAATGTGAGAGCAAGGGCGATCGGACAGCGACAAGCCACACTGCCTTTAGCAGCACGGGACATTGAGCAGCTTTAATCCTTAGAACCAGACAGGGGGTATAAACCGCGCCTGTACAGGCTTGTACCCACTAGAAAGCGGGTTGAAGACCTCTGTTGTCCTCTTGGGTATGCAGAGGCAAACATCGTTTGTGTAAACCAGGTTTCAACCGCCGTCTGAATCTTGGCATCATATAAGTAGAGTTTATCTGTATATAAGTATGCTGAATCAGCGAATATGAAAATTTCAGGCAATCCTTAATATAAAATTAATAAGTCTATTTTGAAGCTCCCGGTTTCAAAAGGACAGGAAACTCGCAGTCACCCCAAAAAATCTTTACTTCTGACGATCGAGATTATTCTCAGATTGTTAAATTTTTGTAACAATTACAGGTAATGCCAATGGCTCAAATCCTACTCCAGACCGTTTGGTTTATACCTTGCTATCCACTCATCGGCGCATTTCTCTCGATACTGTGGTTCCCAGCAATAACTCGCCGCACGGGGCCTAGACCCTCCGGTTACGTCAACGCCATCTTAACTTTCTTCGCTTTCGCCCACGGCGTCATCGCCCTCACAGCAATCTGGAACCAACCGGCGCAACACCAGTTCATTCCCTGGCTGAACGTAGCAGGTTTAGACTTAACCATTCCTTTAGACATCTCTGCTGTCACCGTCGGGGCGACAGTTTTGATCACCGGACTAAACCTTCTGGCGCAGATTTATTCAATCGGTTACATGGAAATGGACTGGGGCTGGGCGAGGTTCTTTTCCCTGATGGGGCTGTTTGAAGCGGGGATGTGTGGCTTGGTTTTGTCCAACTCTCTGTTTTTCAGCTACATGATTCTAGAAGTCCTGACTCTGGGAACTTACCTGCTAATCGGGCTGTGGTTCAATCAGTCTTTGGTGGTGACAGGAGCCCGCGATGCTTTCTTGACTAAGCGCGTGGGAGACTTATTTCTGTTGATGGGAGTAGTCGCAATTCTGCCGCTGGCGGGAACTTGGAATTTTGACGAGTTGGCAGTTTGGGCTAAGACTGCAAACATCGACCCCACAGTGGCGACGCTGTTGAGTTTAACTTTGATTGCCGGCCCGATGGGCAAATGCGCTCAGTTTCCCCTGCACCTGTGGCTGGATGAGGCGATGGAAGGCCCCTTGCCGGCAACGATTTTGCGGAACACGGTAGTTGTGGAAACCGGCGCTTGGATTTTGATTAAATTGCAGCCGGTCATCGCTTTGTCGCCCGTGGGGCTGAAGACAACTATTATTGTAGGCGCTGCAACGGCGGTGGGTGCTTCCTTAATTGCGATCGCCCAAATCGACATCAAGCGCACGCTATCCTATATAGTTAGCTCTTACATGGGCTTGGTATTTATCGCAGTCGGTACCGGACAAACCCAAACAGCTTTGACATTGATATTTGCTTATTCCTTGGCAATGGGTTTGTTGGTGATGAGCATCGGTTCAGTAGTTTGGAACAGCATCACTCAAGATGTCCGAGCTCTTGGCGGTTTGTGGGCGAAGCGCCCAATATCCGGCATATCATTTCTTGTCGGCGCTGCTGGAGTGATTGGACTTCCACCCTTCGGCTGCTTCTGGGCTTTATCAGAATTAGCAGGCGGGCTTTGGAATACCCACCCTTCACTGTTAGGAATCCTGCTATTTGTCAACGGCGTAACTGCTTTTGGCTTAGTGCGCGTTTTCGGTTTAGTCTTCGGCGGCAAACCAAAGCAAATGACCGAACGTTCCCCGGAAGTTTCCTGGCCTTTTATCTTGCCGATGACCGTGTTAATGGGATTTACCTTGCACGTTCCGCACTTGCTCGCAGCGTGGCAATTGCTGCCTTTGGCAACTTTGAATTATACAGCAGCGGGACTGTTAGTTTTGTCAAGTGCGATCGGCATCGGTGCAGGGGCATTTATTTATCTCAACGAAAAGTGGGAAAAACCAGTGCGAATTGGTTCTCAAGCCGTGCAAGACTTCTTTGCCTACGACTTTTACACCGCCCAACTTTACCGCGTCACAGTGGTATTTGCAGTCGGTCTGATATCCCAAATCATATCCTGGATCGATCGCAATATTGTTGACGGATTCGTAAACTTAATCGGTTTAGCCACAGTTTTCGGCGGACAGAGCCTCAAATACAACGTCAACGGTCAAACTCAATTTTACGCCCTGACAATTTTGTTCGGAGTTGCACTTTTGGGACTGCTAGTAAGCTGGCCTCTGTTGGCTCGCCTCTCGTTAATTGTTGGTGGGTAAAGAGATATAACGTATAAAATTTTAGGTGACATTTACAACCTAAAATTTTAAATAAATGAAATCTTGAATAAAGATTTCAAACCCTATCCAACAATGCCAAATACATGAAAGACAATAACCGACCAGTCAATCTTTCCCGACGTAATTCACTCAAATTTGTAGCAGGAGCAATAGGTACAGGAATACTCGCAACACGACTAGGCGCTGATGTGGCTGCACCGGCACCAGCAATTGCTCAAAATGACATGACTCCCGATGCTGCTTTAAAACAGTTAATGGACGGGAACAAGCGATTTGTTGACAGAAAACGCACAAATCCCCACCAAGACTTATCCAGGCTCACCGAAGTAGCCAAAGGTCAAAAACCCTTTGCTGCTATTCTCGGCTGTGCAGATTCCCGCTTTCCTTCCGAGATTATCTTCGATCAGGGATTTGGAGATTTATTCGTCTGTCGCGTGGCCGGAAATGTGGTTACTCCAGAAGAACTGGGCAGCCTGGAATTTGGCACGCTGTTGTTGGGAGCAAAAGTGCTGATGGTAGTCGGGCATGAAAACTGCGGTGCGGTAGGTGCAACCCTCAAGGGCGGTGAAGTTCCCGGCCAAATTGGCAGTTTAGTCGATTCAATTAAGCCTGCTGTAGAAAGCTCGAAAAACCAACCGGGCGATCATCTCGAAAATGCCGTAAAAGCTAATGTTTTGCTGCAAGCTAAAAGGTTGAAAGCATCTCCAGTTATCTCTAAGTTAATTGAGGAGAACAAACTGAAAGTTGTTGGTGGATACTACGATTTAGATACGGGTGCTATCAGTATTGTTGCTGATTCCTAATGCAATTTGTGATTAATAATTTGGGGTAAAGTCAACATCTAAACTCTCAAATCATTAATGGCTAAAACCTAGAAAATAGATTCTTTACTCTTCACTGTTCACACATTATGCTTAGTGCCTTGCTCTGGTTGCCCGCGTTGGGCGCTGCGGTAGTCGGGTTCTTGCCCGGAAACATGAATACGATGCGGGTGCGTTCAGTAGCCTCCGCTTTCGCTGCTGCTGTTTTTCTGTTGAATATCCTGCTGCTGACTCAATTTGATACGACAAATTCAGGACTGCAATTTCAAGAATATTTGCCTTGGATTCCCCAATTAGGTTTGAGCTACAACTTAGGGGTTGATGGCTTATCTTTGCCACTGGTGGTTTTAACCGGATTACTGACGGTATTAGTAATCTATGGTACCGGTGAAGAAATCGCTCGCCCCCAACTTTATTACTCTTTGATTTTACTGATCAATGCGGGGGTGGTGGGAGCTTTAATGTCTCAAAATTTGCTGCTGTTCGTCCTGTTTTACGAACTAGAATTAATTCCGTTTTACCTGTTGATTGCGATTTGGGGCGGCAAGCAGCGGGAATACGCTGCGATGAAGTTTCTGATTTACACGGCAGTTTCGGGACTTTTAGTTTTAGCGGGATTTTTGGGTGTAGCTTGGCTGAGCGGCTCTTTAAACTTCGATTACAGTGCGATTACTACTCAAGACTTGTCCTTGAAAACGCAATTAATCCTGCTAACAATTGTGCTGCTGGGGTTGGCAATTAAAATTCCTTTAGTTCCCCTGCACACTTGGCTACCGGATGCCTATGTCGAAGCTTCGCCAGCAACCGCAATTCTGTTGGGAGGGGTTTTGGCGAAGTTGGGAACTTACGGTTTAATCCGGTTTGGTTTGCAGATGTTTCCCGAAACTTGGTCGATTATCGCTCCCGGTTTAGCGATAATTGGTACAGTCAGCGTGATGTACGGTGCTTTGAGCGCGATCGCCCAAAAAGATATCAAGCGCATGGTAGCCTATAGTTCGATCGGGCATATGGGCTACATCCTCGTCGCCTGTGCAGCCGGAACAAAACTCGCCTTAATCGGTGCAGTCGGGCAAATGGTAAGCCACGGCTTGATTTTAGCTTTGCTGTTTTATCTAGTAGGCATCATCGAAACCAAAGCCGGCACGCGGGATTTGGACGTACTCAACGGCTTGATGAACCCGTTGCGAGGTTTGCCCACAGCAAGTTCCCTGTTAGTTTTGGGAGGCATGGCAAGCGCCGGCATTCCCGGTTTAGTCGGTTTTATCGCCGAATTTTTAGTATTCCAAGGCAGTTTTTCAGCATTTCCAATTCCGACTTTGCTGTGCATTTTAGCCTCCGGGTTAACAGCAGTTTACTTTGTAATTCTGCTCAACCGCACCTGTTTTGGAAAATTGGACAACGCCACGGCTTACTACCCTGCGGTTAAGTTTTCCGAAAATATGCCAGCCCTAGTCTTAGCCGCTCTCATTTTCTTCTTGGGAGTGCAACCGGTGTGGCTGCTGAAGTGGAGCGAATCTACTACCAATGCGATGGCAGTAACTCTGTCAACGGGCAGATATTCTCAAGTAGCTGTTAGCTATCAGCCGGATAAATAGAGCGTGAGAAAGTGGAAGATGGAAAAAGTACGAGTCTTTGATGATTCTGCTTTCTTCTTCTTTCTCATTTCTTCTTCTTCGTTGTCCCAGCAGATTATAAATGTGTTAAAATAGGATAGAGCCGTCAACTACGGCAGCTTCATAAATAGACGCGAGAGTTTTAGCTCACTGACAAAATAGCACTGATTGCCAGGAAATAAGAACTCATGAAACGGAAAAAGATTTTTAGTTTGCTCGCAGTGGTAACCATTCTTTCATCTGGAGCAGCCACTTCTGCCTTTGCACAATCCCTAACTCGAATCAGCAATTTGCGACCGTCGAGAACACCAATTACCATCTCTGGAAAAGTAGTCGGTTTTGGAGACGCTGATGAAAATGAGTGGATTATCGACGACGGCAGCGGTCAAATTAGAATCGATGCTGGCCCCCGCTCCTGGCGCGATATTAATGTATCCAAAGGTGAAACAATCAGAGTTGTTGGCGAGATGGACGACGGTGAATTTGATGCTTTTTCTATTACCCGCTCGAACGGCTCAGTAATTAACATCCGCTCTCCCAAAGGCCGGGAGCCTTGGGATGACAAAAAGGACGATTAACTGCATAATTTTGCGCTATTTGTCCGCAGAGCCTGGAATTGCGAACAAGAAGATTGCCTCCGACATTCCTGGAGGCATAAAAACATTCAAACCTTAGTTTTTTACCATTCCTCGTGACTTTAACGAAAAATATTCGTAAAGGAAACAAATTTCTGACTGCCTGTGCGTAAGCCCTAGGCCTAATTCCAAATATTTCTAAATAGTCAAATTCATTCAAACCAAGGAACAAACAATGGTACAAACACCTACTAAACCAGCAACTAAATTGCCTCCTTCCAAGCACGAATTTGCCGAAGTAATTCACAGACTGGAAGCTGGCGGCGCGATGATTCCAGATACGCCGGAAAATCTGATGCAAATCATCGCGATTTGGAAGGCCTACGCGGTGCCGATGGACTTCTACTGGCGGGATTTACTTTACATCGCCGAACGGGTATTTTTACACCCGCTGCCCTTCTTTAAATACTTCTTACCCCAGGAGTATTTAGATTTGCAAAATCACTATTCAGGTGATGGTGCAGATTTACGGATTTGGCGGGGGACTGGAAGCGCACACCCGGAACTTTTGGAGTTCATGGAAAATGGTGAAACTGGCAAAAAGTCGCGACTGTTTCACCATTTGTGGCACGATCGCATTAACATGGAATTTGCCGAAGAGGTCATGAGGTCGATGCTTTGGCACCGGGGGATGTACGTGCCTGTCAATCAGTTTGACCCTTATCTCGACAGCGACGAATACAAAGCTAATGCCGATCGCGCCATTAAAGCTTATTTCAAAAAAGACCCGTTCATGCTGGCTATGCACAAAGCATTCCCCGAAATGTTTTTAGAACAGTGCCGCCAGATGTCTTATTACAGCAATCTCGGCTTGTTTTGGGAAGTCATGGCCCCGGTGTTTTTTGAAGTTTCCGACTTGTACGACGAAGGCAAAGTTACCACTGTCCCGCAGGCGATGGATTTCATCACAAATGGCATATTTGCGATCGCAGGTCGTCCGATTTACCACCACGTTGTCATCGACGGCGAAACCTACGAAATAATCCCGAAATCTAAAGGTTTTACTTGGCTGTATGAAGCAGCGCTACCCTATGTAGAAGCTATATTTTACCGCACTTCGCCGTTCCGGGGAACCAAATCGTACAACGCGCAAGCCAGGGAAGTTCCCGACGATCAAAAAGACTTCCACTACGGAGTTTTGTATGCAGATAAATTCCCGGTAGGAACTGCTGGAATTCCGCCGACTTTGCTAGCACAAGATATGCTGCACTTCCTGCCGCCTTATTTGATGGATTTCTACAAACAGCGGTGTCGTGGCGAAGATGATATCCTAAATCAAATTGGGGTGACGTTCCAGCGATCGATGTACTGCGTTACTTCGGGGGTTATTCAAGCTTTGCGGGTTGCGCTATTATATCCTTTGGATGACCCAAATCCGAAGCATTTGAAGGCGAATCGGGCGTTTTTCGAGTCTCAGATCGATCGCTTCTGCCGCCCAGAATACGGCATGAAATATGCGGCGAAGTTGAAGAACATTCAGACTTCGGATTACAGATAGTCAGTTGACAGTTGACAGTTGACAGTTGTCAGTTGACCTTTTGCAAAAATCGCAAACAATCTTGAAATACATCTGCGTTAATCTGCGTTAATCTGCGGTTTCTATCTCTAATCTAAGATTTGTGCAAGATATCTACTGACTACTGACTGCTGACTACTGACTACTAACTACTGATTAATTACAATGAACAGCAAAAATCTAGCTAAATATATTGAAGCAACCGACGGAATTTCCAAACCGTGGCTGTTGGTGCAACTGCGACTGAAAAAACTGCAAGAAAGGCGATCGGACATTTCTGCTGAAGAATATATCACAGAACTTGCGGAACTTCACCAAGATTTAATGAATCTGGGCGAATGGTGGGTGGGAATCGAAAATGAAGTGTTTTAATTCGTTAGCGATGCAAACACGATATAGTTTGTTAGTCATTTTTGATATGCGGCTAATTAGCCGCATATCAAAAATTATATAAATAAAATTTATTGATGTAACCGGATGCTTGACATTATAAATTTGATTGGCTAAATTCAACTTATAGTATTTTTCCTTAGTTCATATAAATTATCAGTAGGAGTGCGTTAACAGTTGACAGTTGACAGTTGACAGCGAAGTTTTTAGGCAGGGGATTTAAGTCCCAGCCTAAAAACAATCCATCTAAAGGTGGGGGCTTAAATCCCCTGTGATGCAGGTTAAGTTGTGAATCATCTATCCGCACCTCTGGTATGGTGCGTCATATCCTCACATTTTCTCCATATTTCAAGCGAACGGTCTGACGCTAGGGTAAAATACGAAATATTCACCTACTTGAATGTTGCAAGCTGGTGAATGTTTTTGGCACATTTTATCGGATTTTTATCTCTAATTTAGGTGCATCTAAATGGGACAGATAATTATTAACGAATTCCGGCGCGCTACCGGAGACTTGACTGGCAATGAATATGTAGAGTTACTGCTAACAGAAGATGTAAGTGCAACTCAGCTTCAGAGCTATTTTGTGGGCGACTCAACTCTTCCAACAACAGCCAAATATTCAGCTTACCAATTTACGAATATGGCGAGTATTGCTCCTGTGTTTAAAGCAGGAACAATAATTGCGATCGGCGGTTCAACCGCCAATCAAGAGATTGCCTACAACCCCATACCGTCGGGAACAAATAATGATTGGAACATTCGATTGAGCCTTGAAGGTGGATTTTTGACAAAGCTGCTCCCCGTGGGAAATTTTGATGGGGATTTCGCAGCTTCAGATGTTGTTTATGTTGATAATACTAGCACTACAAACTTCAATACAGTAGATGCGATCGCCTGGAGGACATCGGGAACCCACGGAGCCTTTGGGAGTGCCGCTAAGGTTCAAATTTCCGCACCAAACAACGGGGGAATTGTCGAGTTTTCTAGCGCTATTAGCGGTGTCAGCGTCACTGCTAATTATGCTGTGAATAGTTCCAGTTCCTTGGGTTTGCCCAACGGCGGAATTAATACTATTTATATTAATAGTCTCCGCAACCCGCAGCTCAACAGCGCTCCAATTTTTGTAAATCCTGTTAATACGCAGATCGCAATTGATGAAGACACAGCCAATGCAGCTAACACGGGCTTTAGTATTTTCAACACCTCTAGCGAGTTAGGAAATGACGCGAATGGCGATGCTTTGGGTGTCGCAGTTACCGCCGCAGACAATACTAACGGCAACTGGCAATTTTCAACTAACGGCAATACTTGGACAAATTTCGGCACAGTGTCGGAAAGTTCAGCAACAGTGCTCGGCTTGACTCCTCTTTATAATGGCTTACTTGGTAACACTCCCAGTTCTCAAAATTGGCTGTCTTTGACTAATTTAAATCCCGCTTCTCCGACTGTTCTTGCTTCAGAAATATTTAGCGGGAATGGAGCTAATTTAAACAGCACTGATGCTAATAGTATTTATGCTGGCTACACAGTAAATCCTTTGAATTCGTCATTTACTACGCTCGATCGCAATTCTGGCTTTAGCCTATCTTTTGATCTGCAAATCATCTCGGAATCCCGCACGAATCAAAATCGAGCTGGTTTTAGCATTGTTGCGGTTACTAGCGATCGCAAAGCAATTGAAATCGGTTTCCAGCAACTATCTGCAACTTCCGGCAATATTTTTGCCCAAGGCGACAACATTACTCCGAATCCAGGCGGACAAACTAATGGCTTATTTGTTGCTGCTGAAAATGTTGCTTATAACACTAATCTTGCTACTAACTATACTCTGAAAATTCTAGGCGACAATTACTTTATTTCCGACAGCAATAATGTTATACTTACCGGCCCGCTGCGAGATTATGCTACATTTACTGGCGCGATCGATCCTTATGAAACTCCTAATTTTCTATTCCTTGGTGACGACACAACCTCGGCGCAAGCTAACATTAACTTGACGCGGGTTTCACTGCAAACGCCTGGGAAAGTCCGGTTTGTACCCAACCCAGATTATTACAGTACCACTGGAAGTGAACCAAAAATTACGTTTCGGGCGTGGGATGGAAGTAACGGAGTGGGTAACGGTACTTCGGGGGTTAATGCTTCAGTTACTGGGGGAACAACACCGTTTAGCACTAATAGTTTGACATATTCGATCGCAGTTAATGCAGTCAACGATGCACCTGGGTTTGTCAAAGGGGGCGATCGCACTTTTAGCAGCAACTCCGGCGCGCAAACCATCCCCGGATGGGCGACGGCGATTTCTCCGGGCCCCGCCAACGAATCGGGACAAACTGTGGCTTTCCAAGTAGTCGGAAATGACAATGCTGCTTTGTTTAGCGTACCACCTGCGATCGACTCGGCGGGCACTCTAACCTTTACACCGGCGCCAGGGGCGATCGGCAGTGCTAATATCACTTTAAACCTGAAAGATAATGGCGGTATAGATAACGGTGGTGTCGATAGTTCGGCTAACCAAACTTTCAGGATAAACCTCAATAATCCAGGCACATTTAACTTCAGCAACGCCAATTATATCGTTAATGAAAATGGTAATTTTGCCACAATTACCGTTACTCGCACTGATCCTAGTAATGCGGCTGCTGCTGTAAATTATAGCACAAGTAATGGCACTGCTAATTTTGGAATCGACTATAACCAAACATCGGGAACCTTAAATTTTGAAATTGGTGAAACTGCTAAAAATTTCACCATTAAAATTGTAGATGATTCGGAAATAGAAGGCAATGAAACTGTTAATTTAATCCTGAAAAATCCCACGAATGAAGCCGATTTAGGAGCGATTTCTAGTTCTGTTTTGACTATTGTAGATACCACTCCAATTCCGACTCCAATTCCGACTCCGACACCAATTCCGACACCGATTCCGACTCCGACTCCTGCGGAAACTCCGACGCCAATTCCGACTCCAACTCCTGCGGAAACTCCAATTCCGACACCAACTCCAACTCCTGCGGAAACTCCGACGCCAATTCCGACTCCAACTCCTGCGGAAACTCCGACGCCAATTCCGACTCCAACTCCTGCGGAAACTCCGACACCAATTCCGACTCCGACTCCGACACCTGCGGAAACTCCGACGGCGAAACCAGTTGCGACTCTAACTCCTGCGGAAACTCCGACACCAATTCCGACTCCGACTCTAACTCCTGCGGAAACTCTGAAGGCGAAACCAGTTTCGACACCAACTCCTGCGGAAATTTCAATTCCGACACCAATTCCAACTCCAACTCCTGCGGAAATTTCAATTCCGACACCAATTTCGACTCCAACTCCTGCGGAAACTCCAATTCCAACGGCTAAACCTGGGGAAATTGCGATCGCAAATCCGAATTATGCGATCGCCCAAACCGAAACTTCCCAACCTGCGCTAATTCCTGCTGTTTCGGAAGACTGTATGTGCGATCGAATCAATTTACCCGATCGCGCTGCCATTCTCCGCCCCAATATCCCTGAAAACATCCTCAGCGGTACAAACAGCAGGGATTCCCTCACCGGTAGCCATATTAATGACAGCATCAACGGTTTTAATGGCAGCGACTTGCTAATGGGCTTATTGGGTAGCGATAATATTTACGGTGGTTTTGCTAGCCCGGTTGCTGTGGGCGCGGATGTAGATAGCGACACCATATTTGGTAACGAAGATCATGACTACATCGTCGGGCACGCTGGGAATGATGTTATTTATGCCGGGAAACATGACGATCGGGCGATCGCAGGCAAAGATCATGACGTAGTTTGGGGCGACAAAGGCAACGATACTTTGCTTGGGGATGAAGGGGGCGATCATTTATTTGGCGGCACTTCTGACTCGTCTGAGGGCGACTTAACAGGAAAAGATTTGCTTTTTGGGGATAACGGCAACGACGTTTTGTACGGGCAAGAAAGTGAAGATACTCTTGTTGGTGGCGAGGGAAATGATACCATCTACGGCGGCAAAGGTAACGATCTAATTTGCGGCGAATCTGGCAACGATTTGCTGTTTGGAGATTTGGGAAGTGACACCATCTGTGGCGGCGATGGCGACGATACAATTTTCGGAGATATTGAGAATATCGCGACGGATGCTAGCAGTCAGAAAGATTATTTGTGCGGCGGTAACGACAACGATCTAATTTTTGGCGGTGGAGATGCGGATCAATTGTGTGGCGGTGAGGGTAACGATACTCTGTGGGGCGGTAACGGTGATGATACTTTGATTGGGGGAAGCGGGCGCGATTACTTTTGCTTGACTGCGGCGGAAGGTGGCGATGTTATTGTTGATTTTAGGCAAGGTGAGGATTTATTGGTTTTGATGGGAGGCTTAAAGGGCGATCGCATCAGCATTCTCCAAGAAAACACTACAACCTTAATCAAAATTGCCAACACAGATAAAATCTTAGCTACTCTCAACGGCGTACCAGCTAATCTCATCACTCAACAAGATTTTATCGTAATTGACTTTGGTTCGTAGTGAGGACTTTAGTCCTTCTTCACTTGCGTAAGCGATGTTATCATGAATTCACTCAGAGAGTTTCTAGAAAAACTGGGATGAACGCCAAATGTTAGAAAAGCTTTTAAGTAACAGGAATTTGTCTCTAATTGCGAAGCGGTATGGTTGGCAGTGTATCGTCTTCAGCCTGTCTTTAATTCTAATTCTTAGCGGATGCAGATTGCCCCAGGCTGTCAGGCAGCAGACACCGACAGCAGACAGATTGCCTGCGTCGGTTGCCCAGCAAACACCGACAGCAAACTACAAAACTTTTACCGATTGGTGTGCCAATAAAGTTAATTTGAACCCAGAGGCTAGAATTACTGTTGATGCGTTGTTGAAGGAAGCTGGAACTAATGAGTGCCAACCAGCTAACCAGAAGCTTTCAAGTCTCCCTCAACTCTACCTCGCTGGCAATAAAATATCAGACATTACACCCCTAAAATCTCTGACCAACCTCACTTACCTGTACCTCGCTGGCAATAAAATATCAGACATTACACCCCTAAAATCTCTGACCAACCTAACTTTCCTTGAACTCTTACAAAATAAAATATCAGACATTACACCCCTAAAATCTCTGACTAAACTAACTGCTCTCAGTCTCAGTAGCAATGAAATATCAGACATTACACCCATAAAATCTCTGACTAAACTAACTGCTCTCAGTCTCAGCGTCACTAAAATATCAGACATTACACCGCTGAGATCTCTGACTAAACTAACTAAACTCGACCTCGGTGGCAAGGAAATATCAGACATTACACCCCTGACATCTCTGACTAAACTAACTGAGCTCGGTCTTAGTGGCAATGGAATATCAGACATTACACCCCTGACATCTCTGACTAAACTAACTTTCCTGAACCTCGGTGGCACTAAAATATCAGACATTACACCCCTAAAATCTCTGACTAAACTAACTGCTCTCGGTCTCAGCAGCAACGAAATATCAGACATTAAACCCCTGACATCTCTGACTAACCTAACTTCCCTCATCCTTAGCGGCACTAAAATATCAGACATTAAACCCCTGACATCTCTGACTAACCTAACTTCCCTCATCCTTAGCGGCACTAAAATATCAGACATTAAACCCCTGACATCTCTGACTAACCTAACTTATCTCGCTCTCACAAACAATCCAATATCAGACATTAAACCCCTGACATCTTTAACTAACCTAATTGAGCTCATTATTAGAGACACTAAAATATCAGACATTACACCCCTGACATCTCTGACTAAACTAACTAAACTCGACCTCGAAGACAATCCGATCGCAAATAAAACCTGCCCCCTCAAACCAGAGTCTATCTGTCAGTTTTAACGGCTGGGGAAGAGTGCGCCACGGAATTTTTAGCAGGAAGTACGATCGCACTTACACACAACCAATCCCTAAAAAGACCGTTTTGACAGTGATTCGCTGTGACTCGTTAACTCTGGTTTCAAGGAAATTGGCAAAAACACTAACACATCCAAATACCACCACCAGCGTTGAGGAGGAATAGCTTCAGCTTTTCTGATGTCAGCTAAATTGACAAAGCGCGACAACTCATGATAAAAATCATTTACATTTTCAATTAATTGGCGATCGCCCTTGGTGAGTAACGTCTTTTCGGCTTCACTCAAGTCAGATTCAATTTCTACGAGGCGATCGCGAATTTGAAGCATTTCCAAGTGTTCTGCACCGCTGACATCAGGAAACTCAACACTAACACAATAGTTTTTTAACACAGAATTCATAAGCAACCAGATTTATCCAACTGGTTCGCAATCAAGACTTCAGTCCTTCCTTAGCTTAACTCAAGAAAGGACTGAAGTCCGAACGATCGAACCTAATTCCCTATTTAAAACCAGTCAACACCCCATAAATTGCCCAAATCGCCATCGCCCGCAAATAGTGACTCGCCCGAAAAGTCCCGCCCGCCGTAATAGCTTCCGGCGTGCGAAACTGCAACCCATTCTCATAAATCTGCCTCACCACCGCATCAGTCAACTTAAACGCCTTATCCTCCATTCCCATCTGTACCAAAAAAGCCGCCAACCCAAAATTAATCCCCGTCCAAACTTCCAAAGGATGAGTCGCGTTCGGATTTTCCGGCGCACCGTTTAGCATTACTCCATTCGCCGCCCCAAACTCGCCGTCATTGAACTTTAAAAAACAAGATTTATACACAGTTTCTAAAGCGCTGACAGCACATTCTGGCGGCACAATATCCGGCAATCCTAACAATTTTGCGTAAAATTGACCGCACAATTGGTCTGCCATCACTACTTCCGAATTACTCTCGCTATCCAAACGGTAATATTGACCGTTCCACAGTTTTTCCTGATAGTTCGGTCTTGCTTGTAGCAGCCAACTGTGATATAATGCAATCTTTGCTTGGGGATTGGGAATTATTTCGGGTGCTGCATCTTCTAAGACTTCGCCGATCGCGATCGCAGCTTCCAGCGCCGCCAACCACAAACCCCCGCAATACGCACTAATCCCCCGCATTTGCCAATCATCAAACGTCTGATCCGGCGCACCCGAATTCTCAGGAATGCCGTCCCCATCCTCATCAAAAGTTTTTAGATAAGCCAAAGCCTCAACAATGGCAGGCCAACAATCTTGCAAAAACTCACAATCTGTGCTACCAGTCAACAGAAAATCCCGATAAACCTGCAACACAAAATCGCAAGGTAAATCCTTCCATAAATTGCAATCTTGATAGCTAGTATAATTCGTTTTCTCCCAAGGATGTTCGTTGGGAGCACCCAAATCGTGCGGTGTCGAACCGACAGCTTTTCTAATAGCCGCAGATTGATTCCAGCCAACAACTCGCGGAGTATCGTCTCCCGTCGAAATTGCCCTCGCAAAGGCAATCATTACCGACTTTTCCAATTCAGGCCACAGCATCAACAAAGCAAAAGAACCGTACAGTCGCACGTCTAAACTTTCGTACCAGCGGTAATCAATGCACTCCAAAACCCCAAATTGACCCTTGGGATCGCGTTCATCCGCCGCAGTCCAAAGAGTACCGCCGTCAGTCAAAATGTACAACTCATTAAACAGCGCCATTTTGAAACTGTCGGACAAATCTGTACGTTCTAAAATGGGTTTTTGCCAAGCTTCAATACTTTCGCGCCAAGTATCGGAATGCTTCATCGCGGTACGAATAATCGGCCAAACATTTTTGCCATTCCGTCCGAAGAAATCAGTATAGCGGCGGTAGTAAGAAACTCCCGATGCAAACTCAGTAACTGGCAAATCCCAAGCTAAAATAAAGGGAATTTTGCGAGTTTTGCCTGGTCTAATTGTAAACCGAACTGCGATCGCACAAGCCAACCGTTCCCCTGCGGCGGCGGCTGTCTCATCTCTGTCATCCAACAAGAAACCTTCACTAGAAAAGTGTCGCCAAATATCCTCGCCATTCCCCACCGGATTCCAGCGAGTTTGATAGAATACTTCTACCGCCGGATTGGTAATAGTTGCGATCGCCCACTGTCCCTCCCCCTCTTGTGGCTGATCGTTAGCACTCAACCGCGCCATCACGCAACCAATTCGGTGAAAATCTTCCACAAACAAATTCAAATTTCCGGCACTTTCTCCCCACCGGGGTTGATAGTCATAAAATGGACTACCATCATCTCGCACCATGACTTCCGGCGACTTGTTAGCATTAGTAAACCAGCCGACAATATTCTCCCAAGTCAGCATGATGCTGAGAGTAATCGGCGCATCTGTAGGATTGTGCGCCACCCATTCAAACATCGCAACTGGGTAACTGGTTTCTTGATAATTATTCGGCAAAATTGGCGAAAATTGCTCGCAACTTAATTGAGCCTCAAACACATTTTCATAAACAAACCAACTACGCGGATACAAAGCATGATAAGTCCCAGAATTTGACTCTTCTCCCGTTAGTTCTTCATCTTCCCTTCTCCCTTCTTCCTTCTTCCTTCTTCCTTCAGAAGGATACCATTTCCAATTAGACAAACTGCCATCTTTTGGCGGTTCTGCGGACAGTGCATAGGCTTGTTTTTTGCCTTTTGTTTCTTCAAAAACGCTGAACTGACAAGCGGGTAAACTGCGAAAAATATGCTCGCCACCGTCGATGTGCCAGAGGTTGAAGTCGCCGCGGGGCGATCGCCCGATGCAGCCAGCCCCGAAGCCACCCAGAGGCATTCCGTGCCAGGGCCCGTCGTCGAGATTGCTTGCATAGCGGACTGTATAGGGATTCTCCCAACCGAGGCCGATGGGACGTTTCCAGGTATGCGGAGGGATGTTTGGGTTAGATGTGCGATCGTTATTCATGGGATTTATCTTAGCGCGCGATCGGGCTTAACAATCCTAATTGTTAATAAATTTATCTTTTTAGCCAAATTGGCTCTTATACCAATGAATATAGTGTATAATAAAAATTATCATTCCAGCCTATTACAAAAAAAATAAATGAGTAGAACTATTAATTTTCAGACAGTTTCTTGGTTTTGGGATCTCTACACAAGACATCTGCTCGATCTTGAACCACCTTATCAAAGACGAAGTGTTTGGAATCAAGAATACAAAGATTTTTTTATTGATACTGTACTCAATGAGTATCCTGCCCCCGCCATTTTCTTATATCAAGAAATAACTCCTGAAGGTGTCTCTAAGTATGGTGTAGTCGATGGAAAGCAAAGGTTATCCACTTTATTTAGCTTTGCTGAAAAAAAGTTTCCAGTAAGTGAAACAGCAACTATTACACGAATCCGAGGAAAATATTTCACAGACTTAGAGAATGAATTCAAGCAAAAATTTTGGAAATATCAATTTGCTGTTGAATATGTCCAATCCGACGATGAAGTAATTATCAATAATATATTTGATCGTATTAATCGTAATGTTAGTAAATTAACACCTCAAGAACTTCGTCACGCCAAGTTTAGTGGAATATTTATTACTACGGTAGAAGATTTAACTGACTGGATGATTTCCGTTTTACCACAAAATTTTCCTTCAATTCCTCTCAAAGCAAGACAACAAATGAAAGATGTAGAATTTGTAACTCTACTTTTACTTTTGTTAGAGGAAGGAGTCAAATCATATCGTCAGGATGATTTGGATAAAGCTTTCAATGAAAGAGATTTAGTGTGGGAAGAACGAGATGAAATAGAAGCTCAATTTAAAAAAAATATTGAATTAATAAAAGAGCTTTTAAATCAATGTCCTTCCAATGTAAACATATGTAAAACGCGACTAAAAAATCAAGCAGATTTTTATTCATTGTTTGGTGCAGTATCAGAGTTAAATACTGACTCACAATTACAAATTACTTCCGAGGTTTGTAATAGAATAGATGTTTTTTTTAAATCATTAGATTCTCCTGAAACAAGGATAAATATTCCCGAAGTTCAAGATTACTGTGATGCCATTTCAACCTCATTAGGTTCAGCAGGAATTAACAAAAATAAAACCCGTATTAATATCTTAAAATCCGTCATTTCAGGAACTGTCAATCTATAATTAACTGGTGAATTATCAAACTTATGATTTATCCTCCTATTTTAGACCGCCAGTATCAACAATATCATCCCCTGGTTGAAGAAGTTGCAAAGCGAGTCAAATCAACCATGATGAATTTTTGTGATAACAAAGGATATGCACTGACTTCTAGAATTAAAACTATTGAATCTTTAGCGGAAAAAATCGAGACAGGTAGATTCAATAAATGGTCTGAATTAAATGATTTATTTGCTTGTACAGTCATTATACCAAGTCTATCACAAGAACAAGAAGTGATGAAATTTTGTCAAAATACTTTTAAGACCCAAAAAACTGTAAAAAGAGGACAGAATAAAAAATCTCCAGATATTTTTATATTTGATTCAACCAGAATTTATGCTCAGTTAAGAAGACCAGAAGATACAGATTTAGATAATTTGTTAAGTATATTTGACATTGTGTTTGAAATTCAAATAAAAAGTGCTTTTGAACACGCCTGGGCAGTTTCAACCCATGATTTGGTTTATAAAGGTTCTAAAGTTGATTGGAAAAGAGTTCGCTTAGCTGCACAAATTAAAGCTACTGTTGAACAACTAGATACAGTAATTATGGCATTTGACCAAATAGCTCCTACTATGCAAGATAATGATTATCCTGAAATTAAAAGAAAGTGTCAAATAGCTGTTGCTACTCAAGAGCTATTTGCTCAGCAAAAAATTCCCCAAGAACTTCAACCAAAAGATATAACTCGTTTTTGCGATAACTTATATGGTGTGATTGTGAGCGCTAAACAAGAGGACAAAGTTCAAGACGTTATTAAATCTATTAGAAAAAAAATTAATTCAACACCAAGCAGGCAAATTCCTCGTAGTATTTCCTTATTACAATATTTTTTAGCGATTTTAGTAGAAGACAAAATTATAGTTTTGCCTTTAGACAAGCATTGTTTTCACATAACAGAAGAATTGATTGCGCTGTATCCAATTTTTCGAGACAGCGTTAATTCTATGTTTCAATATGATATTTGATTGTTTTAAGACAAACCCGATCGCCCTTCCTTACGCAAATCCCAAATCAGAACCTTTCCCCGCGTGAACCAAAGCCAACTTTTCGTAACGCTTAGCGTGTTCCACCAACTCCTCAGATTCCTCCTCAGACAAGTCTCGCAGCCGCTTCGCAGGCACTCCCGCAACCAGCGTTCGAGGGGGAACGTCCTTCGTCACAACCGCCCCTGCACCGACGATCGACCCTGTGCCCACTCTCACTCCATCTAGGACGATCGCCCCAATCCCGATCAAACACCCCCGTTCAATGTAAGCTGAATGAATCACCGCTCGGTGTCCGACAGTCACAAAATCTTCCAAAATAGTCGGTTTTCCCGGATCGCCGTGCAGAATTGCTCCATCTTGGATATTGGTACTTTTGCCGATCGCAATTCGCTCTACATCCCCCCGCACCACCGCCCCGTACCAGATACTCGCGCCCGCAGCCACTTCTACCCTGCCGATGACAACAGCGCTAACAGCGACAAAAGCAGCTTGGGAGAGATCCGGCAATGGCCAATAGGCAGGATTTGCAGGCAAAGGTTCGTTGAGATTACTCATCTTTTTGGTCGATCGCGATACTTCTAGCAGATTAGCTGGTTGTTAATACGGGATATAATAAAACTATTTGCCACGTTTGCAGATAAATATGCTGGGACGCAAATAAATGATTGAATTTGCCTTGCAATACCCGATGTTTGGCCCGGAAATTCAGTGTCCCCACTGCCGCCAAACAATTCCGGCTCTAACCCTCACGGATACATATTTGTGCGTGCGTCACGGGGCATTTGAGGCAGATCCAAAAACGGGGGAACTTGTTCATCTTCAGTCTGGGCGGCACTGGCGCCGCTGGGAGGATGAATGGTATCGCCAGCACACCCACCCCGACGGGATTCGGTTTGAAATTCACGAAGCGCTCGATCGACTTTATACTCAAGGCTATCGAGCAACTCGCGTGATCGTTGCTCAACGCTATCGGGACTTAATCAGCGCTTATTTGGAACGCAGCACGCCTTGGCGGGGCCAACCGGATTCGCCGCGTCCAAAGCTGTACGGTTTACCTGTGGATTTTAGCCCAGATCCCCAGGAGGAGCCTTGCTGGGAAGTGATTAATTTTGATTTGGAAAAAGAGCCGGGAGTTCCTACTAGATATCCCTATTTTCGGTTGTTTGAATAATCATTGGTCAGTAGTCAGTAGTCAGTTGTTATTGGTTATTTGTTATTGGTTATTTGTTATTTGTAGCAACTACCAACTACCAACTATCAACTATCAACTGCCAACTGCCAACTGTCAACTGTCAACTGCCAACTGTCAACTGTCAACTGTCAACTGCCAAATGCACCACGCCTCGATCCGCACTGCTAACATTCACCGGGCGATCGCCTTTTACGAACAGTTAGGATTTACTGTGAGCGATCGCTTTACCACAGGTTACACCTTAGCCTGTTGGATGGAAGGTCTTAACGGACGCATCGAACTAATCCAAATCCCGGAACCAAAACCCGCACCCGATGCTTTCGCAGACGAGCATTATGTGGGATATTATCATTTATCCTTCGATTTAACTGAGGCGACGACAGACTTACCTAGGTGGTTGCAGTCTCTCAAACAGCGGTTTGAGGAAGCTGCTAAAGACCAACCAAACCAATTTCAAGCTTTGAAAGTTTTATTAGAACCGACTCAACAGGCGATCGGGCAAAATGTTTACGAAGTAGCTTTTATTGCCGATACAGACGGATTACCCTTAGAGTTTATCCGGCGGATGAATAGCTAATTAAGTCAGAGTTGAAACACTTCAGAAATCCTATCAGCGTGCATCTGTGTTCATCTGCTGATATCTGCGGTTAAAAAATCCGGCGTTGCTGATTTACAGTATGAAAGGCTAAATATGCCCGTCATAGAAACCAGTATTCACAAAGCGTTTGGATTTTCAACTTATTTTTTTCATACCCTGATTAAGCAACACCCAATTTATCTATTACAGCGATATGGTGCTAAATTCTGGATCAAGAATCAATCAAAAGGTTTGTTTTATCTGTGGCGCTGGTCACTCTGGCTCTACGCTTCTAGGACTTATACTGGGAAGTCATCAGGATTGTTTCTACTCGGGAGAGGCAAGGAAAGCCAGATTCATGCAAAATACAAACTACCCCATAAAAAGAACTTGCAACATTTGTGGTATCAATTGTCCAGTTTGGAAAGATTTTATTACTAGCACTCACCTAGACTTATACGAACAAATATCGCTCAAAACACAAAAGCCAATTGTAGTTGATTCTACAAAAAACACTTCTTGGCTAGAAGAACAAATAGCCACTATTCAAAAAACATCTTCCCAACCTTTTTTGATATTTATCCAAAGAGATGGGCGGGCAGTTATCAATTCCCGCACCAGAAAATATCCTCAAAAAAATGTCAAAGAAATAATTAATGATTGGAAGGAACTCATCAATGAAACCCAAGAATTGTACCGTCATTTTAATGGTAATAAAATTAAGATAAAATATGAAGATCTTGCCACAAATGTAGAAAGTGTCATCAGAACGCTTTGCGATTTTTTGGAAATAGACTATCAACCCCAAATGGTTAAATATTACCAGCACGAACATCATCCAGTAGGAGGAAACAACGGAACGAAGTTTTTAATAGTAAAGGCTCAACACAAAAATACAGAAGAGTTTTTACCTAATGTATCAAAGGGTTGCTCAGATTATTACCAAAATCATGGTTTAGAAATTACTTTAGATTTGCGTTGGCGTCAAGAACTTGACCCTACTGTGGAGCGTTTATTTGAACAAATTGCCGATAAAGAAAACGAAGAATTGAAATGGGAGGTGTAGCATCGAACCAACTTTTGATATTTCTCAGACCTCTTCTCAACTCAAAATTGTTCGGAGTATTGTAAATTTGCTATGAAAATTCTGCTATTAAGCGTTCACCCTCCACAAGGAGGTGGCTCATAGCAATTCACTATTAATCTGCACTTAATAGACCTCTTGCAAAAATAATTAGGACGATGCTCAGAGCCCATCCCACAATTTTTTTTTCTTTTGGGATTGGCTTCTAGCCCGTCCGAAAATTTGATTAAAAAGACTTATGCAAGAGGTCTAATATGTCGCTTGTTACATAACTTTTAAGAATTGGTACAAGTTCACACCATTATCATAAATTTACAGAAAAATCAAGCACTTGACTTCTGATTTTTCTGGTGATAGTATAATTTATCAGCTTTCCAAGTTAAAAACTCAGGCTTGGAATTAGAATACCATGAAAAAAATCGATTTAGTTTTTAGAACTGTTGGCGAAAGAACATCCCAAATAGCCCTAGACCTAGCCATCAAAAATATTCAGCCTCGTCAAGTTCATATTATTGAAAATGTTAAACCTTTTGCCCACGCTGTTCAGCAAATGCTGAAGATGAATTACGATTGTGATTTTGTTGTCTTCATGGATGCTGATTGTTTAATTATGGAGGATATGTCTCCTTTCCTTACCAGAAATAGTTTGCCATACGTAGACTGTTATGTTCTTGATAAATTCAGAGGTCATATTCATTGTGGTGTACATATTACTAGAATTGATGTAATCAGAGAAATGCAAGCAATTAAAGTACCTGATAATGATGCTAAATATGTGTTAAGACCTGAATCAAGAACTCGTGCACTGGTACTAAAAAAACTGAAGCTAAAAAAAGCATTTAAGAAATTTAACATTATCCATGACTTTTTTCAATTCTATCACCATATTTTTGCCAAATGTGCTTTGAGAGAACTGAGAAGTCGCCAAGATTATCATCAAGCTAAATTAACTATTTGTCAGGAAGATTGGGGAAGACAAGAAAAAGATTTAGATTTTTTGGTTGCTAAATTTGGTGTAGATTCTGCAAGAAAATATATTTCAAAGCAGGCAAGTCAGCCGGAAATTGCTAGGTTTATTGAGAATTTACCAAATATTGCTCTCCGCGAACTTAAGCAAATGAATATTTTGGAAAAAGCTCCTTTGACGTTAGCCGAAACTATAGAATTTTCTAGTAAAATTATTATTCAAAGACCCATGATAAGTAAAAAGATGAAAGTTTTTGGAATTGGCTTGAGTCGCACGGGAACTAAAAGCTTAACAATGGCATTAAATATGCTAGGGATTAATGTTGTTCATTATCCTGATGATGAGACAATTTTACAAGACCTGATGGCTGCTAAGTATGACTTTTCGATTCTCAATGATTATGATGGGATTACAGATATAACGGTAGCTCCTTTTTATTCTCAGTTAGATAAATTATTTCCTGATAGTAAGTTTATCTTAACCGTGCGTAATAAATCATGTTGGTTAAAGTCTTTAGAAGCTCACTGGTCAAAGAGGTCTGCGTTTGATTTCGATCCTAGTAATGAGACTAAGATGCAGATCAGAAGATTATTAAGAGCGGCTGTTTATGGTACTTATGCGTTTAATGAAGATAGAATGTCTTATGTTTATGATTTACATTATAGAAATGTGCTTGAATATTTTAAAGACCGTCCAGAATCTTTGTTAATTATTGATGTTTGTGATGGCGAAGGATGGGAAAAGCTCTGTCCATTTTTCAATTTACCTATATTAGAAGAACCTTTTCCTTGGATGAAGAAGAAAACGGTTTTGACCGAAATATTGTCAGGGGTGAAGTGATTTTGCTATATCGAACGCAGGAAAATCGAGATTGGTGCAAAGAAAGAGGAATTAGGATGAGTGGCGTTCCTCTAGGAAGACCCAAAAAATATTAGCAAGTCAAAGAAGAAACAAGCTCAGTCAGACGAGAGAATTCGTAACTCAATTGAAGGAAAATTTGGAGAAGCTAAAAGAAGATTCAGCCTTGGTAGAGTCATGGCTAAACTTTCTAATACTTCTGAAACAACCATCGCCATAACTTTTATGGTGATGAATCTTTCTGCCCTGGTACGGCAGGCTTTTTGACTTTTTTTATGTCTATTTCACAACAAAAACCTTTTTTCATGTTTTCTGCCTGTGACGATTAGCACAGATTATGTTCTCTTAACAATACTTAAAAAAATGGGTAGACAGAAACCGGGTTTTTTCACCAAAATACTCGCCAAAAACCCTTAATCTCGCTGAAAAATCCGGTTTTTTGAGCTTTGTGTATCAGCCATCTAATTACTTCCCCGCAATTGAGAATAGTTATTATTATTAGTTAGTTGTAACAGTCACTACCAATTTAAGAATATTTTTCTGAAAAATAGCTAGACTTTGAGTTAAAAATCTAGTATATTGTCCTCTTGAACCATATAATGTGAACATCTATTCATACTATCAGGCGTAAGCAAAAACCCAGAAAACACCATGCAAAAAGCCAAATCAAGCGATTCCGGTTGCTGTAGTCACGACGCACACCACGAACACAGCCATGAGAATCATAACCATGACCATGACCACGACCACGGTCACGACCACGACCACGGTCACGACCACGGCAACGGAGATTTCAACCTCAAGCAAGAATTGATTCCTGTTATATCAGTTGTTTTACTATTTATCGGAGGTTTAATATTTGAAGAAAAACTGCACAACACGCCCTATTCTATAGCCGAATATCTGGTTTTCATCCCCGCCTATCTTTTGAGTGGATGGAATGTTTTAACCAGTGCCGGCCGCAACATTCTGCGAGGTCGAGTATTTGATGAAAATTTTTTAATGACTGTGGCAACACTGGGGGCTGTAGCCATTCACAAACTTCCAGAAGCAGTCGGCGTGATGTTGTTTTTCAAAATCGGAGAACTCTTCCAAGAATTTGCCGTAGGGCGATCGCGTCAATCGATCAAATCGCTCTTAGAGATCCGCCCAGACAGCGCCAACCTCAAAGAAAATGGTGACATCAAAAAAGTTTCGCCCGAAACCGTAGCCGTCGGCGAGATCATCCTTGTCAAACCAGGCGAAAAAATCCCCTTAGACGGTGAAATTATCGACGGCAATTCTCAAATTGACACGTCTGCACTAACTGGAGAATCAGTACCTCGAACAGTGAAAGTTGGAGAAACAGTTTTAGCAGGAACAATTAACCAGACAGGAGTTCTCACCGTCAAAGTTACCAAAATATTCGGTGAATCTTCAATCTCCCGAATTCTGGAATTAGTAGAAAATGCCAGAAGCAAAAAAGCTGAAACTGAAAAATTTATCAGCAAATTTGCCAGTTACTACACGCCTTTTGTAGTATTTGCATCATTAGCAGTGGCTTTAATTCCGCCTTTGTTCATTTCAGGAGCAACTAATGCCGATCGCCTTTTGTGGGTGTACCGCGCCCTAGTCTTGTTAGTTATTTCCTGCCCTTGCGGATTAGTGATTAGCATTCCTCTCGGATACTTCGGGGGAATTGGTGGTGCAGCCAAGCGCGGTATTTTGGTGAAAGGCTCGACTTTTCTCGATACTTTGACAGCAGTCAAGACAGTTGTTTTGGACAAAACAGGAACTCTGACAAAAGGAGTTTTTAATGTTGCAAAAATTGTGCCTCAAAATGGTTTTTCACAATCTGATTTGATGGCAATGGCTGCCAAGGTAGAATCTCAATCAAATCACCCAGTCGCGAAATCTATTCTGGAAGCTTACGGCGGAAAAATAGATTCTTCGGAGGTGACAGATTACGAAGAAATAGCGGGACACGGCATCCGAGCCAAAGTGAATAATCAAATTGTGCTTGCCGGAAATGACCGTTTGCTACACCGAGAAAACATCCCTCACGATGTTTGCAATGCTGAGGGTACTGTCGTACATTTAGCGGTAGACAACCGCTACGCTGGCTATATTTTAATTGCTGACGAGCTGAAGGAAGACGCAGTACAAGCTATTCGTGACCTCAAGAAATTGGGTGTGGAGCGCATCGTGATGCTCACAGGAGACAATCAAGCTGTAGCCGATAGTGTTGCGAAAAAGCTCGGTTTAGATTCCTACATAGCTGAGTTATTGCCCGAAGGAAAAGTTGAGGCGATCGAAAAACTGATCGCCGAATCTAAAAAAGGCGATAAAATTGTCTTTGTCGGGGATGGAATTAATGATGCACCGGTTCTTGCTAGGGCTGATGTCGGCATAGCGATGGGCGGTTTGGGCTCCGATGCGGCGATCGAAACTGCTGACATTGTGATTATGGCCGATGCACCGTCTAAGGTGGCTGAAGCGATCCAAATTGCCAGGAAAACTCACAATATTGTCTGGCAAAATATCATTTTTGCGATGTCAGTCAAAGCGATATTTATTGGTTTGGGTGCTTTTGGTTTGGCGACAATGTGGGAAGCTGTTTTTGCCGATGTTGGGGTAGCTCTGGCAGCTATTTTCAATGCAACTAGAGTTTTGAAATAGAGAAATCGCAGCGTGTAAAATTTCATTTTACAACAATTGAGACATACATTCATTTTGAGGTCAAAAATACTATGCACCGTCAACGTTCTCTGCCCTGGATTTATCGATATTCTCGCCCGATCATGGCAGGAATTGCAAGTATTGGGGCTGCGATTACTGCTTATCTAACAGCCGTCAAGTTATCCCAAGGAGCGGTAACTTGTCCCATAGAAGGCTGCGATATCGTGCTTTCGAGTCCCTATGCCTATGTCTTTGGTTTGCCTCTTTCTTTGTTCGGGTTTTTGGGCTATTTGAGCATGATAATTTTTGCCGTAGCTCCCCTATTTGTCAATTCTTCAGCACAGAAGAGTCTCCGCTCTAAATTAGAGTCTTGGACGGGACTATTTTTGTTTGCTGGTGGCACAGCAATGATGATTTTTAGTGGCTATCTGATGTATGTACTGGCTGTTGATATCAAAGCAGCTTGTATTTACTGCATTGCGTCTGCTTTGTTTGCAACTAGCTTGTTTGTCTTAGCATTAATCGGTCGCGAATGGGATGATATCGGGCAGCTATTTTTGATCGGAATTCTGGTATCTATGTTAGTGTTGATTTCCTCTGCTGGTCTTTATGCCGATGTGAATAATCTCGGTACTGCCAAGGAGACAAGCATGAATACTACAACATCTTCTGGCACTTCTGAAATTGCTTTAGCGCAGCATTTAAAAAGAGTGGGAGCTAAAATGTACGGCTCTTATACCTGCTCTCACTGTCAAGCGCAAAAGGAAAGTTTTGGCAAAGAGGCGGCTCGAATTATCAATTATATCGAGTGCAATCCTCAAGGGAAAAATGCGAGACCTGATCTTTGCCAAGCTGCAAAGATTCAGGGTACTCCCGCTTGGGAAATTAACGGTAAGTTTTACGAAGGGCAAAAATCGTTGAATGAGTTAGGAGATTTATCTGGCTATCAGGGAAGTCGGGAATTTCAAAATCTCTCAAGTCAGAAACGTTGACCTGTCAACTGTCAACTGTTAACGGAATTGATCTGATTCGGAAAATAATACCATGCGAGAAAAGTATCCGCTCAATAAATCGGGGTAGACTACCTTGTTGGGAACGATTTTGCGATGTTTGAGGCTCTTAGTGAGCGATTTCCCCCGATTTATTGAGCGGATACCGAGAAAAAATGTTGCAACAATAAAATTGTTGGGCGGAGTGAAACGGAGGGTTGTTTCGTTCACCGAATGTGTAAGGTGCGTCGCTATTAGATTTTCGGCGTTGCTGATTTACGGTATGAACGGCTAAATAGGCAAATCATAAAAACTATTCTCCACAAAGCTTCTGGCCCACATTCCGCAGATATTCAGACAAATTTAATAATTTTAAATTTGGAGGCAGGAAACCCTGAAGTAAATACCTAGCAAAGATTTCAACTTTTGCTAAAATTAGATAATAGAGTCAGCAACCAAGGTGTAAAAAATCATGAATCAGCCCCAAGACGAAATTAAAGTCCTCAATATAGACCATTTAGGAATAATAGCCGGAATTATCGATGAAATGGAACTGGTAGAAATAGTGAATCAACAAGTGGGAATCAAATCAAAAGAGATGCTAACTCCTGGACAAGTAATGAAAGCGATGATTTTGAATGGATTAGGGTTTTTAAGCGCCCCTTTATACCTATTTGAGCAGTTTTTCGTCGGCAAAGCAACAGAACATCTCCGCCATCGAAGGAGTATTACCATCACATTTAAATGATGACCGACTAGCGAGAGCATTAGACAAATATTATGCAGTAGGCATAACACAACTATTTACAGCAATCGCCATAAAAGCCGCCGAAAAATTTCAAGTAAAAATGAATAGCATACATTTGGATGGAACTTCAATGTATGTACATGGAGAGTATGCAAAACCGTCAGAAAAAGGAGTAGATTCAGTCAAGATTGAGCCATTCGAGAAAATTCAAGAATCTGAGCCAGAATCAGAGATGAAAGCCATAGAGCTCAAACATGGATATTCGAGGGATCATCGACCAGACCTCAAGCAATTTATTATTGACATGATTTGTACAGGAGACGGAGACATACCATTATATCTCAAAATAGACTCAGGAAACATCGATGACAAAAGTGTGTTTGTAGAGCGATTAAAAGAATTCAAAAAATCCTGGACATTTGAAGGGATAAATGTAGCAGATAGTGCATTATACACCAAAGATAATATCATCGCCATGAGCGAAATGAAATGGATAACTAGAGTTCCTTTAAGTATAAAATTAGCTCAGGAGAAAATCTCAAATATCGAAGATAACGAATGGACAGAAAGTGAAATATCAGGACATAAAATAGCCGAAAGATCGAGTGATTATGGAGGGGTAGAGCAAAGATGGTTAATAGTAGAAAGTGAGGCGAGGAAAAAATCAAGTATTAAACAAATAAATAAGCAAGTAGAAAAACAAAAAGAAAAAGCAGAAGCCTCTCTACGCAAGCTATCTAAGCAAGAGTTTGCTTGCGAGCCAGATGCTAAAATGGCTATAGAAAAATTATCAAATTCATTCAAATATCATAAAATCAACAATATTCAATATCAAAAAACAGCCGAATATGAGCAATCAGGTAGACCAAGTAAATTGGCAAAGCCTACTCAAATCAATTATCGAATAACAGGTGAGTTAGAGACTAAATTAGAAGTAATTGAATCTGAAAAAACTCGGGCAGGCAGATTTATTTTAGCAACAAATGTTATCGATAAGAATGAATTGAGTAATGAGAACGTACTCAAAGAATACAAAGCGCAACAATCAACAGAAAGAGGATTTAAATTCCTGAAAGATCCGTTGTTTTTCACTTCAAGTGTCTTCGTAAAAAATCCTCAGAGAGTAGAAGCAATTGCCATGATAATGGGACTGTGTTTGTTGGTCTATACCCTAGCACAAAGAAAGCTTAGACAAGAATTGGAATCATCAGGAGTTTCGGTCAAGAATCAGGTGAAGAAATTAACAAATAAACCGACCATGCGGTGGATATTTCAGGTATTTCAGGCAGTACATTTGATCACGGTCAATGGGCACAAGCAAGTGAGCAATTTAACGGTAGAACATCGAAAAATTCTCTCTTGTTTAGGGACAGTCTGTCGTCAATATTATCTGATTATTTAATCAGGAGGATTTGACGTATTCAAATTGAGATACTTGTTGAGAAAAATAAATTGTTAGCCAATATAATTATTATATTGGTCGAAAAACCGATTTATTGGAGTGTATTGTCTAATAACTTGAGCAAGTTATTATTACGAAAAAAAG
Organism: Lyngbya sp. CCAP 1446/10; assembly: GCF_026130175.1. Classification (GTDB taxonomy): domain Bacteria; phylum Cyanobacteriota; class Cyanobacteriia; order Cyanobacteriales; family Microcoleaceae; genus Microcoleus. Next base: position 1,206 of record NZ_JAIGNI010000158.1, on the reverse strand, counting down.
CTGGGATTCAACTTGAGATATTGTCTACTAATTTTCACAAAAAGTTGACACTAAAGTTAAAAAAGTTAGACTAAAAAAGTTTGATGGCTGTGATTTTTCAAAAATACCAGTAACATGAATCACATCTGCGGAATGTGGGTTATAGTCAATTCAGTCCACTGATGGAAAAATGCTGTCTTTTAATCAGTGCCAACGAATCTTATCAAATGGCAGAAAAAGATTTAGAGATTTTCACGGGGGTCAAAGTCTCTCATAGTACATTACAAAGATTAGTAAAACGACAAGAATTTGAATTACCTACATCTAAACAAGGAGTCCAAGAAATTACATTGGATGGCGGCAAAGTCAGGCTGCACAACAAATTCAAAGGCGAAGGGTGTTACTGGAAAGACTATAAAGCCGTTTGTTTTGATAACGTTTATTCGGGAGCATTTTTTCAAAACAATCAAGATTTAATTGATTGGACTAACAGCCAAAAATTGCTACATCCTATGTATTGTCTAGGAGATGGTCATGCCGGAATTTGGAAGATATTTCAAGAAATCGGAGATGTCGAACAAAGACAAGAAATTTTAGATTGGTATCATCTCAAAGAAAATCTTTACAAGATAGGAGGCTCACTAAAACGTTTAAAGCTAGCAGAAAATATGTTGTGGCAAGGCAAAATAGATGAAGTAATCAATCTATTTAAAGAAATGAAAAAAAAAGAATTTAAAACATTTTGTAACTATTTAGAAACCCATCGTTGTCGAATAGTCAACTACCAATACTATAAAGAAGAATCCATAAGTTCGATTGGTTCTGGAACAGTTGAATCAATTATTAAACCAGGGGGAACGCATCTTATTGAACGCTGTTCACCGGTGGTGAGTATATTTTAAGATAAATTCACTATTATTAAAAGCTATAAACACGCTTTGTAATGACTTTTAAGAGAAAAGAGGAACTGATTAATGGTAATTTTTACTTGCGGCAATTTTTGAGACAATAAAAAGCTTACAACCACTGTTTACAAGTTGTATAATAGTTAGTAATGAGTTGTTTGTGAGAATTTAGTTGACTGAAATAGCGAGGATTTTAGTCAAATACTCATCATCCCACCCGGCTCGAAGTCGCTTGTTCTTTGCTCCAGTTTTTGAGGTTTTTTCTTGATTTAAAAGATTGAGAGAGATATGTCTAAGAATCGCAAAATTTTGCGGAGCATTA
>NZ_JAIGNI010000157.1 GCF_026130175.1 Lyngbya sp. CCAP 1446/10 | reverse complement strand
CCACCGCCACCCCCCCCACCGCCACCACCACCGCCACCACCACCGCCACCGCCCCCGCCACCGCCACCACTACTTGGATCTACATAATGAGTCACAACTATTTTTTCATCATGATAACCGCAATTATTACAGTGATGGATAACTTGATTCCTCCCTTTAATCTTTGGGGTAGCTGTAGAGATTACTGTTCTATTGGTGTATAGCGTGAACTTTTTGCATCGAAAACAAAATGTTATAAGATAGGCGTAAATACTTACTAAGACAAAGTAAAGCAGACATATCGGAAATATGAATACTGCTAGGGGAAAGAGAATCATTAATAAGGAGCTCATTAGGGAAAAGAAAAATCCTACTCCCGAAAAAAATACAGATTGATTGCCACTTTGTTGCCAACGAGGTTGAGGCACATTCAGAATTTGCTGGGGAAATGCAATCTGCACTTCTAATTCTTGTTCCGGTAGCACAGGCTGACTTGCCACAAATTCAAAAGTTTTAGCATCTACTTTGCGAGGAATGGCTGGCGTACCAAAATTTGTAAATGAGAGAACTTTACCTGACAAAGATTCTGGTAATTGCACCCTTACCTTTGCAGCATTAATCGGGGCTTTGCGATCTGCTGCAATGGCTTTCCAATAAACTTGAGTATTCTCGCCATCTAGCTGCAATCCACCTACTACGCGATATTTGATCACAAAAGTATGTGATTCTGGCGCTTTTAATTGATGTTGCCAACGAATCCAAAGCTGATTATTTTCAATTCCAGTTGTACTGGCAATGGTTTGATTATTTTCGGCAACGGTGACATCTTTGATTTCATCGACTTTATCTAAAGGAATGTAGCGATATCGTTCAGTGTTGTAGTCTGCTGTGAATACATATTTTTGGGTTTCGGTGACTAACATATCTCCGTTGGTCTGAACGTCGATTAGGACGTTGATATTCTCCCAGTAAAATGGTAGTTCTTGGGCGGCTACATGAGTGACTGTGACCAGAAATATGGTAAATAATGTGGTGAGGAAATAAAGTATTTTTTTGAGAGGTCGTTTATTCATAATATAATTCCTACTGAGTAGCTATTGATTGCTATTATTCAATAGGTTTCTAGTAAGGTCAATTCATAAAGTTCATTAATTTAGTTCATAAAAGTCATATTATGGTTTTGTCACAAAGATGAGACGTACGGTTGAAACCGCGTCTACACAAACGATGTCCGAGATGATACGGCGGTTGAAACCGCGTCTACACAAACAATGTCCGAGATGAGACGGCGGTTGAAACCGCGTTTATACAAACAATGTCCGAGATGATACGGCGGTTGAAACCGCGTCTACACAAACAATGTCCGAGATGATACGGCGGTTGAAACCGCGTCTACACAAACAATGTCCGAGATGATACGGCGGTTGAAACCGCGTTTACACAAACAATGTCCGAGATGATACGGCGGTTGAAACCGCGTCTACACAAACAATGTCCGCCTCCGTGGACTAAAGACAATAAGATGGTTTTAACCGCCGATTCTTTAACCTGCGGAGGCAGGTTTTGTCTGTGTAGACGCGGTTTCAACCGCCGATTCTTCTTTCAACCGCCGATTCTGTATAGACGCGGTTTTAACCGCCGATTCTGTATAAACCTGCTTTCAACCGCCCGGTATCCTGACAATACTTAACAGGGTTAAAACTGTGCAGCCAAACACGGCTTCAAATGTATATCTGCGCGAGGGTTTGTAAGGGTAGGAATTCCAAACGCGGAGTTCTCCGTTGAAGCCGCGCGAGGCTAAAGTCAGGGAAACTTGACGGTAGTTTTCTAAAGTTCGCAGCAGCAATTGACCGATTAAAATGCCTAAGCTGTGCATTCCCCGCTTCCAAGTGCGGTAGCCGCAGCGGGAGTTTTGGGCTGTCCAAAGTTCATCGGCGATCGCCAATAAGCTAAAAATAAAGCGGTACATTAGTAATAGCAGTTCTGTGACTAACTCTGGACAGCGTAATTGTCTCAGAATCTGCAATATTTCGGTAAATGGTACTGTCAACAGGATGAAGTACATACAGCTTGTGGATGCGAAGGCGCGGGCAAACAGCAAGCTCACTTGGTATATTCCAGTGCGACTCACATAGATATAAAAAGTGCCGATGCTAATTCCCCAACCTTGCCAAATATCCCACTGAATTTCCGGGATGCGATCGCCCGCAACGGCACCCATCGCCAAAGCAGGCAAACTTGTCAGCAAAAACACCAGCGGTACAGACAGCAACCGCAGATAGAGTTTCGCCGGAATTCCGGCATAAACGACGATCCAGATTGTCAACCACAGGGCGATCGACAACTGCACCGCTGCATGGGAAACTAGAGACAGGATTAAAAGGGCGATCGCAAATGATAGTTTGTGAGAGGGCGGCAAACCGCGCAAGCGATTTGTATAAGCCAGACTATCAATTTGATGGTTCATTCCAAGGTTTTGCGATCGGAATTCTGCTGAGATTGCGATCGGCCTTTATACAACCCAATCACGTAGCCAATTACGCCAGCCCCCATCGCCGCTTGAGACGCAAACAGCAAACTTTCAATTTCGCCGCTCGCCGGTTCAAAGAAGTGATTGAACCAAGGTTCATACCCCGGTTGAATTTCGCTAATTGCTTTTTCAGCTTGGCCATCAGCGCCGCCGTATTCACCCCGCACAAATACCAGAGGAATAACAGCAAGAACAACCACAGCGCCAACCAATAACCAATTTTGTCGCGCGGTAGCTTGCTGATTTTTTGTAGGTTTTTGATTCACGACTTTATGACTCCTGTCTCAATAATTTCAAAGTTTCCAACTCTGGCTTTCCGTAGGAATGCAGCCAATTCCAGACTAATACAGTCAGCAATCCCTCACTAATCGCCAGGGGTACTTGAGTAATAGCAAAGATGCTAGCAAACTTAATAAACGAAGCCATAAAACCGCCGCTTGCTGCGGGAAAAGCCAATGCTAATTGAATCGAAGTCATCACATAAGTCAGCAAATCTGCCAAAGCCGAAGCACAAAATATTGCCGCCCGCTGACTACCAGTTCGCAACAGCAAATGATAGACAAAATACGCAGCAAAAGGGCCAACAATCGCCATCGAAAACATATTTGCTCCCAGGGTTGTCAAGCCGCCGTGGGCCAACAAAACCGCTTGAAAAAGCAGCACTAAAGCGCCGAGTACAGCCATCACCGAAGGGCCGAACAAAATCGCACCCAAACCAGTACCCGTCGGGTGAGAACAACTGCCCGTTACCGAAGGAATTTTTAAAGCAGAAAGCACAAAAGTAAACGCACCCGCCAAAGCTAACAGCAGTTTAAGTTCCGGGTGTTCTTTTGTAATGCGGGCGATCGATCGCAAACCAACTAGAAAAAAAGGTAACGCCACTATCCACCAAAACGCCGCCCATTGCACCGGCAAAAAACCTTCCGAAATGTGCATAGCTGCGGCGGGGGTTGCCGAACCGAGGACAATATAACAACTTAAGCCAGCCATCAATCCCAGGCTGACTAATTTCCGATTTCTGGCCTTCACGCTGAACCTCGCAGATGAAACTATGTAAACAAACACATCGGCGGGCATCCTGACTTAGAAAGCGACATGGCTTTCATTACAGTTGCGGGACAGCGCCGGACTTACACCGAACTTTCCCCGTTTCCTCTAATGGCTGCTCCCCATTAGAACCGAATGATTAGCTTAGTATAGGCGATCGGGCAACTCTCAGCCGATCTTTACAAAAATTATTTCAAATTAAGTGGCTTAGATTGTGTCCGACAGCTTCAAGTGTCCGAAGAGACAAACAATAAAAATGCCACCGAACACGATTTGATCTATCTTCTTCTTTTTGATTCTCTTCCTTCGCGTCTTCGCGGTTCGTTAAAATCTCAACCAAATTCCCAAAAAACACCAAACAAGTGAATGCTATAATATTAGTGAGTTTCGAGAAAAGCCGCCATGTTAGATTACAACTTTCCGAAGCACTGGCCCTCAGCCGACGAACTACCAGACTCAGATGAAACACCAGTGGATAACGAACTGCAAGAATTAATCCCAGGATTGCTAAAAGCAATATTGCTCATACTTTGGGGGGAACGCATGGACTGGTTTTTTGGTATAGATATGGGTCTTTACCATCACCCCGAAAAACCTCCGATTGTGCCAGATGCCTTCTTGAGTTTAGGGGTGCAACGGTTTTATGATGAAGAATTGCGTCCAAGTTATGTGGTGTGGGAGGAAAAGGTCATGCCCAGTTTTGTACTGGAAGTTGTTTCCCCGACTCCTCGCAAGGAATACACCGCCAAGTTGGAAGAATATCAAAGGTTAGGCGTACTTTATTACGTCATTTATTCTTCCCGCCGCCGACGTAAACCCCGTTTGGAAGTATATAAGTTAGTCAATGGTTCCTATGAGTTACAGCCAGAAAATCTAGTTTGGATGCCAGAGATTGGTTTGGGAATTGGCTGTGAAAGGGGCAATTATTCTGGGGTGACAAGGGAGTGGTTGTATTGGTACGATGCTGATGGAAAACGTTATTTGACTCCTGAAGAACAGGTGAAGGAATCAGCGCAACGTCTCCAACAGGAATCGCAACGCGCACAACAGGAATCCCAACGTGCACAACAGGAATCCCAGCGCGCCGATCGCCTAGCTGAACGATTGCGAGAGTTGGGGATAGATCCTGATAATATCAACTAATTACAAAATCTCGCACTTTAGAACCCCGATTTTTTGAAGAAGTCGGGGTTTTGGTATTTTACATAAATTCCGGTTACACTCCTTATGATATAGAGTCCAAGGTAGTACCGTCTCCCTACCGTGATTAATTGTAAGGAGACGGCACTGCCGTCTCCTTCAGCTACTAATAATTCCGATGCCAACGGATTTGATACTATTTCGTCGGGCACTTCGGATGATTCCCACCCTGCAAACAAATATAAGCAATTTGACTTTGATCTAAATTCTTAGCCTCCCCAAAATTAACTCCTTGGAATCGACCCGATTTGCTACCGACAGGACTTTGAATAAACTGATCCGAAGTCGCCTTCCCCAGAAACACAGCGCTTTGAAAATTCACTCCAGCTAAATTCGCGCCCCGGAAATCAACCGAACTCACGTCCGCATTCCGCAAATTAGCATCTTGCAACCGAGCGTCTTTTAAATTCGCGTTGGCGAGTTTAGCTGAACTCAAATCAGCATTTTGTAAATTTGCACCGCTCAAATCAGCACCAGATAAATCAGCACCTTGCCATTCCGATTTAGACAAGTTTGTCAAGGACAATTGAGCGCCTTGAGCCTTCACTTTGGCTAAACGCGCGCCTTCCAAATTTGCTCCCGAAAAATTAGCGCTGCCGATATCTGCACCAGTAAAACTTGCCTCTTTTAACATTGCTTGCTGCAAGTTTGCTCCAATTAATAGAGCACTACTAAAATTAGCTCCAGTCAAACTTCCGCTTGAGAAATTAGCTTTGTTCAGGACAGCGCGCACAAAAGTAGTGCGGTTCATTACTGCACTGTTCAAAGATGCTCCGGTTAAATTTGCTCCCTCAAAATTAGCTTCGCTTAAGTCAGAAATCCAATCGTCAAATGTACCAGGTCGCCTGTCTTCGCCAGTTCCATAAAAGCGAGCTCCCTGCAAGCTGGCATTGGTTAAATTGGTTTTTCTGAGCTTAATTCCTGACAAGTCAACTTTGTCTAATACTAAAGTAAACTGACCTGGGCCCGCAGGACTTTGACTTAAATCTGTGCGGCTCAAATCCGCGCCGTTGAGCTGGCTGCTATACACTGTGAGAATTTTGCCGATCGCCCTTTGCACTGTTCTCTGACGGGTAGCCGCTAACTCACGTTCCGCAGTCTTCCCTCCGTAGCGCAGGGATTCCAGGTCATTGCTGAGAGCTTGGTTCAGCCGTTGCAAGTCAGGTAAAGCTTTCGGGCCGGTACTAACTAAAGCTTGCTGGATCGCGTCCAACATGACCTTGCTGTCTTCTTGCGCCAGCAAATCGGCTAACAGCGGTACGGCGCGGGAGTCTTCTACCGCGCCTAAAGCTAAAATTGCCGATCGCCTGCCCGATGTTCCGTTAGCCGAAGTCGGAGACAATTTATTCACTAAAGCCACAAATAATTCGTCATTCCGTTGCCGAGAATCCCGCATATTTGCTTGACTTTGAGTGTAAATCAGAGTGCCAACAAACAAACTTAAAATCAATCCCGCGCTGCCGATGGTAACTATTACTAAAGTTGTGCCTGGATGTTGGCGCATCCAATTCCACAAACTGGGATCTTCCTTCACCCCAGTTTCGGGAGTCAAAACCAAAGCTGCAATTTGGGCATCTTCCTGAGTCCATTCTTGACTTTTGACAGGATTGGCAGATTGTTCGTGCGATCGAGCATTGACAACCAAAGTATTCACAAGTCGATCGTGCCCCGACTGCCGTTTGTAGCGCAACGCAAAAGCCCCGTCTGCGAGGATTGCCAAGCCACTCAGCCCGCCTAAAATGATTAAATCAGGAAACGCGCCCGATAAGCGCCAAATGCCGTAGGCGACGCCCAGAGGCACTCCCCAGCGCCCCAAACTTTCACGAATTAGCACTCGCCGAAAACCCGGAGGAACACCCGACGCTGTGACAAGTTTGACCCCAAACCAGCGTTTCGGGAGAGTTTGACCGGTTCTGGCGAGCAAAAACAACTGCCACGCAGCTAAAACTGCCGGTGCTAGCAGTGCCCCCGACCAGAATAGATTAGTTAGGGGTGCAACTCTGGGGTTGCGATCGCGCACGGGGATAGCCAAAATACGGGCGACAGTTTCCGATGCTGCTGCTACCGAGGGATTGAGTGGCACGGTTTGAGCTTCTTTGTTAACCAATGCCCCGATACTGAAGGGAACCAGGGCGCTAGCTGCAATTAACGAAATTTCAACGGCCCAAGCGCCACACCGGCGAACCAGCAGTGGCATTTGCTGGGATTGTGTCTGCCAAGATGGATCGGGTTGATTAATATCACCGGGTGCGGTTGGGCTAGCCATATTTATAATTTCCTATTGTTAGTCGTTAGTTGGAGGAATCAGGAGCAATTGCCAATTTGTACGCTATGTAGATTAGCACTCCCAGAACGCCAAGAGTCATCAGCGCGGAAATTAGCTGTACGATGCTATTGAAGACAGTCAGGACAATTATCGCTCCGACGGCAAAGACTGCCACCTGCCCCGCTTTGGGGAGTCTTTGAAACTTGTCCAGAGATTGATTGTAGAAGGTTCCGACGGCTTGATAGCTGTCTGGATTTTGTTGGATGAGAGGCGATCGCTCTAGTTTAGCTTTTAGTGATCCGATCGCCTGCTGCCAATTGAAGTTATTTTGAGGATTCATAAAAAAAATTGGAGTTAGTTTAGCTGTACATTAATCATTTTAGGACGGTCACATTAATAAGAGTCACATTAGCGTGTTCGGAACCCCTAATTATCTTCTACTGTCAAAGAAGTAGAACCGAAGCCATTATGTTCCGATAAATTTCGGATAAATAAGGATAAAAATGAAGATATGCTATCCCTGCGATCGCCCCAGACTACGCTTTGGCTCGATCGTAACCCTAGCCTTAGCAATGATTTTAGCGGATGCCGGAGCTATTCGGAGCCAACCGCTGCAAATTGCTCCGGGATTTCCCGAACCGCTGAGAGTTTCGGGAGTCTCCGGCGGCCCGAACAATAGCGGCGACTGCGGTTTTGTAGCCCAAGGCCCAAACCACGTCATCGAAGTAACCCAGGATTTACCTTACTGGAAAATTGCAGTACAAACTGCGGGAGCTCCGACTTTGATGATTCAGGGGCCGAGGGGTCGTTTCTGCGTGCTACCGGCGAATGCTGCTGCGGGGAATGTAGAATTTTCCGGTTATGGGGACAAGGGAACTTATGTGATTTTTGTGGGCGATCGATCGCAAGCTCAACACCCTTATTCTCTCTCAATTTCCCAAAAACGAAATTAAAAATCCAACGAGATTAGGGCGTTTGCTGTTAGAAAATTGGGGATATGCGATCAATTTTGTATTTGCTCTCTAACCCATTTCCGAAACAATCGGAGAGTTTGACTCGTGCCCGCTGTTTGACTTTGTTCGCAATACTGAGAAATAGCTTCAATAATTGGCAGATTGGGAAATATCGGACTAATTTCCGATTCAACATATTTCCCATCTTCAAGCACATTAATCTGAAGCCTTTTATTTTCATAGCGCCAAATTTCCGGTACTCCCAACGCCTCATAAGCATCCAGTTGAATTTTGGAAGTTAAATCGACTTCAATTGCTAAATCCGGCGGCGGATCAATAGTTAAGTCGATGCGTTTTTTGCCAATCATTAGAGCGTAATTTTGAATATAAAAAGATTTATCCGCTTCAATTCCTTGTAACATACTTTTTTCTTTGAAAGTCGTCGAACCAAATGGTTCAAAGTCAATTTCAAGTTCTTCGATTAGTATTCTGACCATATCGCCAATGATCTCTTTATTAAATTCATGTTCTGGGAGTGGCATCCTAATCTCCAAAGTTTCTTGACTGTAAGCTATTCTAGAGCCACGGTGTTCTCCCAACTCTTCTAAAATAGCTTCAAATTCCTGCCATTTGACATCATGTAACAGTAGTCTATGTCCTGGTGGTACACTGATTTGTCTTAATTGCAGCGTTACCATTTCAACCTCCAATTTATTTAATTTTATTGTAACTCAATACGATTTAGATCAGATAAGACGGTGGTTGAAACCGCGGCTACAAAAAATTTCGTCCGAATTCAGAAGGTGTAAAGAAAACAACCTAATTCCATTCGCCCGGTTTTCTTTCTTTCTTCAACCCGCGGAGGCGGGTTTTGTCTGTGTAGGCGCGAATTCCATTCGCCCGGTTTTCTAATCTGCTATTTTTTGCTGTTTATAAATTTCCTTAAACTTGCGCTGCTGCTCGTTGTGATCTACGATAGGATCGGGATAATGAAGCAGCCGGCGTTCAATAGGCGAAATATTTCCAGTTAGCAAAAGTTTCGTATCAACTCGGCGCAATTCTGGAACCCAGTGCCGAATATATTCCCCTTCCTGGTCAAATTTCTGAGCTTGACTGGCGGGATTAAATATTCGCAAAGGTTTCGGGTCCATGCCGCTCGATGCACTCCACTGCCAGCCGCCATTATTAGCAGAAAGGTCGCCATCAATCAAATTTTGCATGAAGTATTTTTCGCCCCACTGCCAGTTAATAATTAAATCTTTCGTGAGGAAACTAGCGACTATCATACGACAGCGATTGTGCATCCAACCAGTCTGATTTAACTGCCGCATTGCCGCATCGATAATTGGATAGCCAGTTTTGCCCCTACACCAAGCTTGAAACAGCTTTTCATCGTTTTCCCAAGGAAAGTCTTTGAATGCTTTACGATACGGCCCGTCTGCTAATTCTGGGAAGTTATACATGGCGTGTTGGTAAAATTCTCGCCACGCTATTTCCTGTTGCCAAGTGCTGATGCTTGTGCAGGCTTCTTCGCTGCGGCAAGTTTCCATTACTATCTGGGTAGCTTGCCAAACAGTACGGATGCCAATTGCACCAAATTTGAGGGCGGCGCTGAGTTCGGATGTGCCACTAATTGCGGGGAAATTGCGCTGTTCTTGATATTGGTAAATTGCCCGATCGCAAAAATCTTCCAACTTGGCTCGCGCCGCATCTTCTCCGGGTTCTATTAACAGCGAATTTTCCCAAATAAATCCCAAACTAGATGGCGTTGGCAGTGTTTCAATTGCACCTGCTTGGTTAGCAATTTCTTGTTCTTCTGCGGTCAATCCAGTCATTAATTCCAGATCAGTTATCGGCAGTGTCTCTACAGGTTGGGCTTTCGGTTTGCTGTTCCATTTTTTCCAAAATGGTGTATAAACTGTGTAGGGATTCCCTGTGCCGGTGCGAATTTCGTCCGGGGCGTGCAGGAGTTGATCCCAGAAATTTTGAACTTGAATTCCGGCTTGTTCGAGGGCATTTGATACGGACTGATCGCGCTTTTTTGCATAGGGTTCTACATCCCAGTTCCAAAATACTGCTTTAGCATTAATCGCTGTTGCTAATTTCGGTATTCCTAGAATCGGGTCATCTTGAATTATCAGTAATTGGCTGCCAAATTCGACGTAACGCGAGGAGAGTTTTTGCAAGCAGCCGATCATGTAGGTGACTCTGGCTGGCGCTACATCGTCGAGATTTAGGATATTGCGATCCAGACAAAAAATCCCGACTACTTTCGGGCTTTGCTGGCGCGCTGCCGCCAATCCGATGTTGTCAGAAATACGCAAGTCGCGGCGGTGCCAAAATAAAATTAAATCAGACATTTTTTTATATTTTAGCTTTATACAGTTCCCCGTAGGGTGCGCACTGCGCACCTTACTACTATACAATAAGTAGGGTGCGCCGAAGATCACCTTACAGATAAATTATCTGCGTCTAGGACGGTCTGCTTCAAGTCAAAAATGGACGCGCCAAGAAAAAGCTAGAAATAGATTTCGCATCAATTGGTTCGCCAGCTAAGATCGCTTTTTCTAATTCTTCTGGAGTGAATAAAACTGTCTCCATGTCTTCATCATCGTCTTGCGCTGGTGGCTTTTCCAATTTGACCAAATCTTGTGCTAAAAAAGCATAAATGATTTCATCGGAATAACCGGGGGCGAGCATAAATTTGCCTAATTCCCGCCATTTTCCGGCGCGATATCCGGTTTCTTCTTCGATTTCGCGTTTGATAGTTTCGGCGGGGCTTTCGGTGCTTTCGACAGTACCTGCGGGAAATTCTAAAATCCGTCCTTTGGCTGCGAAGCGGTATTGTCGCACCAAGACGAGTTTACCTTCGGGGGTGACGGGAACTGCAAGTGCTCCGCCGGGGTGGCGAATACATTCCCAGTCGCCTTCGGAACCGTTGGGAAGGCGGAGGCTAGCTACGTCAAAGTTGAATTTACGCCCTTGGTAAAACAGGCGCTGTTTGAGGAGTTGGGGTAGTTCTTGACCGATCGACATAAGCGATAAGTGAATAATGTTTGATTGCACCGATTTAAAACATCATAGGCGATCGCAGCCCGGAATTTTGCTCAATTTCTACACTTTCATTTTTTCCACTCCTGAACAGTTTACCGTTTGCAGGAGTTGTGCGATCGCACTTTTCGTCACAGGATGCACCCAATCCGGCGCAATTTCGGCTAAAGGTACTAATACAAAAGCTCTTTCGGTCATCCGGGGATGAGGTAAAGTCAGTGTCGGAGTGTCTAGGATTAAATCATCATACAGCAGCAAATCTAGGTCGAGGGTTCTCGGCCCCCATTTTTCGCGGCGAATCCGATTAAATTTTATTTCAATTTCTAATAAAGTTGCTAGCAATTGTTCGGGTTCTAGTGCAACTTCTAGGATGGCACAGGCATTAATATAATCGGGTTGTGGCGGCCCGACGGGGGCGGTTTGATACCAACTAGAATAAGAATTTACTGTGATTTCTGGAGTATTGTTGAGAGTTGCGATCGCACTTTTGAGTGTGGCGAGGGAGTCGCCTAAGTTGCTACCGAGGGCGATCGCGCATTTTGTTAGTTTCATTGCAGGAAGAAGGAAGTTCGGCAGCGGATTTTTTAACGGATTTAACGGATTGACTTCAGGGGGAAAACCCGACTCTACAAAATATTATCAGTCCTGGACGCAGGCGCAGTCAGAAACCTGGTTTTTTTACGAAAAGACGTGTTTGCAGCCCGCAGATTCAGTAAAAACCAGGTTTCTTTAGTCTTAATGCGTCGTCAGTCCTGAGTTTTTTAATCACAGCTTAATCGGCTGTTAAATTTTGTTTATTATCATTGACAAGTATTAGCATTGAGTTTGAAAAAGAATGAGTTTGCATCGGCGCTTATGTTCAACCTTTATTTTAGCAACGGTCTTTTTGGCCGCAAGTATATCAGTATCTTTAGCAGAAACTAAGGAAAGCTATATTACCTTAGATTCGGACGGTAGTCAATCTTTTGCGAGTTTGGTGCAGCAGGCGGAAGATTTGGCCACATTGTCGATCGCCCGCGAGTTTCAAGAAAATCCAGGATTAACAGAAGTTACGGTGATAGTTACAGCCGATCGCAGCCGGCAAAGAGTTCCGGTTTTGCGATCGAGAGTATCCCGCAGCCAGTGGCAGAAAGATGCGAGTATCGAACGGTGGACGAGATATTTTGCAGATGCTAAATTGCTGCTGGGATTCATAGATCCCAATATTTCGCCCGCAAATTCCGGGCCTTCGCAAAGGATTAATGTACCAGCGCCTAGTCGATCGGCATCCCGACAAAACGATCCGGCTTTTCGAGATGATTGAGATTGTGTTTGGTCGATTACCATAATAAAAATGGTTCGTAGTGCGGACTTCAGTCCGCAATAGGTCACGGACTAAAGTCCGCACTACGAACGTTTTTATTTAACGTGTTTTTAACCAAAATATTCCCCTACTTTAATTAACCAGAAGTTTAACTATCCTTAATTTAATAGTAGTAAATTTCTATAAAGACTCGTCTGACTAGGGATGTTGGGATCAAAAGGAATTTATGTCTAAAATAACTCGCCGACAACTGCTAATTTTCTTCGGCAGCAGTGCAGCTACCACTGTGCTTGCTCCTAAGCTAACTCAAACACTTTTCGGCATCAATTCCAGCGATGCCGTTGCTATACTTCCGACATCTTTCACTCCTCTAAGACTTCCCCACCCGCTGCCAATTTATCGAGAAATGTCGAGTTTCATGCCGACTGCGCCGGGGGGAATCGGCACTGTGATGAGTGCGTCGCAAGATACGAAATTAACCAGTTACAGCGTGGTTGACGATGTGGTTGTGCCACCGGAATACGAACGTTATGTGATTCTCCGCTGGGGCGATCGCGTTTTCCCCGATTTGGCAGACTATTTCGGCTACAACAACGATTACACCGGCTTCGTAGGCCTGCGCGGCAGCAATGACGACGGCTATCTGTGGGTAAACCACGAATACGTATCTTTCCCGATGTCGAAAGTGGCGCCCGAAGCCCCGGCGGATGTGGCATCTTTTCCAGCGACCGATCGCGCCGTCATCGGTATAGACTTATCAGTAAAAAATCGCGATACCCTCGGCGAATTCCTGTACAATCTCGGTGGTTCCATCGTCCGCATCACCAAACAAGCTGATGGACGCTTTCGGGCGATCGCCCGCGACCCCCTCAACCGACGCATCCACGGACTTTCGGGCCTCGGAATCAACAGAGAACGCACCGACAAATACAAGGATGTCACCTCCTGGGGAACCAGACAAGGCGACAATAACTTCTTGCTAGGAACGGGCCCCGCAGCCACCCAAGTTTTTGCCCAAGTCAACAGCGACGGACTCGGCAACCGCATCATCGGCACAGCATACAACTGTTCCGGCGGCACAACTCCTTGGGGCACAATCCTCTCCGCCGAAGAAAATTTCCAAGGTAGCGAACTATTCTTCGTGGGAGTTCAGGAAAACATCAAACCCAACGGCGGCCAAACCGGCTATCCCAAGGGTACTACAGGCGAAGAATTCGGCTTAGTCGGTGAAAAATACGGCTGGATGGTGGAAGTCGATCCTCAAGACCCCAATTTCCGCCCCCGCAAACACACCGCTTTAGGCCGTTTCCGCCACGAAAACGTCGCTATTCGCGCCGAAGCGGGACGCAAGTTAGTAGTGTACATGGGGGACGATCGGCGCGGCGGACACACCTGGAAATTTGTCAGCAACGGCAATATCACAAATCCCGCAGATAAAACCAACAGCCGATTATTAGAAGACGGCGTTTTGTACGTCGCCCAATACAACCGCAACGGTGCGGGAAGATGGCTGCCGCTGACAATCAATTCCCAAACCAATCCGGTAAGCCCCACAAAAGTTGCCGAGGCCGAATTGGCAAGTTTTGGTAAAGCTCAAAGAGATGGAAATACTCGCTTGCCGAAACGCGCGGGAATTGCCGATCAAACCGATGACGGCGGTTCTTTTGTAGTAGATACAACGAATGAAGCAACTGCACTTTTGGGCTACAAGAATAAAACTCTTGCTAATTTCTACAGCAGCCAAGGCGCGGTTTTAGTTGATGCTTTTTTAGCTGCTAATTTGATTGGCGCTACTCCGACGGCGCGGCCGGAAGATTTGGAAATTAATCCTCTTACTAAGGAAGTTTTCATTTCCTATACTGATGGCGCACCGGGAAGCGACGGCTATCCAGATTCTCGCATTTTTACTGTTGCTAAATACACGGCAGGACTCAATAGCACTCAGCAGTCGGGAGGTATTTACAAAATAATTGAAGACAGTCCCGACGGTGCTGGTTTGACTTTCCGCTGGCAGCGTTTTGTGCAAGGTGGAGAAGCTGGTGCAGTAGATGGGGCAGGATTTGCTAGTGTTGACAATTTGGTTTTTGACCCTCAAGGCAATATTTGGGGCGTGACTGATATGTCTACGAGCACGCACAACGGTTTTGATGTTGGTGCTGCTGGGAAGCCAAATGCGATCGACCATGCGAAGACTGGAAATGTGTCAGATTTTACGGGTGTTTTCGGTAACAATTGGCTGTTTTATATTCCGACTTCCGGGCCGAATTCTGGCAGTGTAATTCCCTTTGCTCAAGGGCCGAATCGCTGCGAAATGACGGGGCCGACTTTTGTGGGAGATACGCTGATAATTTCGGTGCAGCATCCGGGGGAAGATTGTCCGATCGATGATGGTACTGTGTTGCGCCGGCAAATTGAAATGTTGGATTTAAACGGTGCTGTTTTTAATCAGACTCGGACTGTTTCTCGTGGTAGTTTGTGGCCGAGTAATATCTCGAATGATTCGCGCCGATCGCCGATGCCGTCGGTAATTGGGATTCGTCGGGTGCGAACAAATCCCACCGGCCAGTTTGTCTAGAGTTATCCGCTGCTTATTGTAGGCGAGTATCTGTAGGGACACGGCATTGCCGTGTCCTTACTTTTTCAGTTTGTTGCATCATTGATTTTAATCTTATAGCAGTTCTCAAGTGAGTTTGCCCCCGTGCGCGATTGCTTTCTTGCCAATTGCCAATTACTAATTACCAATTATCATAGATCCCTCACCTAAACGAGAAAAATTATATCCGTATTTTCACTGATAAATATGACTATTATGACTGCAAGTAATGAAAAATAAGACATTAAATTTTACATCAGAAGTTGGGATTAGAGCTAAGCTAGAGCTAATAGAACAAATTAGCCCATATCAAAAAAATGCTTTATTCACTTTTGCCCAAGTCTCAACTCAAAGTTCGAGTTTTAAAACAGTTAGCAGCCGCCATTTCGGCATCTTTAGCCCTCAGTGTAATAACCAGTTTGAAACCCTCGCCGGTATTAGCTGCTGGCGATATCCCCCCTGCAAATCACTCCTCGACTCAGCTAGCAGCAAAACCTGATTCTAGCTTGCAGTTAGGGCAGTTGCGCACCACTGTTCCGGTGCAGACAATGCAGCTCGATGCGGGTGGATTTATCCCGATCGCGATCGGCAGTATGATAGTCATTCTAGTGCTACCGCTATTTTTTGGTGGATTAGTCGTAATTGGCGATCGCGAAGTTGGCATTGTCAGTAAAAAGTTTAGCTTCAACGGCAAATCTTTGCCCCCAGGAGATTTAATTGCCTTAAACGGTGAAGCTGGATATCAAGCTGATACATTACCTCCCGGTTGGCACTGGGGTTATTGGCCTTTGCAATACAACGTCCGCAAAGAATCTTTAACAATAGTTCCCCAAGGCGAAATTGGCTTAGTTATCGCAGCAGGCGGCGAGTCGAATCCGCCACAGCGCATCCTCGGAAAAATCACAGAATGCGACAATTTTCAAGATGCTCGCAAATTCCTCAAAGAAGGCGGCGAAAAAGGTCGGCAACTCGGCATCTTGACGGGCGGCAGCTATCGAATTAACACGGCATTATTTACCGTAATCACAGCAGGAAATGCTACAAAACACGGCATGACAGCCGAACAGTTGAAGCTGTACACAATCGCCCCAGACAAAGTAGGAATTGTCACAACTTATGACGGCGTTCCGATTCAAGATGGCGAAATTGCCGGCCCAATTATTCCCAATCACGACAACTTCCAAAACGCGCAAAAATTTATCACCGCCGGCGGGCGGCGCGGTTTGCAGGAACAGGTTCTGCTGTCCGGTTCGTGGAACTTAAACCCTTGGTTTGTCGGGGTTGACCAGGTGGCAATGACTGAAATCCCGATCGGCTATGTCGGCGCCGTGATTTCCTATGTCGGCAAAACCTCAGAAGATGTCAGCGGCGCAGCTTTCACCCACGGCAACTTAGTAAATGTGGGCAACAAAGGCGTATGGGTGACACCTCTTTATCCAGGCAAACATCCGCTAAATACTCGCATTTTGAAAGTAGAATTAGTGCCGACTACAAACATTGTATTGAACTGGTCTGGTAAAACAGAACGGCACAGTTACGACTCTAAACTTTCATCTTTAACCGTGCGTTCTCAAGACGGTTTTGCCTTCGATTTAGAAGTAGCTCAAATCATTCACGTTGGAGCTTTGGATGCTCCGAAAGTTATCTCTCGCGTCGGTTCGATGCAGAATTTAGTAGACCACGTTTTGCAGCCGACAATCGGCAATTACTTCCGCAACTCGGCTCAAGCTTATTCTGTATTAGATTTTCTTTCAGCCAGAAGCGGCAGACAAGCGGAAGCCGCCGAGTATATCAAAGCAGCTTTGCGTACCTACGACGTGCAAGCAATTGATACTTTAATCGGGGATATTTTGCCACCCGCAGAGTTGATGCAAACTCAAACGGATCGCAAAATTGCTGAGGAACAATGTAAGACTTATGAGGTGCAGCAAATAGCACAAACTCAGCGGCAACAATTGGTAAGAGAAACAGCGCTGGCTGAGATTCAACAAGAGATGGTAAAATCCGAACAAGGCGTGAAGATTTCTGAGTTAAAAGCGAATTCTCAGGTCAAACAAGCTCAAGGCGAAGCTGAGTCGATTCGGGTGAAGGGAAATGCTCAAGCTGAAGCTTATCGCGCGGGTGTTGTAGCTTTGGGCGGTTCCGGTTATACGGCTTTGCAGTTAATGCAAATTATCGGCGATAGTCATGTGCGAGTTGTACCAGATGTTGCGGTTAGCGGTAACGGTAGCGGCGGCGGTTTGGTTGACGGTTTGCTGGGAATGATGATGTGGAATCAAACGAGCAAAAATGGAGATAATGGCGGGGAATTGCCTGTAGTTACTTTGGAAAAATCGCAGCCTGCTGTGTTGGAACCTGTGGCCAAGTTACCCGTAGCAAAGGTGAATTCAACCAAGTCACCAGAAGACCGGGCGGTTGAAACCGCGTCTATACAAACAAAACCCGCCGACGCGGGTTGAAGAGTGAGCGGTTAAAATTCCGTTATTTTCTTTTAGTCCGCGCAGGCGGACTTTGTTTGTGTAGGCGCAGGCGGACTTTGTTTGTGTAGGCGCGAATTCTATTCGCCGTAAATTCTATGTTTGTGTAGACTATGTTTGTGTAGACGCTAATTCTATTCGTTGGGAATCCTTGGATGCTGGATGTAGCGGAAAGAATGCAGCCGGCGAGACACAGAAAAACTCAGCAAGTTTTTGTATGTGTTCCGTTGTAAGTTGACGCTTTTCACGCAGAATATCAGAGACAATAGACTCAGTTTTAAAAATAGGAACGAGGTCTTTTTGTCGGAGATCAAATTCTACTATCAAAGCTTTTAACAGTTCTATCCCGTAAATGTCAGGAATAGGTTCTAAAGTTTGCTCGTATTCATAAACCAGGGTTCCGAGTACGTTTAGATAATCGCGTTCGTCGGGAGTTAGTTCGCCTTTGTCTAATAGAGAGTCAATGGTTTCTTGAGTTGCGATTAATTCTGACTCCGCAGTGATGGGTCGCGGGGGAAACGCTGTGAGCAATTCTATATAGGCAAGAGAGTTGTTCATAAGATTATTCACTATTAATAGAAGATAACATTATCATTCATACCACGGGTCTTTTTTCCATTTATCTTCGTCATATTCTTCATGGGTAAGTACAGCTCTAATAAAGATTTTTTTAGGTTTAAATTCATAATCTATGAAGGTAATCAGTCTGTAGTTATTACCTCTGATGTTAAAGACAGTAAAGTTACCCACTCTATCTGCTGAGGAAAAAACTGCTTTTACTTCAGCTAGGTTTGACCACTGGGCTGTTGTCGCTAGTTTGTACCAAGACCGCAGACTTGTTTCCGCGTCAGGATACTTTTCCCAGAATTTTCTGAGTGCAGATTGGGAGATAACGTGCATATATTGCCTAGATAAAAATTTTGAAGAATAATACGTTCTTTCATGATCGATTGTTTTTCCTAAAGGCTACTCGATCATCTTAGCAAATTGCGAAGTTGATTGTCAACTGCGAATCAATCTCTTTCTCCGATCGCGCAAATCGCAGTACAATCGATCGCAATATTGCATATGAGGAATCCCCATGTCAGACCAGTTTTCCACCGAAATCAGCGATCGCATCTGCACTCACATGAACGAAGATCACGCTACCGCCGTAGTCCTGTACGCCCAAGCCTACGGCGACAAGCCAGAGGCGACATCCGCTCAAATGCTCGCGATTGATGCCAACGGCATGGATTTAACCGCTCAAATCAATGACGAAACAGTGCCAGTCAGAGTAAAGTTCGATCGCACTTTAACCGACGCCGAAGATGCCCACCACATTCTGATTGATATGCTAAAACAAGCCAGAAAAGCCGCAAAATAGCCAACCCTGCACAATTCTGTTATAATTTCAAGGTTCGTAGTACGGACTTTAGTCCGATTAAATCGTTGACAAGGACTAAAGTCCTGACTACAAACCTTTAGTCCGGTTAAATCGTTGAAAAAGACTAAAATCGTGACTACAAACAAAATATTTAATAAACTTTAATTTACATCTAAAATCTCAAATCAAATGACAGAAACTTACCCCCATTCCAGAGAATTAGATGCCATCAACGGCGCTCAAAAAAAACCTTTTGAGGCACTCATTAAGCGACTAGATTTGATGATTCGCGCCCGCTATTCGCTGCTGTACATTGTCGGCGCAGAAGAGGAACCAGTCGAAGCTGTAATCGCCCAAGTAGCGCTGCAAGTAACACCCGCGCGCCGAGTATTATTCTGGGATATGGTGCGCGGCTGGGAAGATAACGGTTCTGGAAAAGGTTCGGTAATGGCGGCGCTCGATCGCATCAGCAAAACTGCTGTCGAAGAATATACCATATTTGTACTGCGGGATCTGCACCCAATTTTGAGAGCTCCGTACACCGACAAAAATGCCCCAGTAGTCCGGGAATTGCGCAATTTAACCAGGGAATTGAAGCGCAGCAAAAAAACTATCGTCCTCACTTCTCACACGCTAGAATTGCCAGAAGAATTGAAAGAAGAAGTAACAGTAATTGATTTCCCCTTGCCGAACATCCAAGAAATCAATCATTTAATTTCCCATGTCGTGGAAAAGCCGGAACAGTTGCAAGTTGGTGGCTTAGCAAAGGAACAATTAGTTAAAGCTTGTCAAGGTTTGAGCCGCGCTCGAATTGGGCGCGTTTTAGCTAAAGCTTTGGCTGCAAAACAGCAAATTAACGAGTCGGATATTGACGGAGTTTTGGAAGAGAAACAACAAGCAATTCGCCAAACTGGAATTTTAGAGTTTTGCAACTATAGAGAATCCCTGAAAAATGTGGGCGGATTGGAGAATTTGAAGCAGTGGGTAAAGATGCGGCAAGATGCTTTTACTGACGAAGCCCGTCGCTACGGTATACCCAATCCTAAAGGCGTTTTGTTAGTAGGAATTCAAGGAACGGGCAAATCTTTGTCGGCGAAAACTATTGCTTCTGAATGGCGTTTGCCGCTGCTGCGTTTGGATACTGGCAGATTGTTCGGCGGCGTGGTCGGGGAAAGCGAAAGCCGCGTTCGACAAATGATACAATTGGCAGAGGCGATCGCTCCTTGCGTCTTGTGGATAGATGAAATAGATAAAGCCTTCGGCAACATTATCAGCGGCGGTGACGGCGATTCGGGAACTTCGCGCCGCGTATTCGGCAGTTTGATCACTTGGATGCAGGAAAAAACCAGCCCGGTGTTTATCGTCGCAACTGCAAATAACGTGCGGATTTTGCCGGCGGAGTTGCTGAGAAAAGGCAGGTTTGATGAGATTTTCTTTTTGAATTTGCCCTCGGAATCAGAAAGGCAAGATATTTTTAAAGTGCATTTGCAGCGTTTGCGGCCGACTAGATTGCGCGATTTTGATTTGGAGGTTTTGGCGAAGTCTGCTGAGAATTTTAGCGGTGCGGAAATTGAGCAAGTTGTGATTGATGGATTGTACCGCGCTTTTGGCACTTTTGTGAACGGACAGCGCCGAGATTTGACGACGGAGGATGTTTTGAGGTCGATCGAGGATACTGTACCTTTAGCTGCGATCGCGCGATCGCAAATTGAAGATTTGAAGCGGTGGGCGGCCGAAGCGGGCGCGAGAACAGCTTCTAACGATACTCGATTGATTGATGAATTGAAGCGCTACAGCAGGCCACTGGGAGGGGATGCGATCGACAATTAACCAAATTTCGGTTCGCAGTCAGGAATCCAAGTCCCTAATTCTAAGGACTGAATTTTTCACTACGAACCCAGCCTAAAAATATCTGCAAAAATCGCATTTTCTCCAACCATTCTACTCGCAGCCGGCGAATCGTAAACCACTAACAACGAATTCTCCTCCCCCAAATAGGGAAACAAACTCAACCCCTCAGCATTGTCCGTACCAACATTAAAAGGCAAGTCAAACAATACCTCCAAATTTCCCCCATCTTGCCCAGTAATACTGTCGCCCGTTAGCGAAGCCCTCGAAGAGGATCGCCCTAAAATTCCCCTCAACCGAAAAACCCTCATCGCCCCCGATAAAGTCATCGTCGGCCCGGCTAAAACAATTAAATCTTCCCCATTAAAACACAATTCTCGCACACCCAAACCGTTCAAATCGACAAAATGTTTTTTGTACAATTTCCCTGCTTCCCCAATTTCCTTAAGCCTTAAAACTCCCGGTTCTGTCTCTTCAACTTCTATTTCTAAAATTATCGCCCAACCCCGCAGCACAGGCCCCCGCAAACCGAGAAAAATGCTCTCCCCCCGCACCGCAAAACCCTCAATATCGAAACCATTTTCTTTGCTCGGAATTGGCACAGAAAAATACAAGCCGAGATGGCTGTCATCTTGGAGCGCATCTGTTAGTATATTGCCCGTTTCTGTCCGCTGAAGGCATCCCGCTGTCAATTGAATTTTGGGATTTTCAGGATGGGAAATTGACTTGTACAAAATCCCATCTTTCACTGGGACTTTTGCTAGCAAATAGCGATTGACATCTGTCTCAATTGTTGCTAATCTTTCGAGATCGTCTGCGGAATCTTTACCTTTAGGTTTTTTGCGTTTTGTGCTGTGAGAACCGACCAACCAAAGGCAATTGCTGCTGAAATCAATTCCTTCAATATCGATTTCGTCGTCGTCCGATAAATCGATAAAATCCCCGATCGCAAATTTTTGATGTTCTCCAAAAACATGAGGCGATACAGGCGACAAACATTCGAGCGAAGTCGTTTCATCAGAACCCAGCCACAAATGACCGTCGGGAGTGAAAGCCACAGCCGATAAGTTTGTAATAATATCGCTCGCTTCGCTGTTGAATTGCAGCAGCAGGCGACCGAGCAAAAAGGATTCTGGCATAATTATTAGCACCAAAACTATTCTTAGGGTAAGTAATTATAGCTAAAATTGCTTGAAACTGATATCTTGCCACAGGTGCAATAGTCCGCCAGGGAATTAATTCCCCGTCTCAAAGGTAAAGTCGGTTTGAACGGACTGAAAACTTATAGTTAAAACTAAAATAAATATAATGTTCTGTCCTGAGAGAGATGACTTCCGCTTTTTCGACAGGGATTTTTAACTTCCAGCAGCCCCGCAGCCACAACCGCAGCCGGCGGTGACTATTCAGCAAACCGAACCTCTACAGACGGATAACACCCTAATTGAAGCATTAACATTTCAGTTACATTTCGTTACTATAAGGAAACAGAGAAAAAAACTTCTCGCCCATAATATCAGAGGTCGTCATATATGAATAGTACATTTCGCGTCGGCAACCTGTTTGGAATTCCCTTTTATGTCAACGCATCTTGGTTTTTAGTTCTGGGTTTAGTAACTTGGCAATACGGCGGCGCACTAGCTGGCCTGTTTCCCACATTAGGCCCTGTAGCGCCGTGGTTGCTAGGATTATTTTCAGCCTTACTATTATTTGCTTCCGTCTTAGCCCACGAATTAGGACACAGTTGGGTAGCCATCAAACAGGGAATTGGCGTGAAATCAATTTCGCTATTTCTGTTTGGCGGACTGGCTAATTTGGAAAGAGAATCGAAAACGCCAGCCGAAGCATTTTGGGTAGCGATTGCAGGCCCGTTGGTTAGCTTATTTTTGTCCGGTTTGTTAACAGTTATCGGCGTTGGTGCAGCCCTCACAGGCCCCGCAGCAGCCATCGTCGGACTTTTAGCTTCGATCAACTTAGCTTTAGCCTTATTTAACTTAATTCCGGGTTTGCCCCTCGACGGCGGCAACATCCTCAAAGCGATCGTCTGGAAGATTACCGGCAACCCTTATAAAGGCGTAATCTTTGCTAGCCGCGTCGGTCAAATAATTGGTTGGATCGCTATTGCTACAGGCATCTTCGGCAATATTTGGAATTTAGTAATCGGTTGGTTCTTGCTGCAAAATGCTGGTCAATCTGCACAATATGCCACAGTCCAAAATGAACTCGCAGGGCTGACAGCCGCCGATGCTTTGACTACCGAAAGCCCGATCGTCCCAGAAAACTTATCGCTCAGAGAATTTGCCAACAACTACGTGATTGGTAGCACTCATACCTGGCGCCGGTTCTTAGTTACCGACGATGCGGGACAATTGGTAGGTGCGATCGATCTTGACGACATCAAAACCATCCCCACCGGTACCTGGCCCCAAGTTTTGGTTAAAGAACTCGTGAAGCCGATCGAATTTACCACCACAGTCAAACCAGAATTATCCCTCCTCGAAGTCGTCACCCTTCTGGAAACACTCAAAGTCCAAGAGCTCCCCGTGATTCGCGAAAACGGAGTTCTCGTGGGACTTGTAGAAAAAGCAGAAATTGCCCGCCTGCTACAAAAACGAGCTCAAGCAGACCCTGCTTGATACCCTCAGATACTTGACAAATAATAGTTAACCCCCTCGATTGCTCTTACCAAAAGGGCGATCGGGGGGGTTAACTCTAGCTTCACAAAATTCAATTCAAACCTTAAATTATTAGCTACAAATCAACAATGATAATTATAATAAAATACGGTTCACTTAACACTATTTATACCCCGGAGATCCCCCTAAATCCCCCTTAAAAAGGGGGACTTTGAGAGGTTTATTGTCCCACCCCCTACTCCCCTTTTTAAGGGGGGTTAGGGGGGATAGTCTTAAGTGAACCGTATTTAATTATCATAGTCTTTACTCGTTACCAGGCTCTGCGAAAGTAATGCAGATCCGGAGGCTCTGCCTCTCTTGGACTTGCCGCTTCTGGAAACAGAAGAGTGTGGCAGAGATTTAATTTATTAAATTTTCGTTCCTTAATTTGCGGACTAAAGTCCGCACTACGAACCTTGATATTATACCAATTTTAAAAAAGAATGCAACAGTATTCTTGTTCCCCCCCTTTACAAGGGGGGGCTAGGGGGGGTCGAAGAGTGTTGCACGATTTTAAAAAAATGGTATTACATCATAGTCGAGAAAATCAGCATCAAAAATGTTTTTAACAATACTTTTTGAGAATAATATAAGCTTCGCATTGCACATCTTACACTTCAATTTCTGCAATTAAATCTAGGATTTCTTGATAATCAAAATTATCTAAATGATTCATCAAGACTTCGGCAAAAAGCTCGTTTTCTCTGCGGATTTCCTCAATTGTTGTAGCAATCAAATCGAAATCAGCCTCACGGACTGCTTGTTTAAGATTGCTCGTCCATCCTGGGGGAACTTGCGGCTTTGAGTTAAGCGTAAATATTTCAGAACTATCCAATATTTCTTGTTTGAGGATAGTTGAACTATCCGAAAAATTATTGACTTCAACCGGGGCGATTGCTGTAACGGCTGGAATGTCAAATTTCAAGACTGTACCCCGTCCTACTTCGCTTTCGGCGGTAATTTCGCCGCCCATTAATTTTATGAACTCGCGGCTGATACTTAATCCTAAACCCATACCTTTTTGAAGTGTTTTACCCGATGAACTTTGCATGAATAATTCAAATATACTATCTAATTCTTCCGGGGCGATGCCAACTCCTGTATCGGCAATTTCAAACCAAATAAAAACTTTTTGGAAGTTTTTAGATGAATTAACAAATTCTTCTTTGACAGGCTTTGTTATTCCTTCTTTGTTCGCTCCCACGGTGACTGATACTGAGCCATTTTGGGTGAATTTAACTGCATTGTCTAAGAGATTAATCAGCACTTCTCGCAACTTAATATCATCGGTTTCTATGTATTGAGGGACATCCGAGGAGCAGTCAATAATTAATTTGATTTTTTTATTTAGTGCCGGAATTTGGAACATATTTTGCAAGTCGCCCAGCAAGCGGTACAAATCAAAGCATTTGGGGTAGATTGTCATGCGCCCTGCTTCAATTTTAGATAAGTCTAAAACTCTATCGATCAGTTGAAGCAGGTGTTCTCCGCTGCGGCGAATAATTTTGATATTTTCTTTTTCCGGCAAAGTTAAATTAGTGCTGGGTTCCATTAATTGAGCGAAGCCGAGAATGGCGTTGAGGGGGGTTCGCAATTCGTGGCTCATGTTGGCGAGAAAGATGCTTTTAGTTTTGTTTCCAGCTTCTGCTGCTAATGCGGCTTCTTTGAGTTGTTGTTCTACTTGTTTGCGATCGCTAATATCGAGTATTATGCCGTGCCAGACGATATCTCCATTTTCGCGCAATTCTGGTCGAGAATAAGCTTGCAGCCATTTGAGTTTTCCCGATGCTGTCACAATCCGCCACTCGTGGACAAATGGTTCGAGATTTGCGGCACTTTTGACAATGGCCTCGAAGTGGTTGGGGCGATCGTCCGGGTGCATTTGTTCGTAGAGTAAAGCAGAGTTGTTCTTGATTTCCTCCGGCTCTAATTCTTGAATTTCTCGGCACATCGGACTGATGTATTCCATCTTGACTGAGCCGTCGGGATGCTGCACGAATATGTAAAGTTCTCCGGGAACAGTGATTGCTAATTTGTGAAATAGAGCTTCGCTTTTTTGCAAGGCTATTTGTGCTTGTTTGCGATCGCCAATATCAATCCCAAACCCAAACAAAAAGTCAAAATTGCCATTTTCATCCAAAACGGGCGTGCCGTGCCACTCGACTAACAAAGTACGCGCGGTGCTGCTATCTCCTAGGGAATCGCACTTGGTGATAATTTGGTGTTCGTTAACCGTTTGCGGGCTGGCTTTGACGCCCTTAAAAATCGAGTGCAATCCGGCTCGATCGCCCTCCGGTACAAATATAGCTAAGTAATCTTTGCCGATAACTTCTGCGGCAGTATAGCCCACAGCTTGCAGCATACAGTCATTCGCCCGCAGGATTCTACCCTCACAGTCGATCGCCACAAAAAACATCGGAGAATTTTCAATAATCTTGAAGTTAAAGTCCCGCTCTTTGCGGATAATTTTTGCAGCTTGGTGGCGCTCATCAATTTCGATCTCCAAGCGGGCATTGATTTCGGCTAACTCGATCGTGCGCGAGGCTACTTCAATTTCCAGGGTGCGGTTGTAGTCAGCCAATATTTGCTCTGCCTGTGCGCGATCGGTGATATCTTGAAAAACAATAATCACATAAACAACATTGCCCCCAGCGTCAAACACCGGCACCGATCGCACTTGCAATCGAATATTTTTCCCATCCGGGCGAATTTCCATATCTTCAACCAGCGTTTCTTCACCCCTCACCGCTCGTGCAAACGGGGAGTCTTCCATCGGATAAAGTCGATCGGTTCCTGCTACATAAAGCTGATAAGTTGCTGAGAGTTCTGCTGCGGTTGTATTGGGCATCGCCCCTTTGCCGGTGATCTCTCCTCCCACCGAATTCATAAAAACAGTGCTACCAGTCGGAGTCAGGGCTGTCACTCCAACGGGCAAACTTTCTAACAGCTTGGCAAATTTTGCTTCGCTTTCGGCCAAAGCTTGAAAAGACTTTTTCAGTTGAGTTGCCATTTCGTTGAAAGACTGGGCTAATGCGCCCACTTCATCCAGCCTACTGACAGCAACAGTGCGATCGAATTCTCCTTGGGCGATATCTTTAGCTGCTTCGTTGAGCCGCAGCAACGGCAGCGTTACCCACCTAGCTGTCAGAACTCCGGCAATTGTCGATAGCAGGAGCGCCACCGCAGAAAGTAAAATTGTAGTGCGGGTATTTCTGTTAACTTGCCCCATGAAATCGGATTCGGGAACTACGATCGCAATCAGCCAGTTCAAACCGTAACTATCAGAAAACGGCAGCACTTCCACAAAATATTCCTGCCCGTCTCGGCTAAATTTCAGTTGCTGCTGCTGGTTAATCTCACCAAAGCCTCCGAAGTGTTCGTACAAATACTTAGCTGTGGTGCGAATGACAGGAGTTTTGCTGTCTAAAACATTCAGCCGCTGGGGTTGTTGCTTTCCCAACATCTTTCTAAAGGATGATTCTTGACTCGAACTGGCAACCAGTAAGCCCGATCGTTCGATCGCGAAAATTGCCCCCGTTTTGCTAAACTTGAGGCGATCGAGATATTGCTGAATTTCCAAGATCGAAAAATCTACCGCACTAACTCCCAGTAATTTACCATTGCGATCGCGAATCGGTTGACTCGCCGCCATAAACAGAGTCCCCGGAGTCAAACCCTGATAAATGCTCGTCCAAATCGGTTTATTAGCTGCAACAGCTTCTTTGTACCAGGGGTGCCGGCGGGCATCGTAGGTTCCCGCTTCTGTGTTTAATTTGGCGGTGCGAGTGCCTCTGTTGTCGGTCGCGTAGTAGATGTTATGAGAGTTGGTAGACTTGTTAGCGGCGACAATTTGCAAACTGTTGTCGATCGGGTTGCGCCAAATACCGAGATATTCTCCTGTTTTTTCAGAACCCAGGGACATCCACTGAATGCTTTTAAACGATCGCATTTGCTGCCAGAGGAACTTCTCTCCCCTAGGCTGGGGCTGTTCTAAATTTAAGTTTAATTCCGCGCGATCGATCGCTTCAGCGTTGAGTTGATTTACCCAGTGAGTATTTTCCAGAAAACCAGTCAGTTGTTCTTCAACTCTCTTCCCCGTCTGGGCGATCAATTTTTCGGCGAGCTCTTCGACTGCTCTTTCTCCGTTGCGAAAGGACAGATATCCGACAATCCCGACTGCTGCGA
Organism: Lyngbya sp. CCAP 1446/10; assembly: GCF_026130175.1. GTDB lineage: Bacteria > Cyanobacteriota > Cyanobacteriia > Cyanobacteriales > Microcoleaceae > Microcoleus. The sequence goes on along the minus strand of NZ_JAIGNI010000157.1, from coordinate 56,761 downwards.
CGATTTGCACCACAAAAGAGCCTACTAGAACGCAGCGTAGGGGTATTTTTGTGGGCTGTTGGGAAGTTTTGCTCGCGAATCGGGACAACGGCATAGGCTGGGGACTAACTGCTCCCTAACACTGTAACTGTTTCGGCCTCTAATTTCACGTAGGGCGATCGAGCTTGTTTACTTCCAGTCACTCGATTTTAGATTTTAGATTTTAGATTTTAGATTTTGAGAATACGTCCGCCATTTTCTTGGCGAAGTGCAGTTTCTCACCTCAACCAAACCTGCTTATTGCCTCAAACCTCACCCGTGACATCCGTTAAATCCGTTATAAAATCCGCTGCCGAACCTCATCCGTGACATCCGTTAAATCCGTTATAAAATCCGTTGCCGAACTTCCCTCGAACCTCTTCCTTCTTCCCTCTTCGTTCGAGCAACTGTCAACTGTCAACTGCCAACTGTCAACTGCCAACTGCCAACTGTCAACTCAACAGTTACACGGAAAATCCCCGCTTGTCCAAACGGATATAGCGAGGGGCGAGAATAGGTATTCTCGGAAAATATAAAGTAGTGGCAGTGGCTTTTGTCGAGCCATTGCCATCTATAGAAGCCATACTGTTTTAGGCGCACTGAAAAATTTCAGAGCCAACTCTCTGCCTGCATTCAATGCTTGAAGTCAAACCAACCAGTTCAAGCAAGAAGTCAAAGCAAGTCGTAAAAGCCTAGGATACTTCTTCGCGATCGATTTGGCGCAGGTGAATGTGCTTGCGTCCCAGAGAGATTTCAAATTCATCTCCCGGCTGAAGTTCCATCTGCTTGGTGTAGGCGGCTCCAATCAGTAAGTTGCCGTTAGATTGAACGCTAATCCGATAGCTAGCTGAGCGTCCGCCACGTCCATTACCATTTTGCTTCCCGTCAAGCTGAATGCCTTCTGCATCAATCAGCGCATTCAGGAATTTCATCATGTTCACCCGTTCTACGCCATTTTTGGTAATGGTGTAGTAGCCACAGGCTCTAGCTTTTTCTTCCTTGGTAAGGTTCTCTAGGTCTTTGACCTTTTTGATCAGACCTTCGCCTTCAAGGGGTTCGATATTTTTCTTTTTAGCCATTTACTGAGTCCTGAAATATTCAACTGGTGTACGGATTTTTTCTCGGTTGGTTTTTGGTTTGACCAAGAAACTTTAGCTTTATAGCTGGTCGTAAAACCATATTACACCGATCGGCTCAATTGTTAACCACTATTGTCTAAATATTTTTAACAACGTGCAGTCTTTCTTGAGGAGTAGCTGCAAGGCAAGCGAGCAATCTCTAAACTCGCTAGCATAAGCTATCAGCTATCAGCTAGCTGAATATTTGCCCCCATCTGAAAATCCCATGAAGTTAACCACACGCGGACACTACAGTGTCAAAGCATTACTGGATCTAAGTTTGCAACCTCGCTTTGGCCCGACATCGGTGAAATCGATCGCGAACCGACAGGAGTTACCGGCTCCATATCTAGAAAAATTGCTGATTGAAATGCGACGAGCCGGTTTAGTCCAATCAGTTCGGGGTTCCCAGGGAGGATATCAATTGGCCCGCGAACCCGCTCAAATCTCTTTAGGACAAATCTTAGAGGCTGTAGGGGAAACTATTGAACCTTTACCTCGACATTCTCCTGACGCGACTCAAGCAGAGGACTGGGTAACATTCAGTTTGTGGAACCGATTGCACAAAAAACTGGCCGAAGCGCTATACAGTATTTCCCTCGAAGACTTATACTATGATGTCCGCAGTTGGCAAGCGGCTCTTGGGGAAGAAACTAGCTTTATCATTTAGATGGTAAGTTCATTTATTCGATCGCCAGCTTGCACACATGGACGAAACACTTGTTACCTACTCCGGTGGCTGTCATTGCGGTGCTGTCCGCTTTACAGTCACGGTTGACAAACACGAAGCATCAGACTGCAACTGCTCTATCTGTAAAAAGAAGGGATTTTTGCACCTAATTGTGCCGCCGGAACGTTTTACATTAATGTGTGGCGAAGATGTTTTGACAACTTATACGTTTAATACAGGAATTGCCAAACATACTTTCTGCCGAATTTGTGGTATTCACTCGTTCTATCGCCCCCGATCGCATCCCGATCAATTCGATGTCAACGTCCGCTGTCTTGACTCAGATGCCGTTTCCAAATTTCAGATTCTACCCTTTGACGGTGTTGATTGGGAGCAGAACGTACACTTGCTGGGCGACTAAAGTAATCTCAGCAGTTAAAATCAGGGATCAAAAATCCAAGTCCACAATGGTAGCCACAGTTAAAAGCTGTGCTAGAAACACGATCGCTCATACTCTGACGGACTATCAAGTTTGGCACAATATATAATGGTGCTCGATCAATTTGCTGTTTTGATTTTAGCTGCGGTATTAGATTATGCGATCGGCGATCCTTGGGGTTGGCCGCATCCCGTGCAGGCGATGGGTTGGGCGATCGACCGCTATACTCGAATTGTCTTTAGTATATGGAATAATCCCGCAGACAAAATGGCTCCTGCGGGCGATCGTCCGGCCGGCGATCGGCACAAACTGCTGCTACGATGTGCTGGTACAATACTAGCGATCGGGTTGATTCTAGGCAGTTATACTGTCAGTTGGTCGATCGTCCAAGCTGCTAGTTGGGTGCATCCTATTTTAGGCATTGCCCTACAGACCATTTTGCTGGCTAGCTGTTTTGCCGGTAGGAGTTTAAGGGCGGCGGCCCAAGACGTGCTCGCACCTTTAAATATTGGAGATTTAGTCAAAGCGCGAGAACGGTTGAGCCTTTACGTCGGCCGGGATACTGAAAACTTATCCGAGCCAGAAATTCTGCGAGCATTGTTAGAAACTGTAACAGAGAATGCCGTTGATGGCGTGACAGCACCGCTATTTTATGCCCTAGTTGGGTTCGCTCTGCCGCATCTATTATTAACTGTTACCAATTTGCCGATCGCTCCTAACTCGATGTGGGCGATGGCGATCGTCCCCTGTGCGATCGCCTACAAAGCAGCCAGCACATTAGATTCTACCGTCGGCTACAAAGAAGCGCCATACACTGATTTAGGATGGTTTAGCGCCAAACTAGATGACGTGTTGACATGGATTCCTTGCCGACTAACAGTGATTACTTTAGCCTTGATATCTGGCAAACCGATGTACATTTGGCAGATTTGTCAGAGAGATGCAGTTAAAGATGCCAGTCCCAATTCCGGTTGGAGTGAGTGCGTCTACGCCGCCATCTTGGGAGTACAACTAGGAGGTACAAATTCCTATCGCGGAGTGATCAAACACAAACCGCTGCTAGGAGAGCCGATTCGGGCGATCGCACCGCAGCAAATTGACCGAGCATTAAAGTTAACTCGGTATTGCTTTCTGATTTGGTTGGGACTATCATTGCTTTTTTATACCTTATTATGTTTGAGCCGCTAACTGCTGACCTCACCCGCAGACAGATACAGCCCTCCGACAGGAGTCTGCCAGATCCCAAAAAGTTTTGACGTTAGTAGTTCCCACCCCCAGATTCATCTATCAAGTCAATCTAAAATCTAAAATCGTTCGACGCTCGCACTCACGCCGAAGTCTCACATCTAAAATTGTTCCAACCCTCAGATTAATTTGTCGAGTCAATCTCAAATCTCAAATCCCAAATCTCAAATTCTTCGATTCGCCAACAGCCAACCATTAGCTCCCAGCAAGCAATGACTAAAATTATCAAAATTTTATCCCCGGATGAAGTGAGGCGAACTCTCACCCGCGTCGCTTCCCAGATTGTCGAAAAATCAGGGGCTCCCTCGGAGTTAGTGCTGTTGGGAATTCATACTAGAGGAGTGCCGCTAGCTCAAATGTTGGCAGCTCAAATTGAAGTCCTCGAACAAGTCAAAGTACCGGTGGGCGCTTTGGATATTACCTTTTACCGAGATGACTTGGATCGAGTTGCGATGCGAACACCGGCTAAAACAGAAATTCCTTTCGATTTGACTGGCAAAACGGTGGTGTTGGTAGATGACGTTATATATAAAGGTAGAACAATTCGAGCGGCTTTGAATGCGGTAAACGATTACGGGCGGCCGGAGAAAATTTGGTTGGCGGTATTAGTCGATCGCGGCCACCGAGAAGTACCGATTCAGCCGGATTTTACGGGTAAAAAGTTGCCGACTGCAAAGGAAGAACAAGTTAAGGTTTACGTTCAAGAGTACGATGGGCGCTACGGAGTGGAATTGATTAAGGGTTGATATGTTGACCAACGATCGGAATCATAATTTTGGGAGTGAGCGTGCGAGCTTAAGAGATCGCGATCCATCTCAGGAGATCGCGATCGCCCCCTAGCCTCAGAAACCGGGTTTCTTCCTATATTTTTCGTGACTCGTCACAAATTTTTCGTATAAACCCGGTTTCTAGCCCCACGGGAGCCAGAACTGGTATCAGAGAAGAAACCGGGTTTTGGGCCCACGCGCGGAGCGTCTTGATTCAATGAAAATCGGCAGTGCAGGAGTTGAACCTGCCTGGGGCGAATTATGAGTTCGCTGCCTAAACCGCTCGGCCAACTGCCGTTAAATCGATTTGTTCGATCCAACTGAAAATCAATAATAACATAATTTCCCAGTCCGTGCTAGAACTATAGAACAAAAATCAAAATCTTTAGATCTGTTGAGTCCCGATCGCCTGGAACGCCAATGTGCCGACGACCGATCGACCGGACAAAGCAGTTTCTATTCCCTCGGCATAAAATTATAGGCAATGGCAGTGAATTCAACAGTAGTGCTGACTCTAATTCTGCTAACTCTAATGTTTGGAGCAGGTGTGACGAGTTCTGTTTTGGGATTTACTACAGGTCGCGAAGCCTTGAAAGGAACGACTCAACCCGATGTTCGCCCCAGCAACAATGCTGGCACTGGCAAGCAGGGAACTGCCGCTAGCAAAGAGCAAGTGAGCATTTTGAAAGAAACAGACATTCTCAAAACCGTCAAAGCGCGGATAGAAGGTCGCGATCCTGACAAAAAAACGGTCGGGGCAAATACTAAAGCAGACAAGGCAAGCTCTAAATCAGCCACAGCTAAAAAAACAGCCACGCCAAATGTCAGCGCCAAGTTTCCGCTGAACAGTCGCGATGGGGGAGTAACTCTGGAAGTAAGCGCCACCAGTCAGCGCAGCAACTCCATGCTGCTAGACGTGAGCATGAAAAACGAAGGTTCCCAAGCTGTGAGGTTTCTCTACAGTTTCTTGAACGTCACTGACAATCAAGGGCGGGCCCTTTCGGCGACTGCCGAGGATTTGCCGGCGGAACTGCCCCCCAACGGGCAGGTGTATTACGGTACGGTGAGTATTCCCACAGCTTTGCTGGAAAATGCTAAAGAAGTTTCGCTGACATTGACAGATTATCCAGGTCAAAAACTCCAGTTGCAAATATCTGGCATTCCAGTGGCGAAGTAAGACAATCAGGAGCAAAACCTCCAGACCGATTCTCAGGTTCGATCGAGAAAGTTGTTCTAGGGAGCATTGTGTCACTTTTAGGGGCGAGAGTGCAGGAGATAGCTGATTTACCCGCGATGACTCCGACAGAGGTGCTGTCGCGGTTGCTGTCAGTGCTGCTGCTGATTGCAATCAATGCTTTTTTTGTAGCGGCTGAGTTTTCGATGGTGACGGTACGCCGATCGCGCATCAATCAGTTAGTCGAGGCTGGCGACATTGCAGCTCTAACTGTTCAATCTTTGCAGAAAAGTATCGAGCGATTGCTCTCAACAATGCAGTTGGGAATCACTCTTTCTAGTTTAGCTCTCGGCTGGATTGGGGAAGATACGATCGCCGTGCTAGTCCGAATGTCGATCGCCAGTTTGCCGCTGCCACTTTACATCAAGTCGGCTCTCGCCCATTCTTTGGGAATATCAATAGTAACTTTTTTCCTGCTAGCTTACCTACAAATCGTACTCGGCGAACTGTTTCCGAAATCTGTAGCGTTACTTTATTCCGAACAGCTAGCCAGAAGTTTAGGGCCTCCAAGTTTATTAATTTCTCGTTTGTTCAATCCCTTTGTGTCGTTTCTCAATCAATCCACTCGATCGCTCTTGCGGTTTGCGGGAATCGAATACGACCTCAAACACCGGCCAGTTACTCCCAAAGAACTGCAATTAATTATAGCTACTTCCAGCGAATCAAGCGGCTTGGAAGCAGAAGAGCGAGAACTGCTCAATAACGTGTTTGAATTTGGCGAAGTTTGGGTAGAAGAAGTGATGGTGCCGAGGCCGAGCATTATCGCACTTTCCAAGACGGCTACCTTTCAAACTTTGCTCGACGAAATGGCAATTTCCAACCATTCCCTCTATCCCGTGACGGGAGATTCTTTAGACGATATTATTGGCATTATTGGTTTCAAACAACTTGCAAAACCTCTAGCTGAAGGTTTGCTATCTCCCGACACGGAAATTGTAACTTGGATGGGTGCGGTGAGGTTTGTGCCGGAGATGATGCTGCTGGGGGAATTGCTGCCTTTGATGCAGAGTTCGTCGGAAGAAATTGCGATCGTAGTTGATGAATTTGGCGGCATTTCCGGGTTAGTCACACTGAGGGATTTGATCGCCGAAATTATCGGGCGCACTTACCAGTCGCCTGACAGTAAAGAAATAGCTTTGCAAGTATTGGACGATCGCACTTTTTTAGTGCAAGCGCAGTTAAATGTAGATGATGTGAATCAAATATTGAATTTGGATTTGCCGGTAGCTGACGAATATCAGACTATCGGAGGTTTTCTGAGCTATCAGTTGCAAAGAATGCCGGCTGTTGGGGAAGTTTGGCGCGGCGACAATGCGGAACTTACGGTGGTTTCGGCGATCGGGCCCCGCTTGGATCAAATTCAAATTCAGTTGCTGGATGCGACTGCTGGCGATATTTTGGGTGAAATTGTCGCTGCGGGCGGGGAAGTTGTGGCGAAAGGGCGATCGAATAGCGGGTTGAGAGGAGGCGCGAGATTGTCTAGTTAAGAATCTTTTAGTTAATGCCGAGGGAGCATCTCAGTTTTGCAAAAAGCATTTTTTTTATGATAGTGCGAGCGTCCCCGCTCGCGTATTGTACTCGCGAGCGGGGACGCTCGCACTCAAATGCAAAACTGAGATGCTCCCAACGCCTACATAATCTACTCGCTCGAAGTCGCCGCCTACTAAATCATCTAACGTTGCACCTTTGGGGCGCAAATTCAGCGGCAGCGAAGAGGCTCGAAAAAACCAGGTTTCTGGGCCGTCGCGCGCAAGTTATGTTTAACCGTAAGGCACGGGATCTTTCAACCCCAATTCCTCAAAAGCAGCCAGCCGCAGCCGACAAGAATCGCAAACACCGCACGCACTTTTGCCGCCTGCATAACAAGACCAAGTTTGCTCCCAAGGCACTCCCAAATTGTTCCCCAATTCAATAATTTCTGTTTTTTTAAGTTCGATCAAAGGTGTGAAAATCTTAATAGCTTCTCCTTCTCTTCCCTGCTTGGTTCCTAAGCGAAAGACTTCCTGCATTGCTTGGATGTAATCGAGGCGACAGTCGGGATAGCCGGAATAATCTAAAGCGTTGACACCGATGTAAATCCTCTGAGCTCCTAGGGTTTCGGCGTAGGCGAGGGCAAAACTGAGAAAAATCGTATTTCTAGCTGGAACGTAGGTAATGGGGATGTTTTGCGACATTTCTGCAAGGTTGCGATCGATCGGCAATTCCATCTCATTATCCGTCAAAGCCGAACCGCCCCACAGCGTCAAGTCAAAGTTTACCACCTGATGCGCTTTAATGTGGGCTGAAAGTGCGATCGCCCGTGCCGAATCCAACTCCCGCCGATGTCTTTGTTGGTAGTCAAAGGAAATCGCGTAACACTCGCAGCCGTCGGCTTTGGCTTGATATAAAACTGTTGAGGAATCCAGCCCTCCCGACAATAAAATAACTGCTTTCACTTCAAACATCCTCGATCGCATCAGCGTTTATATTTATATCAAATCTGTTGTCAATTGACAAGATGAGACGGCGGTTGAAACCGCGTCTACAAAAACGAAGACGGCGGTTTCAACCGCCGAGTCTTCAGAAGAAGATCAAATAATTTCAACCGCAGAGTTTTCTTCAACCCGCGTCGGCGGGTTTTGTTTGTGTAGACGCGGTTTCAACCGCCGAGTCTTCAGAAGAAGATCAAATAATTTCAACCGCCGAGTCTTCTTCAACCCGCGTCGGCGGGTTTTGTTTGTGTAGACGCGGTTGAAACCGCCGAGTCTTCAGAAGAAGATCAAATAATTTCAACCGCCGAGTTTTCTTCAACCCGCGTCGGCGGGTTTTGTTTGTGTAGACGCGGTTGAAACCGCCGAATCTTCTGAAGAAGATCAAATAATTTCAACCGCCGAGTCTTCTTCAACCCGCGTCGGCGGGTTTTGTTTGTATAGAAGCGGTTGAAACCGCCGAGTCTTCAGAAGAAGATCAAATAATGTTAACCGCCGAGTCTTCTTCAACCCGCGTCGGCGGGTTTTGTTTGTGTAGACGCGGTTTCAACCGCCGAGTCTTCCTGCAACAAATCGTCTAGTTCGCGGTAATCCGGCAAAGTTGTATCAATTTCTCTACCCTGCCGCAAAACTGTGCGATCGCGCTGTGACCTAGATAACAATTCGCTGAAATTCCGCGCCTTAAACAAAATCAAGTCTGCGGGTAAACCAACTCCTATTCGTCCTACATTCGGCAATCCCATTAAATCTGCTGATGTTGTGGTGACTGTGCGCGGCCAATCTTCCCAAGGCCTGTCTAAATGGGCAATGCGGACTGACATATTAAAGACTTCTAAAACATCGTGATCGCCAAATCCGTAAAACGGATCGCGACAGTTATCGCTAGCAACTGTGACGAGAATTCCTGCTGTTTTGAGTTCGTGGATCAGGGTCACTCCCCGCCAGCGCGGTGTACGCCCAGATTGTCTGTCTTGCAAATAAAGGTTGCACATCGGTAAGCTGACAATCCCAATATTTGCTTTCTTGACTAAGGCGATGGTTTCTGTTACTAATTCGGGCGGTTGTACGGCTAAACTACAGCAATGTCCGCAGATTATTTGACCTACAAATTCATGGCGAATTGCGGTTTTTGCGACTTCCCGCAGTGTTACTGATTCTGGATCGTCGGTTTCGTCGGTGTGGAAGTCGAGGTTTAAACCGCGTTCTTTGGCTAAGCTGAAAACGCGATCGAGTTGTTTGCCTAAATCCGGGTTCATGTAGGCGACTCCGCCTAGAATGCCGCCGATTTGGGCAATTTTGTCTGCTAATTTTTCGCCGGCTGGTGTTAGGTAATAGTCGAGGGAAACTAGGGAAACTGCTTGCAAGATTAGCCGATCGCGCCATTCGGCTTGCAATGCTGCAAATACTGCTAAACTAACGGTTGCCTGTTCCCCTCCGCTGTCGATGTGAGTGCGGATCGCCTTGGTTCCGTGGGCGTAGCTGCACTTAAGGCCGAACTGCATCCGCCGGTAAACATCGTCTGCATTCCAGTTTTTTTGAGCGTCAGCCCCCACTGCTTCGATCGCACTGGCAAAAGTTCCATCGGGATTTGGCGATCGTTCCCAAATGTGTCCTTTGTCTAAATGCGTGTGCATATCGACAAAACACGGGAAAACTAAGCCACCGTGCAAATCTACAACTGGGATATCTCGAAGTTGGGATAAAGATTCCGTACCTGTGGGGATGATTTGGGCGATCGTACCCGCTGCAATTTCCACATCCACCGCACAAAAACCGTTCTCAGCTTGTCTAGTTGGGACAGTAATAGCGTTAGGGGCGATCGATTTCATCTCTAGAAGAGACGCGGGTACGCGACCATTTTTGAGCAAATAATTAGATGTACTTGGCAACATTAAATTTGTGAGTTAGTATTTTCTTAAAAATTCAGCGCTACCAGTTCTAACTATAGCACCCCTTGCAGAAATTGTGAATATTTCTCTTTCCCTGTTTGCCTCTTTTTTCGTTCTGAGTCCTCTGCGGTTATTTTAAAAAGTATTATTGACAAATCAAATAAGATTGCCATATAAAATTAGGTTAAATATGTAGCTTTTATATTAGCAATGCAGCCCCAGCCCTGAACCACAAATGCAAAATTTTTAGATTGTTGAGAAAAACGCGCCAGTCAGCGCCACCAGTTTTGCTATGCCGAATACTTCCAAAGCCTGAATCCTGTTGCTATCATAAATCACTGCTTCAAATGGCAATTTTGCTTTCAACTAGCAGCAGAATCTATAGCAAGAGCCCAAAAACTGTGTCAAAACCCAAGCATATAGTTTTAACATCTCATTCCGACAGTTCCGACACAAAACCAATTCCCATTGACTGGGGAGAAATCGATCCCCTGAAACGGGGGCCGGTGATTGGCAGCCTCAGTAAATTGTCTCACCGAAATGCGATCGGCACTCATTCGGGTTCCTACTCTGTTTATCGGGCGCTAGCAGTTGCTTCCGGCGCACTCCAAGCCGATCACCGCCCCGATTTTACCAACACATCTCCTGCCGCAAACATTGGGCCACATCCCAGTTGGGGCGATCGCAATTTGATTGTTTCTCTCGATCCGTTTGGGGCTTTGGTTAGCGAAATTTATACTTCATTTTCTCAGCAGGGATACGATATTCGACCGACAATTGCTGTCACTAAAGCTCACATGAATATGCCGGAATTACAAGATGCCATCGCTAAGGGGCGGGTGCAAATTGATGGCAAAATAGTCAAAGCAGGCGGTAATTTAGCAGTAACTAAAATTGCGATCGATCCGGTGTGGTATTTGCCGGGAATTGCGAGGCGGATCGGTGTTGAAGAAAGTGTTCTCCGCCGTGTCCTGTTCGAGCAAACAGGCGGTATGTTCTCGGATTTGGTGACGCGACTGGATTTGCACGTTTTCTTGCCCCCAATTGGCGGAACTACGGTTTATATTATTGGCGATGTGGCGAATATTTCTGACCCACAGAAGCAGTTGGCGGTACGGGTACATGATGAATGCAACGGTTCTGACGTGTTTAGTTCGGATATCTGCACTTGCCGTCCTTATTTGGTACACGGGATTGAAATTTGCATCCAAACGGCACAATCTGGCGGTTCTGGAGTAGTTGTTTATTTCCGCAAGGAAGGCAGAGCTTTGGGGGAAGTAACTAAGTTTTTGGTGTACAATGCCAGAAAACGGCAGGCAGGTGGCGATCGCGCTGATGCCTATTTTACTCGCACTGAATGTGTCGCCGGAGTTCAAGATATGCGGTTTCAAGAACTCATGCCAGATGTTTTGCACTGGTTGGGGATCTCTCGCATTGACAGTTTAGTTTCTATGAGCGATCTCAAATACAATGCAATTATCAATTCTGGCATTCAAGTAGTCGATCGCATCCCCATTCCCGAAGATTGGATTCCCGCAGACGCACAAGTCGAAATCGTCGCCAAAAAAGCCGCTGGCTACTACACGCCAGACCCCGTGCCAGATGCTACAATTCTTGCAGAAGCGATCGGACGCGATTTAGGAGATTGAGAGGGCAAAGACGCGATCGCTCGCGTCTTTGCCAAATAAAATTTATTGCTGGTTTTTGATCAGTCAGGGTAGGTTATGGCTAATTTGCGTTCTACTGTGATCGTAAAAACAGATATTTGCGGATATACCGCCAGAGTTAAAAAATTAGTTCAGTCGGAATTAAGTAGTTTGTTAAATGAGCATAAAAATTTTATTTCAGATATTAGCACCAAAAATGAAGGAAGCGTGATCAAAGGGGAAGGTGATTCCTTTTGGATGATTTTTCCCAGCGTCACAGCAGCGGCGATGGCAGCCATAGAAATGCAGCAAGAATTGAGATCGCAACAATCTAGCAAATCCAACGACGAACGATTGGCTATTCGCGTGTCGATTACATTGGGAGATGTCTTGCATCAAGATAAAGATATTTTTGGCGATACGGTGAATTTAACAGCGCGCATAGAATCAGTAACTCCGCCGGATGAAATATATTTGTCCCAAGCAGCATGGCTGGCGCTCAACAAAGCAGAAGTGCAAACATCTTTTGTCAATGAGTTTTCTTTGAAAGGGATGAGCGAACCTGAAAAGGTTTACAAAGTTGACCAAAGTTATAAAACGCGAATTGTTGAAAATCAAGCAATAATTAAAGCTGATTTGAGAGGTTTTATTGCTTATCAAGAATCTAATTCTATCAGAGACGTTGAATATTTGCTCACCAACTTCGATACTTTTGAAAAAACCATTTGCGAAGAATACGGTGGCACAATTCGGAGTATTGTTGGCGATTCGCATTTGTTGACTTTCCCAGAAGCTCACGCAGCCTTAGCGGCAATGGAAAGTTTGTGCGAAAATTGGAAACTGTTTATTCACGGCAATCAAATACCTTGCGGCTTGTCGGTGGGAATTGCTAAAGGAAATTTGTATATATTTCGCTCTTGTACTTACGGCAAAGATATTAACATCGCCGACAGGCTGGAAGATTTAAGTAAAATAGTATCTCCGGGTGCAGAAAAGAATTCGGTGATAGTTTCCGATCAAATAAAACGTGAAGTCAGTGGCTCGAAGTGGGAATATAAGCTGATCAAAATTGATAGAAATGTGATTTTAGATAATCTTTTAGATTATAGTCAGTTTGACTTTTTTAAGGAAAATGATGTTTACCGGTGTTTGGTGGCATGAAATTGAATAAAGTTGAACTTGAGACTGTAGAATATCTGAGAACGTCGGCTGCGATTCGCCAAAAGTGCGATCGGCTTTTTAATTTAGCCTCCGAAAATAAACTCCGCTACTTCCGCGTCGATTTATCCCAACTCGACAAAGCAGCAAATTATGTAATCGACACAACCCGCCAACAGTATCCCGATTTCAACATTCCCTTTCACAGTCGCTGGCGGCATTTTGAAGCCGGCAACCAACCGCGCCTCGCCGAATTAGATAAAGCTTTAGCACAATTTACACTCATAGAACAAGCTAAGATCAAATTTGATTTAGCAATTATCAGCGTTTTGCTCGATGCCGGCGCCGGTGCAGATTGGCAGTATTACGAAGCAGAAACCGGACAGGTTTACCGCCGTTCTGAAGGGTTAGCAATAGCCACTTTTCGGATGTTTTGTCAAGGTATTTTTTCCAGCAATTCCGATTTCCCTTTGCAAGCTGATTCTCGCGGACTTTCTCAGTTAAAACTAGAAACCTTAGCAGCCGGATTTCAGGTAAGTCGAGACAATCCGCTAATTGGTTTAACAGGCAGATTAGAATTGTTGCAGCGTTTGGGGAATGCAATTTGCCAACATCCATTATTGTTTGGCAACGAAAACCCGCGTCCCGGCAATTTGGCACAATATTTGCTTGACAGTCGGGTTTATGGAGTCAAAACTGTGAAGGCTGTTGAAGTATTGAGGGCTGTTTTGACAGGTTTTGGGGAAATTTGGCCGGGAAGATATGCCATTGCTGGTGTTAATTTAGGCGATGTTTGGCGGCATCCGGCATTACAAGGAGAAAATCTGGCAGATGAATTTGTGCCGTTTCACAAACTCTCGCAGTGGTTGACTTATTCGCTGTTGGAACCGCTACAAGAACTTGGTTTAGTCGTCGCCGGATTGGATGAGTTAACGGGATTGCCGGAGTATCGCAACGGCGGTTTGTGTTTGGATATGGGACTGCTGCGGGCAAAAGATGTGGCTATTTTTGAGCAGAGTTATTTGCCTGGTTCGGAAGTTATAGTAGAATGGCGATCGCTAACTGTAATTCTTTTAGATAAAATTGCCGCAGCTATGCGAGAAAAGCTGCATTTGAGTACGACAGAATTGCCGCTGGTGAAGATTTTGCAGGGAGGAACTTGGGCGGCTGGGCGGAAAATTGCCGGGGAATTGAGGGCTGGTGGAGTGCCGCCAATTCAGATTGAAAGTGATGGTACTGTGTTTTAGAAGAAGGAAGAAGGAAGAAGGAAGAAGGAAGAAGGAAGAAGGAAGGAAGAAGGAAGAAGGAAGGAAGAAGGAAGAAGGAAAATCCCTAAAAAAATCTACAATTTTACAGCGACGCACCTGATCCTAATTTGAAAAAGTCTTGCTACATCAGAAGTGTTGGGTTTGTTTCCTCAACCCTGTTTGTCAGGTGCGTCGCGCTCGGATTGTCGATAGTTTTTGGGATTTTTTTCAGGCGACGCATTCTACGAATACTAATAACTTGATCTTAATTAGAACGTTGTGATTAGCGCAGGAAAAAACCCGGTTCCTTTACGAAACCGGGTCATAGGTGTTATGTTTTTTTGCTGGTTCTGTGTTTAGCGGCAAGTGCGATATTTGATGTGATAAACTAAACCGCGATGAGCCAAATCGAAAGAGTCCACGGTGGCTGCGCCGGCACCACTGGCTGTCATCGAGGCATTCACCCGCATATTTACACTGTCGCCGCAGCGAGACCAAACATCAGCTACAGTGACTAAACTATCTCGCACATTGTAGTTAGTTTCTCCGCTTAAATTCCGATTAAAAACTGGGCCGCGGCTTCCTGCGAAAAAGTATTCTGCTCGCAAGTTGCCTGTGGTGCTAGGAGCAACGTAGCCGCGGTAATCAGCATCGTAGAGAGAAATTTGGAAGCCTTGGGGTACTTTGATGGGAATGCTCAGATTGCAGCTTTTACGCCTTTCTGTTGAGACATTTCCCTGGGCTGCAAACTTATCAAATAGGATGGTGAGTTCTTGACCGTCGGGGCTGACGCTGACGCTGGCGGAGCGGTCTGGGCAACCGCTACCGCCGTAGCTGGCACCTAATATTTGAACTGACGGAGTAGCAGCAAATGCGGGGCTGATAGAAGCCGTCATTAATGCTGTCGCTACCAAGAGTTTTATAAACTTCATGGATGTTCTCCTTAATAAGTTGAGTTGTGTGTGTTAAGCAGATTAAAGAAATGCAATTGAATTTAGGTAATGTTTTTTAACTTGGATATGACGGCGGTCATCTTGAAAGATAAAAAAGCCGTTGAATCCAAGCTAATTTTTTCAATTGCAGTACCTAGATCAGTTTTTTTGATTAGTTAATTTATCTAGTAAACTGGTTTTCTGCTGATACTTTCTAAGATTCATATCTGTTGGTCCATGTTCCGGAAGATTCTGGTGCGAAACTCCGGATCTGTGTTAGCGGACTGTTCCGAAGTGCGAGACAGCGAGCGAGACCGGTCGGGAGGCTGTTGGGGTCGGATATGTGTTTCCATAGGGCTTATTTGACCCGGACTGGGAGATGCTGCCGATCGCCTTTACGGTACTCTGTAAATTGAATAAAATCATTTTCTGCTGTATATGGCAATACATTCATTTAAAAATAAGTTTACTAACATAAGCATTGGTTTGATAGTGCCATACAATGTAAATTGTAAAATTTTAATGTCAGGAAAAGCCTATATATAACAATAGTTGTAGGGTTTTCTTACATTAAATTCGCAAATTGCATTATCTAGATGTATTTACTGCATTTTATCGATCAAATCTCTGCCTTTAGTGTAATTAATGGCAGTAATTAGTAGATAAAATAGAGGTATGATGCTGACTGCTTGCGATCGACTACTAACAATTCTTGGACGAGGAAAAAAACAATGGAGACTACAGCACAGAAAGAAGCCCCAACTCAGCCTGTTGAGGAAGTGACAATTAACGATATCAACAGTTTGGAGTTTGAGCTTTGGGCTAAAGCGGTGAAACGGCAGATGATTGCAGCACTCTCTAAAAAGGGCGCGATTTGACATCTCTGGGTTTTTTGTGTGCAACTTGTGTTAATTTAATTAACAAAATTTTTGTCTGCATTGTTGTCCAAGAGCGATAAGTGGGGAGGGGAAGAGTTTTGAGATTGCGCCTCTTTCGGAGTTGCGGGAGGGGGAGAAGAAAGCATTTTCCTGATTCCTAGTTCTGGACCCACGGGTGGAAGGAAGCCGGGTTTTTTTACGAAAATACTTCTGTTGCGATCGGCAGAAATGGTAAAAAAACCCGGTTTCTTTGTGTCAAGAGTGCATCCCGGACTGTTCCTTCTACCGAATGCTCGATCCCAGATTACCAGAAAGAATTGGTTTAAAGCCTCTTCCTTCTAGGGAGAAATTAAAACAAGACTATTCATTACTCGAATCCTCGGACTTCCAGGTAGAGGTCGCCCTCAACTGTCAACTGTCAACTGTCAACTGTCAAGATCGCTTGTCAACCGCCGCTAGCAAGCGTAGATTTCCGTCTTGAATCTGCACGGCTTTGACGGTTCCCACAGCGACTCTTTGTTGACCGTTAGCCATCGCTACTTCAATCTTAATCTTGGGGTCAGCCTGCAAGCCCAGCCGCCCCCAAAGCCACTTGACTTGAGTAGCAGGAAAAGAGCGGACTTCTACATCTGTAAAGGGCGGATTAACCCAGCGGGTTCCGTCGTAAAAACTCGCTACCTGCACCTGATACCAAACTTGTTCTTCGGTCAATTTTAACTCGTTTTTGGGTTCTGGTTCCAGCCACTCAGTGGGATTGATACTGCTAATTACGGTAGCAGAACCCATAATTTGACTCTTGTGGTCTTCTAAAGTTTGAGCCACAGAAACTGCTTCCTCAAGTTTATTGACCAAATTCCGAATACGAGTTCGACTTTCGCTGTCAGTATCTAATTGCTGGTCGAGCCAATTCATCGCCTCGCGAGTTCCGTCTTGAGATGCTACAATCAGCGCGCCCCAAGCCTTGACATCGGCGTCAGATGCGTTGACTCTCAAGGCGGCGTCTACGCGGTTCATGATCCGCCCGCCTTCATTTTTGAGGGTTGTGGCAATTTCGTGAGTGTTGCTAGGATCGGCTTCAAATACTTGCAAAGCTTGACTCCAGCGGCCGTCGATCAATTCTGCGAGCACTTGTTGGCTGGGACTGGCCCAAGATGCGATCGCCTGAGCTCGAGTAATTTTAGCGTGAAATTCGATCGTTTCTAGCTGAGCTTGCGCGGCAGCAGGCCAATTCTGGCCGGCTTTCCCCTTAGCAATACGCATGACATTTAATCCCGGAGACCAAAGTCCGCTTTTTGCCAGCCGCAGCCCATTTTTATAAGTCTCGTCATTGAAGGCAAATTCTTCTAAGGAAATCGCGGTTAATTGAACTGGGTTCGGGATAAATTTGCGCGGGCCTATTTGATAAATGGTAAATTGCGGCTCTAAACCAATTGTTTGGTCGATCGCCAATTGCGGGTTTTTCCCCTTAACAATTTGCTGCCAATTCGGCGGTTGTCCAGCAACACTCGCCCAATCCAACAGCGAGATTAAATGATTTTGGCTGGGGTTGTAGCGAACGACTTGTCCGTAGGGAATTTTCTTGTCGCCCCGCACCAGTTGACCGCTGACATTAAACCAAATGCCCTCGGCGGGGGCTTTTCCGTCAAAGCGGCGCAGTTCTGTCAGCGGTAGCGACTGATTTGAGGCTTGATTGTTAGATGTAGAGTCATCCAAAGAAGCAATCACAAAAGATTCCGCAGGGCCTTCTACATTCACGGAACTTGCTAGCTGAAAATACTGCTCTTTTTCGGAATCGCGATCGGGAAGTTGCACGCGCTTGTACACGCGAAGTTCGACAATTTGACGGCAAGGATTTTTGCAAACAGTAGAAGCATTAACATTCCTTTCCACCATCACCGGCAACAGCAAGTCGGAAATAAAATTATCGCCCGATTTCTCAATAGGAAGCGGCAGGGGTTCGCCAGTGATGAATCCCAATTTGCGGATGCTGGCTTTGATTTGATCGAGAGTTTGGATCGTATCTCTGCTACCTGTAGGCAGGCGCGACCATCCGGGTACAAACTGAGAGACTAATTTGTTACCGTTGGGATCGACAATTAGCTGGTAACTCAACCAAGCGCCGCCTCCCATCAAAGCGGAAAAGCCACACAAGACGCTGAGGGCGGTCAAATTAGCTATTAATCTTTTCCAGGGATATCTGGCGGGAGTTGGGGTACCAGCTATCGGAAGCTGGGACTCTTGCAGTTTTTTGGGGCGTCGGTTTTGGCGGCGGCGTCTGGTCGGAGCAGGAGCAATTTTGGAATTTTCTGGGGGTTTGGCTCGATTTTTTGAGGAGTTTATTTTGTGTTCCATCGTCGAATTTTTAGAATTTAGATTTTAGAATTTAGAGTTTAAAATTGGAATAGCCGATCGTACTGCCGACCTATGATATCCCAGGTGTATTGGCTTTCAATTCGCGATCGCGCGTTCAGAGACAACTCCTGTCTTAGCTGATGATTTTCAAACAAACTGGTAATCGCTTCAACATACTCCTGAACTTCGTTTGCCCGCAAGGCCTCGATCGGTGGTGGGGTGCGACCATCGACGGCTAAACCTTCCAAACCTCGATCGCTCGCCACCACGGGAGTTCCCGCAGCCATCGCCTCCAAAGTTTTATTTTTTATCCCAAAACCAATCCGCATGGGCACCACACAAACAGCAGCCTGATGCAAATATTCTGCCACTCTTTGCACCCGGCCTACGACTTGAATTCCCGGAAGTTTCCCCAAGGAGAGGACTTCGGGGACTGGCGAGGCGCCGACTAGGCTGAGGCTAGCATCGGGATAGCGCTGCTGCAACTTTGGGAGTATCTGCAAACTAAGAAACCTGGCTGCGTCTATATTGGGCAAATTGTTCATGGCGCCTGCAAAAATTAAGGTGTGTCCTCCCGGATCGATCGCGCGATACGGAAATTCTGTCAAATCCACGCCGTTAGGAATGACATCAATGGTGGGTTCAAAAAAATCTGCTTTCCCTCGCAGCCTCGGTGGCGACAGCAATTCTAGGAGTTGCTGCTTGTCTGTGGATGTGGTGGCGACAATACGGGAGAATTTGGCACAGTAGCGTGTTTCGTAGCGGGCGAGTAGGGGTAAATTTAGTCGATCGCGCAGGGGGTTTTGGGAAGTCCCGGTGGCTAACATTTCCCTGCAAGTTCCCCAAACCGAACTGTGAATATTTGCGACTGTCAGCAGTTTTTGTCGCCATTCTGGGCGCACATAAATTTCGTTAACGCTGTGTTCGCAGGTAACAGCTTCGCATTTGCCGGCTGTGACTAAATCGTCTGCCCAATTCTGCATTGCTTGAGAGTAGCTGGAGAATACGTTGGGAGGTGTCCCGGATAACAAAAATTGACTAAAACGCCGAATTTTTCCAGATATCCCGGTTGAAACTGTTCCAGGAGTCTCGAAAACTGCTAATTCTGTAACTTGCCCTCGTAATGCGTCGATTTGTGCATCGGTGACATCGGGCGATCGCACAGTACCGAGAATTACATCATGCCGTCGGCTCAAGTATTGCAATAAATTAAACGTCCTTACCTGAGTTCCGCCGCGGCTTGGCGGATAGGGAAAAGTCGAGGAAAGCATCAAAATTTGCATGGGATGTTGGATAAATAAAGTTGCCGCTGTCGCGATAAAATTGATTGATAAAACCTGTTTAACAATCCTCCCACCTATGGACGAATTATCTATGAAGGCGCTGCTCGAAGACTTGAAAAAGTCTGATGAAAGCGTGCGCGATCGGGCTACTACAGAACTCTGGCGCACTTGGTTTAACCAGAAGGGTGAGTATGGGATGCAAGTTCTCAGGCGATCGCAAGTTTCGCTAGATTCGGGTGATGTTCGGCACGCTTTGGATTTGCTGACGAAACTGATTGCGGAAGCGCCAGATTTTGCTGAAGCTTGGAACCGGCGCGCCGTACTTCACTATACCCAAGGAAATTATAAAAAGTCGATCCATGACTGCGAAACCGTGCTCCAACTAAATCCGGTGCATTTTGGGGCGTTGCACGGTCTGGGTTTGTGCTACGCTGCTCTGGGAGAATACAGAAGTGCGATTCGAGCTTTTCGCCGCGCTTTGGAAATTCAACCTTTTGCTTTGGTGAATCAAAAGTTAATTCTTGAATGTACGGCTCGTTTGAATTGAAGTCAACAAGGAACAGTTGACAGTTGACAGTTGACAGTTGACAGTTGACCGAAGGAAGAAGGAAGAAGGAAGAAGGAAGAAGGAAGAAGGAAGAAGGAAGAAGGAAGACTTTAATTTTTAGCAATCTACAATCTACATACAATCTACAATCTAAGATGGTCTCAGTTTGTGCCGAAAATTAGCGTTTGCATTCCTACTTGCAATCGAGTGCATTTGCTCGCTAGTGCGATCGCCAGCGTGCTAGATCAAACTTATACGGATTTTGAATTAATTGTCTGCGATGACGGTTCGACGGACAGCACTCCGCTGTTGATGTCGGAATTTGTCGTAGCTTGCGGGGCGGGACGCCATCGCCCGATTCGCTACATTCGCCACCCGCAGCATATCGGGAAAAGTAATAATATGCGATCGGGCTTTGCGGCGGCAAGGGGCGAATATTTTATTAAATTTGACGATGACGATCGCCTGAGCGCGCAATTTCTAGAGCGAACATCTGCTATTTTGGATAAAAACCCCAATATTGATTTTGTCAGTACCGACCATTGGGCGATCGACATTCACAATAATATTGACGAAAACCTGACAAAACTCAATTCGCAGCGGTGGGGCCGCACCGAATTGTCGGCCGGAATTATTGAAGATTTGCTATCCACAGTTTTTGTGAGACAGAGTTTGCAAATAGGCGCGACTTTGTTTCGCCGCCGCGCCCTGGAATCAGTCGGCTTTCTGCGGCCGAATTGGCAAAATTGCGAAGATAACGATTTGTTTGTGAGACTTGCTATTGCGGGCAAAAGGTGCTATTACTTGCCGGAGCTGTTGATGGAGTATCGATTTCACGCAGGACAGCAAGGATGCGATCGGGCAATTCCCTATTTAAGCGATAAATTGCGCTATTTGACCAGCTACGAGTTTGATTCCGAGAAGTTGGAAACAGTCAGGCTCAAGAGGATTGCAGAAACTCAATTAGCGCTAGGTTTGCGGCTGATTGAGGTAGGTGAAACTGCAAAAGGGCGGCGGATGGTGCGGGCTGGAAAGTCGGTTTTTGAGGCGAAAATGTGGGCGGGTTTGGGATTGTCGCTGCTGCCGATGGAGTGGCGGGGGAGGGCTTTTGCGCTGGTGCGGGAGTTGTTGAAACAGAAATTGTGAAGGTAGAGGATTTCGATAACTAATTGAACAATTCAGTAACAGTGAGGAAGAACTACTTTCATCAGAAAGAATTCGACGAAGATTTCATGATTTGGGTTATATCGCAATACGGTTCACTTAACACTATTTATACCCCGGAGATCCCCTCGCATCCCCCGAAAGCAAGGGGGACTTTGAGGGCATTCTTCTCCCCCCCTTTTTTAAGGGGGGTTAGGCGAGATCTGTCTTAAGTGAACCGTATTGGGTTATATCGGTTCTCAAAAAAGTGAGGTATGCCCAATGCCCTATGCCCTATGCCCTATGCCCTATGCCCTATGCCCAATGCCCTATGCCCTATGCCCTATGCCCTATGCCCTATGCCCTATGCCCTATGCCCTATGCCATATCCCCTATGCCGTTCGCGTACCTGATCTTTCTGAGAAAGGCTATAACGCATTTAATATTGATCGCAGAAACTTATACGCAAGTAATCATCTCTGATCCCGCTCGACCCAGTATAAAATGTAGTTCCGTAGCAGAACATTGGGATTTTAGATCGAGAGATTGAAAATTCTGCTGTTTATGCCGTAAGATAGATACACTAACTATTTCCCAGCTAATGTTTGGCTTGGGATCAGCCGATATGGATGCAACAGTAAATGTTGTAGATTTGACTGCGGTGATGCCTGGAGAGCTCCCGATCGCGCAATTTTACACCTATTATGGAACCGCTTTCGGGGATGTGGGCGATCGAGACGGGCAACTAGCCCTCCGCAAACTCTTGCAGTTTCGCCACAACGGTCAAAAATCTCGCTCTTCCCGGCAAAATTTATACGCGCAGTATAAAACGCTACGCTCGCAGTTACCTGTTTGTCGTGGCTTTCCGCGAGGCTGTGCTGCCAGAATGCGATCGAGTTGCATCAGTGGCAGTTAATTGCATCGCTCGAAACAGTCCTCAAGCAAACAGATATTCTCGACCAACTAGAACGGAGGCCAGTTATTTACCAATATATGAAACCTTCCTATTTAGGGAATTTTATTTATAGTAATTAACCAGATAAATCGGGATAAAATGTATCAAAAATAGGCGACGGATTGGCAATATATTCCAGCCGCAATCCGAAACAGTTCGAGAGGGGGATACAAATAAAATTTATTTGGATAATTGTGTTGCAATGCTAGTAACTATGATGCACAACTTTTACGATGCGTTGGCAGATTTGGAAATCTATGCCGGTGCCACACCGATGGAGCGCCAAAAAATCCTTGAGCGCGTTGAGACAAGTCAGGAAAAACTCAAAGAATGTGCGCACCATACCCCGATCGATCACCAGCACAAGTTCGATTTGGTTGAGGCAGAATGGCTCCGTGTTTTGGGGAAGACTATAGAAGCAATGGAATTTTACGATAGAGCTATTGCTGGAGCTAACGCTAACGAATATTTGAATGAAGAAGCTCTTGCTTGCGAACTAGCTGCTAAGTTTTACCTGTCATTGGGAAGAGAAAAAATTGCCAGAGTCTACATGATAGACGCCTATAATTGTTATGTCCGCTGGGGAGATCGAGGCAAAATTGACGACTTAGAAAAAGCCTATTCTCAATTGTTGTCACCGATCGGGCAGCCCGCAAAACTCGCTACAGATTCATTAGCAACTTTCGCAATACCTGTCAAACAAAATCAATCTGTACCTTCATTAATTAATCCGTCTGTGTCGGCGACAGTCTCAGATTTCGGGAATTTTTCAACTCTGCTAAAAGCTTGTCAAGCGCTTTCTAGTGAAAGAGATCTGGATCAACTAATTGCCAAACTGATACAACTGGCGATCAAAAATACAGGCGTTGACAAAGGAGTGCTGATTTTGCAAAAGGGTAATCAATGGGAAATTGCTTCTGCAAGGGCGATCGATAATTTGGGTGTCGATCGGGCGATCGACTTATCATCCGCAACACTCGATGAAAATAGTGATATCCTGCCCCTAAAAATTGTTGATTGTGTTGAAAAATTGTTGAAACCTGTGATTTTGCGGGACATCGCTCAAAAAATTGATTGGGATTCCGATTCCTACATCCTCAAATACCAACCACAAAGCTTGTTGTGTTGGCCGATTCTCGATCAAGGTAAATTAATCGGCATTTTGTATCTAGAAAATCGGTTAACCGCAAGAGTTTTTACCCGCGATCGTCTGCAACGGCTGAATCTCCTATGTTTCCAAGCAGCCATCAGTTTGCAAAATGCTCTGCTATATCAAAAATCTCAGGATTACAGCCAAAAATTAGAGCGATTGCTAACAAAATTCAGTCGAGCCGAAGCTCAGCTTGCCGAGCAGAAACAAATGCTGCAAGCGATTCTTGATGTCGCTCCGATTTGGATTTGGATGGTTAATCCCAAGGGTAAAGTACAATTTTTCAACAAGACATTTTGTCAAGATGTGGGCGTGCCTCTGAGCGCTTTCCTAGCTGTCGAGCATTACAAAGATATACTGGGGGAAAATGCAGCGAACTGCCTGGTTTCAGATGCCGCCTGCCTTGCCCAAGATTCGCCCCATTACTCCAGCGAAACTCTCACATTGGTTGACGGAAAACAACACTATTTAGAAGTCACAAAAGTGCCGTTGAAAAATTACGATGACGAGACGATCGGAATTATTGGTTTGGGTGTTGATGCCACAGATCGCAAGCGCTCAAATGAGCTTTTGCAAGAGCAAAATCAATGCCTAGAACGAACTTTAAAAGATTTACAGCAAGCACAATTACAAATCGTACAAAGCGAGAAAATGTCGGCTTTGGGTAATTTGGTCGCCGGAGTCGCCCACGAAATAAACAATCCGATTGGGTTTATTGCTGGAAATTTGAACGAAGCTAAAAGATGTTTCGAGGATGTTATGGAACACTTGAATTTGTATCGCTCCGATGCACCGAAATCGGAAATTGCCGACCACGCGGAAGAGATAGATATCGATTATCTGTTAGCAGATTTACCGAAGATGATTGATTCCATGCAAGTC
The DNA here is from genome assembly GCF_026130175.1 of Lyngbya sp. CCAP 1446/10. Lineage (GTDB taxonomy): Bacteria > Cyanobacteriota > Cyanobacteriia > Cyanobacteriales > Microcoleaceae > Microcoleus. Next base: position 32,740 of record NZ_JAIGNI010000157.1, on the reverse strand, counting down.
GGGTGCGATCGCATTTCCAGCATTAGCACTAGCCTCCGCACCTTCTCCAGGGGCGACAAAGACTACAAAGTTTCTTTTAATATTCACGATGGCATTGATAGCGCTATTTTAATTTTGAAACACCGCCTCAAAGCTAATGAACACCGTCCGCAGATTGAAGCGATCGCTAAATACGGCAATCTCCCTAAAATCGAATGTTTTCCCGGTCAATTGAATCAAGTTTTTATGAACTTGCTTGCTAATGCGATCGATGCCTTAGAAGAATCAAATCTAGGACGCAGTTTTAACGAAATTTCCGTCAAGCCCAACCGCATCAGCATTTCCACTGATGTAATGGGGGAAGATTACATTAAAGTTACAATTACTGATAACGGAACTGGGATGTCAGAAGAAGTGAAAAAGCAGATATTCGACCATTTGTTCACGACGAAAGCTGTCGGGAAAGGAACGGGATTGGGGTTGGCAATTGCCCATCAGATTGTGGTAGAAAAACATGGTGGAACTATCGAGGTGAATGCCGAGCCAGGAGTAGGGACTGAGTTTGCGATCGTTTTGCCAGTCAGAGGATAAATTATAATTAAAATTAAATTAGGACTTAGATAAAAAGTAGTTTGACATCCTACATATAGCTGTAAGGTGCGCACTGCGCACCCTACATATAGTAACTTGCCCAACAATATCTAATTTACTAACTTGGTAAATTCAATTTTATTATTTGTCCAACCGAAACTTCGTGCTTGTGCGTCGCTACCACCACCGCACCTTCTAATCGCGGATCGTAACATCCAACCCAAGCGGCAGGATGGCATTCGTGCACTAAATACCCGTACAACCAAATTGCTCCTCTACCTTCGATGACAATTCCTTGGCTGAATTGAGCATTTTCAGGGATTTTTAAACCTTGTAAATCTTCGGGTGTGATGATACCGTCTTGAGTTGTAATTCGTAATCGTAAATGTTGGTAAGCTAAACCGTCTTGAGTTTGATTGGAGATTATTGTTAATTCAATAGGGTTCATTTTTGAGCTATCTGTATTTTACGTTTAATTAGGTGGATTTACTTAAAATCCTATACTTTTTAGGGTAAATTGGGAATCCGATCGCCAATTTTCAATCCCAATTGGGCCGCCCTACCGCCTTTGAGCTCGATCACTCCGTCAACGGGAAAATCGGGGCCGTAGCTGGGACAGGTGTCGCTGAAACAGGGCGGTACGTTGGAAATTATCGCCTGCACGATGCCTTCCCGCAGAAAAATCATATCGAGCTCGATTTGCACGTTTTTCATCCAGAAACGCACATTGCGCGGGGGGGCGATCGGGAAAAGCATTCCCCTGTCATCGGGCAATTCTGTCCGAAACATTAAGCCAATTGCTTGTTCTTGGGGAGTTTGCGCTACTTCTAGTCCGATCCCGCCCGCGCCCGCGCCCAAAATAGTATTCACAGAAACTGGCAAAATTTGACCCATATCCATCCCACCAAACATTGAGATAAAGTTTGATTCAGTCAAATTAAATCTTCCTGAAACTACTCCTAAATAGTTACCAGAATTTTTATTTTGTATCAGAGTTTGGTTCTCAAAAACAGAAATATTTAAATCGCTAAACTTGATGCCATCTGTCAAGACAATTTTATCATTTCCGTTGCCAAAATCTGTAATTATATCGGCTTCAGTAACAGTAGATACGACGGAGGTTTGATCAATTACAAATAAATCATCGCCCGCGCCTCCTGTCAAGATATCTTTGCCTTCGTCGCCGATTAGCAAATCGTTACCCCGATCGCCATTAATCGCATCTTCACCTTGTCCTCCATAGATTGTATCGCTTCCTTGCCCTCCAAACAGGGTATCGGCGCCTTCGTTTCCGGCCAGTAAGTCATTGTCGCGATCGCCAAAAATTAGGTCATTCCCCGCCAAACCTTGAATTGTGTCATTCCCCGCAAATCCTCTCATCGTATCGTTTCCGGGAGTTCCCAGGAGAAAATCGAAGCCGAAAGTACCGTCGATGTTAACCATTTTGCGTTTAATAAGTAAGTCAAGTCATCACAAAAAACATAATATCTGGTAGCAGCGGGTTAAGCCACAATCTATAACATCCCAACCAATAATTTTATTCAAAACCCGCCCTCTCCCATGTAATGTTTATTTATAACCACCTACTTAAAAGGAAGCTTTGGCGATCGGCATCCGCCAACCGGTACCAAAAGCTCGATCGCTAATTTTCAAACCGGGCGCTGCTTGTCGCCGTTTAAACTCCGATTGCGTGACTAATTTTACTACACGCTTAACCACCGCTGCATCGTGTCCCGCCGCGATAATTTGTTGGGTAGATTCGTGATGTTCGATCAACCGCTGCAAGATGTCATCCAAAACATCATAACCAGGCAAAGAATCTTGGTCAACTTGCCCCGGTTTCAGTTCAGCACTCGGCGCTTTATTGATAATATTAACTGGAATCATCTCTTCTCCCAACTGAACAGCATTTCCCCCAATCCCGCTGTCAGAATTCAGCCACCGACAAAGCGAATAAACGCGAGTCTTTGGAACATCAGAAATGACTGCCAAGCCGCCATTCATGTCGCCGTAGAGAGTGCAGTAACCCACCGACATTTCCGACTTATTGCCAGTGGAAAGCAGCAAATGTCCGAACTTGTTAGAAATTGCCATCAACAGATTGCCACGAATTCGCGATTGAATATTTTCCTCGGCAATCCCGAAAGTGGTATTGACAAACAAATCGGCGAAAGTGCGATCGTAAGTTTTCATCAAATCGGCGATCGGCAATAGTTCGATCGCAATACCGAGATTTCGGGCTAATTCCAAAGCATCATTAACCGAATGATCCGAACTGTAAGGAGAAGGCATCAGCACCCCCAGCACATTTTCGGGCCCGATCGCGCAACTAGCGATCGCCGCCACCAAAGCCGAATCTATCCCGCCACTCAAACCAAGTACAACCTTAGAAAAACCGCACTTGCGAACATAATCTCGCACTCCCAAAACCAAAGCCGCCCAAATTTCCGCATCCCCGAATGGCGGTTCAAAACTTAAACCAGTTTCTGTTGTGGAATGGGCATCTTGCCCGTTCCCACCAGTGCTAATCAAACCTGCTTTTTGTGCTTCACATTCCCCTCCAAAATCACTTGTGGAACGGGCATCTTGCCCGTTCCCGCTGCCCATCAAATCTTGTCTATTCTCATCATATTCCAGTACAGCAAAATCCGTTGAAAAAGAAGCCAATACCAGAATCAAATTACCCTGACGATTCACCGCAAAACTGCTACCATCAAAAATAATATCATCATTTCCCCCGACCTGATTAGCATAAACAATCGGTATCCCTGAACGAATGACACTGTGCTGCAACATCGCCGATCGCACTCCCCGCTTCCCGACAGAATAAGGCGATGCCGACAAATTCACCACTAAATCCACGCCCAATTTTGCCAAATCGGAAATAGGATCACCCGCGTAACTGCGTTTACCCCAAAACTCCTCATTGTTCCACAAATCCTCACAAATTGTCACACCAATTTTGAGTTTACCAATAGTGAAATAATTACTGTTTTTTCCAGGTTCAAAATATCTATCTTCATCAAATACATCATAGGTAGGTAACAAGCGTTTATTAAAAACTTGTTGGACTGCGCCATTTTGCAACAAAACAGCACTGTTGAACAATAATTTTTCGCCGAGTTTTACAGCATCAGCATTAGGTAAGGCAGTCCCGACAATGACTGCCAAATCCGGTGGCAAAGCTTGCGCCAGTTGCAGCAAATGTGCGCCTGCGGCTGCGATGAAACTCGGGTTCATCAACAAATCGCGCGGCGGATAACCGATCAGGGAAAGTTCCGTTGTTAGCAATAAGTTTGCGCCCTCAACCTGCGCTTGTTTCGCAGCCTCCAGAATTAGGTTGGAGTTGCCAAAAATATCACCAATAGTAGGGTTTAGTTGTGCGATCGCAATTTTCATATCACCAATTCACCTAATAAGTCTTGCTAGCAGTCCGCCGATGCGGACTTAATTTCCTATATACCTAGACTTGAATGTCGGGAAACATTACTCATTACTCGGATTTGTAATGTTTTAACTCTTCCTCAATAAAATGATTGACCAAATGGCGGTAAATATTTTCAACCACATCAGGATTCAAACCCGATTCACTGGCCCACTCGCGTCGCTGCTGTAACATAGCATGAAAGCGATCGGGCGCTCTAACGCTCGCTTCACTCGTTTTGAACCTTGCTGCTGCGATGACGTATTGAAATCTCTTGCTCAAAGCCTCTATCACTTCTCGATCGATGATATCAATTTCCTCCCGAACTTCGTGAATATTAGCGCATTCATCAGGGTCTTTCATTGCCGGCACTCCTTAATAGCTTCTTTTCTCATACTACAAGAAAACTAGCGGAATGCTCCAAGCGAGCGTGACTTTAGTTCCCTCGATGAAAGCGAGGCGAGGGACTTCAGTCCCCTTCAGTCTTTCTTGTGAACTATTGTAACAGATTGTATTTGCTTTATACCAATTTTGTTATTGTAAATATATCGTGATGAGGTCGAAGTCATGCTAGTTTTTGAATTTAAAACATACGGAAAGCGACAGCAGTTTGATGCTGTCTATCAAGCTATACGAACAGTACAATTTATCCGAAACAAAGCAATTCGATTGTGGATGGATGGCGAAAAGATTGACAAAAACGATCTAAGTAAATATTGTGCAGTATTAGCAAAAGAATTTCCGTTTTGTGATGAATTGAACAGCATGGCTCGACAGGCGAGTGCAGAAAGATCGTGGTCTGCAATCTCCCGATTCTACGACAACTGTAAAAAGAAGGTTCCCGGTAAAAAAGGATTTCCGCAATTCCAAAAAGATAACCGCTCAGTTGAATATAAAACTAGCGGTTGGAAATTGGCATCAGATCGGAAATCTATCACCTTCACCGACAAACAAGGAATTGGGAAACTGAAACTAAAGGGGACGCGCGACTTGCACTTCTACCAACCTACTCAAATTAAACGAGTACGGCTAGTAAAACGTGCAGACGGGTATTACGTCCAATTCTGCATTCAAGTTGACCGTTCCGAAGCCGTAGAAATAACTGGTAACGCCATTGGATTAGACGTGGGATTGAAAGAATTTTACACCGATTCCAATGGTATTGCCGTAGAAAATCCACGATTTCTCCGCAAGGGAGAGCGTAGATTAAAGAAGTCCCAGAGACGAGTGTCAAAGCGCGTCAAAGGTTCCAATAACAGGAAAAGAGCTAGAGCGACTCTAGGAAAACGCCACCTCAAAATAAGTAGACAACGTAAAGATTTTGCTGTGAAATTAGCAAGATGCGTAATCCAGTCTAACGACTGTGTAGCCTACGAAAATTTGAGGATTAAAAACATGGTGAAGAATCACTGTCTAGCGAAATCAATTAACGACGCATCTTGGTATATGTTCCGAGTTTGGGTGGAATATTTCGGCAAAGTATTCGGAAGAATTACGATTGCCGTGACAGCCAACGGAACAAGCCAAGAATGCTCTAGCTGCGGAACGATTGTTAAGAAAAGTCTATCAACACGAACCCACGCTTGTAGATGTGGATGTGTTTTAGACAGAGATCATAACGCAGCTAGGAACATCCTAAGTCGGGGATTAAGTACGGTAGGGCATACCGGAACTTGGGGTAGCAATACTCCGAACGCTTGTGGAGAGTTGACCGCTACCGATGTTGAAGTAATTCTGCATCTGCAAGTCGATTCTATGAATCAAGAATCGAGCGTGGCGTTGATTCCCGCTTGAGTGTCAATAAATTGATCCCTGAATGTCAGTCAATTTTCCATTTTTAGATTTGAGATTTACTCCACCGATTAATCTGAGAGATTGAACTAGCGCCTAAAATTTGCGATCGACCCTAAGCCGTCGATGGATTCAATTTTTAGGCGGAGTCATCCAATGAACAGCTAGATAAACACCAATGGCTTATTTTTGAAGGGAGCAAAAGCAGCCGCATCAAAGCGGTACAAACTAGCAGGGCGGCCCGCACCTCGCGAAACCTTAACACGGGTATCGCACAAAAAACCCAATTTCAACAATCGAGCTCGAAAATTAGAATAATCCGAAAAATTTTCCCCCAAAATAGTCGTATACAATTGATACAGATCGCTCAAGGTAAAAAGCTCCGGCAAAACTTCAAAAGCTACCGGGCTGTATTCAAGTTTGTTACGCAGTCGCCGATATCCGTATTCGAGAATTTGATTGTGATCGAATGCTAGCTTCGGAACTTGTTGTACGGGATACCAAGCAATGCCGGCGACGCGGTGGCCGACACCCGCAACGACACTCCCAGCAATCAATTCAGCTTCCTCAAATCGCACCAAAGCAAAATAACTTACCGAAAGATAGCGATCGCCCCTGGTGAATTCTCTGGGATCGCGCCCTGGTTCTCCAAAAGTATACAATTGCTCTAAATACAAATTTTTGACCCTGATTTTCTCAGACAAAATGCGGTAAGCTGCATTTTCCAGAGACTCTCCGTGTCGCACCAAAGTACCGGGAAGACTCCAAGAATCTATAAACGGTTCGTCTTGCCGCATTACCAACAGCACCAACAAGCGGTTTTGCACGGTATCGACGGAGAAAATTACATTATCTACTCCTACTTTAAAATCAGCTAATGAGCAACTTTCGCTCTTTTTTGTGCCTCGTGCCATGCGTACAAATGCTCCCGATTAATGTAATCCTCGATAGTTGGAGTTAGGGCTTCGGTGTCTCCTGTTTCACGATAGGAAGTTGAAGAAACATCAGGAGCGTTCAAAGATGCGATCGCCACTTCTGCACCCAGCCGCCTTAACTGCCACAAATCTAACTGTTCTGACGGATAACCAGGCCGCGGTACAATCAGCAACTCCACTTCTTTTAATAACTGTTCAAATTTGTACCAGCGAGGCAGTTGTCCCACCAAGTCCGAACCTATTACCATCGTCAACTCTGCATCCGGCCACTGCAATCTTGCTTGTTCCACAGTTTCTAGCGTCCTCGGACTGCTGAGTTCTGGATGTAGGCAAAGATTGTGTCTCGGCGAATTAATTTCTTGAATGATTAACAGCAGCATTGCCGATCGATGTTCGAGGGATGTCTGGTGCGACTTGAAAGGATTGTCCGATGCCCAAACTGCTACCCAATCAAAATGCTGAGAAAGCCAACTCAGGATTGTTTTGTGTCCTGCTGTCGGCGGATCGGCACTGGTTCCAAATAAGGCAATTTTCTGCATAGGGAATCGTTCATTCAGTTGACAGTTGACAGTTGACAGTTGACAGCGACCTCTACCTAGAAGGAAGAGGATTTACTCGTTACCAGGCGACCGCCTGGTAATGCAGATCTGGAGGCTCTGCCGACCTTTTCCTAAGCGAGGCAGAGCCTGTGGATCGGGGTTCCCAGGCTAGAGCCTGGGAACCAGTTATAATTTCAGTTTTAAATTATAACCAATGACTAATTACTGATGACTAATGACTCTTTCTGGTTTTTTGAGTGAGAGTTTGCAAATCTGTAGAAATTTCCATCGGTGGCGAAATCGGGTTATTTAGTTGGCGAGTTTCTGCCGGGAGACTGGCGACAGAAGCAGCAGTTCGTTTGGCAATCTCGTCCAAACTTTCCGGTTTCTGCACTCGTTTGCCATCTTTGACAACTAATCTTATTAATGGTATGTAAGCCGCTGAATTATAATTCCCCCCCCCTGTTAGTCCCAAACAATCGCTGACAATTTCTCCATCTTTAACTGTTCTAAAAATTTGCTTTTTCCCTGGATATGTTACCTTGCCGCTTGCCTCCTTCATCACCGGAATTCCGTCAATTTCCACCAACTTATAAACACCGTTCACAGGCGAACCGCTGACCAACTTTGTTCCTAAACCGTAACCGTCAATGCAAGCGCCCGCACTTTTTAATTTAGCAATTTCGTGTTCGTCCAAATCGCCACTAGCAATAATCGGCACGCCCGGCAGGATCGATCGCACTTCCCGCGACAATTTTACCAAATCCCCCGAATCCAGCCGCACACCTTGCAACGGTATTTCACCGCTGTTTACTCGATCGGCCAACATCCGCGCCGCAGCCACAGTATCGTAAGTATCAATCAGTAGCGGTGCGCCCGGAAAATAGCGGTGAAATGCTGCAAACGCCTCCTCTTCGCTGCCTTCGAGAGCCGACACAGCCATTACTAAAGCATGGGCGATCGTACCAACAGGCTGGCGGCCCAACTTCAAAGCAGCCAAAACATTAGAAGTACCATCGAACCCAGCAGCCAGAGCAGCCCTCGCCGCCCACACAGCAGCTTGCGGCCCAAAAGCCCTGCGCGTCCCAAATTCCAGCAACTTAGCGTCAGGGCCCGCCGCATCCCGCAGCCGCGCAGCCCGCGTCGCGATCAAAGTTTGATAATTGATCGCATTCAGCAAATAAGTTTCTACTAACTGAGCCTGCCACAGAGGAGCCTCAATTCGCAATAGAGGCTGATTGGCAAATACCGCCGTCCCCTCTGGAACCGCCCAAACATCGCCAGTAAAGCGGGCTGTGGCGAGTAGAGTCCAAAATCGCTCCGGTGCCCCGGCAAAAATTCCGGTGGACTGCAAAGCCTGAATTTGCGCCTCGGAGAACCGAAATTTTTCTAGATAGTCGATCGCTTGAGCCAAACCCATCGCGATCGCATAACCAAAACCCTCTGGTAGCCTCCGCGCGAACAATTCAAAACTCGCAAGGCGATCGTCGAGCCCTTCTCCGACGTAACAAGCCGTCATCGTGAGCTGGTAGAGATCGGTCAAAAGGCTGTAATCTGCTGAGGAAACCGTCAGTTCCCCGTCTTCTAAAATTTCCTCAAAACCTGTGAGGTGCAGGCTTTCTGTCGCAGTTTTCATGAAAAACCCCGGACAAACTTATTTATTTAATTATAGTGATAAATACCATATCTTTTTGTAAATTTTTGATAAAGATTGCTGATACCATATTGCGTTTTTCTTAACAACGCTCTTGCACAGAGGGTTTTAGGTTAATTTGCGGATTAAGATTATGGTATTTTTAATAAAAACAGCGAATTTGAGTTTGTAGGGTGTGCAGCGCGCGATCGTGTTGATTTAGAGGCGCGCGGGTGCATTTGGAGTTTTGTGGAAAGCATTTTTTTTGTTTGAGGGCGATCGTCCGAGGTAACTGTCAACTGTTGAAAAGAAGTATTGCTACAAGAACGGCCGATGCGTCTCGGTGCACCCTACAATATTCAAGCAGAAATCTATCAGGTCGATCGCCCAAGCTTCGCAATTCCTAAAAGCTTCAGGTTGCTTCGATGTTGCGGACTAATAAGTAATTCAAACAAATATTGCTAAAGGAACCAAAAAACCGAAATTAATAGTAATCTAAGAAGTATCAGAAGCAATGACAAGAGAGGCAGATGTGATGAATCTTTCTAAATCTTTGGCAGATGCGATGCGTTACGTTTCCGAAGGTGCGATGAGGATTTTTAAACGGAACGATGACGATTATCCCAATACAGGAGTTCAGCCTTTTGAAGGTACGCCACCCAAAGGCTCTAAAAAAGACCCATGATTGGGCGATCGGGTAGTTTCTAGCGAGGTAAGCAAAGACATTTGCCTCAAGCAACAGCGGCAAGTTTTTCGACTACTTTTAAATATATTCAATTTTTCCCAGTTAAACAAAGTTTAGCTGGGATTTTGCCGTGAAAAGCAGGTATTGGTGGCGTTGGTGTTTTGAGTTTTATCAGAACTCAAGTCCTCACTAGGAACCAATTACCCAAAATTGATTGAGGAAAAAGGCGATCGCCGCACTGCCAATTGGCACAGTCAAATTGTCAATTCCCAACTTAGAAACCGACTCCAAAGTAGCAGCAACCAAAGCCACAACAGCCGACACCGCCCAAGTTTGCCAAACATTGCCTTGCACCGTCAGCAAAATCAAACTACTAACAGCAAAACTCACCAAATACATAGTTGCAGAACCTTCCCAACTCTTCTGGATTCCCCAAACTCGATAAAGATGTTTGCCGTATTTTTTGCCAATGACAGCGGCCAATCCATCGCCCCAAGCCATCACTAAAATGCCCAAAGCTGCGTATTCTTGATGTTGCAGTGGCCAAAACCAAGCTACGAGAACGCTGATACTAACAGCATAGAAAAAAGTCCCGAAACTCTTGCGGTTGATACTGTTAAGACTGGGCAAAATCGGAACTTGGTAAGAAATTAGGGCGATCGCACCTGCTAAAACCCCTGCCGAAATCCCCACCCAGCCGGGTATTTCCAGCCACCAAGCCAGCAAAATCACGTTCCCAGTACCGATGTGAACCACCTTCCGCGATACCTCAGCATCGACGGAAGTAAAGCGGTTTAACCCCTCAGCTACCAGCAAAATCACGCCCAACCAGGCTCCCACGAGGGAAAGTTGTAACCACACAGTCGGCATTTCAGATAATATAGACACGATAATTTAGGAAAAATTGCGATCGGGCACTGTTTACTACTTTAGTGGAGATTCAATCCATTTCGGCCGGAGAGGGTGATCGCGATTTAGGGAGCAAAAATTGGTGCTTTTTTAAGTCGATTCACCGAAAAACGTATTGACAATGTAAATACATCTTGGTTACACTATAAGCTATGGATGTGTATTTCGTACTCAATGGTGTAGCCTTCGTTTGGAATGAGGAGAAAGCTCGGATCAATCCCAGAAATCATGACGGCGTAACATTTCAGCAAGCCGCAGAAGCCTTCTTCGATCCGCTCCTAGTGGTGGTTGATGCAAGTCGCAACGATGAAGAGCGAGATGCTGTCATTGGTTTGGACAGACGTTGGAATCTTTTGTATGTCGTCTACATTGAGCGTGAAAACGACATCATTCGGATAATTTCGGCTCGTAAAGCCACGCGCAAGGAACGCGAATACTATGAAAATTGAGGCATTGAAAAAGCGGCTAGATAGAAATCGTCCCATGACAAGTATCACCATTCGGATGCCCGAAGATGTGATTGAAGATTTGAAACGAGTAGCGCCATTGCTGGGTTTTTCTGGTTATCAGCCCTTGGTACGTGCTTATATTGGACAAGGACTGCGATCGGATCTGGAACGTCTAGAAGGTGATACAGTTTCTGCCTTGATTGCCAGTTTGAAGCGTCACGGTGTGAGTGATGAAGTCATTCATGAAGCACTCAGCGAAGTTACTCAGCAGTGAATATTTAAAATTAGAGAAAAATAGGTTTGATTGCTATGCAGTATGTCTTAATTATTCATGAAGTCGCAAATTATGAAGGTTGGAAAAAGGTATTTGACAATGCTGCAACCATCCGAAAAGAAGCTGGCGAGCGCTCCTATCAGGTTTTGAAGTATGACAGTGAACCTAACAAAATTGTTCATTTTTCCGCCTGGACATCAACAACAGATGCCAGGGCGTTCTTTGAGTCACCTGCATTGGTTAAAATTAGAGAGGAAGCGGGAGTCAAAGCTCCTGAATTTATATATTTAGACCAATTAGACTCAGGAGTATTGTGAAATACATATTGTATATAGCCTTTCGAGCGAAAGATGAGAAAGGCTATATATCTGCCCATTAAGAGTAACTTTTTCATGCTTTCTTTAATTCCCCAATCTCAGATCGGAATCTTTACAAACAAAAATATCCCTCCCACCGATGCTGCAATTTGTACTACACTCATGGACTACTGGGACAGTTGGCGGGGCTGATTTTTCCGAGATTCTGAGTATAGCCGGATTTAAAAGTGCGATCGACATTGTGGGCGATCGAGAAATGGGCGTGATTTTTTGATCAGATGCTCTCTGAGTCTCCGATGCCGCATTTTATTAAGAAATAATACAATAATTTTACACATTGGGGAGACTCCGGGGGGGATCAAGTCAAACTATGCGATTAGCGATCGCAACGAACACTATTTTGATAAGATTTAGGATTCACCAAAAATTTGCTATTGTCCGTCGGGGTAAAAACAATGAGCGATCGACCAATCATTCTCGGTATTGTCGGAGACAGCGCAGCGGGCAAAACCACCCTGACGCGGGGAATTGCCCAAGTATTGGGGCCAGAAAATGTCACTGTGATTTGTACAGACGACTATCACCGCTACGACAGAAAGCAGCGGGCAGAAATCGGGATCACAGCACTGCATCCCGACTGCAATTACCTCGACATCATGCAGCAGCACCTCAGCCTGCTACGCACCGGACAAGCTATTCTCAAACCCATTTACAACCACCACTCAGGTACATTCGATGCGCCGGAATACATTAAGCCCAGCAAATTTGTAATAGTTGAAGGTTTACTGGGTTATTCAACTCGTGCAATCCGCGATTCTTACGATGTAAAAGTGTATCTCGCTCCCCCAGAAGAGTTGCGAACTCAGTGGAAAGTTAAGCGCGATATCATGAAGCGCGGTTATACTGAAGAACAGGTGCTGGCGGAAATGAAAAAGCGGGAATCGGATTCAGAAGATTATATTCGCCCCCAGCGCAAATTTGCCGACGTTGTAGTTAGTTTTTACCCGGCAGAAGCGGACAAAGAATCAAATTTAAGCGTCCGTTTAGTGCTCAGGCCGACAATTCCTCACCCGGATTTTACTGAGATTTTAGGTCGAGGCAGCGATAGTTTTCAACCTGCAATTCGCCTGGGACTCGATCGGGATATGGGCAAACCGGTTGACGTTTTGGAAGTAGACTCCCACGCTACTAACGAACAAGTAAACGAACTGGAAAAGATTTTGTGCAACGAAATGCCGCACCTGCGGGGATTTTGTTCTACCGAAGGCAATCCCGAAATTGGCAAACTGATCGGCACAACTGGCGAAGTTTTGGAAAGTTACCCGCTAGCTTTGACGCAGTTGCTAGTTTCATATCATATGATGAAGGCAATTCATCTGTATTAAGCTGTACTGCATTTAAATTGCATATTCGGGCGGGCTAGAAGCCCACCCCACAAGAGTTGGATTATTTATGTAGTTATTGTAGGGTGCGTCAGAGGGGAAATTATTAATTTATATTCAAAACATTCTGCCCTGACGCACCCTACAAACTATTGATTTATCACATGATAAAAGCAATTCATTTGTCTGAGTTTAGTTAGTGATTAGTGGTTAGTGGGCAGTTGTTATTGCAATAACCAATAACAAATAACCACTAACAAATAACCACTAACTAATAACGCATGATTTGAGAATCTGCTATTTTCCAAATGCCATCCCAATACTCCAAGGTATAGCGAACTACCCTAGTATTAAAACTGCTAGTCTCGACTCGATCATCTCGGTAGACTGTGGCATCTTCCGTGACTCTGACTTCAATCGTGGCTTTGTTTCCAGAGACTGCGAAACGTTCGACGGATTCAACTTTTTGAACACCATATCGGTAGTGAGAATTAGTGATTCTCAAGTTGTCAATCCCTTTGACTGTATCACTATACAAAATACCTGTAGTCATTGTAGCCAACAATTGGCGATCGAACGGAGGAGCAAATATTTTCTGTTTTGCATCCAGCCACCGACCAATTAAATCCGAAGCTTGTCCGAGAGTAATATTCTGAGCTTCACTAATATAATTTTCGCAGTAATTTGTTGCTAACGGTTGTCTGGTGCAAGTAATATGTTCCGCTTTCGCGGGCGGAGTCAACCACAAAGGAGTTAAGATGGCAAGTAAGATAATCGGCTTCATATGTTAGAGTCCTCAATAGTAATCCGATCTACATCCTTCACTAACGACATTTCGGAAATTGAATTGTCTTGTTTTTGTCACAATTGAGGATAAATCCTCAGTGCTGGGAAAGTCAGATTAGCAGTAGCAAATTGCTGAATTGGCTGCGAGACTGGCAACTGACTTTGAGGTGCGGGCAGCATTTCGCCTCGGAAGTCCAGGATGGTAACGAGTAGCAGGTAGGCAAATGCTAACATTATAGAAATCACGCCGGTGATGATAGCAATAATTTTTGAACGATCCATATTCAGATATTTTTAAGTGCAGCTAATATTAGTTTAACATTAAAAAGAGCAATTATGACGAAACTTATGCAATAGAATATAATCAGGTGCTACTTATTTAGATGACGAAAATGGAACCTTTTATAGATGCGCCAACTTCCACCGAGATTCCCGGATCTACCCCTGTGGTGGAAATATTTAATCTGGGGAAGTTCTACCGTACCGGCTTCTGGATGAACGAAAAAATAGAATCGCTCAAAAGTTGCACTCTGACTGTTTCTGAGGGGGAAACTTTCGGGCTGTTAGGGCAGAATGGAGCGGGGAAAACTACGCTGCTGAAGACTTTGCTGGGGATAGTGCGGCCGACTTCTGGCAGGGGGCTGCTGTTGGGGAGGCCTTTGGGCGATCGCAACGTGAAGCGGCGAGTCGGCTATTTGCCAGAAAATCCCTACTTTTACGATTATCTCACGGGCTGGGAATTCTTGCAATTTGCGGCGGGTTTGTTTGAAATTCCGACCTCGATTCAGCGGCAGCGAATTCCGCATTTGCTAGAGTTAGTTGGTTTATCTCAATCGGCGGCAATAAAAAAACAGTTGCGCCAGTATTCTAAGGGAATGCTGCAACGAATCGGCATGGCTCAAGCTTTGATTAACAATCCCGATGTGGTATTTTTGGATGAGCCGATGTCGGGTTTAGATCCGATGGGGCGCTATCAGATGCGGGAGATAATTTTATCGCTGAAAAATCAAGGGAAAACGATTTTTTTTAATTCGCATATATTGTCGGATGTGGAGAAGATTTGCGATCGGGTGGCAATTTTGGCTAAGGGTGAGTTAATTTGCATTGGTGCGATCGACGAACTCCTGGGAAATACTGAAACTTACCGGGTTGAAGGTAGGGGTGGCCACTTGAATATTCTGAAAAAATGGATACCGGATATGGAAGTTGATAATGATTTGTGGTACGGTCATTTGCAGGGAAGTCCGAAGGAGTTTATTTCTAGTCTGAGCATGAGTGGAGGGCAGCTAATTGGGATGAATTTGGCTAAGCCTTCTTTGGAAGAGTTTTTTATGCAGCAATTGCAAGAAAGAGGAATTTATTCGAGTGGTTGATGTTGAAATCAAGAAACCAGGCGGTGGAAAATCGGCTGTTGAAATCAAGAAACTCGGCGGTGGAAAATCGGCAGAAACCAAAAAACTCGGCGGTGGAAAATCGACAGAAACCAAAAAACTCGGCGGTTGAAACCGCGTCTACACAAACGAAGTCCGCCTTCGCGGACTAAGAAAACGGGCAAGATGCCCACCCCACAATACATAAAGTTTTATTGTGGGGTGGGCATCTTGCCCGCCCCTGAAAGGCTAATGTTTTTCACTTCCGCTAACAATGGCAACTCTATATTTCCACACACTAATTCTGCACAATTCCACTGTCGCAGATATTCACAAACTCCCGAAATAATCGCATTTGCTGCATCCAAATCCCCAGCTTGACACCCGTGATAATGCGCTCTGATCAACGGCTTAATATCCTCAATATGTTGCCATTCACATTCAGGTTTTAGGGGAATGCTGATAAAATAGCGGTAGGCTTGGCGGTGTGCGGTGCGAAAGTTTTCGGGATTTTGATTCAATATTCGATCGCCCTTTTCGCGCACTAACGGATGCAACTGGTAAGACAATCGCTGACAGTCATAATAGAGCAATTGTCGGCGTTTGAGAGCGAGAATAATATTTTCTTTGAGTTCGTACTTGCTAACTTCCGGCATTTGAGCGGCTATTCCCGCAAAATTCAGCGGATATTCTGCGGTTTGATAGACAGAAATTCGGCTCAAGCAAGTTCGCTCAATGTCACTGAGACGCGCTATCATTTCATCGAGCAGACTCTCAATCGGTCGAGTTAGCAACCAGTCTCTATCTTGCAAGAATTTGCTGACATTGCTTTGATATTCGCTGTCATCGCGAATCAATGAGGCTATTAGTTGCAAAGCTTGGGGATGTCCTTGATAGCGCTGGGCAAGTTCGGTCATCTCTTCTATTGTACCGATTAAGTTAAATGATGTCAATAGGGCAATAGCGCAATTATTTGTGAGTCCATCAATGGTAATTTCGCGGGTAATTGTTGGCGGCAATTCTGCTAAGGTTTCGCGGCTGATAAATATGATTTTACTTTGATGTGCTGTTTCTATAAGTAGTTTGAATAACCAAGCGTATTCGGATTGGGTTTCGGCAAAATATCCGGCTGTTTCGGCTCGCCCAAATTGCAAAATGGTTTCTAGGCGATCGCACACAATTAAGCATGGTTGATTTTTGAGCAATTTTAGCAGTTTTTCAATCTTTTGGAATGTGTGCACTGGGGCGGCACTTGGTGCATTTTGGATCGGAAAAGTTGTATCTGCGGAGGAAAGTGCAGATAGGAGGGAATCGAGAAACCAATCAAATTGAGGTGCTTGGTTTTTGACGAATTCCAATGATTGCCAAGCGACGGCGACAAAGGGATTGTTTTCTGTTTGCAGTTGGCGGATGAGTTGACTGATGAGGGTTGTTTTGCCGATTCCGGGTAAGCCGACAAGGGCGATCGCATTTGGGGGTGGATTTCGGTTATCGAGGTTGAGAATCAGGGTTTTGAGGGTGTTGAGGTGGGATGTGCGATCGAGCCAATTCCAGACTAAGGGTATGTTGTCGGGAAGTGCGAATGTGCGATCGGTTTGGGTGTCTGGGGCGATATCTGCGATCGAGGCGGCTAAAAGTGGTTCTGTTTTCAGAATTTTGTAGCCTTCAGCAATGTATTCCCAGTTGTGTATTTCTACGGCTTTGCAAATATTGATAAAGTTCTCTCGTCTAATTCCTTTTCTCGCCCAAAACCGCTTTAAGGTTGCTGTTGAAACTAAAGCAGCCATACACCAGCTATCCTCAGTTTTATTCCATCCGAGATTACGTCTTACCATGTCAATGATTTTTAGCCCTTCTTCGGATGCTCTGAGCAAACCTGCCATTTTTACTCCTCTACCATAATTTTGCCCCAATTTAATTATAGATCACATCCAAGAGCCAAATGAGCCAAATGAGCCAAATGAGCCATTTATATTGAGCCAAATGCTGATCCACCAAACATTATATAGCTAAGGTAATATATAAAAGATCCAAGCTAATTTAGACATGAAAAAACTATTTCCCCCACTTTTAGTAGCAACTATTTTCACTACATTTATTCCTTTCGTACCCAGTGTTCATGCCCAAGATGGACAAGATCCAAGGGATAATAATAAATGTGAACAAAATGCACAAACCCTTACCTCAACATCAGGGGGAACTTACGGGATAAACCCCTTCAGTAAACGAGAGATAAGAATTGAATTGCGAAAATCCGATCAGTGTCAAGCTAATTGGGTTAAAGCTGATGTTCCAAAGGGTACATTTTTGTATCTTAAAGATAAAGATGGTAAAACCTACGTTGGGTACACAACTCAAGTTAATGGATGGAACTATGGAGATATGATGAACTACCGCACGCCATTCAGTGCTTGCGCTAAACTTCCTGATGGACGAGAAGTGTGTACAAGTATCGTTGGAAACTGAAACAACTAGAAGAATTTTGCTGACAAGTATCGACTAACTTTGAGTCCGATTGGGGGATAAAAGTTGCTAGTGTATTAACAGATGAAACGTGGTAAGGTTTACTGAAAGTTAGATTAACACTCGAACACAATTAACCTTTTGCCACTTCTTTCAAACAAGAGCGATCGCCCGGTGCGTCAAAAAGAGCGATCGCCCGTTCCCCCATCCGCCTCCATCAGCGTGTATCTGCGGTTCAAAAGAGCGATCGGCCGATGCGTCAAAAAGAGATCTCGCCCTTACCCCCATCCGCGTCCATCAGCGTGTATCTGCGGTTCAAAAGTGCGATCGGCCTTACCATAGAATTATCAGAGCTTTCGGAGGTAAAATTTAATCAAGAGCCTCCAAATCATTAAAAAATGCTGGCGCGAGTAGTGAATTGTCCATCCCGATTTAGGAGTGCGCTGTTAACATAGAAACATCATTCCCTCCCAACCCATCAAAATCTATGAAAATAGAAGACTATCCACTTGCCAAAGAATTAATATTCGATACCGAAGGCAACATCAGTCAAGTCATTCTCAACTATACCGACTATCAGTATCTCCTAGAGGCGATCGAAGATAGAGGACTTCTCCAGGCTATGCGCCAAGTAAAAGATGAAAAGCCGTTAAGTTTACAGGAAGCACTTGCCGAACTCGAAAAAGAATGAAAGTCGAATATTTGCCCAGTTTTTTAAAGGATTTAAAAGCTCTTAAAAGTGCGCCTGTCTTTGAGCAAGTCAAAGCGATCGTTTTTGAGGAAATTCCCAATCTTACTAATTTACAGACAATTATTAACTTAAAAAAATTAAAAGGCGATGACAAGGCCTATCGGCTTCGGGTTGGCGACTATCGAATAGGTTTTTATTTTGATGGCGAGACTATTACTTTTGTAAGGGTTCTCCACCGGAAAGATATTTATCGCTACTTTCCGCCATAAATCTGTTTTCCAGATACCTTTAATTAGCTTAAGTGCGAGATCCCTTCCCCCCCCTCCGCGTCCATCAACGTGCATCTGCGGTTCAAAAGTGCGACCGGTGCGTCAAAAAGGGCGATCGACCTTTCCCCATCCGCGTCCATCAACGTGCATCTGCGGTTCAAAAGTGCGACCGGTGCGTCAAAAAGAGATCTCGCCCTTTCCCCCATCCGCGTCCATCAACGTGTATCTGCGGTTCAAAAGAGCGATCGGTCTTAATCTATCCTTCTATCTGCCCTAAAAAAGCCATTAATTAGCAAACAAACTCGGCTCTACATAAAAAAAACTACCCAGAATCACAGCCTGCTCTTTGCTGATATCTCGCTCACCATTAACCAAGCCATACACTCCTTCTTCAGAGCCAATAATTCCCATCAAATCCGCAGGTTTTAGCGATCGCTGTTCCATCAAAAATAGCAACAATGAATTAGGGGTAGCCGTAACTCCCGGTGCATAATATTCTTGCTCAAATTTTTCAATCAATGCAATCAACAATTCATACAACTCATCTTCTTCAGGAGTGCGATCGCGACGGTGCATTAACTCTTCCACAATAGCCAAAGCCTTTTCATTCTCAGCTTCTGTTCTAATGATTTTCGGCTGATACTGAGACAATAACTCTGTGTATTTATCTGGATTAAAAATAAGGGTCATTTTTCCATTTCTCCTTATCATACTCAGCATGAGTAAGAATGTATTTGATATAAATCAATCGGCTTTCATAATCGATACTAACTATTAATCTATAATTGGTGCCTTTGATGTTGAAAACGGTAAAACCTCCAACTGCTTCTGCTTTAGGAAAAACAGATTGCACCTCAACTAAATTTGACCATTTGGCTTTCGTAGCAATTTTAAACCAGTTATCTAATACTTCCCGACAATCAGCATGACTTTCGCTATATTCACGCACTCGCCGATAGCTGATTATGTGCATCTGCTATATTTGGCAATTTTAACTAAATTCTATCTTAGCTAAACTAATTTATTTTGTCAATAGTGGATGTACCGAGCGCTATAGAAGCTCTTCAAGAACTCAAACAGATTATCAGTCAGTATATTTTGCAAAAATGACAAAAATTAACGATTAAACAACCTAGATTTAGGTTTTATTGTCCAACTGCTACCTGAGTACGCGCTGTAGCTATCCCGATCGTGAATCGCCCTTTCCCCCATCCCCGTCCATCAACGTGCATCTGCGGTTCAAAAGAGCGATCGACCTTAATCCCAAAAGAGCGATCGCCCTTTCCCCCATCCCCGTCCATCCGCGTGTCTCTGCGGTTCAAAAGTGCGATCGAGCTTACCATGCTGATGCTCTTGATTAGGCAGTAGGGATAACCTGAATCAGCCCCGTATGAAAGGCTGTGTCGTAAGTAATAACAGGCAAATTTTCTAGTTCAGCTTGTGCCATAATCATTCTATCAAAAGGGTCGCGGTGGGCAATGGGCAGGCTGCCAGCGCGGAGGGCATGGGCTGAAGTTATAGCTAATTCCATAAATTGGGATCGGTTGAGGATTTGCGAATATTCCTCGACAATCTGTTTGGCTTCGGGAAGTTTACCTATGCGATATTTGGTGGCTATTTCCCAGGCTGAAACAGTGCTAACAATGATATCAAAATCGGGGTTGCGAATGATGTCCCGGCATTTGGCATTGAGTTTGGGATCGTCAAAGAGCCACCACAGCAGGATATGGGTGTCGATTAGGTAGCTTATTCCCATTGTTCTAGTTCATCTTCTGCTAGGGATTCAAAAAAAGCATCACCGAGTTGTCCCGTCAGTAAACCAGGGGTGCGAGGCTGTGGCTTTTCTCGTCCTAATCCGAGGCGAAAATAGTGAATCAGATCGTAGATTTCTGCGAGTTTATCTTCCGGGATGTCTTGTAATTCTTGAACGATTTTCTGAATTAGCATAAATCAAACTGTCCGATAGTTGCTGATTAATCGATCGCACTACAAGAGTTGCGGCTTAGTCTATTATGGCTCATCCTACAGAGGCACAAGACGGCGACGGGCCCAAAGTGCGATCGACCTTTCCCCCATCCGCCTCCATCAGCGTGCATCTGCGGTTCAAAAGAGCGATCGCCCTTACCATTTCTCACAAAAACTCAACACGCCCAACCATTTCGTCAGGCTTGTACACTTCATAAATCAAAACTAGACCTTCAATGATTTGTCCGATCGAACGAGTCCCCTGCTTACAATAAGCAATACCTGGATGCTCGCTGCTAAGACTAGCGATCGTTAAAAAATCATCATCGTGAGTCATAATTACCCGCTTTTGTTCACAGATAAATGCTAACTGCAATTCGTCACTCTGAGCAAGCAATCGGGCCTCAATAGTTGTTGTAACATCAATTAATCGTCGGCGTAACTCTCGCGCCACCGCCGATTTAACATTTTCATCCAAATGAAAGCGAATGCGTTCACTCACATCTAATTGCCCTCAACTTTTCCTCCAAAGGAGAGGGTGAAATGTTACGCTTCAACTCTTCTACAAAAGCATCTCCGATCGCAGTACGGCGGTCAATTTCTTCTCGATGATCGTAATAGTAAGCCATTGCTGCATGAACCGAAGCTGGCGATAAATTATAATCTCTAGCAATGTCTTCTATGGATTCTCCCATCTTCAGATACATCTGTGCAATTTGTGCTACTGCGATTCGATGACCAGCAATGCGCGGCTTACCGCCAAGCACTCCAGGCGTAATTTCAATATGTTCTGTAATGACTGATTGCTTAGACATAAAGCATTAAAAACTGTTAATTGGTAATGTCGATCGCCTTTTAAGATTAGCACAAACAGACTCAGAGAGATTGCTATTACCATCAAAAGTACAGCTTTCCCCCATCCGCGTCCATCCGCGTGTATCTGCGGTTCAAAAGGGCGATCGCCCGTTCCCCCATCCGCGTCCATCAACGTGCATCTGCGGTTCAAAAGGGCGATCGCCCGGTGCGTCAAAAAGAGATCTCCCCCTTTCCCCCATCCGCGTCCATCAGCGTGCATCTGCGGTTCAAAAGTGCGCTCGCCCGGTGCGTCAAAAAGAGCGATCGCCCATTTTCAATTACTAACCAGAAATCACCTGATTCAGTAAATGAGCCTGAGAACCTTCAAGACGGGGACCATGAATCTGCACCACCATAGAAGCCAAATAATTGCCCCAACGAGCCGCTTTTGTAGCACTCAAACCATTAGTAAGCCCAAACAGAACACCGCCGGCAAAAGCATCACCAGCACCCACAGTATCGATCGCCTTTACGGGAAATCCAGCCACATCCACAATCTGTTTATTCTCCACCACCATGCAGCCCTTATCCCCATTCGTGATAAAAGCCAAATCGGAAATTTCGCTCATTTTCCGAGCACACTCTTCCAGAGATTCCTCCTTGAAAAAACTGCGAACTTCATCAGCATTGCAAAAAATCACATCGCAATATTCCGAAACCACCTTGTGAAAATCATCCGCAAATCGATCGACCAAAAAGCCATCCGAAAAAGTAAAAGCCACCTTCACACCCAGATGCTTAGACTGTTCCATCGTCTCAATACTAGCCTTTCTCGGTTCTGGAGCATCCCAAAGATAGCCCTCAACATAACTATACTTGCAGTGAGACAGGCGATCGACATCAATATCAGTCGCCGCCAGAGTAGTAGAAACCCCCAAATTAGTACACAGAGTGCGTTCCGCATCCGGCGTAGTCAGCACGACACAAGTACCAGTCGGCCCGTTCGACTCAGCAGGATGCACATTAAAATCAATCCCCGCCTCCAGCAAATCTTTGCGGTAAAATTCGCCGTTAGTATCCTTAGCAACCTTCCCAGAATAATAGCCTTTACCGCCACTCTGAGCCAAACCAATCATCGTATTAGCCGCAGAACCCCCCGATCGCATTTGCAGCGAAGTGTGTTCCAAATCGTGCAAAATGCCCCCCTGGGTTTCCGAATCCATCAGCGTCATCCCGCCACGATTCAGCCCGTGCTTGACCACAAAATCATCTTCGACTAATGCTAAGATGTCTACCAGGGCATTGCCCACGCCAAACACATCCACAGAACCGGATTCTTGATTGTTTTCTGTCATCACTAATTTTTGGTTTACGCTAACTATCAACTCTATAATAAATCGGCTTCAATGCAACATCTAAAATCTAAAATCCAAAATCAATATGATTGATACTTGTCTCCCAGCTCTGATTCAGCAAATGTTACAGCCTGGGTTCTACCCCCACAGCGTCACAGAACCAGTGCAGCTAATTCAGACTCACATTTCCTTTGTCCTGCTGACAGGAGATTATACTTACAAAATCAAGAAACCAGTCGATTTTGGCTTTTTAGATTATTCAACGCTGGAAAAACGGCAGCATTTCTGCACCCAAGAATTGCTGATGAACCGACGCACAGCACCGGAAATTTATCTAGAAGTTTTGCCAATTATTCAAAGCGACGATAAGTTTCACTTTGGCAGTAATTCACCTGAGATAACTCCAGCAGAAGTTGTTGTAGAGTACGCGCTGAAAATGCGGGAATTTCCTCAAGATTCGCTGTTGCTCAGTTTGTTGGAACGCGGACAGTTGACGGAGCAACTGATGGCAGACTTAGGGCGGGAAGTTGCCAAGTTTCACAGCACGGCAATTAGTGATAGCTACATTCGCACATTTGGCGAAGTCAGTCAGATTCGCACAGCAATAGATAACAATTACCTGATTTCCCAAAAATATATCGGCGGGCCGCAGACTCAGACACAATATCAGGAAACTAAAGATTATACTGATGCGTTTTTTGCCGAAAATCAAGAGTTGTTTAAGCAGCGGATAGCTAATAATAAAATTCGCGAATGTCACGGAGATTTACACTTGCGGAATATAGCATTGTGGCAAAATAAAATATTGCTGTTCGACTGCATTGAATTTAACGAGCCTTTTCGCTTTGTTGATGTTATGTACGATATTGCTTTTACAGTCATGGATTTGGAATCGCGGGGGCGCAGAGATTTAGGCAATGTTTTTCTCAATACTTACATCGAACAAACTGGCGATTGGGAAGGACTGCAAGTTCTGCCGCTGTATTTGAGCCGTCAAGCTTATGTTAGAGCAAAAGTAACTTCGTTAATGTTGGACGATGCCTCGGTTTCAACTGATGAAAAAGCACAGATTTTACAGACAGCCGCTCATTACTATAAATTAGCTTGGGAATACACAAAACCGCGCCGGGGAAAGTTAACTTTGATGTCTGGTTTATCTGGTTCTGGGAAGAGTACGGTGGCTCGATATTTGGCAGCCCGCACAGGTGCAATTCAGATTCGATCCGATGCTGTTCGCAAACATTTAGGCGGAATTCCTTTAAATGAACGCGGCGGACAAGATTTGTATTCGGATGAAATGACAGCGCAGACTTATGGTAGATTGTTAGAGTTGGGTATGGTTCTGGCTGACCGAGGTTGGGATGTGATTTTAGATGCTAAGTTCGATCGCCAAAACTTGAGAACCGATGCGATAAATCTGGCTCAATCCCACGGCTTGTCCTGGCAAATCGTTTACTGCACCGCACCAATTGCTGTATTGCGAGAACGGCTGCAACAGCGCCGGGGCGATATTGCCGACGCGACAGCAGAACTATTGATCTCGCAGCAAGCAGAAGCAGAACCTTTTACAGAATTTGAGAAAATTTCTGTAAACATTATAGATACCGCGCAAGACTTAGAGGTACAATTAAACTTGATTTGTGGGGAGTAGTTGCACTGCGATCGCCCTTGCCAAATTCATTGTCTGCTAATATTGTCAATATCTTTCTGTATTATTACAAAAACAACTTGCAGCTCATGGCAAAATTTAACGGAGACTCCAAGGGGTTTAACCCCGCGATAATCTGGTTTGTGCTGTTTACCGTTGGGTTTCGCTTAGTAGGATGTAGTCTGCCCATAAGTCTAGGCCTTGGTGTCCTCGGCGGCGTGGCAGTAGGTTTAACTGTCGCTTGGTGGCACAACGAACTACTACTCAACCCGAATACAGGTTCTCAGGATAAAAAATCTGATGCTATCCTCAACAAAGAAGTAGTGGAAGTAGACGGGCATAAATACAAAACCTCCCGGCGTGAAGCTACTTCATTCTTGGACTGGCTGTCAGAACCCGAAGATCGCCGATAGCACCAAAAAAAGTTTTTAATATTGAGTTTTGCTCTGGCAGTTAAAGAGTTCAAAATTCACAACTCAATAATAAAAAATAAAACCTGCGTTAACAGTTGACAGTTGACAGTTGACAGTTGACAGTTGACAGCGAAGTTTTGAGGCTGGGGATTTAAGCCCCCGACTAAAAACAATCCACCTAAAGGTGGGGGCTTAAATCCCCTGTGC
This sequence comes from Lyngbya sp. CCAP 1446/10, assembly GCF_026130175.1. Classification (GTDB taxonomy): domain Bacteria; phylum Cyanobacteriota; class Cyanobacteriia; order Cyanobacteriales; family Microcoleaceae; genus Microcoleus. Next base: position 7,870 of record NZ_JAIGNI010000157.1, on the reverse strand, counting down.
TTTGGTCAACCAAATTACTACTTACCGATTACCCATTCCCGCTAACGAGCAATTTGAATTACTTGCTGAATGTTTCTATTTTTGTCTAAACTTCTGCCGCTATTGATTTATCCTTTGGGGTTGAGTTGCCTGTTAATGATAGCAGCTTTAATCACACTTTGGAAGCGTCCAAAATGGGCGGTGGCGCCAATGGCTGGGGCTCTAATTATTTTACTACTCGGAAGTAGCGGTTGGGTGTCAAAATCCTTAGTTCGATCGCTCGAATGGCAAAATTTACCAACCGCCGAACTCCCCCAAGCTGAAGCGATTATCGTCTTGGGTGGCGGTGTCAAAGCAGCCCTAGCACCCCGTCCTTGGGTAGAATTGGGTGAAGCGGGCGATCGTATAATATACGCTTCCCGACTGTACCGTCAAGGCAAAGCTCCCCTGTTAGTCCTCAGTGGTGGCAGAGTAGACTGGAAAGGTGGGGGCTCTCCCGAATCGGCAGATATGGCAGAAATTGCCCAAACAATGGGCGTACCGGCATCAGCAATTCTGCAAGATCCCGATTCCCACAACACCTATCAAAATGCCGTCAACGTGCGGCAAATCTTAGATACTAAAGGCATCAAAAAGCCCGTTTTGTTAGTGACATCGGCGATGCACATGACTCGATCCCTCTTAATTTTTAAGCGTCAGGGAATAAAAGTAATTGCAGCGCCAACCGACTTTCAGATAACGCAGCAGAATATCGCAGCATCTCAAAGCAACGGGCTAGGATTCGCGCTGGACTTATTGCCTGATACCTATTATCTACATCAGTCAACTAAAGCCTTGAAAGAATACATCGGCTTAATCGTCTATCGGCTGCGCGGATGGCTTTAGCAGATTTTAGATTTTAGATTTGGGATTTTAGATTGAATATCTTAAGCTAAGAAGCAAGTTCGGCAGCGGATTGTGTAGCGGGTGTAACGGATGCAAGAATTCCCACTGTCAACTGTCAACTGACAACTGTCAACTGTCAACTGTGTTAGCTTAAAGTCATTACACCAATATTTGCCACAGTCGCCCCCAAACAGTTATGTTGCCCCACGAGCTACAAAACATTGTCCCAGAACCGACTCCAACGGCCGAAATTTTTCAGAGACACCAAGTTGTCCGCGAGTTTTACGACGAAGTTAAGTACCGTCAAGAATTTGAGCTTTATTGCCAGTGGTATTATGCTACAGCCAAGCAGCACCAGCAGGAATTGCAGAAAATGCAGGGAGATTTGAATATCTTCGCTTGGTTCCGTCGCAGACAGAAAAGTTAAGAATTAAAAGCATTTCCCTTCTTCCATCCACCCGTTACCAGAAAAAATTGGTTTAAAGCCTGTCTCTAAAAAGGAGAAATTAAAAGAAGACGATTCATTACTCAATCCTCTTCCTTCTAGGTAGAGGTCGCCCTCATCTGTCAACTGTCAACTGTCAACTGTCAACTGAAATCCCGTACATTGCGCGTGGCCGAACTTCCTGCTGCTATAGTAACGGCAGCGTTACCATGCAGGTTGTGCCAAGGCCGACTTCACTGGTAATTTGAATAGTGCCTTGGTGTAAGTCAACGCATTTTTTGACCACGATCAATCCCAATCCTGTGCCAGGGATGGTTCGGACATTTTTGCCTCGGTGAAATGGTTCAAATAATTGCTTTCTATCTTCAGGAAAAATGCCAATTCCTCGATCTTGAACCTGGAGGATAACTGCGTCTAACTGAAACTCTAGACCAAGATGAACATTGCCTCCTTTCGGCGAATACTTAATCGCATTGGATAAGATATTAGATAGAATAGAAGACAACAACCTTTCATCCAAACAAACAGGAATGGGATTTCCTTCACAGGTAAACGTCAGGGTATACTGACTGGCTGTACTGAGCCGAATTTCTTCGACAAATTGATGGCAAAATTTGTCTAAAACCAAAAGTTTTGGATTAAATTCTAGTTTCCCAGTTTCGGCCCGATTGATGGTTAAAATATCATCGAGCAACTGCACCATATTCCTGACAGAATCTTGAATTCGATGCAGGTTTCTCAGTCGCTTTTCGGAGTCATTCCATGCGCTTGGACTGTTTTCTAGGACTTGAGCTGCTGCCAGAGCGGTACTTAGTGGGGTGCGAAATTCATGGGATGCCATTGAGAAGAAGTGGGTTTTGAGAATACTGAGTTCTTTTTCACGCTCCAGCGCTAACCGAATTTCATCGAGTCGTTTTCTTTCGGTGATATCACGAGCATTGACTATAATTTGTGTGGTAGCGGCATTGTCTATAAAAGGCTGGCTAATCGCTTCCAAGGTTCTCCAAGAGTTATCTTTGTGGCGATATCGGAACTCAAGAGGAGGGCTGATTTCTGCACTTTGAAGAGTATTGGTGAGGCTGTGGTATGTAGTGGCAAAATCATCTGGATGAATTGGTTCAAATATTTTATTGCCCACGAGTTCAGAGACTGGATATCCTAAGACTTTTTCTACAGAAGGGCTGACGTAGTGGATGGTGCCATCTGTATTGAGAATCATAATGATGTCTAGAGCATTTTCAATTAGCGATCGAAATCGTTCTTCGCTATGTCGCAGGGCTTGTTCTGCTTGTTTTCGTCCGGTTGTGTCTCGCTGTATGGCGATCCAGTGAGTATACCAACCTGTGCGATCGGCTACGGGGACAATGCTGAATTCATTCCAATATTCGGAGCCATTTTTGCGGTAGTTAATCACTTCAACGGTGACTGATTCCCAACGGGAGAGGGCGCTCCGAATTTTGTCTAATTCTGCGGAATCGGTTTTTGTACCTTGCAAAATCCGGGGTGTTTTGCCCAGAACTTCCTCTGGGCTATATCCGGTGATCTTGGTAAATGCTTCATTGACATAGATAATGCGCAGGCCAAGTTCGTCAATCGGTTCGGCTTCGGTAATGACGACGGCATCATTTGTGTTGACGACAACGGACTGGAGTAGCCGCACCTGTTGTGCCTGTTGGTTTTGTTCGGTAATGTCGGCAATCACTGCGACAATGCCGTCAATCTGATTTTCACTATTTTTTAAGGGGGCAGCGGAAAATATAATGTCGATCGCACTACCGTCTTTTTTGTGGCGGCGCAGTTCGACTCTACTATATGTGATTCCTTGCAAAAGATTGCTGCGGAGGGTGGAATAGTCTTCTAAGGGATCGTCGATAAAAATTGGGTTGGGATGGTTGATGACTTCTGCTTCAGTCCAACCAAACATCTGTTCGGCGGCAGGGTTCCAAATCTTGACGTACCCCTCTATATCCAGTGTGAAGATAGCGCGAGGAGAAGCGGTAATCAGGGTTTGTAGGGTGTGGTTGGTGTGGCGCAGTTCTACTTCGGTGCGCTGTCGTTCGCCAATTTCGGCTCGCAGGGCGACGTTTGCGTGAGCTAATTCTGCGGTGCGTTGTTGGACGCGCTGTTCTAGTTCGGCGTTGAGTTGTTGAAGCTGTTGGTATAATTCAGACTGTTGAATGGCGATCGCCACCTGCGTCGCTAGTTGCTGCATTAACTCCAATTCCCAGGTTTCCCAGGTGCGCGGGCGATCGCATTGGTGAGCAATCAATAACCCCCAAAGATATGGTACAGAAGGATTTCCCTCAACCTCCCGATGTTCTTGGATGATGGGGACAACTAATTTGGCCTTGACTCCAAATTGTTGAACAAAATCAGTCAGACAAGGTTCGATATCGGCTTCTTCAATATTGGCAATCAGACGGGTTTTTCCTAGAGAATAAGCTTGATGGTACTCCCTGGGAAACACTTCTGCTGGGAAGGATCTTCCTAAAATGACGGGATAAGGGGGTAACACTGTTTCGTTAATGGCGCTGCCCGTTCCGTCTGGCCACAGGCGGTAAATGAGAACGCGATCGGCTTCCAGAAAGCGCTGCACATCTGCCACAGTCGTTTCTAACACTTTTTCCAAATCCAGAGACTGGCGAATGTGTTGAGCAATTTGATTGACTAACCGTTCGCGATCGGTTTGCTGTCGCAGCACACCTTCTGCCCGTCGCCGTCGGGCTACTTCCTGTTTGAAATAAGGGCAAATCACTACCACAAGTAAAATACCGATCGCAACTATAAAAATGTTACTTAGCATAGAAAATGGTTGCGTAATTCCTCTAAAAATCAGGATGCCACCAACAGGAAACAATAATGCTGCAACAATGCTAACCAGTGTCAGCCAGATCAAGAGCTGGGATCGAACCTAGTCTGGAAACTACCATATTTAAACCAGTATTGCTTGAGGTTGTGACAAGGGGTATGCAAACTGGCTTTGGCACGATATAGAATGACTTGACGGTGATCGCCCATCCAAATTTTGTCGATCGGCTGAACCGAGATTAATGTTCCTCCTAAAGCCGTAATCGACTCTGTAAATCGCTCAATAGCGCTATAGTCTATAGTTTCAAAGATGTAAAAATTGCCAGAACAAATTAAATGACGGCTGCGAATCCAGCATTGCAACTTTTTTTCGGCTTGTGGTGGCAACATTCTAATACGATTGAGTGTAATACTCATGGTCGATCGGAAAAATGTGATGAGGATTTCAGATTTAATTTTGTCAAGCCAGTTGATCGATATAGTTGACATTCTCCCGAATTGGTTATGCTAAATTAGGGATTTTTTTTAAGCATCTCAAGATGATGTAATACCAGTTATCCAAAATTATACATTAATAACGGTAGGTCGATGCTAGGATATCGACCCAACGAAGTAGATTGTAGCATTCTTTTTGGGAACTGGTATAGCATCAATTTTTTTTCCAATTTTTTGGAGATTTAGAGATAGCTGAATATATTTAGAGAGGTTAGAAAAAACTCCCTAAATATGACTTCAATCCATCTATTAAACCTCTTATCTTTGTTGGATTTAGATAATTTCGGTGATGCTCACAATTTTGCCAGAGGTGCGATTGATCCGCTGAATTTGCGGACTCATATTGTCTCCTGCCACAATGTATGTCGTGTTACTGCGGCGCCGAGGTCTGTCGAACTTTGACCCTGTTACCACAATTTTGAACATTTTTTCGGGTGCGGCATAAGCGCCTCCTCGACTGGTTGATGGCTTGATGACGTTGGCGCTGTTGGTGGCAACTGCGTAGACTAACTGAGATGCTTTGACGGCACTGTCGATTTGGGCGAAACCCCGATCGAGCAGCGACATCCGGTTGTAACCTAGTTGCTTGGTATTTGCTTCGCTGCTTCTGCCTCGGTAATAGGGCACAACGTTTTCACCAAAAGCGGTTTGATACTCGTCGCTGTCGAGATATGAGTCAATTTCGGCATCGTAGCCTTGCTCAACACAGCAGATAATGTGTTCAGAAATTTCTGTTTGATCTTGGGGCGCACGACCTAGCAGGTGCAGGAAATTGAGTTCGACAAATCGGTAGGGAGCGCACTTTTGAAAATAGCGAGTGCTGTAGAAATCAGATTTAGCGACCAATCGCACAAATTCACGGACGGAGATGCTGCGATCGCTCAATTGAGATTCCGCACTTACAAACCGTTCGCTTTCCATCACATGGGGATTACCCAAAACCTGCTTGTAGACGGCGCGAATCACAGCTTGCACCTCATCTACACCGCTGGTTGGCCACAGTTCACATTTTGTCGAATCTGTCATTGCAATTAATCTCCTTTACAGATAGTTGGTAGTACAGCACTTACACGCATTTCGTTAAAAACCGGGTTTTTGAGAACCCTTTGTTACAGCCCACTTCAAAGGGAAAAATCAGTTTTATGAACGTTTTGATGCGTGATTCTTGATAGTTTTAGGTCAGAATTTGACCAGAATTTGACTACACAGAGGTGATACTAGCGATCGTCCCGCCTTGTTTATGAATCCGTTGATAGGTTTCGGAGAGCTCGTTAAACGACACCAGGTAAACTTGGTTGCTGCGGCGAAACTTGGAAATCCGATTCACCACATTGGCGCGATAGCCGGTAACTTCAATGCGGTAGACTTTCCCGTTTTCATCCGATCCAGCGCCATGACGAGTCCGAGCACTACCGGAGGGATTGCGGAATGTCGATCCACTGCTGGCTGGAGAAATTACGGCGGTTGGAGTGTTCTGAATTACTAGGGAATTCAAACGTGGACTCTTACCTGCCAGATTGCCCTTCAAGCTGCTGCTAGAAGCACCTCGCACCAACTCGAAGGTATGGGTAAACTGCACCATGCTTTGGCAAGCTTCGGTTTTGTATCCCCGGATGTAGGGAACAATGTCATCTCCAAACGTATTCTGGTATTCATCGCTATCGAGATAAGAATCGATCTCAGCCTCAAAGCCCTGGGTATCCAGAATGGTACTTTTGCCCCGCATTTCTTCGAGATCCAGGGGAGGGCGACCAAGTAGATGTCTGAAGTTGAGTTCGATCGCTCGATAACGAGCACAACTGTCGAAAAATCGCGATCGATACAAGTCAGACTTGGCTACCTGCCGCACAAACTCCCGTACCGTTAGTTCATCGCGTTTAAACTGCGACTCAGGAACGGTGAGACGTTCGCTCTCCATGACATAGGCATTTCCCAAAACTTGTCGGTACACTGCCTGAATGATGCTTTCAAGGTCTTCATTTGAGTTGCCTGTAACCCGCTCGATTGGTGGGGTTTCATCAAACAGGCTGACTCCCAATCTTGAAGCTGGTCCAAAAGCCATGTAACACTAATCTCCCAAATTAACTATCAAGTGGGTGGGAGAATTTACCCCATCCAAGTGCTGATGCCACCCAGAATTACATATAATAAGTAAAGAAATGAGTCAGAAAATGGTAAAGAAATCGGAAAGATTGTCAATAAGTAATAAATTGTGATTTTTTGCAATATTTGTTAAGAAAGCTTTTGTCAATGATTTCTGAGCGTCCCTTGGGTCAAAACTTGTTGACATCTCGATCGCAAATCGGTACAACTTGGGGCCCAAATGCGAATAAGATGTTGAGGAGCCAGCCATGCCGATCGCCTTAGCCCTATTTACATTAGGTCGATCGGGTTCGCTAACTCAATCTTTTCTAAAAGTCAACTAGAACAGCAGGATTCCCCCACCATACCGCCTCGGTTGGTGGCGGGATGAATGCGGGTGAGGCTTGCGATTGTACCGCATATTAAATCGATCAGCGTAACGTTCGACTGCTAGCGCGGTGCATGAGTGAACGAACAAGATTTGTAACAAGGTAGTTATCTGATAGTTTCACGAGTTATACTCATCTCACAACCTAGTGAAACCATGAACCAAGTTATCACCGCCAAGTTAAAGCTGAATCTCACCGCCGAACAGAAGTTGGCGGTGCGCGATACTGCGTTGGCTTATCGTGATGCCTTGAATTATACTGCTATGGTCGCTTTCGGCGACAGCAGTTCGAGTAATGGTACTAAGTTGCAAAAACTCGTTTACAACCACCTGCGCTCCGAGTTTAAATTAGGCGCACAGATGGCGTGTAACGTTCCTAGACAAGTGGCTGCAACCTTTAAATCTTTAACAACAAAAGTTAAGCAGAACAACGAAGCTATTAAAAAGGGATACACCAAGAAGCGCTTTAAAGGGCTTGATCAAGCTCCAAAATACGCATCTCGGACTGTAACTTTGAATTATCAGCGAGACTACAGGTTCAAATCTGACCAACAAGTCAGTATTGGAACGCTAAACGGTCGTATTGTCGTGCCTTATGAAGGTTGGAACAAGCATTTAGACTTGATCAAGGTCTGTCCTAATATTGGTGCAGCAAAGATTCTCTACCAGCGTTCTTCCAAGACTTACTATTTAATGGTAAGCCTTGAAATTGAACTGCCAGAAATTAACCCAACAAGTATCACCCGAATTTCCGGTGTAGATGTGGGAATGAGGTATCTGGCAGTAGA
>NZ_JAIGNI010000156.1 GCF_026130175.1 Lyngbya sp. CCAP 1446/10 | reverse complement strand
CCCCCTCTCCCCCCTCTCCCATCTCCTCTGTTTCAAGAGTCAGGATATTGCCGATTAAATGCTTTAATTATTCTGGCTTGGTAACAAAATCAAGCAAAAAATTTATGATAAACCAGGAAAAATCAGTAATTCTGGTTTTTTAATTTTTGATGAAAAAGTGACTGTACACGTTGTTGGTATTGGTTTAGATGGAGCTGCTGGGCTGAGTTCCTCGGCGCGGCAGGTTGTAGAAATGGCGGCTCTGCTGATCGGGAGCGATCGGCATTTGAGCTATTTTCCGCAGCACAGCGGAGAGCGCTGGGCGTTGGAAGATTTAACCGAAGCAATTCTCGAAATTCGGCGTTGGTTGGCTACTGAGCCGCAGTTAGAGCCGAATGCGGAGACGGTGGAAAGGGGGCGAGGGTCGATCGTACTTTTAGTAGCCGGCGACCCGCTGTTCCACGGCTGGGGAAAGTTGCTAATTGCCCAAATTCCGGCAGATAAATTGACATTTCACCCCCATGTGAGCTCAGTGCAGTTGGCTTTTAACCGCTTGCACATCCCCTGGCAGGATGCTCATTTTGTGGGTTCCCAGGGACGTTTTTTTGAGGAACTGACGGCAAAACTCAAGCTGGGTGTCGAGAAGATTGCGGTACTCGCGGACGAAACTCGGACTCCGGCGACTATAGCAAGTTTAGTAAAAGCTCTAGATTTGCCCACACGCTACCAGTTTTGGGTTTGCGAAAATTTGGGTTCTGCCGAGGAGACGGTGGGTTGCAGGTCTCTGTCAGCTTTGCTGGGAGAGTCTTTTGCCGCTTTGAGCGTGGTGGTGATGCTGCGGCAGTCTCCACCGACAGAAGCTTTGGATTTGGGAAAGTTGCCTTTGTTGGGGATTCCCGATGCAGCTTTTATCGGTTGTGGCGATAGGCCTGGTTTGACAGTTGAACGGGAGGTGCGGGTGTTGGTACTGGCACAATTGGCTTTGCAACCGGAACAAGTTGTCTGGGATGTGGGTGCTGGTAACGGTTCTGTGTCGATCGAGATTGCTCGTTTATTCCCGCAGTCTGAAGTATATGCGATCGAGCAAACGGTTTCTGGTACTTCTGCGATCGAACTCAATTGTGGCCGTTTTGGGCTGCAAAATGTGTTCTCAATTCACGGAACCGCCCCGGAAATCTTGCATCGCTTGCGTCCCCCGCACCGGATTTTTATCGGTGGCAGCGGTGGAGGGTTGACTAAAATTTTGGGTGTTTGCGCGCTGCGGCTGCTCGCTGGAGGCTCGATCGTGCTGGCTTTGGATGCTTTTGAGGATATTGCTACTGTTTTGAGCTGGATTGGCGATCGGGTGCGCCGGGAACCGCACTGGAGTTACCGAATTGTGCAGGTGCAGTTATCACGTTCTGTTTCTGCGGGGAGTTTGACTCGTTTTGATGCGTTGAATCCAATTTCGATTGTGACGATCGATCGACATTTGAATTAATTTTAGACTTTTAACCGGAGATGAAGGCTGGTTGATGGCTCTGTTATCTGTGTTTTTTTGTGGTTTTAGTTTCGGAGTGATTGAATCTAATCTTTTTTTTTACCGCAGAGGGCGCAGAGGGCGCGGAGGAAGAGAGGAAGAGAATAGCTAATTTTAAAGGGGTTTGGGGTGTTAGGTTTTAATTTTTAATTAACAAAACTACGGCTGCTGTTGCTAGCAGTAACAGGATTCCGGCTGCACCTGCTAGGGGTTTTGCTGCTATTCCTGTAATCCATTCGGGTACATTTTGGGTAGGTTTAATTGCGCCTTCTGTATCTACGGTAGTTATACCCCAAATCCACCCGGCGTGAAGTCCGATCGCCAATCCTAAACTGCCATTGTCGGCGATGCGGGCTAAGGTTAAAACCATGCCCATCAGCCACAATCCTGGGAGTTGCGGTAGAGTTTCTTTGGCGGCCCAAATTAGGTGGGCGATCGCGAAAATGAAACTGGCGATCGCACCTGCGGTTAATATTGAGTAATCTTGCTGGAGTAGATTTTGCAAACAGCCGCGAAAGATTAACTCTTCTGTAGCGCTAATCCACACTGCTAATAACAGAGTCAGCAGAGTGGAAGGCTTCAGGATTGCAGCCGCAGGATTAATGATTGTTTCGCCTATTTCGGTTTGAACTGTGCTACTTTGCAGTTCGATCCAACCGGCGGTTAATTGCACGCCGAACAAAATTGCTAAGCTGACTACTGCTAATGTTAATCCTAGCAGCGAGGATATCAAAGTTGCGGGTTGCCAATCCCAACCCCAGTCGGTAAAAGATGTGCCTTCGATCCAAGTTGTCGCCCACAAAATGAAGGGAACAATTAAGTAGAGGGAGGCGAGTAAAGGTAGTTTTTTGTTGCCTAAAGGTTGGGGCGGATGCCATTTGAGGGCGATCGCCAGCACAATCGCTACAGGTAGCCACACCACAATCCAAGTCGAGAAAAACAAGATTATTTTGACAATTGCTGGTATTGACGGCGACATTAGTCGCAGGTTAGTTATACTATTCCACATTTAAGGGGTTGCAACTATAATACTGTTGACTGTTAACTGTTGGCTGTTAACTGTTGACTTTTGACTGTTAACTGTTAACTGACTACTGCCAACTGCCAACTGCCAATTGACTACCGATCGATCCGGCGCTGAATTTGCCTCAAAGATTGGTACATTTCCGGTAAGCGATTGTAAACAGCAGCGGCTTTGAGAAATAGTTTGTGGGGAATTGCTGGAACACCCGTCACGATCGCACCTGCGGGCACATCGCTGTGAATTCCGGCTTTGGCTGTGGCGATCGCCCCATCTCCAATTTTAGCTTGATTAGCAATGCCCACTTGACCTGCCAAAATTACATTGTTACCAATTATTACTCCGCCCGCTAAGCCAACATGGGCGGCAAAAACGCAATTTTCCCCGATTTGACAGCCGTGACCTACGTGTACTAAATTGTCGATTTTGGTATTGTGGCCGATGCGGGTTTCTCCGACTGCTGGCCTGTCGATCGCGCTATTGCAGCCCACCTCAACGCCCTCTTCCAATACCGTGCAGCCAGACTGCTCCATTTTTACCCATCCTGTGGCTGTCGGCACGAACCCAAAACCTTCGGAACCGATCGCCGCACCGCTGTGAATGACGCAATTTGCCCCGATGCGAGTACGTTCGTGAATCACACAGTTAGCGTGTAAAACCGTACCTTCACCAATTACCGCATCTGGGTAAATTACGACATTTGGATGAATGCAAACGTTATTGCCGATTTTGACTTTTGCTTGAATAACGACGTAGGGGCCAATATAGACATTTTCACCAATTTCTGCTGAGGGGTGAACGACGGCTGAGGGATGAATTTCGGATGCAGGGCGAAACGGTTGATAGAAAATGGCGATGGTTTGAGCAAATAACAATCGGGGATCGGGTGCGGCTATCCAAGCGATGTTGCGATCGGTACATTGAGCTTGCAGGCTTTCGTCTAAGGGTAAAATTAAAGCCGAAGCATTTGTAGTGGCTGTATGAGCGGCAAATTTAGCACCTTCTATGTAACTGATTGTACCCGATGCAGCTTCATCGACTGGGGCGGGGCCTGTGATTTCTCGATCGTCCGCGCTAGAGGCCTTGAGGCTGTGGCTGTTGGTTAAATTAAGTTTTTGTACTATTTCGCTAAACTGCATTATTTATCAAGATTTCCTATTCACACAGATTTCTCACAATTAAAGTTACCAGCTTTGGGGCGCTACCGGAGCATTTGCCCAAAAACTTTGGTAGGGTTTCAACCGCCGTCTTGAAATTATCTGCGTTGATCTGCGTTGATCTGCGTTGATCTGCCTTGTATCTGCGGTTGATCTATCAAAGATTTAGGCAATTCAAGCCTAGTTTAGCAGCGCCAATGGAAAAGGGAGCCGATCGTCTTCTGCTCCCACTCACTCTCAAAAAGCTGCAATATTGAGTTATTTTTGGCAGTTATTGTACAGAGGACGCTTCTACATCAACGGTGCGTGCTGTACCTTCTGAATAGGTGCTGGTTGCTTCAGATGCTGAATCTTTCTCTGTTTGACGGGATTTAAAATGGTCGATCGCCATTTGGGACACTTCCGAAATCAGCAATACTGCGATCGCCAAGTCGTCAATTTGTCCGATTACGGGGAGAAAATCGGGCGCAATGTCGATCGGGCTTACCAGATATGCCAACGTTCCCAGAATAATCCACCAGCGGTACTTGGGGTTGCGGAGCGTGTCGCGATACCAGTTGTAAACAGATTGTATAGAAAAGTTCATGGGTTGTCCTCTCGTTATATTTTCCATCTTGACAAATTCTGGATCGAAACGCTTGTCGAGATATCCCCCCTAGGGTTGGGAAGAGAATTCTACTCGGAGGTATTTGGAATTGGGGAGGGAGAAGTTGTCAAGCTGTGTCGGAAGGGCGGGGACTCTTGACAACGCCCCTACAAAAACCTGACAGATGAAAGCCGATCGAATTAATCTGCGTTGATCTGCGTTGATCTGCGGTTTTAAACCATCTTGATCTATTACGTGTATGTAGTGATTAAATCAAGTTACTTAGATTGGGATTTTTTAACCGCAGATATCAGCAGATAAACACAGATGAACGCTGATGGGATTTATCTGTGTTTATCGGGTGTTTCAAATAATCTTCATATCTCTCATTCACCCGTCTTGAAACACCCATTTTTGGTCGCCGATCGCAATTTCGCAACCATTCGCCAACCAAAAAGGCTCGTTAGCAGCCAGTCTCTGTCCGCCCACAAAAGTGCCGTTGGAACTGCCACAATCGACAAGTTGATATCGCTGTTTGCCAACTTCGTCAGTGGCCCGGCGGATCTGGGCGTGGTAGCGCGAACTTTGCGGATCTTGTAACACTAAACTGTTGGTGGGTTCCCGTCCAATTGTAAAAGGATTCGCCGTTAAACCGATCGCCTGTCCCGAAAACTTGTAGATTAAATATGCGGTGTTTTTGCGATCGCTACTTGCCAATATCGTCGGTGCAAGTTGCGGGCGATTCAGGGCTGGTGGGAGACTGTTTTGAGCAAGTTTTTCTGTCAGTTGTTGCAAATCGCGATCGAATGATGCTGCTGTTTCAGAAGCTGGAAGACTCGCCGGAGAATGACCTGAAATTAAGTTTAACTGCTGGATGGGGGCTTGAGGTGCGATCGGGCGGCCCGCTTCAGCAATTCTCATTTGCAGGGCGGCGGAATTTTCTGCTTCCTGTCGCGCACTCATTCCCTCAACTTGGCGAATAACTCCATTTGTTTCGGGAAAGCTGACATCGCCAATTCGCACGTCTTCTAAGTTAAAACCGAGTGTATAAAAGTCTTGGACGCGATCGAGCAAATTTTGGCGCAGCAACAGCCGGCCTTGGGTGATAAGCTGTTGTAAGGAAAATTGCCCGATCGCCATTCCCATACAATCCTTAACTGCACTTGCTAAAGCAGCTATAGGATCGGACAATTCCAAAGCTACCCGTTTCGGATCTATAACTTGATAAATAACCGTCAGAGTCGCATCAATTAAAAATCTATCCTTAGACAAGAAATCTCCGTGGGATTGCACGTCCAAATTGCGGAGTTTGGTGTCTACGAGGACAATTTGACACTGTTCCAGCAGGGGAAGGGCGAAGCTGAAATGCCGCCCTGATTTCAGGGTACGCACGGCGCGGCCGTTTTTGACCAACAGCCCCGTGTAACCCGCCCCGATAAAGTCCATACTAAACCCGGCCCAGCGTTCTGGGGTGACGGTTTGAATTAGGGGAGAGGCGTTGTTCATGGGATGCAGTGGAGGGAGGTTTGATTCTACTTTTAGGGTAACAAATTGCTGGGGGGCGATGCTCTTCGTTGGCGCAGCCCCCGTAGGGGCGGGCTTTAAATCGAGGCGAACGCTAACGGGCGATCGGTGTGCCTGTTTGGCAACTTCTATACTTTACGCCTCCACGAGTCCCGATTCAGCACGTACTGGCTCTAGTGTGGATCTAGAATTTATTGGCTACACTTTACTTTACGAAGTTATCGATCAAAATTGGATTCTTATAGCAACTATAATTTATTTGTTACACTTAAGAAATCATCCTAGTTTGTAAGCGAGATGAACACCATCACGATCGCCATTTCAGATGAGCGCCTGCTGAAACTACAAAAAGTCGCTGCCGATCTGAATGTATCAATAGAAGAGTTAGTCTTAATGGGTTTGAAAAACTTGCTTGCAGAGCGAGAATTTTCCTCTCCACATACTGCCACAGATATCCTCAATAAAAATGCTGAATTAGACTCAGTGGTAATTAACAAATTTTATCACCTTGCCGAGCAGTGGCAAAGTGAAGTTGCTGGAATGTCTTCGACAAACCGAATGTCTCAGCATCCTGCATATCAGGAAATTATTAATATGGGAAATCCAATTATACCGCTACTGCTATCAGAACTGAAAAAAAATCCCCTTTACTGGTTCGCAGCATTGAGTGCAATTACAGGTACAAATCCCATCAAAGCAGAACAAAAAGAAAGAGTAAAACAAATGGCATTAGCTTGGATAGAGTGGGGTAAAAATCAAGGATACGCGATTGAATAGAATGTATAAAAGACCTGAATTTGAAATTAAATGGCGGAATTTGTCTCACACTGATTATCAAGTTACCAGTCTAAAGTCAGAGGAATATAACTGCTTTGCTTGGGCTGCTGGCGAAGATGTTCGATGGTGGCAACCAATACCGGGAGAGCAATTTTATTGGCCAGAAGGCGTGCCGCAAGAGGAGACGCTAGAAGCATATATTCTGGCTTATAAAACGCTGGGATATGAAATTTGTAATGGCGACACATTAGAACCTGGATCTGAAAAAATAGCACTATATATTGACTCTAGCTGTATCCCAACTCATGCAGCTAGACAATTAGCTAATGGTAAGTGGACGAGTAAGCTGGGATGGTTGGAAGATATTGAACACGAACTCGATGGATTGGTTGGCGATAGGTACGGAGTTGTCGGTCAAATTCTCAAACGTGCGGTAAATTAGGGAAGAGCGATCGCCTTTTTTGTTATTTTGGAAAAAAGAGCGCACTTGGGGAAAATAAGGGCGATCACTCTTTTGGTTACTTGGTGACAGGGGCAATACTTACAATATCAGAGACCCAAAACAAATACACTAAAGAAGCATACTGTTTCCCTGTTTCTAGCCGATTAGCCCATTCAACCATTCCTTCTAAATCCATTGTCACCTGACCTTGCAAATTGGCAGTTGGTAAAACTTGAGTGTGTAAAGCTTGTAAAGCTTCCACTACAGTCTTTAAATTTGGACGATTTTCATAGTCAGAAGGTGAGAATTCTCCTAAAAAATTTAGTATTTCTACCTCTGTATCTAGCACTAGCTGTAAGGCTTCACTCATAGGATCAACTAGACGCTGAATATACTCGGCAAATTGTTTTTCTCCTTGCTCATCTAAATCAGGAAGTCTTTCAAAATCTCGAATATGGGCGGCAAACAACGATAACTGAGACACCGAATCAATTAGCTTCTTCCCAATTTCTAAACACGGATCTGTCCAAGTCATTAACATCAATTTCGTTAAAGCATCTGGAGGAATAGAATGGGGAACTAAATTCCACCACTTTAATTCAAGCTGTTCGTCATTTGATAACAGAACAGTTAGGTTGATATGCCATGCCGTAGCATTCAAAGACTTGCCTTTGACTAAGGGTACAATGGCAACAAAAGACCAATTTAAGTCAATCACATGGTGTCGCAAGTCCTTGTTCTTAAATTCCAAAAATGCCTGCCAAATCGCAATCAGTACGCTTTCCAATGACTTGTGTACTTCTACTGGATTTTCGCCATCAATTTTTATCCAGAGTGTCCGCTCCTGTCTCCAAAGAACCTCTTCAGATATAATCTGAATTCGTAACTTGTCAGAGCAAATATTTCGTAACTCTTTTTTGAGATGGTTTATAATTCTTCTTTTACTATTTTCAAATTGATTTGCAGACTCTTGCACAGGATTCTTTAAGCGTAAATCTGGCTGAAATGTAAATAAATACCAGAGATTCCATACACGCCTATAGACTGCCTGTTCTTGACCATCCAAAGACTCCAATTCATTGTCATTGATAAATTGAGCGATCAACTGTCTAAAGTTCTTGTGGAGCTTGGGCAAAACTTTGATTGTATTAGATAGATTGAAATTGGATATGCGAATCAAATTAGCTTTAATTCCATACTGTTCTGTGTTTTTAATTATTTGGTTTCTGCTGATCTCATTTTTCTGGTCAGGCTTCAATCCTTTTCCCAGGAGAGGGTTTAATACCATCGCATGAGTGGCTTGGTCAAAAAAGTTATAAAGAGTGTTGGTGTAAGTTCCAAAATCAGTTAAAAAAGGTTTGTATAATTTGAGGAACAAACTTCGTTTGCTGACAACGGATAACTTTTCCTTAGCCTTTTGACTAGGTGAATCTGAGCCTAGTTCATCAACAAAACCCCACTCATCAACAGCGCAAAGAGGAAGCAGGGGCTTTTTTAGCAGTATCTGCTGACAATAATCCCATCTTTTTGAGTCAATTAATTTGCCAATTAACTGAACGTTCTTTGAGTGACGGAAGTAGACTTCTCAACCCTGTTCTAGTTGTTTTAGCGCCTGGAGTATAGCCTGTCTGAGATTGAAAATTAAATCAGTATATTCCAGCCAAGTTTTAGGTCTAAAAGGTTGTAGCGCCAATCCTCTAAATGTTGAATTGACTGAGAGCAGCCACGAGATTGGAAGATAAGACTTGGGAATACCTGTTTTTTTAGTTTCATCGAATGGGATTTCACCTGACCAAACCCTGTGCCCGTAACCTTGACAAGCATACAGTTCTCGATTTGGCAGAAGTCTTCTTAATAGTCCGCATCGCTGCACGGCTTCTTCATGCAAGCGATTTTTAGTAGTTTCGGCTTCTTGTTCGTCTTCATATTGAGAGCCGTTTTGTTGCTGGATATCAACAATAAAATGAGCCGTAAGTTTTTCTCCATCATCTTCCAATGCTACTGTTTGTGTTTCTTGCCGCAAGCGATTCATAAGTCTAGAGCGATTCGTCTCCAGCCAAGAACTAAAGCCGTCTTGATATCCGCAAGACATCCCTAGCATTAAATCAGCTAATATCTCGATGGGGAGCGCATCAATTGCTCGGTCAATCTTATAATTAGAAAGCCATTCTGCTAAAGGCCAGGACACTCCAAAATGTCCTATCCAAAATATTGTTTCCGCCATACTCGACCAATCCACATCAGATGAGGGTGTTGTAGGTTGTTGAGTCCGACTTGACAACCATCTTTCAGCACGTACAAACACTTGCTTTTTATCAGTCTGACGAGCTTGATAAGCTTCTATTCGCTGCCGTCCTTCTGGAGTAAATGTATGTCCAAAGTTGCTTAACCACGATCTGCCCAAGCCTGGTGCAGCGTCTACAAAATCGCAATCTAATACAAACAGAAAACCAGTTCCTACATCTTGATATATTTCTGCAAGAAGTTGTTTATTAGCTTCAGCGTATTCCTTAATACCTAACCAAATTAAAGCCCGCGTGACTCCTGCTATTCCAGTCCACTGTTTTGGCTGATAGCAAGCAAGAGACTCTAGCAGAGGTTCAATTTCTGAACGGTGACGCGAGAAGGCGTAAAGGAGAAAGCTTTCAACATCACCTTCAAAGATAAATGGCAAACAGATGCTAGCGCTTTCTGACCACGGTGAAAATATTGGCTCGATTAGAAGGTCTGCAAGTATTGCTGAGCGTATAGGATGCAACCCTTGTATCAGAGAACCATCCGCACTAAGCCTAAGCAAATACTCTTTTTCAAACAGTTCAAAAGTTCTCTTTGGCGCAGTTAAAGCTAAATGTTTGACAAGAGGTTTAATCTGCAATTGAGATTCAAAAGCTGACGCTACAGAAGCTAATCTCAAAAGAGCAATTTCTGCATCACTTAACTTTCCTGTCCTAACTTCATCCTCAAGTCGTCTTACTTGTTGTGACAGTCTTTCTCGAAGAGAATTTCCCTGAGTCACCAGATAGACAAATTCCATGAGGGGGCCTTCACCACCAAATTTATTCCAGGCATCCTCAAAAGTTAGGAATTCTGCTGGAAGTTTCTTGCTTGTAAGAGATTGATAGATTTCCTGCGCCTCAGTCCGATTAAACGTCAGTTCAACTCCAGAAAACTGAATTTCAGCACCTGAAATACTAGCTCGACGAAAATCTTCTTCGCGAACCGTGACCAGAACTCGAATGTTTCTGTGAGTAGATAATTGTCTGACCAACTCAGTCCAGCCAATATCATTAGGTGAAATATCCAAATAAACGGCAATCGGTATACCGATTGCATCAGCTTTATCGGCTATAGCTGTCGCAATACTAAGAGCGTGTTTTCTGCTATCAATTAGTTGAACTTTAAAGCGCGATTTGTCGGAAAAGAATTCGCGAAGATAGCGAAAGGCTAAAGTAGTCTTGCCTTGACCAGAAGCGCCGTGGATAATAACGACTCTGTTTTCTTCAAATTTTTCAGCTATTTCTTGTAATTTCTTATGACGCAAGACATCAACATCAGCCAAAATATGCTCGTAACGAGCTGAAATCCCGCGATAAAATTCATCGGATAATTCATCTTTTACTTGGGCATCAATCTCTTGCTCTTCTAAAGGCACAATTACCCGTTCCGCTTCGGGCGAGTTCAGTCAATTGTTCAGGGTAACATTCCCCCCGATGGAAGATCCCTGAAAGTTTCCATAGATTTTCTCTGCGTTCGTAATATTCTGACTTGTTTGTGGCTGAGACTTGACAGCATCGGCCAAAGCTTGAACTGCCACCGCGATTTCAGAGTCGGATTTAGCTGCTGACTCGACTTTTTCCACCAAAACGGCTTCTCCATAATCTTCTGGCTGCTGTTCAACTAATTTTGGATGTTGTGCTACCAATTCTATGGCACTTGCCGTATCAGGAGACTTACGCTTGAGCAGTTGCATCAACTTGCCAGCTTGCTCTAATACCTTTTCTCCCAAAGTTTCACCTGCCTTTTCAGTGGCTTTCGTTAAAACCAGAGTTGCAGTTGCGATCGCGCCAGTTGTGAGGGGGTCCATATCTTACCAATTGTAAATGGAGTTGAGTTAGCTATGTAGCTTTCTATTAAGTATCTTAGCTGCAACAGTAGAGAAGCGTCAATGATACAAATCCAGACAAGTCTTTAGTGTGAGCCACATATCCTTCCTGAAAAGAGCGATCACCATTCCACCCACCATCTAACTAAATTACGTACGCGCGCCGCGCAGCTATCCCCTAGGAAATCGCCCTTTTCTTCCCAAAAGGCGATCGCCCTTGTCGCAACATTAACCCAGTGCTAAAATGATTATAAAATCAACAAATCCCAATAAAGTCCTATGCCCTCACCCTTTCCCGGAATGAACCCCTACTTAGAACACCCCGATTTCTGGCAGGAAACTCACAATCGATTAATTATTGCGATCGCCGATTCGATCATGCCTCAAATTCGCCCCAAATATGAAATCGCCATTGAAAAACGCATCTATCAAATTAATGATATCAATGACAATAACGAGGACTCGCTGTTAGTCGGCATCCCCGATGTAGCAATCAAACGTCAACCCAATACCCCCGATATTCCTACCGGTTCAGTTGCCACTGCAACCCTCACAATTCCCACTACCGTCAAAGTGCCAGCCCCCGAAAAAATCAAACAGAGTTACCTAGAAGTACGAGAAATGGCAACTAAACAAGTTGTAACCGCAATTGAAATTCTTTCTCCAGTCAACAAACGCAGTGGAGATGGCAGAATTACTTACCTCAAAAAACGCCAAAATATTTTAGGTAGCCTAACCCATTTAGTTGAAATCGACTTGCTGCGAAAAGGCGAACCCATGCCCGTACTTAACAATTCCATTCAAAGCGATTATCGCGTTTTAGTCAGTCGCAGCAATCGCCGTCCTCTGGCAGAACTTTATGCTTTTAATCTGAGCGATTCTCTACCTGTATTTCTACTTCCCTTGCGTGAGGAAGATGTAGAACCCATTGTTAACTTACCAGAATTGTTCGCAGGTGTTTACGATCGCGCGGGCTACGATTATCGAATTGATTACGATCGAGATCCAATACCGTCTCTGTCAGAACAAAATCTGGTTTGGGCAAACCAACTGTTACAAGAAACTGGACTGCGAGATAATTAATTCTATTTAATCTTATTACTATTAATCGACGAGCGCCCCTAAAAAGGAATATACTCAACAGCATTCATCCATTCATCAGATTCCGAAGCTAAAGCAATGAGTTCCAAATCCTTAACAAATTGTCCGATCGTACCGCCTAACTGATGTCCAAATATCAAACCAGCAAACTGTTTTTGCTGACGCTGCCAATCGTGAGCCATTGCCCTAAAACCGATATTTTGAGTAAATAATACTCTCCCTAATTGAGTGGTACGTTCCAAAAGTTGGTCATCTGGCAATTCTATCGCACCATCTTCGATCGCACTCAAAACATCCACACCGCGACGGCGCAACTGTTCGGTAATTGCTTGCGGAATATGAACGTCCATGTACAGAGAAATTGCCACTTACAACAACCCCTTAGCTCGCATTCTCACGAAAAATGGTGAAGGCGAAAGCAAAGATTTTTCCTGTTGTACCTGCTCCCATTCCATCCGAATTTCTCGATCGATTTCTGCTTGAAAGTCGAAGTAATAAGCCATCGCTGCATGAGCCTCCGACTGCATCAAATAAGGATGCTGGCGGCATATTTCCTCCACAGACCAACCGTAAGCTAGATAATCCATCACAATCTGAGCAACCCGCACGCGCGGTATCCGCTGCAACCGTGCGGGTTGACCCGCTACTTTCTCGATATGAGGATAAATTAAAGCTGATGTCATTGCTTTTTGGATCTATCTCTACAGGAGCTTAGCATCAATATTATTATAACACTCAACCAAAATGAAAAGAGTTAAACAAGCCGATCGCCCTTTCATTCCCAAAAGGCGATCGCCCTTTTGACTCACCGCACCAAAAACGCGGCACACTCCACATGAGAAGTCTGAGGAAAGAAATCCGCCGGCTGCACCCGCGCTAACTTATAATCTCCATTTTCGCACAAAATCTTCAAGTCGCGAGCCAAAGTAGCAGGCTTGCAGCTAACATAAACAATCCGATTTGGCTTAATTTCCTTGATAGCTTCCAACACCGCGCGATCGCACCCTTTTCTCGGAGGATCTAGCAATACAATATCCGGTGTCAATCCCAAAGTAGGCAGCAAATCCTCTACAGTTCCCACCTGAAAATCGACATTTCTCAAATCATTTAATTCAGCATTTAATCGGGCCTGCTCGATCGCCACAGGTTGCACTTCTAAACCGATCGCAATTTTAGCTTGTTTTGCCAGCGGCAAAGTAAAAGTCCCAATGCCGCAGTAAGCATCAACCAAAACCTCATTTCCCTGCAAATTTAATTCCCCGACAATCACCTGCAACAGCCCTTCGGCGGCTTCAGTATTTACCTGGAAAAAAGTATCTGCTCTTAACTGAAAGTTCAAACCAGCAAATTTTTCTCGCAGATAAGACTGGCCAGCAATGCAGCGAGTTTCTGAACCAAAAATTACATTAGTTTGAGCTGAATTTACATTCAAACAAACACCTACAAGTTGAGGATACTGTTTCAGCCACTCAGCCGCTTGTTCTTCGATTCCCGGCAAGTCTCCAGTGCGAACTATTAAAGTTAGCAGCATCTCCCCCGTGCGCCGTCCGATTCGCAAGGACAAATGACGCAATTCTCCTGTATGTTTCTTTTCGTCGTAGACTGGCCAATCTCTCCAGTGTATGTCTTCTTTGATTTCTTTTAATAACGGATTGAGGCGCGGGTCTTGCACCGGACATTGATTGAGATTGACTAATTTGTGGGTGCTTTTTTGATAGTAACCTGCTTGGACTTGACCTGTGGCAGAAATTGCTACGGGATAAGTCGCTTTGTTGCGATATCCCAAAAATTGGGAAAATCCTTCGATTTTCCCCGTTAACATTTCATCGACTTGCAAATCGTTAAATCCGCCAATCCTTTCTAAGGCTTGAATGACTTGATTTTTCTTGGCTGCAAGCTGATATTCATAGTCTACGTGCTGCCACTGACAGCCGCCGCACTTGTCGGCGACAATACAGTTGGGTCGGATGCGGTGTTCTGATGCTTCGAGAAGTGTGTCCAGCTTACCTGTAGCATAGCCTGGTTTGACTTGCACGAGGCGGGCCAGGATGCGATCGCCCGGAACGGTATCGGACACAAACACTACAACCTGCTCAAAACGACCAACTCCGTCGCCGGTGTCTGCCAAGTCGGTAATCTCAAGCTCAATCAGTTGACCTTGCTGGCAAGGGTTTGCCACTTTCGTCGAGTTTCGGGTGGGGAATTTAGATTTGGTCACAAGTAGTCGTGGTAGGATTTAATATGGTAATGCAATATCGTTCTCTCTTTCGAGAGATAAGTAGATCGCACTTAAGCTCAAGCGCAGCCTGTCTTCCTGCGGCTGAACGTCTTGCTGCTACAGCCAAGCTTTAACCGGGGAGATTGTACTCGATCGAGCCTGTGCGATATGCTATTGGGGCCAAGCAGTCCAAACTCGTCAAACAGTCTCAATGTCTGCCGACATCCAAACTCTTGCATCGCAGTTTTTGAATTTTCCCCCCAGTACCTTGGGACACAAGGAAACTGGCTTAGTCACTAAGCATAACGCTTGCGGAGATTTACTATCTACTTCTAAGATTGATTAATGTTAGCAGCAAGGTAAGTCGCCCAAGCAGGAATCTCATCTTTAAGAGATGGGAATGTCAATTAATCTTTTCCTCAAATATCCTCAAATTTGAATAACAATGAGCGTAGTTAGCCAATTTATTCTCCAAGCCGATGACGAACTTCGTTATCCCAGTACCGGCGAACTCCAAAGCATCAATGATTTTTTTAAGACGGGAGAACAGCGGGTGCGTATTGCTACTGCGCTGTCTGACAGTGAGAAAAAAATTGTTGAAGAAGCTAGCAAAAAACTCTGGAAAAAACGCCCTGATTTTATCTCCCCTGGAGGCAATGCTTACGGCCAGCGCGAACGGGCTTTGTGTCTGCGCGACTACGGCTGGTATTTGCGTCTGATTACCTACGGTATCTTGGCCGGTGACAAAGAGCCGATCGAAAGCATCGGTTTGATTGGTGTTCGGGAAATGTACAATTCTCTGGGCGTTCCTGTTCCTGGCATGGTGGAAGCTATTCGCTGTTTGAAGGAAGCTTCTTTGGCTTTGCTCAATCAGGATGATGCTCAGGAAGCTGCTCCTTATTTTGATTATATCGCTCAAGCAATGTCTTAATTGAAGAGGCGATCGCTTTTGTGGATGTGGCGGAGCATTCGCGGGTGATTTTTGGGGTGATTTTATCTCGCCATTGCTCGCAAATGTTTCGCTTCTGTTGACAGTTGACAGTTGACAGTTGACAGTTGACAGTTGACAGTTGACAGTTGACAGTTGGCAGTTGGCAGTTGGCAGTTGACAGTTGATAGAATCTAAGGCAATGGTTTGAGCAATTAACAGCGTTCTCACCGTTGGGTGCGGTTGTTAGATTTAGGGAATCTGCCTGATTTCTGCTACGAAGCTATGCAGTTTGAGCTTTCCCAGATTTCGAGAATGTCCTGTCTTTCAATGCACATTTGAATCAAAAAGTCAAGCGTTTTTTGTAAGTATTGTTTTTTGAATTTCCTGGTGTCGCGCTGAATTGATGTTTTGAGCTGCGAGAGTTCTCTCAGGGTGGGGCAAGTTTGAATTTGGTGGGCGATCCTCTTCGAGGGCTTCGCTAACGCATTTTGCCATTCTTCCAGCCTGCGGTACGAGATAAATTGTCCGCCTCTGTGATGGTGCACAAACACTACGCCAGCCCAGCACTCCACTCGCTTAATTAAATTTTGGCTGATTTTGAGGAATTGGGCGATCAACCGGGCGGTGATACGGAGCTTTTTCGAGGGCTGGATACGGCGAAAAAGTGCTGTCATGGCTGAGTCACTCCTGAAATTGGGGCTTGAGTTAGTTTGTGTCTGATTTTCACCTTATAACATTCTACACGAATGCAGACAAATTGCAACTATGTTTGTGAATGTGTAATGCTCAAATCTTGTATGCTGCCTTTCGTAGAGCAAAAGTAAAGCTCGCTTAAGGGTTAAATTAGGTCTGTAAAATGCCGGGATTTCTTGACTTTAAGGCTGTAGTCGAGCAGGAAAGGCTGCGTCCTGTGCGATTTACTGATACGGGACGCGGTAGATTGGGAAAGCTTCTGAAAGCAGGTAGAGAGCTTCGAGGTTGGTCAATTATTGAAACAGAAATGGTGACAAAAGAATATGAGGCGGCTTTGTTTCGGACAGCGGGAGAACCCGTACCCAAAGATGTCGGTATCAGTAATGCAACTGTCAGCCGCTACGAACGGGGCAAATTAGAAAGCTTGGATTGGCGATCGCTCTCCCTGTTATGCTTTGTCCTGAAGCCGATCGATCCCATAACAAATCAACCCCTCGAACCCACAAACGCCCTTTACATCGCCTGCGAACATCCGCCGTACAACGACGCGAAGCTTTACGAGTAGATTACCTGGCATTAGTTGCGAGTACAACAAAGTTTACTCTTCGGCCTGACTTTCCAGCCACTCATTAAAAACCGTCACCGCAGCGCGCACCCTCACCAACAAGGGCTGCATATTCTGCGCCAACTCTAACACGCGATCGCCCTGCAAATCGACCTTATATCTGTGCACTACTAAATGACGAAATTTTCGGTAATCATCAAGTTCCAACAATATAGAACCCTGCCATAGCGGAGGACGGTTTTTGCCACCCGCTTCCGCGACTTGGCGCAACAACTCCTGATGCCAATTCTCGCCGCGGGGCATACCTCCATCCAAGACAACAGCCACTCGCTCGCTAATTCTTTCAAATCCTGCATACAAATCACTGACGTAACTAGCCAAACTAGGAGTTAGAACTATTTCTGGTAGAGTCTCAGCTTGTGCCAAAATTGTTTCCACAACCGCCCAAGTTTGGTCGATTCTAATCATCTCATCTTCAATGCGAGTTTTTAGAGCTAAATACATATTATTTGGCATGGGTTTTTCTTTGAGAATCCGACAGCGCAACTGAGGTGAAGCATCTTCCAACTGTACCAAATCTACTTTCAGCCAACCCGGACACAAAGATTCTAATTCGCCGTAAGCCTTCCACCAT
Organism: Lyngbya sp. CCAP 1446/10; assembly: GCF_026130175.1. Classification (GTDB taxonomy): domain Bacteria; phylum Cyanobacteriota; class Cyanobacteriia; order Cyanobacteriales; family Microcoleaceae; genus Microcoleus. Next base: position 82,137 of record NZ_JAIGNI010000156.1, on the reverse strand, counting down.
TGAGCGTTTGAGATACCTACGACGGCCAAATCTATATCCGAGGCCCAGTGCCAAGGACTATCACCAGCCAAGGAACCAAATAAAATTACCTCTTTTGCTGCGTAGTTTTTCTTGAGCAATTGGATACATTCTTTCGCTACAGATAGAGCAATTTTTTTCCTAATTTCCAGGGATTCAGGCTCAATTGTTTCACAAACTCTTTGGTAATTCATATTCAAATTTGACCTCTTGCATACATATTTGAATGGTACATAAACCGCAGATTATGGCTGATAAACACAGAGAAACGCAGATAATTTTTAGAGGGTTTTAGACTTTTGCTTCGCCAGCAAAGCCTTAGCTTGCTGCCACAAAGCCTCTAACTCTTCGGGCGGATAATCCGATAAAGGCCGATCGCACGCAGCCTCAACTTTAGCAAACCGCTGTACAAACCGATCGTTCGTTCCCTGCAAAGCAGCCGACGCATCTAAATCGTACCAGCGAGCTAATTGAATCAACACAAACATAATATCTCCCAATTCCGACTCCTGCGCCGCCTTGTCCTCGTGTTTGAGAGCGTGTTCAAATTCTGCTACTTCTTCGTCAAATTTATCCCAAACGCCGTCTACACTGTCCCAGTCAAAACTCACTTCCGCAGCTTTTTGAGAGATTTTTACCGCTGCGGTGATTGGGGGCAAAGTGCTAGCATAACGGCTCATTTTTGAGGCTAAAGTTGGCGGGTTTTCCGAATTTGTGCCTTTTTCTGCTGCTTTGATTTTTTCCCAGTTTTCGTTAACTTCATCCACGCTGTTGACTTCTACATCCCCGAAAACGTGGGGATGTCGCCGAATCAGTTTTTCGGTAATCCCCGCAGCGATTTCGGCGAAGCTAAATTGATGGGATTCGCTGGCAATTTGTGCTTGCAAAATTACTTGTAATAGTAAGTCGCCCAATTCTTCAACGATCGCACTTTTGTCTCCTTTGCGAATCGCATCGGCGGTTTCATAGGCTTCTTCGATGATGTGCGGAATCAGAGTTTGGGGAGTTTGGGCTAAATCCCAAGGACATCCGCCGTCGGGCGATCGCAATGAGGCCACAACTTCCATCAGGTTTTCCAGTGCTACGAGCGATCGACTGTGAGAATTTGACATCGGAATTCACCTATTAGATTTGTTAGACGTGCGGCGGGGAGCTTTGATTTTGCGCCTCTTAATTGTCTGAGGAGGGCGCAACCCGCTAAATCCTTTCTTTTTGAATCTTTTGTAAGCCGAGCCGCCCCAATCGCTCAGATAGTGGCTCATCGCGCCCAATTCAAGACCGATGTAAATGGCTATAAATTCGATATAGTGTTCGGAGATCGATCGACCCAAACCGAAAACCGCTTCTTGCCAATTTCCGGCTAAGTTGCCAATTTTTTCGGCGATCGTCAATCCCAACAGTCCCACAACCGCGATCCAGATCGCGAGGTACAAAATTCGCAAAGCAGTGCCGATCAGAGGCCCGTGGGACAAAAAAGAGCGGTGGCGCAGGCTTTTTTGGTAGGGAAGCCAAATAAATTTGAACCATCCCCAGCGCTGATACTGACAGGAGTAGATGTCTAAATCTGGGCCAAACATCAGTCCGCCAACTAAGAAGCTGCCGGAAACGAGCAACGTCAGGTTGCTGCTTTGAGTATGGCCAAAGGTGAGGCCTGCCACCAAGGGCAAACTCCATAGGGTTATTTGATCGTGCGTGCGGCCAGAGGGCATTAAAAGTTTATGATTTTTTTAGTTGATCTTTCTGGGATACTGTGATATGATAAATCCCTGTAAGCGCAATTGGGCGATTAGCTCAGTGGTAGAGCGCCTGCTTTACACGCAGGATGCCGTAGGTTCAAATCCTACATCGCCCATACCCAATTGAAAAGCTGTGTGCAAGAGCTTGAAGTTTTAACCCCTTGGCTATCTGCTATTTCTTCGGAACAGGCAAGATGCCTGTTCCACAAGCAGAAATTTAATGTCTTGTGGAACAGGTATCTTGCCTGTTCTTAAAAAACTTATTGGCAACGGTGCAAGATGTGCGATCGGCTAAATTTAACATTTTGCGGCGGATGTCTCACAAGTTGGCACCCGATGCAGGAAAATTAATTAATTGATTTTCCTTTTTAGAACCTTGTATATGAAGCCTAAGATAACTAGCCCGATCGCCTGGAAGCAAGCTGAACTTCTCATGCAGCCCGCCATGATCCGAGTGCTCGACAACATCCGCAAACAATTAGAGGAGTCTGTGTGGACGGGAACTTATCAAGAGGTGCAGGTTCCGATTCCCGGCTATCAACTAATTTTAGAGCATCAAGGCGAGCAAAGATCGATCGATATTTGGGAACTTTGCTATCGAGTCTGCTTTGTCAACTACCAGCCAGCCCACACTCAAATGCAAAGCCAAGAAGTCATAATTGACACTCTTTTAATTGACGAGGACACTGGCGATGTAGATTGGAATCGTCTTGAGCTCAAAGCTAGTCAATTAATCCAAGAAGTCTTTACTAATTTGAATCATTAGTCAGTTGTCAGTTGACAGTTGACAGTTGACAGTTATCAGAAACTGGCTTGTTTTTTCAGAAGAATACTTGGTTACAGCCTGGAGATTCTGTAAAAAACTCGGTTTCTTGAGATCTGAGTGCGATCGCCAACTCAAACTCAGCATAAATCATTCAATACACGATCGCTAAGATCTTAAATCTCAAATCCTATGCTAATTCAAGAATTGCACGACATTCAAGCCGCAGCCGGCGCTACTTTTACAGAGTTAGCAACCACAGAAACAGTCCCCGTTAGTTTTGGTAACGACAGCGCCGCCATCGCAGCAACGAAACAAGGTGCGGCTTTGTGCGATCGCACTCACTGGGGACGCATTCAAATCTCAGATAGCGATCGCCTGCGGTTCCTACACAATCAAAGTACCAATAACTTTAACATACTCAAACCCGGTCAAGGTTGCGACACCGTTTTCGTCACATCCACCGCCCGGACGATCGACCTCGCCACCGCCTATGCTACAGAAGATGCTGTAATATTGCTAGTTTCAGCCAACCGCCGCCACCAATTACTCGAATTGCTCGATCGCTATATTTTCCCAATGGATCGCGTAGAATTAACAGATCTAACCGATACAACAGTTGCTTTCAGTCTCCTCGGCCCGGAAAGCAGTAGCTTACTAGAAAAACTCGGAGTTACCGAACTTGAAAATCAACCCTACGCTACTCATAAATCGATCGACTTTGCAGGTATAGAAGTCAGAGTTGCGGTTGGTAGCGGTTTAGCCACTCCTGGATACACCTTAATTGCCGCAGCCAGCGATGCAGCCCGCCTGTGGACTGAGTTAGTCAAAGCTGGGGCCGTACCAATGGGCGATCGAATTTGGGAACAACTACGCATCGAACAAGGCCGCCCCGCCACAGATTTTGAACTCACCGACGATTACAACCCCCTAGAAGCGCGCCTGTTAAACACAATTACCTACGACAAAGGCTGCTACATCGGCCAAGAAACAATTGCCAGATTAAACACCTACCAAGGAGTCAAACAGCAACTTTGGGGCGTGCAATTGAGCGACGCCGTTGCACCCGGAACAGTCATCACCATCGGAGAAGAAAAAATAGGAAAACTCACCAGTTTTACCAAAACAGAATCCGGCTTTTTTGGTCTTGCTTACATCCGCACCAAAGCCGGAGGCGAAGGACTGAAAGTGCAGCTAGGAGAAATTGCCGGAGAAGTAGTAAACCTGCCTTTTTTAAATTTGTAACTATTTTTGTGGAACGGGCATCTTGCCAGTTCCAAAATTCAATCAAAAGAAATTTGTAACTATTTTTGTGGAACGGGCATCTTGCCAGTTCCAAAATTCAATCAAAATAAATTTGTAACTATTTTTTTGAAACGGGCATCTTGCCCGTTTCAAAATTCAATCAAAAGAACTTGTGTAAGAGATATTATAGATTCGTAGTGAGGACTTCAGTCCGCATAAATCATAGGACTGAAGTCCTTACTACAAACCCAAACTATTTTACATATAGCGGTTTTCAAGCGTGGTGAAGTATGCCCTATGCCCTATGCCCTATGCCCTATGCCCTATGCCCTATGCCCTATACCAGAAGCGTACCTGATCTTTCTGAGAAAGGCTATAACATATCAAATGATAACATAATCATCGCTCAAAACCGCTTTACTCACCTGCGGTTCCGGCTCTACGGGGTCGCTGTAATAAGCATCAATGTGTTTGATAAAACTTTCCCGATAAGTTTTCAAATGCGAGTTAAGTGCTTCGATATCCTGCTCTTTTTTCGCGTAACTGCTATCTCTTCTAAATTGACCAGATTCCTTAACAAAAGCCATATCAATTTGCCACAAAGCTGCATCAATCGGGCGATAGGCTAAATCAACAATATCGTAAGCTGCAAATCCTTGGGACTTCATAAAACTCATTACTTCATACATCTGACCAAACAAAGTAACTTCTACAATTACATATTCAGTCTGCTGCAAAATCTCAGTTGCTCCCGCTAAAACATCTAATTCCTTGCCGTCTACATCAACTTTAATTAAATACGGGCCCGGCAAATTTCTTTCCCTGCATATACCATCCAGTGTAATAGCTGGAATGTTTCTCAAATAAGGATTGCTGCTATCAGTAATCGGATTTTCCGAAATTGAAGAATGTAACATACCTGGACTGACACTGAGAGTGCAAACTCCCGATTCTTTGGCCGCCGCAGCAATAATGTATTCTCCACTTTTGAGCTTGCGGCAAATTTTGGCGAGGTAAGGTTCATTTTCGGCGATGGGTTCAATTAGCAAATGTCGCGCATTGGGGAAAGTTTCGTAAAGGTTAAATGTTCCCAATGCCGCGCCGACATCAATCACGGTTTTTGGCTCAAAACCTAATTTTTTCGCCAGCATTAAGCTGCCTGTCATGGTGTTTCTGAGAATTCCTGTTTGTTGTTCGCTCACAATTTTTATCCTGATTTTAATAAGATGGACTAACTTAATATTACGTCTAGTCGCAAAATTATTATATGTCATTGCGAGGAACGAAGCAATCGCAATCATCTGCGATTACTTCGTTCCTCGCAATGACGGATGAAGCAGCGATACAATAAATGAAATGTGTTAGAGATTGGGCGAACGGTAGGGTTTATTTCTCAACCTACCCTGCTATTATTTCGCCGACTTCTGCGCCTTTTTTTCCGATTCTACTGATTGCAAAGCTTCGTCAAGAATTGCCCGTGCTTCTTCAGCTTTTCCCCTAGCTTCTCGATAGCGGACATTAGCTTGAGCGAAATTTTTGAGAACCTTGAAACCGTCTTTGAGACGACCAATTTCCTCGGCAGTTACAGGCTCATCTGTAAACAAAATATCGATCGCCTCCCGGATTTTTAGGGCTTCTTCGCGGGATTCCATCACCTTCAATTTGAGACTTGCCAAATTGCTCAAAATCTGCACTGCTTCAGTAATTGCGTCCTCACCGTCAGACACAGAAGCATCTTCGATCACTTCAACAAACTGCTTGGGCCCAAATCCTTCTGCGAGCTCTGTAGGTAGCTTACCTTCATCCATCAGCAGCATCAGCCGATCCATCGCTTCTTCGCGGGCTTTCGCTGAATCTTTCCCTTTGACAGTTAAAATAATTTCGGGGCTTTGAGGAAGTGTATAACGAACCATATTTTGACCACAAGTATGCGAAAACAATTGAATGATATTTTATCTTGATTCGATCGCCTGTTGCAGCTATCCATCCGCCCCATTACCAGAAAGAATTGGTTTAAAGCCTGAACCCTTGTAGGGAGAGATTAAAATCAGACTATTGATTACTCCAATCCTCGGACTTCTTTTGTCAAGTGCTGTCAACCCAACGACTGGCTCCCCTCGGCTTCGCTCAAGCCAAGCTGTCAACTGTCAACTGTCAACTGTCAACTGAATGAACAACCGCTTGCCAAAACTCGACAAATATACACTCAAAAGGAACCCTCGACCATGAAAGATAAAATTCTTAACTTCCTCAACTTGATTCTAGTAGCGGATGTATTTTTCGTCTTTGCTATTTTTGCGTGGTTTGTGATCGCCGTAGCAGGGCGATCGACCGGGGTGAATCTCGGTTTCGATTTATGGTACAGTCTGTGGCAGCCCGTATTTAATCCCGCTCTCGGCATTCTCATGGGCGGTGCAATTCTCAGCGGCATCATTAACCAAGTTTCTAAACGCCTCAATCCCAAGTAAAATTTATGTTGTATTTGAGACTGTGATTTGGGACTTTTGAGCCACTAAATTAGGTCGAAAATCAGGATTGAACGAATCGGGATCTAAAAATATCAACTCATGTTCTGAGCAACAAAAGTCTGGCTTAATTATGGGAGAACAAAAACGTATCGGCATTCTCACCAGCGGGGGTGACTGTGCCGGCTTAAACGCAGTGATTCGAGCCGTTGTTTACCGCGCCACGGAAACTTACAATTGGCAAGTGATGGGTATTCGTCAAGCCACCAAAGGGTTGATGAGTCGTCCTCCCGAAGCAATTGCGTTGAATGTGGAAAAAGTAGACTCCTGGCTGACCATTGGCGGTACGATGCTAGGGACTACAAACGAGGGCAACCCTTTCGCCTTCCCGATGCCTGATGGGACTGTGCGCGATCGCTCTGATGACATTATCGAAGGCTATCATCAACTAGGTTTGGATGCCTTAATTGTCATAGGTGGCGATGGCAGTCTAGCCATTCTCAGGAAGATTGCCAAACAAGGCAATTTGAATTTAGTTGCTATTCCTAAAACTATTGATAATGATGTCGGAATTACCGAGCGATCGATCGGTTTTGATACTGCTGTCAATATTGCCACAGAAGCACTAGACCGCTTACATTTTACCGCAGCAAGTCACAGCCGCGTGATCATTGTTGAAGTCATGGGACGCGATGCCGGACATATTGCAATTAGTGCCGGAATAGCTGGGGGAGCTGATATAATTCTGATTCCCGAAATTCCTTACAAAATTTCCCAAATTTGTGCCAAAATCAAAGAACGCCAAGACCGTGGAAAAACCTACTGTTTAATTGTAGTAGCGGAGGCAGTTCGCACAGAAGCAGGCGAATTAGTAATGCACACAAATCGCTTAGGTCAAAGTCGATTAGGCGGAATCGGTCAGTATTTAGCTGATACAATTTCTGAATGTAGCGGTGCAGAAACCCGCGTCACCGTTTTGGGACACACTCAACGCGGGGGAACACCTTCTTCGCTAGAAAGATTAATTGCTTCTGCTTTTGGCGTCGCAGCAGTTGATTTAATTGCCGAAGAGAAATTTGACCGCATGGTATCTTGGCAGCAGCGAGAAGTTGTCAGCGTTCCATTGGAAGATGCGATCGCCAAATACAGACCCGTAGACTTCGATGGTACTCTGGTTAAAACGGCGCGCGGTTTGGGAATTTGTTTGGGAGATTAGACAATTACCCGTCCGATTTCTCAAAGATTAACAGTTTGTAGTAATGACTTCACTTTTTTCTTGCTTAACTCAACTGCAAGGACTGAAGTCCTTACTACAAAAATTTTGCACTTGTCCAAAAACTTTAGGGTGTAATCCGCACGGGTAGCCCGATCGCCAGTTTGGATGCCGCAGAGTTACCATAGAAGATAGTCCGGGATGCCAAGCCCGGTAAGGTTAAGCTTGGCGATAATACCCACAGGAAGGGAAAAATGACACTTAACTTGCGGCGACCGATTTTGATAGGCGGAATAGGACTTTCAGCAGCGCTGTGGCTGTTGGAAACTCTCCAGCATTCGGGTTCAGAAATGGGCGAAACGGCACTCATCGGCTTGGCGGCAGCCGGTGCAGGGTATTGGTGGTGGAAACAACAATCCCCCAAACTCGAACTCGCACTCCCGCAACCCCTGGCCAACCGGGAAGCAGCCGAAAAAGCGATCGCGACTGCCGAAGCAGCAATTAAACTGCTCGCCTTGGAAGCTCAAAACTCGGCAAATCCGGCTCATCTAACAGCAAAGCTCGATCGACTCAAAGCCGAATTAGACCGACAAGACTTGCGGATTACCGTCACAGGCGGCAAAGCAGTCGGTAAAACTGCCTTAATTCAAGTTCTAAACTCTAATTGGGCATCTCAACAGCCACAAAAGCAGATTTTCTCAGAAACAGCAGCGCTGTTTGCCAATACAACAAATATCGATACCAAAATCGGCGGTGATTTAGTGCTGTTTGTGACAGCGGGCGACATCACCGATTCCGAGTTTAAAACATTATCTCAACTAGCGTCCGCAGGTCAGCGCGTGCTGCTAGTCTGGAACAAACTAGACCAATATTTGCCAGCGCAGCAGTCGCAGGTTTTGAACTCTTTGCAGCAGAAAATGCAAGGAATATTGGGGACAGAAGATATAATTGCGATCGCAGCTTCTCCCAATTCGATTAAAGTTCGTCAGCACCAAGCGGACGGCACATTTAAAGAACGCATCGAAAATCAAGTCTCTCAACTTGAGTCGCTGACAGCAAGATTGACTCAAATTTTAGCTCAAGAAGGGCAACAGTTGGTCTGGGCGAGTGCCGTGCGCGAGGCTGCAAGTATCAAATTAGAGGCAAAAACCTTATTAAATGTCGTTCGGCGCGATCGGGCAATGCCCATCATCGAACAATATCAGTATATCGCCGCCGCCGCCGTTTTTGCTAACCCAGTTCCCGCCTTAGACTTGTTAGCAACAACCGCCATCAGCACCCAACTCGTAATCGACCTCGGCGCTATCTACCAGCAAAAGTTTTCCTTAGACCAAGCTAAAACAGTAGCGGGAACTTTAGCAACCCAAATGTTCAAACTGGGATTAGTAGAACTGTCTACCCAAACTATTACGGGACTGCTGAAAAGCAATGCCGTTACCTATGCAGCAGGAGGCGCGGTGCAGGGAATTAGTGCAGCATATTTTACCAGAATAGCTGGACTGAGTTTGATTGAATATTTCTCAACTCAAGAATTGGAAAATGCTAAAGGCATCTTCAATCTTACGGAACTGACGAAAACTTTGCAAGCAGTATTTATGCAAAATCAGCAAGTTTCCTTCTTGCAAGCTTTCATCAACCAAGTTGCAAGTCGTCTCTCGCCTCAGACATCTGGGCCCCAGGTTGTTAATTCGGCCGCCAATTAAATAGTCCTGGAGGCAAGGGCGGCCAGGAACCTTGTCTGTCTGACGATTAGGGCCAGATCCCCCCTAACCCCCCTTGCAAAAGGGGGGGACAAGAGCATTCTCAAAGTCCCCCTTCTTAAGGGGGATTTAGGGGGATCTGGCCTCGGCAGTAAACGAGATATACAAAGGGTTTGACGTGGTTGTTAACAGGCCTTGACAGTTCCGTGTCCCTACATAACTCCCAAATAAACAGCTAGAAATTTATCAAAAATTGTATTAAAATAAGAAATAGAATGTTATATTTCCACGCTCAATTACATTGCTTAAAAAAGCCGATCGCCAATGGCTGACAATTCCCTTCAAGAAAATCGCCTATCCCTAGCCCGCGCCAGTTTGCGCCAAGCCCTCGCGCGCTACTCCCACCTGCGCCAAGGCAAAAAAAACTCAAATAATACAGAATTAGAAGCCGCGCTGCAAACTCAGTTAGATATTTTAACTTCTACCTCGGAAAAACTCGATCATAATGTCATTCGCATTGCTACCTTTGGTCTTGTCAGTCGCGGCAAATCAGCCGTATTAAACGCACTTTTAGGTCAAAAAATCCTGCAAACAGGCCCTCTCAACGGCGTGACTCAGTGGCCGCGTTCCGTGCGCTGGACAATTCCCTCTATTCCCACCGCCGAAGGTACAGAAAAAATCCAAGTAGAATTAATTGATACTCCCGGAATTGATGAAGTTGGTGGCGAAGTGCGCGGCGAAATGGCCAAACAAGTAACTCGCCAATCTGACTTAATTCTGTTTGTTGTAGCGGGCGATATCACTCGCACTGAATATCAAGCTTTGTGCGAATTGCAAACCGCTCAAAAACCGCTGATTTTGGTTTTTAATAAAATTGATCTGTATCCAGAATTAGACAGAAAAGCTATTTACCAAAGTTTGCAATCACTGGGAAATTCCGAACAGTTAGCAGCAGATACGGTGACAGATGCCACAGATACGGAAATTTCGGGCGATCGCCCAAACAACACCTCCGATCAATCTACACCAAAATCCGCTCCTAAAATTGCTAAATCTTTAGAAATAGTCATGGTAGCCGCCGAACCCGCACCGGTACAAGTGCGCGTCGAATGGTCAGATGGAAGTGTCACCCACGAATGGGAGTCGCCTCCCGCCCAGATAGACCAACTCAAACACAAGATTTTGACAATTCTTAACAGAGAAGGGCGATCGCTCCTCGCACTCAATGCTTTAGTAGAAGCTAGGGATGCCGAAGCAAATATTGCCCATCAAGTTCTCAAATTGCGGCAAACAGAAGCCGACGATTTAATCTGGCAATTTGCAAAATATAAAGCCTTAGCGGTAGGCTTAAATCCCGTTGCTTTCCTCGATGTAATGGGAGCAACAGTCGCAGATTTAGCCTTAATTCGCTCTTTATCCAGACTTTACGGTTTACCCATGACTGGTTACGAAGCCGGGAAACTTTGGCAAACTATTTTCTCCAGCGCAGGCGGCGTACTTTTGGGAGAATTAGGTAGCAGTTTCCTCTTGGGATTTGGTAAAAGTGCAGCGGCTGTCGCCCCGCAAATCGGCTTTTCTACTTTCGCCGGAGTTGCTGTCACTCAAGCTAGTTTAGCAGCTTACGGAACCTATGCTGTCGGTCGCGCCGCCCAAGTTTATTTAGAAAAAGGCTGCACCTGGGGCCCGATGGGACAAGATACCGTCATTCAAGAAATTCTAGCTACCATCGAGCGTAATACAATTATCGATCGCTTGCAGCAAGAGTTTAAAATATGACACAAACAACAGCCATTACTGAAATTATTGCAACTTTAGCAGATGTTGAATCTCGATTCAGGATTACGCGCACTGAATCCGAGGGATTTTTTCCCGAATGGTATGCAGATTTGCCCGAAATTACAGAAGCTGATAAAAGTGCTCTCAATTTAATTCGGCGGCGATATCTCTATCATCTCAATGATGGAAATCTGACAGAAGGAACTGTCACCCTAATCATGGGTTCGCCTCTATTGGAACGAGCAGGTTTTTACGATTCACCTTTTAAAATGACTGCTGAAAAATCTGTAAGAATTGTTTTAGAGGAGGAGGATGAGGAAGTAGAAACTCTCAAGGGACGGATTGATGTTTTAGTGATGCAAAATCAGTTCTGGGTGACACTCTTAGAGTCGAAACGCACCACCATTTCAGTAATGTCTGCACTTCCCCAAACACTAGCATACATGACCGCCAATCCCCGTAAGGATAGACCTAGTTTTGCTGCGATGACAAATGGCAGTGAAATTGTATTCGTCAAGCTAGACTTTCAGAATCCACCTCAATATGACTTATCAAGAATATTTTCACCGCTTCCTTTAATGAATGAACTTTATACGGTTCTTCAAGTCTTAAAAAAAATTGGTCAACTGATTACTGAGTCCTAAAAATTGCAGAAGACTCGGCGGTTGAAACCGCCGAGTCTTCTCTTCAGTCCGCGGAGGCAGACTTCGTTTGTATAGTCGCGGTTTCAACCGCCGAGTCTTATCTTCCCGCGATTCTCACGCCTTCCCTAAAATGAACAATCGTCGCAATTACCGCGATAGAAAAATAAAATAGTCTAATCAGCCAAAAACAAACCCGCATTGACCAAGAAACAATCGTCGGAGCCACACCCGTTAACTGCACAAATCTGGAATTAACTTTTTTTTCAAAGCTGTCGAGGTCTTTCATCTCAGATTGTTTGGTCGGAATCACCGGAAACTGACCAGTGTATACGTAATAACCGAGAAAACCCTGCAATCCTACCTTTCTCTGCAAAAATGAGTTAGTTAATGTTGCAGTATCCGCAGGCAATAAGTTATCCGATTCCCCTACTTTTTCCAGCCAAGCATTATATCTAATAGCTGGCGTACTCATAAAAACCAAGGGAACTATAACTATCAACAAAGCCGCACTAATTTGCCGTCCATATTGAGGAATCAAAAGTTTTGTAGCCACGCCAAATCCCATGCCGATAAAAGCAAATATTAAGATATTTAACAGTTCAATAATTTCGATGCCCCTCAACAAATCACCGATAATTAGAATTGTATATAATAATTTGTCTGCCAGCAGCAGAGCTGCGAATTTGATCAGAATTGAAACGCCTACAATAGTAGCTGCAATCGCTAAATACCCGATGCCACCTAGGATGTACAGGAAAATCGAACCGGCTTGTTTTAATGGCTGCATGGAATTATTCACTAAGTGAAAGTTTAGGAGTCTGATTGACAAAACAATTTGAAATTTTAGATAAATCTGGAGTTCTAAATTTGAATTGTAAAATTGATTAGCTCGATCGGTTGCAGTCAATCTCAAATCTCAAATCTCAAATTTACAATCGATTGACAAGTTCCCGCGCGGCCGCTTTGGCGACTTCTGATATCCGTTCCTTCACAACACCTTCTTCGTTAGCGCAGCCCTCGAAGAGGATCGCACTTTCGTCTGGTTCCGGTTCGCGATCGATCCCCAACCATAAAAGATACTCGATATTACCAGCCGGGCCAAGTAAAGGCGACCACGTTAAGCCTTTTTCCTGCCATCCTAAAGCTGTAGCTGCCTTCCACACTTGAAAAATCGCATCGGCTTGAGTTGCTGAGTCTCTGACTACGCCTTTTTTCCCGACGCGATCGCGCCCAACCTCAAATTGCGGCTTTACCAACAATACCGCTTCTCGCGGCGGTGCCAACAATTCCCACAGCGCCGGTAAAACCTTATCGAGGGAAATAAACGACACATCCACTACCGCCAAATCTGCTCGCCCAGACTCCCCATAAAGTTCTGTAGCCGTCATGTACCGCAAATTGGTGCGTTCTTTCAAAATTACCCTCGGATCGTTACGCAAGCGCCAATCTGCTTGACCGTAGCCCACATCTACGCCGTAGACTAGAGTCGCGCCGGCTTGTAGCAGACAGTCGGTAAAACCGCCTGTGGAAATGCCGCCGTCGAGACAAATTCTGCCCGCGACGGGAATCGCAAAAACTTCTAAAGCTTTGGCTAATTTGTCGCCACCTCTGGAAACGTAGCGCGATCGCTCTTTAATCTGAATATTTGCTGCAATATCAACCTCAGTCCCTGGTTTGTCAATTACCTGCTGGTTGATGGAGACTTTCCCAGTCCGAATCAAGGCCTGAGCTTGTTGTCGGGAAGTGCACAAATCTAGGTCTACCAATAAAGTGTCTATTCGTTGTTTAGCCAAGGTTTTTAATCTGTACGGATCGGGTTTAGGACAGTATCAGATTAGCACTTACGCACAAGCCCGACTGCTGATTTTTGGCTACCATCTGGTTTTCCCAGTAGAAGCTGGCCTTCTTCGCCCACCGCCATTTTTTCCGGGTTTTCCAGATCTGGTGGGCGATCGCCCTCACCTCACATTATGTGACTGAGAACGCTCTCCGTGTTGAGTTCAATCACAGACAAACATTCGTAGAATCACACAAAAACTTTGGCGAATAGCGGATTATGTAGCTACAGGTCAAACGGTTACAAATAAAATGCGATCGATCATAAAAAACTTTAACTTTCCAATCAGAAATCCGGGCTTTTGTCAAGAAAATCCCCTGGCCTTCGTCAGCGGTAACATCATCCACATCCTTTACGCAAACGGCGAAGTAGAAGCCACAACCGCCGAACAAGTCGATCGCGGCCAAACTAAAAATCCCCTTGATAAATGCCTCGTCTGGGGATGTATCGGCGATTTTTAACCCATAAAAAAGATCGCTTGGAGGCACGGATGCCCAAAAAAGCGATCGATCCAACGGCTCCTAACTGCAAGCCACAAATACAATTTGCTGCTAAAAGAACCAGCTTGCTTGACTTAAATATCTTGTTCGCTCAATTCGCGAATCATGTAATCAAAAGGCTGTTCCAGAAAAGGCCCCACAGACAAGCCGGCAGCTTCCACCTGAGCCTTAACCATCTCCTTCATAATGCCGATCCCCATCACCGTCGGGCCAATGGGAACGCTCAGAGAATTGTAAGTTTCCCGCAAACCTTGCAGCACGCGCTCGTCCAGCACATCGGTACTTCCAGCCACCAGGGCGTAAGTAGCGTAGCGCAAGTAGTAGTCCATATCCCGCAAACAAGCCGCGTAGCGACGAGTCGTGTAGGCATTTCCACCGGGACGGATCAGTTCGGGCTGTTCAGCAAATAGCTGAATACCAGCTTGCTTGACAATTTCCGCAGCATTGCTGTTAATCGCAGCCGCCGCCTGTACCCGTGCTGTGCCCGTTGCAAAATAAGATTTCAACCGATCGATACCATCTCGGTCTAAATACCTACCAGCAACATCATAATTTTCAATCAGGCTCGTCACTGCATCGCGCATAAGTTTCTCTCCCAAAAATCTTTATCAATACTTTTCTATCTGAGATAGACCGCCTATTGTAGACTACTACAAATCGGCCTTTGATTAAGATTTGAGATAGGATTTGCACAGAGGGTAGTCCCTCCCCAGCAACTGACCGCAAAGTTCAGCCTTTTGCCTTAGATCAACAGCCGAAACATAGACCAGGCAAGAATCACGAACTGCCCGCCCGCACTGGGCGCACTTTGAATATTTTGTATCTTTTGCTACAAAAACGTGGTTACTGAAAGCCTACGATCGCCCAAACAGTCTAAAATCTGCCGTTAGCGAAGCCCTCGAAGAGGATCGCCAAGACACAACTAACATCAGGAGTAAGTCATGTTCCAGACACCCCAAGAAGCCCTAAACTACATAAAAGAAAATAAAATCCTGATCGTTGACCTAAAATTCATCGATATGCCGGGGATCTGGCAACACCTTTCCCTGTACCACGACCAAATCGACGAAACCGCCTTCACAGACGGCGTACCCTTCGACGGTTCCAGCATTCGCGGCTGGAAAGCCATCAACGAATCAGACATGACAATGGTCATCGATCCTACCACCGCGTGGATTGACCCCTTCATGGCAGAACCCACCATCAGCTTCATTTGCAGCATCAAAGAACCCCGCACCGGCGAACCATACGGTCGCTGTCCCCGCACGATCGCCCAAAAAGCCATAGACTACTTAAATACCACCGGCATCGGCGATACAGCATTCTTTGGCCCGGAAGCAGAATTTTTCATTTTTGACGACGTTCGCTTCGACCAAACCCAAAATTCCGGGTACTATTACGTAGACTCGATCGAAGGTCGCTGGAATTCCGGCAAAGAAGAAGCAGGCGGCAACCTCGGTTACAAACCACGTTACAAAGAAGGTTATTTCCCAGTAGCACCAACCGATACCTCTCAAGACATGAGAACGGAAATGCTGCTGACAATGGCAAAATGCGGCGTACCAATCGAAAAGCACCACCACGAAGTCGCCACCGGCGGTCAATGCGAACTCGGTTTCCGCTTTGCAACATTAGTCCAAGCCGCTGACTACTTAATGACATACAAATACGTCATCAAAAACGTCGGCAAAAAATACGGCAAAACCATCACCTTCATGCCCAAACCGCTGTTTAACGACAACGGTTCCGGGATGCACGTTCACCAGTCGATTTGGCAAGACGGCAAACCGTTATTTGCAGGCGATCAATATGCAGGTTTCAGTCAAATGGGACTGCATTACATCGGCGGCATTCTCAAGCACGCGCCGGCACTTTTGGCACTCACCAACCCGACGACTAATTCCTACAAGCGTTTAGTTCCGGGCTTTGAAGCTCCTGTAAACTTAGCTTATTCTCAAGGAAATCGATCGGCATCAGTGCGGATTCCGTTGTCTGGTACCAACCCCAAAGCCAAGCGGTTAGAATTCCGCTGTCCCGATGCCACATCCAACCCCTATTTAGCCTTTGCAGCTATGCTGTGCGCCGGCCTAGATGGCATCAAGAATCAAATCGATCCGGGCGAACCTTTGGACGTGGATATCTACGACCTTTCCCCTGAAGAATTGAGCAAAATTCCTTCAACTCCCGCTTCCTTGGAAGCCGCTTTAGAAGCTTTAGAACAAGACCACGCTTTCTTAACAGAAACAGGCGTCTTTACCGAAGACTTCATCCAAACCTGGATTTCCTACAAACTCGACAACGAAGTCAACCCGATGCGGTTACGTCCTCATCCCTACGAGTTTGCTCTCTACTACGATTGTTAGGAAATTAAGCATTAAAAATGGCATAATTCCCATTTATAATTCTTAATTAAAAAGAACGCCGCCCTGAAAAGCGGCGTTTTTTTGGAGTTTATATCAATTATGAAAAATTGCCACATAGAAATTATAGGCGATAATTTGTAGGGAAACGGCACGGTGGAATGTCCGGCGGGTAATCATACAAATGACAGATAATTTATATAGAATTAATAATTCTAGCAAGACTTTTCAGCAAGACTTTTCAAAGTGGTATCTTTGAGTCGCGGGTTGGCAGCGATATTTGGTGGGGGAATTGCATATATTGAGGAACCCTCCCTAAGACGGATGATTGAAATTGGTGCTCTGCGCATGACTTTAACCTCGCACCCAGAGCACCAATATCGTCATCTTGGTTTCTTGCCACTGAATCGAGTAAAATCCTAGGTTTCTCGTGGCTTTTACCAGATTTCTCCGGTATGATTGACAATGGTATAAGATGTCGGTTTAAGGCGAATACATAAACTATCAATTCTTAATCTATCGGAAGTCATAAATCTAGGCAGAGAACTTGTATATTAAGATACAAAATTGGCCAACCTGCGATCGGATAAGTTTAAAAAAGGCGACTTTTCTGAAATCACAGGGCAACAAAAACTCGTGAAACGAAGCTGTCCCGGAATCCCAAATTTTATCTGTTTTACCAAATAAATCCATAAAACTCGCTAGTTTTTAACCCGTACCTGCCAATTAAGAGTCATTTCACAAGAGCGATCGGTATTTTAACCGCTTTTGAACCAAGAGTGCAAGCTAGGCGCGCCCTGAGATCGAAGTCATCCTTCAGATAGAAGTAATAGCAGTAAAATTGAGTTAGATTTAGCAGCAATAGCAAGTTTAACAAAATTAACTTATCTCCAAGTTTCACTCCTGAAAAAAGCAGATAAGCGTGTTTTTACGCAGCTAAGCAGTTGCCTTGTTTGGTCTAATAAATGCGCCGCTTGTTCGCCAATAAAAATTCTCTGATTAATGCTTGCGACTTTCAGTAAGACACTGCCAAGCAAGATATCTTATTGACAATTTTTCATTACTAAATTTTCCTGGAAAAAATTTCATCAACCAATTATCGAGGCTAATTATGTCCCCGCCAGAAAGCTCAATAAACAATAATTATAGCAATAAAGGTCGAGCATGGGAGATCCGATTTACCTGGATAGATCCAGCAAAATCTCCCTCTCAATTCGCTCCCTCGCCAGCCAACTTATCAAAAGCTGCTGCTTTAGATGCACCGGATTTAGTTTGTTTGTCTCATTTGCGGTGGAATTTCGTCTATCAGCGTCCGCAACATCTCTTAGGCCGCTGTGCCAAAAATCGCCGCGTATTCTTTATAGAAGAACCTGTTTTCAACGCGGCAACTGATTGGTGGCTTGATGTCAGCATTCACGAAACCGGAGTCTGGGTAATAGTACCGCACCTGAGCGAAGGAATCAGCGAACAAACAGTGCAAACTGCTCAGCAAGCCATGCTCGATGATTTGTTTCAATCAGCAGAAATTAGCCAGTACATTCTCTGGTATTACACACCAATGGCTGTCAGTTTTACCAACCACTTAAAACCGCTAGCTGTAGTCTACGACTGCATGGATGAACTGTCAGCATTCCAAGGCGCACACCCGGATTTAAAAGCAAATGAAACCCAACTATTAAAGCGCGCCAACGTCGTATTTACAGGCGGACACAGCCTCTACGAAGCAAAGCAGCACCAGCACCCAAACATTCATGCTTTCCCTAGCAGCATCGAAAAAGAACACTTTGCCGCAGCTAGGAATATTTCAAAAGCACCTGCGGATCAAAAAGACATTCCTCACCCGCGTTTGGGATTTTTTGGCGTCATAGACGAACGCATGGATATCGAACTGCTGGGCGGCATTGCGGAAGCGAGACCGGACTGGCATTTAGTCATCATTGGCCCGGTGGTGAAAATCGACCAGGCAACTCTACCAACTCACCCAAATATCCACTATCTCGGCGGCAAATCTTATCAAGAACTGCCAGCGTATCTTGGCGGGTGGGATATAGCAATGCTGCCTTTTGCGATTAACGAATCGACTAAATTTATTAGTCCGACGAAAACTCCCGAATACCTCGCTGCCGGCAAACCGGTGATTTCTACTCCGATCCGCGACGTGGTGCGGCCCTACGGAGAAAACGGCTTGGTTCGGATTGCGAGCAATGTTGAAGAATTCGTTGCTGCTGCTGAAGCAATCCTGGGCGAAAGTTCGGAAGTTCGCGCCAAGTGGCTGGGCGAAGTGGATGCCTTTTTAGCAGACAATTCTTGGGACAATACCTGGGGTGAAATGCTGGAATTGATCGAAAGTGCGATCGAAGGCAGAAAGGCAAAAGCAGATGACAGGCTAAAAGTTTTAAGTTAGAAATATCGAGGTTTAACACTCAACCATACTAGCTTACCAATTACCAATTACCGATTACAAATTACCGATTACAGATTACAAATTACCAAACAATAGAGGTACTTTAATGTTTGACTATTTAATTGTCGGAGCCGGATTTGCAGGTAGCGTCATTGCCGAAAGACTAGCAACTCAGGCGGGCAAAACAGTCTTGATAATTGATACCCGCAATCACATCGGTGGCAACGCCTACGACCACTACGACAACCACGGCATCCTCGTTCACAAATACGGCCCCCACATTTTTCACACTAATTCGCGCCCTGTTTTCGAGTACCTTTCGCAGTTCACCGATTGGCGGCCCTACGAACATCGCGTCCTCGCCAGCGTGGACGGTCAACTGTTGCCAATTCCGATCAATCTCAACACTGTAAATAAACTTTATGGGCTGAATCTGACATCATTTGAAGTCGAAGATTTCTTCGCGAAAGTAGCCGAACCAAAAGATTATATTCGCACTTCCGAAGATGTCGTTGTCAGCAAAGTCGGCCGCGAACTTTACGATAAATTCTTCCGCAACTATAGCCGCAAACAGTGGGGAATAGACCCGTCAGAACTTGACAAATCAGTGATTGCGCGCGTACCCACCCGCACTAACAGGGACGATCGCTATTTCACCGATACCTATCAAGCAATGCCCCTGCACGGCTACACTCGGATGTTTGAAAAGATGCTGTCTCACCCAAACATCAAGGTGATGCTGAATACCGACTACCGGGAGATTGAAGGTTTTATTCCTTACGGGGAAATGATTTATACCGGCCCTGTGGATTCCTATTTCAATTATTGCTATGGCAAACTGCCTTACCGTTCCTTAGAATTCAAGCACGAGACGCTGAACGTACCCGTACACCAAGCAGCACCCGTGGTAAATTACCCGAACGAGCATTTATATACTCGCTGCACGGAGTTTAAATACCTCACCGGACAAGAGCATCTCAAAACGAGCATTGTCTACGAATATCCCCAAGCTGAGGGAGACCCTTATTACCCGGTGCCTCGTCCGGAAAATGCCGAAATATACAAGAAATATAAGGCTTTGGCTGATGCCACTCCGGGAGTTTCTTTTGTGGGGAGGCTGGCGACTTACAGGTATTATAACATGGATCAAGTTGTCGCTCAAGCTTTGACAACTTATACTCAGATTACAGCCAAGCCGATGATTGAAATGGTGGGCAATCTTAACGCTTCTGCCTCTAATTTAAGCTCGTCGAACGCAGTTGCCGAACTCCCAGCCGCTGTTTCTCTAGAAGTCGTTGCTGTCAATGGCAACGGCAAATCTGCTAGCAAATAGCTGTAAGCTGTGATTTTGTGGGGAAAAGTCTACGGCGATAGTTGAAAATGTAAGGTGCGCAGTGCGCACCCTACTTGGTTTCCCTCAAAATTTTTTTTTAACAATTCAAACAAGGATTGAGGTAAAAATGAGCGTGATCGTGAAAATAATTTTGTCTCATGAGGTTTTGGAAAAATCTCAATTTTTTTTATTTTCAAAAAGAAATAAAGCGCCTAATTGAAAGCGACGGCAAAATTCTGATGCTGGATTTCTCAAATATAAAATTCTTGAAAAATTCGGAGTTAATGGCTGTAGTGGCGATCGTGAAATTAGTTAGAGACAGCGCCTGTATACTTTTGATATCTGCTATGAGCGAACAAGTTAGAATGCTATTTGAACTCACGGGATTAGAACAGATATTTCAGTATTTGCCACATCCCGAAGAAGTTCCTCTCACAAGTGACCTAACTGAACCTTTAGGAGGTTTGCAAAGTGTTGCCAGCTAAAGGGAGAGGGGAGAGGGGAGAGGGGGAGAGTTGGAGAGTGGGAGAGTGGGAGAGGGGGAGAGTGGGAGAGGGGGAGAGTGGGAAAAATCTTCCTTCCT
Organism: Lyngbya sp. CCAP 1446/10; assembly: GCF_026130175.1. Lineage (GTDB taxonomy): Bacteria > Cyanobacteriota > Cyanobacteriia > Cyanobacteriales > Microcoleaceae > Microcoleus. The sequence goes on along the minus strand of NZ_JAIGNI010000156.1, from coordinate 61,560 downwards.
TCTTCCTTCTTCCTTCTTCCTTCTTCCTTCTTCCTTCTGACTAAGGACTAAGGACTAAGGACTAAGGACTAATGACTCATGACTAATGACTTCAGCATAAGCCTTCAGATGAGGCTGTTTTAAGGTGCAGAACTTTTGCAAATTAATCAGCAAAAAACTTGTGAAAGTCGGGGGAATTGTCGCTAACCTATAAATATAACTTTGGGTAGATGTGCCGATGAGTTGGTTAGGTAGAGAAGTAGAAAATTGCGATATTGAAGAGTCTTCCACTCTAGACAATAAGGTGACTGTTCAAGGGCGCAAAACAGGTTATCCGCGCCCGCAATTGCGCCGCAGCAACTGGATTTGTCTGAACGGTCAGTGGAGGTTTGCTTACGACGATGCGGGACGCTGTGTGCAGCCGATCGACATTACCGACTGGAGTCACACTATAGAAGTGCCATTTGCTCCCGAATCGGCAAAAAGCGGGATCGGTGACACGAATTTTCACGCCAACTGCTGGTACGATCGCGAATTTGACTTACCCCACACAGAAAGCAGAGTTCTCCTCCACTTCGGCGCCGTAGACTACCGCGCCCGCGTCTGGGTAAACGGTCACTTTGTCATCGAACACGAAGGCGGACACACTCCTTTCTCGGCAGACATTACAGCAGTTCTTAACCCCATCGGCCCGCAGCGGGTGACAGTCTGGGCCCAGGACGATCCGCAAGATTTGGCAAAACCGCGCGGCAAGCAAGATTGGCAAGTGCAACCGCACAGCATCTGGTATCCGCGCACGACCGGCATTTGGCAGACAGTCTGGGTAGAATTGGTGCCTCACACTTATATCGAGCGCATCCGCTGGACTCCGCAGTTTGAACGCTGGGAAATCGGTTTTGAAGCGTTTGTGGCGGGCGATCGCCAATCCGGGATTCAAATTAAAGTTAAACTGTCGATCGGCTGTTTGCTGCTGGTTAACGACACCTACGAAGTCATCAACGGCGAAATCCACCGCCGCATCGCCCTTTCAGATCCGGGGATCGACGACTACCGCAACGAACTGCTGTGGAGTCCCGAAAAACCGACATTAATTAACGCACAAGTGGAGTTGTGGGCGGACGGCAAACTGCTCGACGAAATTAAATCCTACACCGCGATGCGGACTGTCAGCATTCAGCGCGATCGCTTCATGCTGAACGGCCGCCCCTACTACCTGAGACTGGTGCTCGATCAAGGTTACTGGCCTGACACCCTGATGACTGCCCCCTCCGACGAAGCTTTGCGCCACGATGTCGAATTAGTCAAAGCAATGGGCTTCAACGGCGTTCGCAAACACCAAAAAATCGAAGATCCGCGCTTTTTGTACTGGGCCGACGTGCTGGGGCTGCTAGTTTGGGAAGAAATGCCCAGCGCCTACCGCTTTACTCGCAAAGCCGTTGACAGGCTGACGCGGGAATGGACGGAAGTGATCGATCGCGACTCCAGCCATCCCTGTATCGTAGTCTGGGTGCCCTTCAACGAATCTTGGGGAGTTCCCAATTTAGTCGAAGCGCCAGCCCACCGCCACTACGTCCAAGCGCTGTATTTCCTGACCAAAACCCTCGATCCGACTCGCCCGGTAATTAGCAACGACGGCTGGGAAAGCACAGATACCGATATCCTGGCGATTCACGACTACGACAACAACCCGCAAACTGTGGCCAAGCGCTACGGGCCCGAAGTCCAGTTAGCGGATTTGTTCAATCGCGGGCGTCCGGGAGGGCGAGTCCTCACCCTCGACGGCCACCCGCACCAAGGACAGCCGGTGATGCTGACCGAATTCGGCGGTATCGCTTGCGCTGGTCGCGAAAACCCCGATTTTCACAGGGTTTGGGGCTACGTGCGCGCGTCGGACACGCAGGAACTGCAAAGGCGCTATACGGCGCTGTTGCAGGTGGTAAACCGGGTGGAAATGTTTAGCGGATTTTGTTACACGCAGTTGACTGATACTTTCCAAGAAGCTAACGGTTTGCTTTATGCCGATCGCACTCCCAAATTTCCCATAGAGGCGATCGCGGCGGCAACTCTCGGCTGGGATATTCCCGAAGAAAGTTCGCTGTCGCAAGCTATTACTCAGTGCTAAATACACTACAAACCAAAATCTCGTTTGTAGTGAGGAATGCAAGTCCTTTTTTAGGAATATTTAAGGACTAAACTCCCTACTACGAACCTTAAAACCTCGCTGTCAACTGTCAACTGTCAACTGTCAACTGTCAACTGTTTAATGATGTTTCAAAGTTTTTTCATGGGCGGTTTTGAATGTTCCACACACAAATTGCGATCGGGAAAACGCCTCGATGTCACAGCCGCTACCGGCCACGATAAATTCGCAGTCGCCGACTACCAACGCTTGCAACAGCAAGGCATTTACACAGTCCGCGAAGGCCTCCGCTGGCACTTAATTGAACAGTCGCCGGAACAATACGATTTTTCCAGCGCCCTGCCAATAATTCGCGCCGCCCGCGATACAAAAATGCAGGTAATTTGGGATTTGTTTCACTACGGCTGGCCGGATGATATTGATATTTTTAGTCCCGAATTCGTGTCCAGATTTGCCAAGATGGTGCGCGCTTTTATGCAAGTGCTGACTGACGAAACCGACCAAATACCATTTGTGACACCTGTCAATGAAATTTCATTTATTGCCTGGGCTGGCGGCGATGTCGCGTACATCAATCCCTTTGCGGAGGGGCGGGGAGACGAACTCAAAATTCAGTTAGTCAAAGCTGCGATCGCAGGGATAGAATCAGTTTGGGAAATCAATCTCCACAGCCGCATCGTTCAGATTGACCCGGTAATTAACATTATTGCCGATCCTGACAAACCGGAGGATAAAGACGCGGCGGAAGGTTATCGTTTATCTCAATATCAAGCATGGGATATGTTGGCGGGACGCTTTCGCCCCGAACTTGGCGGCCAGGAAAAATATCTCGATATTATTGGGGTGAATTATTACGATCGCAATCAGTGGATTCACAATCAAGATCCGATGAAATACACCGATCGGCTGTACCGCCCGTTTAGCGAGATGCTGCAAGAAGTGTTCGATCGCTACGGCCGCCCCTTATTTGTAGCAGAAACAGGCACTGAAGACGATTTTAGACCTGTCTGGTTTAATTATGTGTGCAATCAGGTAGCGGCGGCGCTGAAAGCAGGAGTTCCGGTAGAGGGAGTCTGTTTGTATCCGATCGTCAACCATCCGGGTTGGGACGACGACAGGCACTGTTACAATGGTTTGTGGGATTATTGCAATGAATTGGGCGATCGAGAAATTTATCAGCCTTTGGCGGATGAATTGCAGTATCAAAGACAGCAGATTGAACCGTTGCTCAAGTCAAAAAACTAACAGTTTTAAGACTGGCGTTCTAACTCTAATGTAGGGTGCGCACTGCGCACCTTATATGCTGGGACTAACAAATTATTATAAAAATGCTCGATCTTAAAAAAATTTTGAATTTTGAGTCTTAACATGAGGTTGTTATTTTATGGTAAAACGATCGCTCCAAGCATCCACTTCTGGAATTCAACGGGCGAAAGCAGCGTTTGCCATCAAGGGCTGGACTCAGGACAATCTAGCCGGAGAAGTCAACTTAAAGACTCGTCAGCCAATTGGGCGATTTTTTACAGGCCAACGGGTCGATCGCCAGAATTTTTTAGCCATTTGTACAATACTAGATTTAGATTGGCGAGACATTGCCGACCATCCGGCTGCGGAATTTCCAGAACCCGGAGACGCCGCCGAGACTGCCTCTGGGAATATTGACAGTTTAGTGCAAGTTGTGCGATCGCAATATCGCGACACAATTCAAAACCAATGCGGTATCTTGCAATTACTCGACATCAGCCGTCCAGTCAGCATTGATGACATCTACGTCGATGTCAACATTTTAGAAGAAATAGCCAGCCAACAGTGCTTTGAAATTGCCGACCTGCAAAACTTAGAGCCCGCCGAATTCGATCGCGTCGGCTTAGGCGCAGTTGACCAAAAACAAATACCAGGAATGCAAGCCGTCGAAACCTACTCCAAACTCAGAGTATTAGGTAAACCAGGAGTCGGCAAAACCACCTTTTTGAAACATCTTGCCATTCTGTGCAACCGGGGCAAATTTGCCGCCCATCAAGTGCCAGTTTTCATCGCCCTGAGAGATTTTGCCGAAGAATCCAGAGATGATGGCAAGTTTAGCATCCTAAATTACATTCATCAGGCATTTCTCACATCAGGTATTCCCAATCCGTCTGTAATTGAAACTTTACTCAAAGCCGGTAGAGTTTTGCTGTTGCTAGATGGCATGGATGAAGTGCTCAACCAGGACATTACAGTAGTTCTGAAAGAGATGCGCAAATTCTCAGAAAAATATCACAAAAACCAGTTCGTCGGCACCTGCCGCACCGCCGCCCAAAAACTGCAACTGCAAGGCTTTACCGATGTGGAAATTGCCCCCTTAACCGAGGCTCAAATCACCACCTTCGCGGAAAAGTGGTTTGTAGAATTTGCCAAAAACAACTCTCAATCTGGGAAAGCACAGTCTATGCAGTTTATGCGGAAATTGGACTTGTCGGAAAACTGGCAGTTTCGCCAACTGGTAGTCACGCCACTGTTTCTGCATCTTGCTTGCTGGGTGTTTCACGGTCAAGACAAATTTCCGACTAAACGCACGGAGTTTTACAAGCAAGGACTGGATTTGCTGCTGGGGAAATGGGATGAAGCTAAAGGAGTCGAACGCGATGACGTGTACCGAGGGTTTTTATTACCTCAAAAACTCAGGTTGCTGAGTCAGTTGGCGGCAGTCACCTTTGAAGACGGACAGTATTTTTTTGAGCAACGGATCATCGAACAATACATTGGGGATTATTTGCGGAATTTGCCAGGTGCGACATTATTAGAACCAGAGGAACTCCAACTCGAAAGCGAAGCCATACTTAAATCAATCGAGGCTCAACATGGGTTACTTACAGAACGAGCGCGAGGAATTTTTTCGTTTTCCTATTTAGCATTTCAAGAATACTTCACGGCTCGAAAAATTGTTGCCAGTCACAATCTGGGAGGATTAGAGCAAGCGCTGTCCGGGTTGGTGAGTCACATAACTGACCCGCACTGGCGCGAAGTTTTCTTGTTAACAACTGCGATGTTGCGGAGTGCAGATTCGCTGGTGCAGTTGATGAAACAGCAGATTGATGTATTAGTGGCTCAAGACCCTTATCTGCAAGAATTTTTGCTGTGGGCCAGTCAAAAATCGCAGATGATTCCCAAAGAACCCAAAGTTGCCACTTCACGAGCGTTTTACTTGGCGCTTGCCCAAAGCCCTCATACAGCGGCTCACTTTGCGTTAGCGTGCACCCTGGATCAAGGGATGTTTTTAGATGCGGCCTTAGATAATTTGCTGCTGGAATGTGCGGTTAATCAAAGTCAGGATTTTGCTTGTGCCAATGCTTGCAGTGAGGCGCTCAACAATATTCTGGTGACGGTTCTGGATGCTGGATTTTATAAGTCTTTGCAACAATTGAGAGACGAATTGCCATCTGCGAGTCAAAACCGAGAATGGCTTGATGACTGGTGGCAGAAACACTATTCTGCTTGGATGGAAGAGTTGAGGGAGACGATCGCCCATTACCGCAATATTAACCATACTTGGGAGTTTAGTCCAGCTCAACAGCAAGTGCTGCAATCCTACTACAATGCCAATCAACTTCTGCTCGATTGTCTGCACAGCAATTGTGAAGTGACAGCCGCCATCCGACAGGAAATCGAAGCGACTTTATTGCTGCCTCAGCAGGAACTGGAAGCTAGGGAATGGCAATAAATTCTGAATTGATACATATTTATGTAAAGAATTATCAAGTATTCACTCAATTAATACAAATCAAACATCTGTTAATACTCGACTTGAAACGTCAAGTGCCTATAATTTTTATAAGATAACTCACTCTTAGCTCAATACGGTTCACTTAGGACTGCTCCCCCCTAGCCCCCCTTAAAAAGGGGGGACAAGAAAGTTCTCAAAGTCCCCCTTAAAAAGGGGAGGACAAGAAAGTTCTCAAAGTCCCCCTTCTTAAGGGGGATTTAGGGGGATCTCCGGGCAATCAACAGCGCTAACCCAAGCGTATTGATCTGTAAAAGCTTTGTGGAAAAAAACGGCACGTTAACTCGATCGACTCAGGATATGAGATGAACACTTTATTGACTAATGCAATCCCATTGTCAAGGAACTTAAAACCCGATCGCACCCAGCAGGTTTTAGACACACCAGCGATCGACGGCTGCATGAGCAGCCGTCATACTTGTCTGTGCTGTTCTACTGTTTTAGTCCGACATATGCGATCGGGAAGGATTTACTGGCGTTGTGGCTGTTGTCATACAGATATGCCCGCTTAATCAACGCCGACAAGGATGGTTTTCGGACTCGGCAATCATAAATTAGAGGTAAAAATGTCATTCGAGCTAATCAATTTAACATTGCCGACGGTACTGCGAGAAATTGGCGAAGTCTTAGATGACTACCCAGAACATCCCTATCAGTCAGCTTTTGCGATTCATGAATTTCGGCAAAAGCTGATTGCTCATGTTCTGGGCCAAATTCCCAACCATTACGCGATCGCCGGAGAACCAGCACCGACGAGAAAAATCAGCGCTCCACATCGTTCTGCTTTAGCTGAGCGAATGTACCGAGAAACGGTGATTCGAGGGGGCATTCTGCACATTTTGAGAGAAAATGCCGATCGATTGAGTCATATTTTTCAGCAACAAAGCGCTTAGAGTTTACTGCTGATAGTGAAACTGGGAGCAGATATTTCGGAGTGTCATACCATTTCTAAAAATTTTGCTATGACAGAATTTTTGGGTGTGTTTACTCAACTATTTTGTCCGGTGCGTCGCTGTGAGATTCTCGATTTTTCTTTGGGATTTTCTTTCTTCGACGCACCGTACGGCTACTCATTTAGAAAATCTGACTTTTACCAAAATGTTTTTTCTTACGTTTGTTACGTAGTGAATCAACTCATTCAATTTATTCAAAAAACAACCCAACAGCTTGTCAGAATCAGAGTAAATACCAGAGTTTTTAATTCGGATCCGGCAAGCAGTCTTAACATTTAATAACGCAGATGATGAGCTTAAAAAATCGAGCCAAGGCAACCGCCAAAAATATTGAAGGTAAAGTTCAAGAAGGAGTGGGCGATTCCCTACGGGATAGCTACGCCGCGCGTACTAAAGATGGCAACACTCAAGCGATCGCCACGGCATCTAGAGTCGAAGTCCTCGCCAAACTCTACCTAGAAAGCGCCCCGGCTGAAATTTCTGATACAACGATCGCCCAATTGTGCGATTGGCTGTGGAGTGAGTTTCAGAATACCCCGCTAAATATAGAATTCTCATGGTATGAGCGTTACAACAGTCCCGCAGAGATGTTTGCCGATATCCAGCAAAATCATCTGTGGGTATCTGCCGAAAATTACGACACAACCCTGGGTATTAATCCCATCTATAACTTCATCTTCCAGGCAGTGCACGACGATGACCACTACCGCACTGATAGCGATTTTAGTCTGGAAGGCGAAATCGCGACTTACAATGCCACCGCCAAACGTGCACCAAGTCTAGAAATCCAAAAGATTATCTATTCCGAAAGTGTGTTGCGATCGGCGGCCAACCTTTTCCTGGGACATCCGCCGATCGCCAAAATTGTCTTTCCGTGAATTACAGATACTCAATCCACGAGTGTCCTTGTGCTTCACCTTAATCACCTCTCTACAATCAAGAGCCTATCCCATGACTGCAACCATAATCTCATCGAAAAATACCACAATTCATTGGGCGGATGTCATTGAGTATTCCCAGACTCAAGTCAAGAGCAAGATTCTGCTAGAAGATAGAAACTGCCGATATTCCCTGATGTCGATCGCGGTGGGAATGCACATCGCAGAACATTCTTCGAGTCGCAATGCCACAGTGAATGTGATTGAAGGACAAGGCGTGCTGACGCTGGAAGGCACAGAAATTGTCCTTCAATCGGGAGTGTTTGTTTTTGTACCTGCTACCGCACGCCATGCTATTAAAGCAGTGACAAACCTCGCCTTTTTATTAACACTCTCTGAACAGGTTGGTGACTCCAATCATTCTTCTTGAAATTGTCTGCCTTCATCTCCGTGAATCTGCCTTATATCTGTGGTTGATCTATCAATCAAAAATTTAGGTAATCTGGTATAATAAAATCAATTGAGTAAATCGTGAAAAGGAGAATAATGATGTTAGATATTGATGAAATGGGACAAAAAGAAATTCAGGAGTTTCTACAACAAGTAGGATACGGTCATCTTGGCTACATACACGAAGGAAAACCCTACGTGATGCCAATGCACTATTATTTCAAAGATTCTGATATCTACCTGTTTACAACCGAAGGTATGAAGACTCATGACATAAACGTGAATCCAGAAGTCTGCTTACAGGTAGAAGAAATTCACGATCCGCTGCATTGGCGCAGCGTGATTGTGAGTGGCAGAGCCGATCGCCTAACCGAGCAGCAAGACATCGATCTAGCGATGGAATTAGTCAAAGGGCAAAATCCCACACTTTCGCCTGCGATCAATCGAACTTGGATCGACTCTTGGGGACGTGCAGAGGTAATAGCAATCTACCGCATTTCTCACGGCGAGATGACCGGACGCACGACTGATGGACCAAGCAGTCATTAGCGCTCCTGATTAATCAATCCGTTCAATTTATTTAGGAAATAACCCAAACGAAACAGCCCTGCTTAAGAAGGAAGGGATAGGATATTCTTAAAATCCTCTTCTTAAGAGGGATGCGATAGGATATAGATTCGGTTATAAACAAGACATAACAAAGGTTTTTAGGTTTAAGTTAAAAAATATTAGTGAGATCAAGGAGAAAAAAAAGAATATGAGGAAATTTCTTTTAACATTATTGGTGGGAACGCTATCATGTATTTGTTTTTTGGCGATCGCACCAATGCCAGTCATAGCGGCTAGTTCAATGCCCCAAGCTCAATTGTCAGAAACCATCGATAATTTTTTGACTTCTCTTCCTCGCGATTATTACACGATTAAAAATACAGAAGCTCTCAAAAGTATTGTCAAAAATGATCATGCTTCATTAATTGATGTCAGACAACCTTCTGAATATACCTCCGGTCACATTTCAAGCGCTATTAATATACCCTTGGAAACTTTAATGGCAAATCTTGATAAAATTCCCAGAAATCACCCTGTAATTCTCTATTGCACAACTGGTTATAGAAGCGCAATGGGAGTTATGACTTTGCAAATGTTAGGATATGCTAACGTGAGGGGTTTTCCTCCTAGTATTCAAGGTTGGAAAGCGGCAGGAGAACCTTTAGAAAAGTAGGATGTAAGTATTTATGATACTCAACCTAATCCAGCATAACTAGCTAGGAAAAAGACGATTCACTCAGTTTTTCAAAGAGGGCAATATTTATGTTCGGACGTTTTGTTGGAAAAATAATTTCCCAGTTACTATTACTGGGAGCCTTGGTTTTAACTGTAGTTCTGGGGTTGGGAATATTTACTAATGCCCAGGCACTTGCAGAAATTACAGAACTGGAGGAAGCACCAAGCCAAATGGTTTACCAATCTCGGCAGAACCTCAAAGATCAGCATGGCAATAGCTGGCAGGCGATCGCTTTTAAAAGGATTTCTCCTAATGGCCAAATGACTTTTGAACTGCGTTTAGTAGGTTTCCCAGGTGTGGCAAAAATTGACCGTAGTAAACCCTTATTGTTGACTAATTCAATGGGTAAAACACTGAGTGCTAATGATACCTCCAGCCTTATTTTTACTGATTTGTCTGCTCCCGAATCTAATGTAGGTCAGTATGATATTCAGCCGTTGTTACCGGAGTTACAGCCAGAAAACCCCCTAAAGTTGACGCTATCAGCGATGGACGGTGAAGCGATTAATCTATCAGTTCCACCACTTTTTCTGCAAGAGTGGCAAACCATTTTTTCTTCAGGAAATTAGGTTCGGTTGATAAGTTGCTGGCAAAGTTGAAGTAGCCGTAGGGTGCGTCGCCGTTGACAATCCCTAAGTTTCACAAACAATCTCACAGATCCGCACCTGATCAACAGGGCCCAGATAGGGAGCATCTCACTGTAAAAAAATACTTTTTTTTACAGTGCGAGCGTCCAGATACAGCCCTCGGTTTCACTTCGCCCAACACTTTTTTTGTAGCAAGAATTTGTATAAATCATATTAAATAACAAATAATGAATTCACAACTTTCGATGTTTTGGAGCTTACCTGCCGATCGGGTGCTGGCTCAGGTGAAGTCTACAACCGCAGGTTTAAGCAGCCAGGATGCTAAACAACACCTGAGCGAATACGGCGCGAACAGCCTGAAACAGAAACAGCAATCGAACTCACTGACGCTGTTGCTCAACCAGTTCAAAAGTCCGATTATTTTGATTCTGATTTTTGCCGCTGTGCTGTCGATATTTCTGAAAGATGCGGCAGATGCGATCATTATTTTGGCGATCGTCCTAATTAGTGGCTTACTAGGATTTTGGCAAGAACGGGGAGCGACAAATGCTGTTGAGAAACTCCTGGCTTTGGTGCAAGTGAAAGCAACGGTTGTGCGTGACGGTAAATCTCAAGAAATTCCCAATGAGGACGTGGTTCCGGGTGACATTGTGTTGCTTAACGCTGGCGATAGTATTCCCGGTGACTGCCTGATTTTAGAGTCGAAAGATTTGTCGGTGAATGAAGCGGCGCTGACTGGAGAAACTTACCCGGCTGACAAACTCAGCGGCGTTTTGCCCGCTGAAACCGATTTGGGTAAGCGCACTAACATCCTTTATATGGGAACTAATGTTATTAGCGGTACTGGCAAAGCAGTGGTGGTGCATACCGGAAAGGAAACTGAGTTTGGTAAGGTATCGGAACGATTGAAACTTAGGCCGCCGGAAACCGAATTTGAACAGGGACTCAGCAAGTTTGGTTACTTTCTGATGGAGGTGACGCTGATTCTGGTTGTCCTAATCTTTGCCGCCAATGTTTACCTGAAACGCCCGGTTTTGGAATCATTTCTATTTTCCCTAGCGCTGGCGGTTGGCCTGACTCCTCAACTTCTGCCCGCCATTGTCAGCCTCAATTTGTCTCGCGGCGCTAAGCAAATGGCTAACAAGCAGGTGATTGTAAAGCGGTTGGCTGCGATCGAGAATTTTGGCAGTATGAACGTGTTTTGTACGGATAAGACGGGTACGCTGACGGAAGGGGAGGTGAAAATTCACTCGGCGGTTGATGTGGATGGCAAGGAGAGCGATCGGGTTTTGCTCTATGCTTATTTGAATGCTGCATCTGAATCTGGCTATGTCAATCCGATCGACCAAGCCATCCGCCAACACAAGACATTCGACATCTCAGGCTATCAAAAGCTCGATGAAGTGCCCTACGATTTCAACCGCAAACGCTTAAGCATCCTGTTTAAACAACAGAATACCCATCTAATTGTCACCAAAGGAGCGCTTAAGACGATTCTGGATGTCTGCTCAACGGTAGAGACTGGTGACGGAATTGCGATCGACATTGCGCCACAACAGGACAAGATTCAACAACGCGCTGAAGAATTGGGCAGCAAGGGATTTCGAGTATTGGGAGTTGCTTACCGCAATTTTGAAACCGATTCCTTCAGCAAAGACGATGAAACGAACATGACATTTATGGGCTATCTGGCGCTGTTCGATCCGCCGAAACCAGGCATTGCTGACACCCTCAAAGATTTGGTAGCCCTGGGAATCACCCCGAAGATGATTACGGGCGATAGTCGGGCTGTAGCGATCAGTATTATTCAACAGGTAGGACTACCCGAACCAAAGGTTTTGACTGGTTCCCAACTGCAAAAACTCAGTGATGAAGCGCTACTTCATCGTGTTGGAGAAACCAATGTTTTTGCTGAAGTTGAGCCGAATCAAAAAGAGCGGATTATCATCGCGCTGAAAAAAGCGGGGAATGTGGTTGGCTATTTAGGAGACGGCATTAACGATGCCTCGGCGCTTCATGCTGCGGATGTGGGAATTTCCGTTGAGAGTGCGGTTGATGTGGCGAAGGAAGCAGCCGACATTGTGCTGATGGAAAAAGATTTAAATGTTTTGGTTGAGGGTGTGAAGGAAGGACGGGTAACGTTTGCTAATACGCTGAAATACGTGTTTATGGCAACGAGCGCTAATTTCGGCAATATGTTCAGCATGGCAGGTATTTCTCTGTTTTTACCGTTTTTGCCGCTACTGCCCAGTCAGATTTTACTCACAAATCTATTGACTGATTTTCCCGAAATGACGATCGCCACCGATCGCGTAGACAAGGAATTGGTAAACAAACCCCGGCGCATGGATATCAAGTTTATCCGCAAATTTATGTTGGTGTTTGGTTTACTCAGTTCAGTCTTTGATTATCTGACGTTTGGAGCATTGATATTTCTGCTGCACGCCAACCCCGCGCAATTCCGAACTGGTTGGTTTATGGAATCTGTGATTTCTGCATCCATTATTGTGCTGGTAATTCGGACGCGGCAATCGATTCTCACGAGCAAGCCGGGAAAGTATTTGTTGATGTCAACGATCGCGATCGTCATGATCGCACTATTTCTTCCCTATACTCCGCTTGCAAGTTTACTGGGATTCCAATCCTTGCCGCTCGAATTCCTGTTGGTGCTGGCGGCAATTGTCGGACTTTACATCCTCAGTGCAGAAACTGTGAAACGAGTTTTCTATCAACACGTACAATAGACTTGGATTGCATATTTTTTTGATTGATAGATCGATCGCATATAAAAGGCATATCAACACAGATTAACCTGCATCACAGGGGATTTAAGCCCCCACCTTTAGGTGGATTGTTTTTAGGCAGGGGATTTAAGCCCCTGCCTAAAAACTTCGCACTTAACTGTCAACCGTCAACTGTCAACTGTCAACTGTTAACTGACTGCTGAGACACAATTTATGTCAACTAAACCTGAAAGATAGTAACAGTATACTGTTGGAGGATTCCCCTCGATAATTTTCTCTAATTTCCCTTAAAAATGGAGGGATTTGAGTATTTTTAAAGTCCACTTCTTTAGGAGGATACGAGGGGATTGGGACTCAGTTATAAAAGAGAGATATAACAACCAGTAAGGTATTTATTACCTAATGTCTTTAATAAGCTGCAAGAAATAAATTTAGACAATATTTTGGGGATTTTTACTAAGTCTTTGTGTTTTATTTACCCTGGGGCAAAACTCAGTTTTGGCAGTGCCTTTCGCCAAAACTGGCGTGATTGCTCAAGAGAGTCCAGCAATCTCTGAAGTCGCTGTGAATCTGGAATCGGAGGTCGATCGCTTTCTCACGTCGCTTCCACCAGGCTATTTCACGATCGCCAATGTTGCAAGATTGAAAATCCGATTAAAAAATCCTCAAACCGTATTGGTAGATGTGCGAGAACCCTCTGAATATAAGTCGGGACATATCCCTAACGCGCTCCATTGTCCGTATCCTCAATCTCGGTTCACATAAGAACCTTTAAACCATGACACTCAAAATGCTTTCCCGCACACTTTCCCCGACATTACTTCATAACATTGATGCTTACTGGCGTGCCGCAAACTATTTGTCTGTTGGACAGATCTACCTCTACGACAACCCGCTGCTAAAGGAGCCGCTGAAACTTTCCCACGTCAAACCGCTAGTCGTCGGACATTGGGGTACAACACCGGGGCAGAACTTCATCTATGTGCATTTGAATCGGGTGATTAAGAAGTATGACTTGGATATGTTCTACATTGCCGGGCCCGGTCACGGTGGCCCTGCGATCGTAGGCAATGTTTACCTCGAAGGCACCTGGAGCGAGATTTATCCGAACATTACCCAGGATGAAGCGGGTCTGAAAAAACTGTTCCAACAATTCTCGTTTCCTGGCGGGATTTCCAGCCATGTAGCACCCACAACGCCAGGGTCAATTCACGAAGGCGGTGAACTGGGGTATTCCCTCAGCCATGCCTTCGGAGCAGCCTTCGATAATCCCGGTCTAATTGTTGCCTGCGTCATTGGCGATGGTGAAGCGGAGACGGGGCCTCTGGCGACCGCTTGGCAATCCAACAAGTTGCTCAACCCAATTACTGACGGTGCCGTGCTGCCGATTCTGCACTTGAATGGCTACAAGATTAACAACCCCACCGTCCTCGCTCGCATTGAGCCTGAAGAATTGGAGCAATTTCTCCGAGGCTGCGGCTGGACACCTTACTTTGTGGAAGGCGATGATCCTGAAAAGATGCACGAACTGATGGCTAGCACGTTGGATCGCGCGATCGCAGACATCCGGCAAAATCAAAGCAATGCGCGAAACCAGAACAACGCAACTCGACCGCGCTGGCCGGTGATCGTCCTCAAGTCTCCCAAGGGTTGGACGGGACCGAAAGTGGTCGATGGCTTGCAAATCGAGGGCACATCGCGATCGCATCAAGTGCCATTACTGGTGAATTCCGAGCATCCCGATCATGTCCAACTGCTAGAAAGCTGGATGAAAAGCTACAAAGCAGAAGAACTGTTCGATGAAACCGGACGCCTGCTGCCGGAATTGGCAGAATTAGCTCCGCAGGGCGATCGACGAATGGGCGCAAATCCTCACGCCAACGGTGGTTTGCTGCTGCGTGACCTGCATCTGCCAGACTTCCGCAACTACGCGGTGACAGTGCCTACGCCCGGTGCTGTTGACGGTCAGGATACGCTCGTGCTCGGCAAGTTCTTGCGAGATGTAGCCAAGCTGAATCAGGAACAGCGGAATTTTCGGATCTTCGGGCCCGATGAAACGCTCTCGAATCTTTTAGGTGCAGTGTTTGAAGTTACGAATCGACAGTGGGACGCACGAGAAGAACGCAATGATGAGTTTCTCGCGCCCGATGGACGGGTGCTGGACTCAATGCTGAGTGAGCATCAGTGCGAGGGTTGGTTAGAAGGCTATCTGCTGACTGGACGACACGGGCTATTCAATAGCTATGAAGCTTTCATTCGCATTGTGGATTCAATGTTTAGCCAGCACGCCAAATGGCTGAAGGTCACGGCGGAACTTCCCTGGAGACGACCGATCGCATCGCTCAACTATCTACTCGCCTCCCATGTCTGGCAACAGGATCACAACGGCTTCACGCACCAAGACCCCGGTTTTATCGACCATGTAATCAACAAGAAAGCCGATATCGTCCGGGTGTATCTGCCAGCCGATGGCAACTGTTTGCTGTCAGTCTTCGATCACTGCTTGCGGAGTCGTCATTACGTGAATGTGGTGGTAGCTGGTAAACACGCCCTGCCGCAATGGCTGACGATGGACGAAGCGGTTATCCATTGCACCGAAGGCATCGGGATTTGGCAATGGGCTAGCAATGACCAGGACTCTGAACCGGACGTAGTGATGGCTTGCTGTGGCGATACGCCGACGCTAGAGATTTTGGCGGCGGTTTCGATTCTGCGCGAACATCTCCCCGATCTGAAAATCCGGGTTGTTAATGTGGTCGATCTGATGAAGTTGCAGTCTGCCAGCGAACACCCCCACGGACTGAGCGAAGCGGACTACGACTCGCTTTTTACAACAGACAAACACATCATCTTTGGCTTTCATGGCTACCCCTGGCTGGTACACCGACTAACCTACCGCCGCACCAATCGCAACCTCCACGTCCGGGGCTACAAGGAAGAGGGCACGATCACGACTGCTTTTGATATGCGGGTGCAAAATGACCTCGATCGCTTCCATCTCGTGCAAGACGCGATCGATCGTCTGCCACATTTAGGCGCGAAGGGGTCTTACCTGAAGCAGATGATGCAGGACAAGCTGATTGAGCACAAGCTGTACATTAACCAACATGGCCAGGATCTGCCGGAAATCCGTGACTGGAAATGGAGTGCGGGTGCAACGCAGAAAGGGAAATTGCTGATCGAAAAAACGCCTGTACCTAATTGAAATGATGCAAAGGAGTCTCAAATGCCCATTCAATTCAAACCATGAAAACGGCGGTTCGATTCTGCATCCTCTATGTGGAGTTGAATCGAGCCATGAACAAGTATGACCTGGAAGTAAAACAGACTTCTGTTACCCCGATCGCAACCAAACCAGTTCTAACAAACCAGGAGAGAGTGATTATATCTGGAGACAGATTATCTGTCATTCGCTTCGGCTCCCTGATAGTTCTGGTCATTTCCATTCTGATGCTGGCAAAAACTTGGAAAGTGGTCAGAGCAAAAAATATAACGTTCAACTACTTCCATACACTTCCCTGTAGGAACTGTCATTTCTTTACAAATAACCACTATTTACGCGCGATCCGTAAACCCCGCTGGTGTTCTCACTGAGCAATCACGCTTATTGCCCTGACTATCGTCCTCTAAGCAAAAATTGATTATTAAGGAGAAGGTTTCTATGCTGAGTAAAGCTAAGACTCTAGAAGGTTACAAATTGGCAAACCTCCATGATGAAATCGGGAAGGTTAAAGAGTTCTACTTTGATGACCATTACTGGACAATTCGCTATTTAGTCGCTGACACAGGAAACTGGCTGACGGGCAGGCAGGTACTGATCTCTCCTTATGCGCTGGCGGCACGGGTGAAAGAACAGCATCACATCACCATCAATTTGACCAAAAAGCAGATTGAGAGCAGTCCTTCCTTGAGCAGCGACAAGCCAGTCTCCCAACAATTTGAGACGGACTACTACGGATATTATGGATGGCCGATGTATTGGAGCGGTTCCTATTCCTATATGTGGGGATCGTATCCCTACCCCTACCTGGAGCCTAACCCTGAAAAACAGGCCGAAACCACCCCAGAAGAGAAAGGGTGGGATCCTCATTTGCGTAGTACCCATGAGGTGACTGGTTATCACATTCAAGCCGCAGACGGGGAACTGGGTCACATTGAAGATTTCATCATTGATGAGGAGACGTGGACGATTAGGTATCTCATCGTCGATACACGCAATTGGTGGCCCGGACAAAAGATTCTGTTGGCACCGCAATGGATCGATCGCGTGAGTTGGGGCGAGTCAAAAGTCTTTGTCAACCTTCCCCGCGAAACCATCAAGCAAGCACCGGCATATACAGAGGAGTCGCTGCTATCGCGGGATTACGAGACCAGACTGCATCAGCATTACAATCGCCCAGGCTACTGGGAATCGACAGCTAAGGAGTTCCTCCGTTGAAGCGGACAAACCTTTAAACAATCATAGGTAGCTATTGTTAGGAACGGGCGTTGCTGAATGAAAGTATGATGGGTTAGTAGGGGTAAAGCCCCCGTGCTTACCCCATCGGCGGTGGGGGCAACCACGGGGGGATTGCCCCTACAGATTTCATCTCCCAATTCAGCAACGCCATAAATTAAACCTCTGCCACACTCCTCTGTTTCCATAAGCGGCAAGTCCAAGAGAGGCAGAGCCTCCGGATCTGCATTACCAGGCAGAGCCTGGTAACGAGTAAAACGAGTCAATCGCTTAAGTTATTAAATTTTCATTCCTTAGCAACTCAAAAGCGACGATCCACTACTTCGATCGCACCGACACCGCTGAAGCGCGGCAGTGGTTGGGTGAAGCATCGCGACGGGAAATCCGCAACTGGAGATGGAGCAATGAATTACCAAAAGCTTATAGACACTGCCAAAATGCTAGTCGCCAATGACAAGGGACTGCTAGCAATGGATGAGAGCAATCCCACCTGCAACAAACGCTTTGCCAAACTGGGGATTCCGCAAACAGAGGAATACCGACGCGCCTATCGAGAGTTGCTGATCACCACGCCCGGTCTCGGCGAGTTCATCAGTGGCGCGATCCTCTACGACGAAACGATCCGCCAGCAAAAAAAAGATGGTACGCCCTTTGTGCAAGTCATCACCGAAGCGGGAATCATTCCTGGTATCAAAGTGGATATTGGAGCTAAGGATATGGCAGGTCATCCGGGCGAAACCATTACCGAGGGTCTGGATGGCTTGCGCGATCGCCTCCAGGAATATGCTCTTATGGGCGCTCGTTTTGCTAAGTGGCGGGCGGTGATTACGATCGGCACGGACATTCCCAGCCAAGGCTGCATCGAAGCAAACGCCCAGGCCTTAGCTCGCTATGCGGCGTTGTGCCAGGAAGCTGGACTGGTTCCCATTGTCGAGCCAGAGGTATTGATGGCGGGTGATCATACCCGATCGCAATGCGGCGAAGTGACGGCGAAAGTCCTGCAAACGGTCTTCCAACAGCTTTATACACAACGGGTGATGCTAGAGGGCATGATCCTCAAACCCAACATGGTACTGCCGGGATTGACCTGTCCCCAGCAAGCATCGGTGGAGGAGGTTGCTGATGCTACGGTGCAGTGTTTGTTGCGATCGGTTCCCGCTGCTGTTCCGGGGATTGCATTCCTGTCGGGCGGTCAATCCGCTGAACAGGCATCGGCTCGTTTGAATGCCATGAATCTGAGATTCAAAGCGCGATCGCCTTGGGCATTGACGTTTTCCTATGCCCGCGCCATCCAGCAGCCCGCGTTGGAACTTTGGCACGGCAAGGAGTCCAACGTGTTGGCGGCACAACAGGCACTGCTGCATCGAGCCAAGTGTAATGGGGCGGCGCGTCAGGGCGAATACAAGGCAGCGATGGAAAGGACGGCAGCATGAAACCAAACCCCCTGCGCCATTTCGGGATCGTTGCCCCCATGTTCAGCCAACCTCACTCCCTAACAAACATGAAAATTCTAGAAGACTCTCGTGATTTGATTTACACAGATTGGACGCTGCGTGAAGCTCAATTTGATCCAGAGCAGTTGTGTGCTAGAGAAACCGTCTTTACGATCGGCAACGGTTGTTTAGGGACGCGGGGCAGTTTTGAGGAAGGATACCCAGAGGCGTTGCCAGCCACCTTAATTCATGGGGTTTATGACGATGTGCCCGTGATCTATACCGAGTTGGCAAACTGTCCTGACTGGCTATCTTTGACGATCGCTCTTGACGGAGAACGGTTTCGGCTCGATCGCGGCGAAATCCTTCATTACGAACGGCAGCTTGACTTACATCATGGGCTTTTGAGCCGCTCAGTGCGCTGGCGGAGTCCCACTGGCAAGACATTGGATTTAAAGTTTGAGCGCTTTGCCAGCCTAGACGATCACCACGTACTAGGACTGTGCTGTCAAATCACACCGATCGACTTTAGCGGCACGATCGAGGTACAGTCCAGCCTCAATGGTTATCCTGACACCCAAGGCTTTAACCACTGGGAGCAGATCGATTCGGGACAGATCGAAAAAGGGACAGGGCAGGGCGTTTGGCTACAGGTACGCACCCGCAGTTCTCACATTGATCTCAGTATGGCGTTCAAACTGGCGGTGATTGGCGCTGATGCCTCTTTTCAGGTGACAAATGCTCGCGGTGACTCTACCGTATTGAGCGTCTTCAGTGCGATCGCGGGACAGACTATCAGCATTGAAAAGGTCGCGACAGTGTTTACGTCCCAGGATGTTGAGATCCCACTGCAAGCAGCCCAGGACAAACTGGCGAATCTGCCAGCATACAGGGTGCTCCTTGATGCTCATCGGCGGGCGTGGGATGCCGTTTGGGAACACAGCGATATTGAGATCGAGGGCGATCGCACGGCTCAGTTGGCAGTGCGCTACAACATATTTCAACTCCTGATCAGCGCCTCCTCTCACAACGATCGAGTCAGCGTTCCGGCTAAAACGCTGTCTGGGTTTGGCTACCGAGGGCATATTTTTTGGGATACCGAAATTTTCATCCTGCCCTTTTTTACTTTTACGCAACCTGCGATCGCCCGCAACTTGCTCACCTATCGCTATCACACCCTGGAGGGCGCACGTCGCAAAGCCGCCCATAGTGGCTACAAGGGCGCAATGTTTGCCTGGGAAAGTGCCACCACTGGCGATGAGGTAACGCCCCAAACGTCGATATCGACCGACCCCTATGCAGAAGTAGTCCGCATCTGGTGTCGCGATCGCGAAATTCATCTGAGTGCTGACATTGCATTAGCTGTCTGGCACTACTGGCAGGCAACGGGCGACGATAACTGGCTGCGCGACTATGGCGCTGAAATCATCCTCGACACGGCGCTGTTCTGGATGAGCCGGCTGGAGTGGCACGCCGAGCAGGAACGGTATGAACTGTGCGGGGTGATTGGAGCGGATGAATACCATGAGCGAGTCAATAACAATGCCTTCACCAATCGGATGGTGCAGTGGCATCTCGAAAAGGCTGTAGCTGTCTACGACTGGCTACAACAGACGTTTCCAGATCGGGCAACTGCACTGGCACAAGAACTGCAACTCACCGCAGAGCAGCGGCGGCTGTGGCAGACAATGATTGACAAGCTGTATATTCCTCACGATGTTAAAACAGGTCTAATCGAGCAGTTTGAGGGGTTTTTCAAGCTTCAAGATATCGATTTAAGCAAGTATGAGCCCCGCGATCGCTCGATGCAAGCAATTCTCGGTATTGACGCCACAAATCAGCGGCAGGTACTCAAGCAACCCGATGTGTTGATGCTCCTCTACTTGATGCGAGACACGCAAGCTCTCCCGGATTATTGTAATGTGCTGCAAAAAAACTGGGACTACTACGCGCCCCGCACAGACAGCACCTACGGATCGTCCCTGACACCCGCCATTCACGCGAGCCTCGCCGCCAATCTAGGTGAGGTAGAAGATGCCTACAAGCATTTGATGCAGGCTGCGATGGTCGATCTTGATGATAATCGCGGCAATACCATAGATGGTATTCATGGGGCTTCCGCAGGCGGAGTCTGGCAAGCTGTGGTGTTTGGCTTTGGCGGCATTCAACTGAAAGACAGTGGCCCCGTTGCCACTCCGCACCTCCCTCCCACCTGGACTCGTCTCAAATTCAAGCTGAACTGGCGCGGCACTTGGCACTGCTTCGATCTAGTGCCGTCGCAGGCTTATGGATCTGACGATCACGCGACTGACATTCAGGGGTTCATTTTCGACCTTGACGGGGTTCTCACAGACACGGCTGAATTTCATTATCGTGCTTGGCAGAAACTGGCTGACGAAGAGCATCTGCCCTTTAACCGAAAGGCAAATGAGGCACTGCGAGGTGTCGCTAGACGCAAATCTTTGATGCTGATTGTGGGCGATCGCCCGTACTCTGAAGCCCAGATCCAGGAAATGATGGAGCGCAAAAATCGCTACTATGTGGCATCGATTCAAAGCATCACACCGCAGAATCTTTTGCCAGGAGCGATCGCGCTTTTGGACGAACTGAGGCAAGCGGGTATGAAAATTGCGATCGGATCTGCCAGCAAGAATGCCAAAGCTGTGATTGAAAAGTTGGGGATTGCCGAGCACGTCGATGCGATCGCAGATGGCTACAGCGTCGATCGTCCTAAGCCAGCCCCTGACATTTTTCTGTACGCCGCAACTCAGTTAGGACTTGCTCCAGCTCACTGTGTGGTGGTGGAAGATGCCCCGGTTGGTGTTGCCGCTGCGATCGCTGCTGGTATGGGGTCGATCGGCATCGGTTCTCCCAGTCGTGTTGGTGCTGCCAATCTCGTTCTACCCAACCTGATCGGGGTTCACCTGACCGAACTGCAAACCAAATTAGATCATAGAGCGTTAAAAGTATGACAAAACGCTGCAAGAAATGGTTGACGAAGCGCAATGAACGCTCATCAAGTTCTTAAAGATGGGGTCAGAGAATGTTTTTAATAAGCTGCAAGAAATCAATTCAGACAATATTTTGGGGATTTTTACTAGGTATTTGTGTTTTATTTACCCTTGGTCAAAACTCAGTTCTGGCGGGGTCTTTGGCCGAAACTGGCGTGATTGCTCAAGAGAGTCCAGCAATCTCTGAAGTCGCTGTGAATCTGGAATCGGAGGTCGATCGCTTTCTCACTTCAATTCCATCAGGCTATTTCACGATCGCCAATGTTGCAGGATTGAAAACCCGATTAAAAAATCCTCAAACTGTGTTGGTAGATGTGCGAGAACCCTCTGAGTATAAGTCGGGACATATCCCTAACGCGATCAATATTCCGCTTCGCACACTGGCTCAAAACTTGAATGAAATCCCGCGCGATCGCCCGGTGGTGTTGTACTGTTCAACGGGCTATCGCTCGGCAATGGGAGTCATGACTCTACACCTGTTGGGCTATGAGAATGTACAGGGATTTCCCCCTAGCTTTGCAGGCTGGAAGGCTTCGGGAGAGCGTATTGCCTCCAATTAATTCACAAAAACAATTGGATTAAACCTCCAATTGTTTACACTGAAACTACCAAAAACTTGAAACTCATGAGGACTTTTATGATCAACTTAATCAGCTTTAATCGATTTAAAATCTCCCCTTGGCGCTGGCTGCTAACCGTTTGCATTTGCGGCTTACTGCTGGTGGGAAATTCCTTACCCGCTTTTGCTGTTGTGACGCAAATCGAAGAATATCCAGGCCAGATGCTCTACCAATCTCGGCAAAGCCTGCAAGATCAAGCTGGAAAAACGTGGCAGGCGATCGCATTTAAGCGCGTCCATCCCGAAGGAAGTGCGATCGTCTCCCTGCGACTCATCAGTTTTCCCGGTGGGGCGGAGCTCGATCGCACTCAACCGCTCACCCTAACCACATCCCTGGGACAAACACTGACTGCTAAGGATATTTCTAGCAACATTTCTCAGGACACAGCCACTCCAGCGAATGTTGGGGAATATGACATTAAGCTTGCCCTATCGCAGTTGCAGGCAGAAATTCCCTTGCAATTGACAGTCCCAACCCTCGACGGGAAAGCCGTCCGATTATCGGTTCCCGCTGCTGCAATTCAGGAATGGCAAACCCTTACCAGCCCTTGAGTAAACGCTTTACATCAGGCGATCGACAGCAAACAGTTAAATCAAGATATGCCCCGCTGGAACATCAATCAATTAAGGTCGGCGTGGGGCTGTAGAGCCTCTGCCCTTTCAAGTTATTCAGTCTTTGGGATTCGCTTCCAATAAGCTGTTATGCCCCTAAAATTTCAAATACATAACAGCTTAATCATTCAAAAATCAAAAGGATAATTGTTCATGTTTGCACCCATTGTTTCTTTAATCCGGCGAGTTCTTGGCGTACAGCGTTTTACTCATATCAGAGCTAAAGTCATTGAGATACATTCCAACATCATTATTCATGCGAGTGGATGGATGGGTCTGAACCATCAACAACAGATTGAGTTACTTCATATTGCTCGCGAAAACGGTAGAAAGCTGGGATTTCTTATTTAGGCTGATGCCGCACATCACCAAACTCATTACTATTCATCACCGTTAGCGAAATTTCGATGACGAACTGCTCAAACACTTCTGTTAAAGTCATCGGCGCAGTCATCTATTTCAAGGTAAGACCAAGCACATCATTCAATCTCCAGGGAGCAAGAAAATAATGAGCGATCGCCACAGCAAACCTGATTCAGGATTGAAACTATTTTCCAGCAAAAGTCATGCCGAATTTATGCGTCCCTTGATTGTGCCGCCAGGGCAGAAAATTTCCCTTGCCAAAGACTACGACCCAGATTATAAAGCCCATTATCTGAAAAAGTCGGACTCTAAAAGTGACTTGCGGGAAGTGATTGAGGCTTTAAAACATTACCAAGATATGCTTTATGCCCAAAATACTTACTCGTTGCTGATTATTTTTCAAGCGATGGATGCGGCGGGAAAAGATAGCACTATTAAGCACGTCATGTCCGGCATCAATCCCCAGGGATGTCAAGTGCATAGCTTCAAAGCTCCGTCTACAGAAGAGTTGGATCATGACTATCTATGGCGATGTTCTAAGGCGCTACCAGAACGAGGAAAAATTGGCATTTTTAACCGCTCTTATTACGAGGAAATTTTAGTAACACGAGTCCATCCAGAAATCATAGAGCAACGGCAACTCCCGCCTAGCCTAATCGACAAACACCTTTGGAAGCAGCGTTTTGAGGAAATCAACAACTTTGAGAACTATCTCGTCAAGAACGGGACAGTAATCTTGAAATTTTTCCTGAATGTCTCCAAAAAAGAACAAAAGAAACGCTTTTTAGAACGAATCGATCGCCCTGAGAAAAATTGGAAATTCTCCACCAATGATGCTAAAGAGCGTGCTTTTTGGGATGACTACATGACTGTTTACGAAGATATGTTCAATCACACCAGCACAGCGTGGGCACCCTGGCACATCATCTCAGCCGATCATAAATGGTTTACGCGCCTTGCTGTAGCAGGAATCATTTATTCCCAATTAAAGGAACTCAATCTTCACTATCCCAAGGTCAGTGAGGCACAACACCAGGAACTTTTGCAAGCGAAGGTAATGCTTGAGAGCGAAAGCTGAAGACGGCAATCCTTTCACTACAACTCACGATATTCAGTTAACAGTTGACAGTTGACAGTTGACAGTTGACAGCTACTTCTACCTAGAAGGAAGAGGATTGGAGTAATATACCTCTTGCAAAAATCCGAAAATACCCTGAAACAATCTGCGTCAATCGGTGTTGCATCTGCCCGATATCTGCGGTTGCTCTATGACTCGAAGATTTCTACAAGAGGTCTAATGAATAGTCTGATTTTAATTTCTCGCCTTTAAGGGAAAGGCTTTAAACCAATTTTTTCTGGTAAAAACAATAAGGAATATACATCATGAAACCCAGTACCAAAGCTCCTAAAGCGCCCAAAGATCCCAAATCGCAGCCCGATGCCAAAGACGATTTGAAAACTCTGCCACTACCAGAAGTGCAGAAAAGATTAAAGTCGTCACCCGATGGTCTCCAGAAAGCCGAGGCAAAAAAGCGCTTGACTGAAAATGGGCCGAATGAGATTGAGGAAAAGAAGACTAACCCACTCTTGAAATTCCTCAGCTATTTTTGGGGCCCGATTCCGTGGATGATCGAAGTGGCAGTGATTTTGTCAGCCGTGGTGCGACACTGGCCAGATTTTTTCATCATTCTCTTTTTACTGTTGACCAATGCGGTGGTCGGTTTCTGGGAGGAACGTCAGGCGGGCAATGCGATCGCGGCTTTGAAGGCTAAACTTGCGACTCAGACTCAGGCGAAACGTGATGGGCAATGGGTGACATTACCAGCGCGCGAACTGGTTCCGGGCGATGTCATTCGGCTTCGCTTGGGTAACATTGTGCCAGCCGATGCCCGCTTGCTGGATGGCGATTCAATGTCGATCGATCAGTCCACACTGACGGGCGAATCCCTACCCGCTACACGCAACTCTGGAGACGCGGTATTTTCTGGCTCGATCGTGCGTCGGGGTGAGAGTAACGCGCTGGTTTATGCCACAGGTAGCAAAACCTATTTCGGCAAGACGGCGCAACTGGTGCAGGAAGCTCATACAGACAGCCATTTTCAAAAGGCAGTGCTCAAGATTGGCAACTACCTGATCGTCCTCGCGCTTGTATTGGTGACGTTGATTATTACTGTTGCGCTGTTCCGTCATGACCCTATCCTCGAAACGTTACAGTTTGCTTTGGTGCTGACTGTTGCCTCGATTCCTGTGGCGATGCCAACGGTGTTATCCGTGACGATGGCAGTTGGTGCACGGAAACTTTCTCAGAAAAAAGCGATCGTTAGTCGGTTGGTGGCGATCGAGGAATTGGCTGGTGTGGACGTTTTATGCGCGGATAAAACTGGCACTCTGACCCAGAACAAGCTGACTTTGGGCGATCCATTCAGCGTCAACAATATCCCCGCCGATCAAGTGATTTTTAATGGCGCACTGGCATCAAGTGCAGACAATAACGACACGATCGATCTCGCTGTTCTAGACGGACTCAAAGATCAGGATTCATTAAAGACTTACAAGACTGTTCACTTCACCCCCTTCGACCCGGTTCACAAGCGCACTGAGGCGACCGTAAAAGACAAGGATGGCAAAACGTTCAAAGTGACGAAAGGCGCGCCACAGGTGATTCTAGCACTGTCAAAGAATGCTGACCAGGTGAAGCCTGATGTTGATAAGGCGGTCAACGACTTTGCAAAACGCGGCTTTCGCTCATTAGGTGTGGCGCGATCGGAGAATGATGATCAATGGCAATTTATGGGGGTGTTACCGCTGTTTGATCCGCCTTGGGACGATGCTGAATCAACGATCGCCAGCGCAGTCAAGATGGGCATCAAAATCAAGATGGTGACAGGCGATGCCATTGCGATCGCCCAAGAAACCGCTAAGAAGTTGGGGCTAGGCACAAACATTCTCGATGCGAGTAGTCTAGGCGATTCAAAGCAGCAAGAAACTGCGGCAGTCATGCAGTCGATCGAACAAGCGGATGGTTTCGCCCAGGTGTTCCCCGAACATAAGTTCCACATTGTCGATGTGCTGCAAAAACAGAATCACATTGTGGGCATGACGGGGGATGGAGTCAATGATGCCCCTGCATTGAAGAAGGCTGATTGCGGCATCGCTGTTTCGGGTGCAACAGACGCGGCGCGTGCAGCGGCTTCGATTGTGCTGACAACGCCCGGACTGTCAGTGATTATTGATGCGATCAAAGAGAGTCGCCGCATTTTCCAACGGATGAACAGCTACGCCATCTATCGCATCGCTGAGACGCTACGTGTATTGTTGCTGATGACCCTGGCGATTTTGGTGTTTAACTTTTACCCAGTCACCGCAGTGATGATCGTGATTCTGGCATTGCTTAATGATGGTGCTATTTTGTCGATCGCCTATGACAATGTGCAGTACCGCAATCAGCCTGAAGCTTGGGATATGCGCTTGGTGTTAGGGATTTCTACAGTGCTGGGTGTGATCGGGGTTATCTCCGCGTTCGGCTTGTTTTATCTTGGGGAGCGTGTCTTTCATCTCGATCGCGATCACATTCAAACCTTGATGTATTTGAAGCTATCTGTAGCGGGACATCTGACGATCTTCCTCACGCGCACACGCGGCCCATTTTGGTCGATTCGTCCTGCACGCATTTTATTGATGGCAGTATTCGGGACGCAAGCTATAGCGACGGTAATCGCGGTTTATGGTGTATTTATGACACCCCTTGGCTGGGGTTGGGCACTTTTCGTTTGGGGCTATGCGCTGGCGTGGTTTATCCTGAATGACTGTGTGAAACTGCTCGCGTATCGGCTTTTAATGCCACGGAGATCGAGCCAAACAAATTCTATCAGAACCGCTTGAGCCTGCGAAATCGACTGCTAAATTCACTGGCAGAGGCGGTAGAAACCAAACAATACCCAGTTGATCTATACAGCTATTTTCACAAGCATCAAAGCACAGGGGATTTAAGCCCCCACCTTTAGGTGGATTGTTTTTAGGCAGGGGATTTAAGCCCCTGCCTAAAAACTTCGCTGTCAACTGTCAACTGTCAACTGTCAACTGTTAAAAATACAGGTGAGTCAGATGTGGATTCAGTGGACTGCAACGATCAGTTTTTTAATCTATGGAATCGGTGATTTCTGCATCCATGATTGTGCTGGTGATTCGGACGCGGCAATCGATTCTCGCGAGCAAGCCGGGAAAGTATTTGTTGATGTCAACGATCGCGATCGTCATGATCGCACTATTTCTTCCCTATACTCCGCTTGCAAGTTTACTGGGATTCCAATCTTTGCCGCTCGAATTCCTGTTAGTGCTGGCAGCAATTGTCGGACTTTACATCCTCTGTGCAGAAACTGTTAAACGAGTTTTCTATCAACACATCCACTCTTGACCATTCACAATTCACCGCATCAATTTTTTGGTAAGCTGAGAAGAAAAACATGATTACTGTCCACCACTTGAACAACTCTCGCTCCCAGCGAGTGCTCTGGCTGCTAGAGGAACTCGACCTAGAGTATGAAGTCAAGCGCTACGAGCGCGATCCGAAAACAATGCTGGCTCCCGCGTCGCTGCGTGCAGTGCATCCACTGGGAAAGTCTCCGGTGATTACCGATGGTGCGCTGACTCTGGCTGAATCCGGTGCGATCGTCGAATACTTAGTTGACCGTTACGGTGGCGGACGACTCGCTCCAGAGCTTGGCACGCCGGAACGGTTGCGATACATCTACTGGCTGCATTATGCTGAGGGCTCTGCGATGCCCCCGCTAGTGTTGAAGCTAATCTTTAACCAAATCGAAACAAGTCCGATGCCGTTTTTCGCTCGACCGATCGCGCGGTCAATTGTGGCTCGCGTCAATAAATCGTTCATTGATCCTCAAATCGCACTGCATCTGGGTTATGTAGAAGCAGAACTTGAGAAAAGCTTATGGTTTGTTGGTAGTGAGTTCACCGCAGCCGATATTCAGATGAGCTTTCCATTGGAGGCGGCGGCTGCACAGGTAGGGTTGGACAGCAGCCGACCGAAACTGATGGGCTTTCTCGATCGCATTCACGGGCGTCCCGCATACCGCCGTGCATTAGAACGTGGCGGAGAATACGAGCTGCTGAATTAAGTGGAAATCCTTTCATAAAATGAGGTGAAGCGTTTAGCCCGAAACGATTGTTAATAATGCTGGAAAGTCTGTGATGTCTTTGACATCATCACACTTTCTATTGTTGAGGCGATCGCAAGGTGCAATTGACGATCGCTGAACGCTTGAAGTTACCCATCAATGCCATTAAAGTTGCGATCGACGCTCAGCGCGATCGCCCACGTGGAAGAGGAGCACAACGGCAATCTGAGATTTACGCGGAATGGCGAGACGCTGACGGTTCACCCCCCGAAGCACAAAAATTTATCTGATTTGAACAAACGATGTGGCAGTCATCGCGATCGCCTACGCTTTGACAAAATAAGTCCAACAGCAAGCTAAAATATTGGGCGAAAACATTCAGAATGAGAATAGAGTTGATGCGGCAGTTAAAGCGATCGCTAGCTGCCTTCAGCCAAGATTAGTCTGAGAGATGAGGCGATCTCATTGACATTGTACGACAATCTGCCTGCAACACATATACCAAAATCTTCAGAGTCAGATATTCAGTATTCTTTAGTTGCTTTTGGAGCTGAATTTGGTAAAATTGAGGTAACATATTTAATAAATGGGGTTGGTTCACAAAAGTGACCCATCTTTTTTTACCTTAAATTGTCACAGAGCGCTACAGACAAGGCTTTTGACCGTGTTGTCACCCCGTCAAAGGATTGTCGTTGTTACGCTATCGCTATCAGCTTGAGCATTTTCACGGGTCGTTGTTGCTCTTTTTTGCGGTGGATATCGCATTAAGTGGAAACTTTCTCTCTAATCATTAGTTATGCCGCATAATTTTCAAAGTGAACTGGCAGTTACAGGTAACATCTGATTTGAAATATGGATATTTCCCCATCTTCTGTTGGGACTTCTAAAGCTTTGAAGCCTAATAATTTAACTCATGTTTAGTATTTGCAGGAATCCCCCCAGACACCACACAATGAATTAGCAGAGTAAAGTTATTGCAAGTGAAAAGAAAATTCTTGATCGTATTATTGTATGAACCAAAAAATTATTCAGCATCTTAAAAAAAGCTTACTAGGAAGACTACGTATTAAGCTCTTTTCAGAAATATCTGAAAACAATTCCATTCCGAACCAAGAAGAAGTAGAGTCATTTGTTCTGAAGAATCTCCAATTGAGTATGCCAATAGGAGAGCTCTACGCGGCAATATTATTGCTGTCAGATTTTAGCTGGGAATCATATAGTAGCTTTATGGACTTGATAGATGTTAAGAAATTATTGATTGCCTTAGAAAAGTTTCCCCTAAAAAATGATTTCTTTATTGAGCTTGAAAACTGTCCGAATCCACTGCCTGAATCCATCGGCATCCTAATCAAATGTTCCGAGCTTGCAAAAGTAGATCAGGGATTTGTTTATTCAGTTTACATACTTGAAGAAGAAAGGTTTCCAGAGGCAATTATTGATTATATAGAAGTTAGAGCTTGTGAATGTCTGCCAGATCCTCTTGTCGGTTCTCATACGGCAAAGGGTGGGAGTACATCAGAGCTAAATGAAATTGCTCAGTCATTGACTATACAAATTGCATTAAAGTCTCTCTATCATCTATTACATCGACAATTTCAGAAAGAGAAAAATATAAAGGAAAAGGAAATCGTAAAAGCTCCTGAGCGATTTCCTATCTCAGATAATTTATTTGCTCGATTCCTGAGACAAAAATCAGGAAGAATGGAACTTGCCTTGATAATTGGAGATGAGGCATCAGCAGAAGAGTTGCGGTCGGCATGGGCAAAGATAGATACTCTCCGTACTAGGTTGAGGGAAAAGCAAGGAACTGATTTGAATCAAGCCAGATTCTCTCTTCCCTATAACTCTTATCAAATGCATAAGTATGGCTGGAGTTATCATTTGATTGCAATGGATTTGAACTATGATTGCCTTGTAAATTTGTGTCAAGCATCTGATGAAATCATTGACATTGATTCCAAAAACATAAACTCATTGGGTTTTTCCAGTGCTTATCAAATACTTAAATCAGTGAAGATGAAAGAAAAAGACATATTGGACTGGTTAAATAGTGGATTAAAAGAAATCTGGAATAAAAATTGTCCTTGGTCTCTCCAACAAGGACCAGTAGAGAAGCAGAGAGTGAGAGATGCACTTAGGCAATGGCCTCGTGATGAGTCATCTCAGAAAGTAATAGTTCAAAAACCTCCGAAAACAGATATAGTTTCCCTTGATTCAGTAAAAAGCCCAGTCATAAAGCGATATAACCAAATGGCTGAGGATTTGCTCAGTCAAACTTTTCCTGGTTCATATGATGAATATCAGGCTGATCTGATTAAAATTATGAGCAAGACGGGATATATCGGCTCTATCCGTATGTCATAGGGGTGGAAAAAGTCGGACGTTTTTTTCCATTCCCACCACGCTGACTAGAGAATACACTTCAGGTAGTCTATAAAGCAATCTGGAGAGACCAATGCTCGAATACGTCGCGATTTTAGCCTTTGCAACAGCCGTCGTTGAAATGCTTACAACCTGTCTTCGGCTCTATTTAGATTTTCGAGAAATAAAGAAAATTGATAGAGATATGTCAGATGATCAAAAGTGAGAAGCTGCCTAATCTACTTCAGAACTATTACAGGACTTACGCATTCATGCCCAATAAACCGGGTTTCTGACCCAGATTTTGCGGCTAAAATCTAGATTTTTCGTTCAGAAACCCGGTTTCTGCGTAAGTCCTGTATTAAATGATTCTTGTATCTGCCAAAGTCCGTGTCAGCCTGTTGTACAGTTCCCGAAATTCTCGATTTATTGGAAGTTAACACCCCTGTATGTATCGATGATGGGTCGCTACTCATGCAGATATTATTGGCTACTCTTTTGTGCAACAACCTGCCAAGATCGAGTTACCCCAACAAGAATTGGAAAATCGCTCTAAGGGAAGATTATCTAGACCTGCGAACATGGCTAAGATTGAAACCGCGATCGCAGTTCATAATTTACCACAATTAATCATTCATACATCGGGTAAGCAAGGGTTTGGTGTGACGATAGCTAGAGGCGACTTAGCCGTTGAAATTGGATATCAGCGTTTAACAGAGATCCAAGAAGAAATTCTTTGGCTTTGTGAAGCGGTTCATGTTCCTGTTATTTGGGCAACTCAAGTATTAGAGAGTTTGGTAAAAGATAGAGCGCCTTCTCGTGGTATTTCTTTTAACCAAAAACTTTTGGCTTGTGTCGAGAAATTAGCACAGGTTAAGGTCGATCGCTGAACCAAAATCCCATACCCTGAGAGCATTGGGAGTGTCAAACCTTTCAAAACATGACTAAAATCCAAGAAATTTCTCTAGACGATTTGTGGGAATCAGCACCGAAGAGCGATCGCCCGTGCATTAGTAAATCATCCACCATTGGTGTTAGCAGATGAGCCGACGGGCGCATTAGATTCTAAAACTTCTCAGGAGATTATGGATCTGCTGACGGAATTAAATCAACAGGGTACGACGATCGTAGTTGTCACCCATGATGCGAGTGTAGCGGCGCAGACGAAGCGAACGATTTATATAGTGGATGGAACGATCGCCCTGACTGCGAATGCAGGAGTGCAGCCTGTGGATAATCATTTGATAGCCAATGCTGCTATCGTACAGCGGTGATATCTCGCTCGGAAATCTGAGAAGTGACGATTAATATCGCGATCGATAACTCAACTTGTGGAACGGGCAAGATGCCCGTTCCACAAGTTGATTAAAAGGCAATACGGTTCACTTAAGACCGATCCCCCCTAACCCCCCTTAAAAAGGGGGGGACAAGAAAGCTCTCAAAGTCCCCCTTCTTAAGGGGGATTTAGGGGGATCTCCGGGGCATAAATAGTGTTAAGTGAACCGTATTCGATTAAAAGGACTTTTGCAATCTTGTCTAGTGGGCGATCGATTAAAAACTTTTACAGCAACCAAATAAATATGTTTGAAACCCTTTTTATACCCAATCCCAGTGCTGAAACTAAAGTCAGCATCCGTCCGCGCAAAGGTGTGATTATTGGTGCCGGACAGGTAGGAATGGCCTGTGCTTATTCCATGATGATCCAAAACTGTTTTGATGAATTGATTCTGCAAGATATTCAGACAGAGCGGCTTCAGGGAGAAGTCATGGATCTGATGCACGGCGTTCCTTTTGTCGAACCTGTCGATATTAAAGCGGGCAACGTTGCCGATGTCGGACAGAATGCAGACATGGTAATTATTACCGCAGGAGCCAGTCAGAAGCCGGGAGAGACCCGCCTGGATTTGGTTGTCCGCAATGTTGCCATTTTTAAGAACCTCATCCCAGATGTCGTCAAACACTGCCCCAATGCCACCCTGCTGATTGTCAGCAATCCGGTGGACATTATGACTTACGTGACGCTAAAGCTCTCCGGTTTTCCGGCGGCCAGGGTAATTGGCTCTGGAACGGTACTCGACTCTGCCCGTTTTCGTACCATGCTAGCACAGAAAATGGGCATCGATCCGCGCAGCGTTCATGCTTACATCATTGGCGAACATGGCGACAGTGAAGTCCCCGTCTGGAGCAAGGTAAATGTTGCCGGAATGTCTCTTTATGACCGAGAAGATAACCCAGCACTTGACAACGCTGCACTACAGGAGATTTTCGATCGCGTTAAAAACGCTGGCTACGAAATCCTCAAACGCAAAGGCTCTACTTCCTACGCTATTGGACTGGCGACGACTGAAATTGTTAAAGCTATCCTGCACGGACAAGAACGCATCCTGACGGTTAGTTCACTGGTGAATGACTTCTACGGCCTTCGCGATGTTTGTCTCAGCCTGCCCTCTGTTGTGAATGAAAAAGGTGTCGTTAAGACGCTCAATCTTACCCTCAACGACACGGAGCAACAACAGCTTATTCATTCCGCCCAGATTTTACGTGACATTTTTGACACGCTGGAACTCTAGTGAAATCATCTCTATATGGACTTCCGATCTGCCAAGGTAAAACACAATACGGTTTAGTTAAGCCAGATCCCCCCTAGCCCCCCTTAAAAAAGGGGGGGACAAGAGTCTGCTCAAAGTCCCCCGACCTAAGGGGGATTTAGGGGGATCTCCGGGCAATAAACAGCGTTAACCCAAGCGTATTGAGGTAAAAAACACAATGGCTAAATTAATTTTGATCCGTCACGGACAGAGCCTTTGGAATGCGGAGAATAAATTTACGGGATGGGTTGATGTTCCTTTGGGCGAACAGGGACGAGCAGAAGCAACGATCGCCTCGTGCAAACTGAAGGATTATCGAGTCAGAGTTTGTTTTACCAGTATGTTGTTTCGATCGCTCGAAACTGCGATCGCGATCTTGACAGAAGTAGATGATATTTGCGACGGCAGAATTCCGATTATCAAGCATGGGGCAGACGATCGAGACTGGCATGGTTAGGATCAATACAAGGGCGATCGCGAACGGTCGCTGCCAGTTTATCCCACAGCTATGCTAGATGAACGTTACTATGGCGAACTGCAAGGGTTGAACAAAGCTGAAACCGCCGCCAAATTTGGCTCATTGCAGGTGCAACTCTGGCGGCGATCCTATGCTGTGGCTCCACCGGGCGGCGAAAGTTTGGCAGATACAGTCAAGCGTACTGTACCATTTTTTCGCGATCGCATTTTACCGCACTTCATTGCCGGAGAGAATGTGTTGATTGCAGCGCATGGCAACTCACTCCGTGCCATCATTAAGCCCCGGTCAAATCTATCTGAAGCGGAGATTGTGAACGTTGAGTTAGGAACTGCAATTCCCGCCGTGATCTCTCGCTGGGAAATCTGAGAAGTGACGATTATTGCGATCGATCAATTCATTCAGTAACTCAAGTGGTAGTCAATCAAAGTTGTAGATGAGGTTGTCAATAATCAGCAGGAGAAATTAATGGATGTCCAGATATCCAAGACTCATCAAACCATTTACAGAGCCATCTTTCTACACCCAGCCACCCGAAACCTTGTCTGTAGGGAAACGGCACTGCCGTGTCCTCTATCTCTGCTTACCTGGAATCTGCTGTAAATCTTATTATCTGTAAGTTTTATCACGTAATCAATCAATTAATACAATTAATACATGAAATCACCCAACAGCCTGTTACCGTAATTGCATAAGCAGTAAACAATCTCTGAAAATCTTCTCTAGCCATCCAGAGGCAGAGAATGCTTTCAATGAACTGCGAGATCCTGAATTCGCAATCAGGTATTGATCGTTGACCGAAATGTTGAAATCCCTGTCAATTAAACATCAAATATAATACCAGTATATTGTTTGACGCTTGGTCTCGGTTATTCCCTGTAATTCCTTAAAAAAAGGAGAAATTGGAGTGTTTTTTAAGTCTATTTCTTAAGGCTGATGTGATGAAATTGAGACTAAGTTATAAGTAAGTGATACAAATGTTTTAGGCTTGAATTAACATTTTTGGCAAGACATTACTTAAATGGCTGACCATATTTGCAACTCAAGGATTCGAGCGGATTGTTTATGCCTGTGAATAGAAATTTTGGGGATTTAATTTGGCAAGCATTTAGTCATAGTCTAATACTATTCAAGGATACAAAATCATGATGTCAGACAAGCACGAAATAGTTCATGTTTTCCCGACCCATGTTGAAGCAGAAAAAGCGGTATTGGTACTGCAAAAAGCAGGCTTCGATATGCAGAAGATTTCAATCATTGCTAAAGACTATCAAACTACAGATCATGTACGCGGATTTCTAAGTTGGAAAGATACCACAAAGGCCGGAGCGGGCGAAGGAGCCTACTGGGGCAGTTTTATGGGCGGACTGTTTG
The DNA here is from genome assembly GCF_026130175.1 of Lyngbya sp. CCAP 1446/10. Taxonomy (GTDB): domain Bacteria; phylum Cyanobacteriota; class Cyanobacteriia; order Cyanobacteriales; family Microcoleaceae; genus Microcoleus. Next base: position 26,357 of record NZ_JAIGNI010000156.1, on the reverse strand, counting down.
GCATCCTCACCGGTGCCGGATTACTATTTATTCCTGGAATGGGTCAGGTGATTGTCGCTGGGCCAATTGTGGGAGTGCTGGCAGGTTGGCTCGAAGGGATGATTATTGGGGGTGCTGGTGCTGCCGTTGTTGGGGGACTCGCGGGTGCTCTCGTCGGATTGGGAATTCCCAAGGAGCAAGCCCTGAAGTACGAGACAGAAGTCAAAGCAGGGAAGTTTATGGTGATTGCTTCAGGTACGGATCTGGAATTCAATCGAGCACAGCAAATTGTGCAAAATGCCAATCATGATGAATTAATTGCTGTTTAAATCGATCGCAATTGCATGATTTTTTGTACAGAATTTGAGTGCAACCAAGGGACAAACCTTCTAAAACAGGGTTCATTCCTTAAATCAATGGTTGGGTTTTGATTCGCCAATGGCTTGCTGTCACAGCGAAATTAGATGCGAAGCCGAAGAGTTTAATTAAGGCGATTGAGGCAACTCGATCGCAACTGGCCAAGCTTGGCAAAAGGAGGAATTGATGGAAACTATGCAGATGTCCAAGGTTCATGAAACCACTTATAACGCCGTCTTTGCACACCCGATCGCCCGAAACCTTCAATGGCACGATGTGCGCTCAATGCTCAGCGCGATCGCCGACGTGGAAGAGGAGCACAACGGCAATCTGAGATTTACGCGGAATGGCGAGACGCTGACGGTGCACCCCCCGAAGCACAAAGATTTATCCGACATCGAGGAATTGATGCAGATTCGGCACTTCCTGGAGCGATCGGCTGTACCCGTAGAGGTGCCAGTCGTCGAGGTTGGGCACCTGCTAGTCGTTATAGATCACCGCGAAGCTCGCATATATAAGACCGAAATGCACGGCTCAGTGCCGCAGGTGATCAGGCCTTACGATCCAGACGGCTCACATCGCAACCTGCGCTACGTGGAAGAGAATTCCAGCGGTCAGCGCAAGCCGGAACTCAAACCCTTCTACGAAGCGGTAGCAAAGACACTGAGCGGTGCAGAAAAGATTCTGATTTTTGGTAGCTCGACTGGAGCAAGCAGCGCGATGGACTATCTGCTGGCCGAACTGAAAAAACATCACCCGGATATCGCTGGGCGAGTGATCGGTGCGATCGTCGTTAATGAACAACACATGACTGAAGATCAGTTGCTCGCACAGGCGCGATCGTTCTATGCGGCAAACTGATGAGGAATTTTTATGCTCGGATATTTTGTTAGAAAGATATTTCCCCAGTTTTTATTGCTGGTAACCTTGGTTTCGATTGTATTTTTGGGGTTAGGAACATTTACTAATCTCCATGCAGCCGCAGCAATTACACAACTCCAAGAAGCACCAGGACAAATGGTTTACCAATCTAGGCAAACCCTCCAAGATCAGCATGGAAATAACTGGCAGGTAATCGCATTTAAACGTGTTACTCCTAATGGCAAAGCCAGCTTTGACTTGCGGTTAGTTGGTTTTCCAGGTGTGGTAGCAATAGATCGCAGTAAACCTTTATCGTTGACAAATTCACTAGGTAAAATATTGACTGCTGATGATACCTCCAGCTATATCTTTACCGATTTATCTGCTCCAGAACCTAATGTGGGGCAGTATGACATTCAGCCCTTGTTATCGCAGTTGCAGGTGGAAATTCCCCTAATGTTGATTTTGTCAGCGATCGACGGTGAAACTATTCATCTATCAGTTCCACCATCTTTTGTGCAAGAGTGGCTAACACTCTTTGATTCAAGAGAGTAGAATGGTCGCAGCTAGCTTTTGGGGTATGTAATCAATTCGTTAATCAGGTATTGAACGTTTTGCCCTACAAGCTACGGCGCTAGGTCTCAAAAATGCACTGTTGAATCAGCCGATCGAGGTTTCGGCATTGCGTCCACAGTTCGCGACTTATCTTGGTATGGGCGATCGCAGGCCAGATCTGGTTCTGCGTTTCGGCTATGGCCCTGAAACTCCCAGATCGCTGAGGCGATCGCTCGATCGAGTAATCGTTGCATGAACATGAACCAGATTGAACATCTATTCTCAATCACATTTATCAAAGTCATTCATAGTGCGATCGACGACTGATTTTCGGGTATTCGTGGGAACGAATCCTCGCTGACTACAACCTAATATCAGGGGAGATTGATGTCCATCGGTCTAGTGCTAATGATGCTTTCGCCTTGGGCAGATCCAGAGAGGGCTGGCACTAAAACACTTAGAAATGCGATCGATACCGATCGCCCAAATTGGAGAACACTATGATTAAAACTCAAACTCAAACTAAACCGATTTCGATTGATGATTTGTGGGAATCAGCACCGAAGAGCGATCGCCCGTTCAATCCTGAATCATTAATCAATCTTCCCAATCTAGCCCGTCGCTATTTGGAGAATGCGATCGCCCCCGGCACACCCCTCGCATCCGCCGTTCGATTGTGGATGCACGGCGAAATCAAACTCGATCAAAAATGGCATCCCTTCAAGGGAGAAGAAGTTATCTACGGTCATCGGGGGATGATCTGGCGGGCGACGACTTGGGCGAAGGGGTTGCCGATTTGGGGAGGCGATCGCATCGTGGATGGTGTTGGCGAGTCGCAGTGGAAAATCCTGGGGCTGTTTCCAGTGGTGCAGGCATCTGGTGCTGATATAACCCGCTCTAGTGTCGGCCGAGTTCAAGTAGAGTCGATGTTGCTGCCTTCCATTCTCTGCAATCCCGACATCTCTTGGACAGAGTTGAACGCTTCACAGGTACAGGCAAACTTCAAAGCCCTCGGCGAACCTGCAAAACTCACCCTGACAGTTAGCGATCGGGGAATGTTGGAGCAAGCCAAAATCGATCGCTGGGGCAATCCCGAAGGTGAAGCGTTTCACTACGTAGATTTTGGGGGAATTGTCGAGCAAAGCAGTACCTTTGACGGCTACACAATCCCGACTCGTCTTCGGGTAGGCTGGTTTTTGGGGAGCGATCGCTTTGAGTCTGAAGGCGAATTCTTCCGATGTGCGATCGATAAAGCAATCTATCAATAAAGGAGTCATTTATGTCTAAATCAATGAACCAACAAATTCTGCTCAAAAGTTACCCGACGGGAGAACCCAAAGAAAGTAATTTTGCTTTAGTTGAAACAGCAATTCCAGAACTGCGAGAGGGAGAAATACTCAGCAGCACCATTTACTTGTCTCTCGATCCGTATATGCGAGGACGAATGAGCGATCGCGAGTCCTATGCAAGTCCGGCAAAGTTAGGCGAAGTCATGGTGGGGAGCACTGTCAGCCAAGTGGTGAAATCAAACCATCCCAAATTTTCAGCAGGAGACTTCGTGCTGGGATATGGCGGTTGGCAAGATTATGCGATCGCCAAAGCCGAAACTTTGAGAAAACTCGACCCCAGTCAAGTACCAATCTCTTACGCATTAGGCATTACCGGAATGCCTGGAATGACAGCCTATTTTGCACTGCTAGATATTGGCAAACCCAAAGCCGGCGAAACAATCGTGGTTTCTGCTGCTTCTGGTGCCGTTGGTGCAGTTGTCGGTCAAATTGCCAAAATCAAAGATTGTCGGGCAGTAGGCATCGTTGGCAGTGATGAAAAATGCGATTATGTTGTCAATGAATTAGGATTTGATGCCTGCATTAACCGCAAAACTCAAGACCTGAATTCAGCATTAAAAGCTGCTTGCCCACATGGAATTGATATCTACGTCGATCATACGGCGGGCCCAATTCTTGAAGCAGTTTTGCAACAAATTAATCTGGGAGCCAGAATTCCTTTAGTAGGTTTAATCTCCCAGTACAATGCCGAAACTCCACCTCCCGGCCCTAATCTGATGCCGCTACTCGTTAAACGTGCGTTGATTAAAGGGTTTCTGGTTGGCGATTACCAGCAGCGTCACGAAGAGTTTATCAATGATATGTCTCAGTGGTTGCAGGCAGGCAAACTGAAGTACAAAGAAGACGTTGTAAAAGGGTTGGGAAATGCACCCCACGCCTTTATTGGTTTACTGCAAGGAGAAAACTTTGGCAAGTTAATCGTTCAGGTTAGTGACGATCCAACAAAGAAATAAAACATCAATTGGAGACAAGCATAGCTCATGAAGTATAGAATTATTGCTTTGGGATTGTCACTCTTTCTATACGGAATAGCACTTACCTTGCCTTGTCTACTTTTTGAGATAGTTCCTAGAGAAATATCAATAGAGCACCTAAAAGATTATGGGAGTTTTTATGAAATGAATGGGCTTGAAGTTACTGGTTGGGGAATATTAGGATTGCTGTTCCTGCAAATTCCAGCCTTGGGTTGGTTAGCTAATCCCGTTTATTGGTTATCTTGCATATTTTTTGTTCGACAGCAATATAAGTTCTCAGCAATTACTTCCTTAACTGCGATCGCTATAGGCTTTGGCGGAACACTATCAGCATTTTGGTTTAATTTACCTAATGGTAGTAATCTTTTCTCTGTATTGGTATTGCACAAACTGTTAGCTGGTTTCTGGGTATGGCTTAGTGCCCCTGGCTTGCTAGGTTTTATTTCCGTATTTTACCTAGTGAAAATGACCCAATATCCAGAAAAATCTACTTGATTTTCAGTTCAATTCTTTCAGGCTTACGGGGCCCGTGTAAACAAACCGAATACTTCTTTTGTAGCAAAATTTTGTAAAAATGGTATGAGGTGCGTCGCTGTGAGATTGTCGCTCGAATCTAGGGATTTTCTCTGAACGATACACCCTACAACTAATGTTGCATAAGTTTTGAGTAATAGCATTATATCCAAATGCAGAATAGCTCACATCAAAATCTAATTTAGGAATTTAAAATCATGGCAAAAGTTGTTGGAATTGATTTAGGTACGACTAACTCTTGTATTGCAGTTATCGAAGGTGGAAAACCGATCGTGATTGCCAATGCCGAAGGACAACGCATCACGCCTTCTGTAGTTGCGTATACCAAAACGGGCGATCGCCTGGTTGGTCAAATTGCCCGCAGACAGGCGGTAATGAATACAGAGAATACGTTCTACTCCGTGAAACGATTTATCGGACGCAAATACGATGAAATCACTCACGAAGCGAGCGAAGTTTCTTACAAAGTCATCCGCGATAATAATGGAAATGTCAAGCTGGATTGTCCGGCGCTAAAAAAACAGTTCGCGCCTGAAGAAATTGCTGCTCAAGTCTTGCAAAAACTTACGGATGATGCTAGCAAATACTTGGGAGAACGGGTGACGCAAGCAGTAATTACAGTGCCTGCTTACTTCAATGATTCGCAACGTCAAGCAACCAAAGATGCAGGCAAAATTGCTGGGTTAGAGGTACTCCGCATTATTAATGAACCGACGGCAGCAGCGCTTGCCTATGGTTTGAACAAAAAGGGCAATGAAACGATTTTAGTGTTCGATTTAGGGGGCGGTACCTTCGATGTTTCGATTCTAGAAGTGGGAGAATGTGTGTTTGAAGTCAAATCTACCAGTGGGGATACTCACTTAGGCGGCGATGACTTCGATAAAAAGATTGTCGATCGCATTGCTGACGAATTTCAGCGTAACGAAGGCATTGATTTACGCAATGATAAGCAAGCCCTCCAACGATTAACCGAAGCGGCAGAAAAAGCCAAAATCGAACTCTCTAATGCGACTCAAACGACGATTAATCTGCCGTTCATTACGGCAACCAATGATGGGCCCAAGCACCTGGATATCACCTTAACTAGGGCAGATTTTGATAAACTGTGTTCAGATTTGCTCGATCGCTGCCGTATCCCAGTTGAGCAGGCCTTGAAGGATGCCAATCTCAGCAGTGAAAATCTCGATGAAGTTGTGCTAGTCGGCGGTTCTACGCGAATTCCAGCCGTGCAGCAACTTGTCCGACGGATCACAAATAAAGATCCAAATCAGGGCGTTAACCCCGATGAAGTGGTGGCTATTGGGGCAGCAATTCAAGCCGGGGTGCTGGCTGGAGAAGTAAAAGATGTTCTGCTGCTCGATGTCACACCGCTTTCTTTGGGCGTAGAAACTATGGGCGGGGTAATGACAAAAATTATTCCCCGCAATACCACAATTCCTGTCAAGAAATCGGAGACTTTTTCGACGGCTGCGGATGGCCAAACAAATGTCGAGATTCATGTTTTGCAGGGAGAACGAGAATTAGTCAACGATAACAAAAGTTTGGGAACGTTCCGGTTTGATGGTATTCCTCCGGCCCCGCGCGGCGTGCCACAAATTGATGTGACGTTCGATCTAGATGCCAATGGTTTACTATCAGTAACTGCGAAAGATCGCGCCACTGGCAAAGCACAATCAATTACGATTTCTGGTGCTTCTACTCTGAATCAAGCCGATGTGGAACGCATGGTGCGCGATGGGGAAACTCATGCTGAGGAAGATCGAAAACGGCGCGAGCAGATTGATACCAAAAACAATGCAGATTCGCTGGTTTATCAATCGGAAAAACAACTGGAAGATTTGGACGGTCAAGTTTCTGATGCGGATAAGGAGCGGGCGCACTCATTGATTGGAGATTTGCGATCGGCAATTAGTCAAGAAAACTACGATCAAATGCGATCGCTCACAACGGATCTCAAACAAGCCCTGATGCAAATCGGTAGCGCCGTTTACGCCAAAGCTGGTGCGGATGCGAGCAATCCTAATCCCGCCAATCCACCGTCGGGAAACAGCGAGGAAGATGTGATTGATGCTGATTTTGTCTAAATAGACAAGATTGCAAAAATCCTTTTAATCAAGTTTTTGGGCAGGCAGAACACCTATCCCACAACAAAAAATAATTTTTGTGGGATGGGCCGGAGAGCCCGTCCTAGGTATTTTTACAATCTTGTCTAATGAGCAAAGTAAACATGAGGACAAAACCTAGCGTCCAAATAATTATGCCTAGGGACTTCTGAACTATTTCATGGCGCTTATCTTGTTCCTGATGACCTATGTTTTGAGTGAAAGAAAGACCCCATGAAAATATTGACACTGCTCAGCATTGGATTAGTTATCGGCTTGGCGGGATGCAATCTCATTAGTAACACCTCCAACGTCAAAGGAAGTGGTAATGTTAAGACCGAGAAAAGATCGCTTGCTTCCTTCGATTCTCTAGACGCGAACTATGTTGGTTCGATCCAAGTGCGTTCTCAAGGGCAGGAGAGTCTCGAAATTAGTGGCGATGATAACATCATCCCATTAATTACTACTAAAGTTAAAAATGGTACTTTGTACATCCGACCCACTAAAGGATACAATCCTCAGCAAAAACTACAAATTATTATATCCACTCCCGATCTTAAAAAGTTTGTCTTCGATGGAGTAGGTAAAGCTAATCTATCAAATGTAAAGAACGACCGATTGGAGATAGTGGTGAATGGTGTCGGGGATTTCAGTGCATCTGGTGAAACAAAGGAAGCAGATATTACATTATCGGGTGTCGGAAGTTTAGACGCGAAGAATTTACATACTGTAAACGCGAAGGTAAATTCGACTGGAGTAGGTAATGTTGATATATATGTGACGGGGAAACTGGATGCAAAGACATCTGGTGTAGGGGAAATCAATTACTATGGTAGCCCGAAAATCGTCAACAGCCAGGCTGAAGGGATTGGGAAAATAAACAGAGATAAATGATGTGCGATCGGCTGAGTAGGTAAAATCTCATGGAGTCAAATATTTTATGCTGAACTCTATCGCCTTCATCAGATTCGTTCATTCCGCAATCTTCATATTCTTCAATGTAATCATGGCAGTTATATTATATGAGGTTACTGCTGACAAAATCTCAATTCTCACATGGATTGCCGTTGCTTTATTCGCGATCGAAGTCATCGTTCTCATCGCCAACAATTGGACTTGTCCCCTGACGACTTACGCTGAAAGCTTGGAATCTTATCACGGTCAAACAACCGACATTTTCTTTTTGCCAAAGTGGTTTGGCGATCGGATGTTCATATTCTATGGTGGCTTGCTTGCAGTTGCACTTCTGCTTCTCGTGATTAGATTGTTGAGTTGAGGGAAAAAACTTGGTCAGTCTAATCTTAGAAATGTTGCTATAACGATTCGGGATGTTTTGACCGATCGCAATTAACATACATGAGGAGCGTCCAATCTATGGATACGACAATTGCCATCGCGCAAATTTTGATTCCAGTAGCATTGTTGCCGATCGTTTTTAATCAGTTATAATAAAGGAAGCCAATTAATCACAAATCCTGCTGATTTTCTAGTTTAAAATAAGCAAACTAAACCACAACTCAAGAGGTTCCCATCATGAATGACGAATCAATGATAGCTCAAGCAGCAGTTCCCAATCAAGCCGCCGCCGAAGCTCTACAAACGATCGCCGGAAAAAATCATTATGCTGGAGGTAATGCACTGTTGGCCGCCGAAGCCGAGGCAGGAGCCGAAATCGATCCTTCTGCGATCGATCGCTCAGCAGCGACCAATTTTGCTGGCAATCCAGCCACAGATCCAACAGAGGCAAAGCGGTTTACCACAAATGAAGACTTTCAACAACTCAGTGAAGAAGGAGATTTATCACTGACAAACGATGTTCCCAGTGCAGAATAATCGGATTTTGAATGTCAAATAAATTCACCTAATTAAACGTCAAATACGGATCGCTCAAAATGTCGCTGTGTATGTCTTCTTCCTTCTTCCTTCTTCCTTCTTCCTTCTTCCTTCTACTTAAATCATGCCAACTGCAACCGACTTCAAAGATTACTACACCATTCTGGGAGTTAGCAAAACTGCAACTCCTGAAGAAATCAAGCGAGCATATCGCAAACTTGCCCGCAAACATCATCCAGATGTGAATCCCGGCAATCCAGAAGCTGAGGATAAGTTCAAAGATTTGAATGAAGCCAACGAGGTTTTATCAAATCCTGAAACGCGCAGCAAGTATGACCAATTTGGGCAGCACTGGAAGCAAGCAGGGGCTGGCGGCGCTCCTCCTAGAGGAAGTAGCACGAATACCGGGGGATTTGATTTCGATCCGTCCACCAATTTCGATCAATACAGCAATTTTGATGATTTTCTCAAGGATTTGCTGGGTCGCGGTGGCCAAACTCGATCGCGACAAACTCATTCGGGCACCTCGAATCAGGCTGATGATTTTGCGGGATTTCGCACTCAAGCACCTGCACCTGATACTGAAGCGGCGATCGCCCTTTCGCTTTCAGAAGCCTTTCACGGCGTGCAGAAACGCTTGCAGTTGGACAATGAAACCCTTAACGTTCGCATTCCCGCAGGTGCTAAATTAGGCAGTCGGATTCGGCTGAAAGGAAAAGGTCGCGTCAGCCCTTTTTCTCAACAGCGAGGCGATTTGTATCTGACAATCGAACTATTTCCCCATCCCTTTTTTAAGTTTTCAGGTGATAACTTAACTTGCGAGGTTCCTATTCGCCCAGATGAAGCTGTTTTAGGTACTCAAATGCAAGTGCCAACGCCAGATGGGGGTGTGATGATGACTGTGCCGAAAGGGGTAAATTCCGGGCAATCGCTGCGACTGCGCGGCAAGGGTTGGATATTACCGAAAGGCGATCGCACCGATCTAATTGTGAAACTTCTGATCGTGTCTCCGAAGGAGTTGAGTGAAATCGAGCAGGAGTGTTATGAAAAAATTAAGGCGAGTAGCAATTTTAACCCGCGTTCTGCAATAGAAGAGGTGAGACTATGACGGAATTTAGCTTGTCCACTATGGTTGTTTCCGAAAATGGCGATCGGCTGTATACGTTTGAATATGCAGCTTTGGTGACGGAAACTTCAACGATGATAATTGAGCAATTTGTGCAAGTGGGGTTGATTGAGCCGATCGGCTCAATGCTACACGCGCGGGAAATTGCGCGCATTGGTCAAATCCAACGGTTGCGCCAAGATTTAGGACTAAATCTCGTAGGGGCGGTAATGGTTGTAGATATGGCGCAGGAAATCGCCCAACTTCGGGCCAGGCTAAAAGCATTGGAGTCTTGACTTGAGAAAATATTGGTTCTGTCATCTTCATGACTTACGCATGGGTGGTAAAAAACCGGGTTTTTTCACAAAAATACTTCTTTGCAACCCGCAGATTCAGTAAAAAAACTGGTTTCTTTGTTCTTGATTCGTCCATAACCATTAATCAAATTTGATGCCGATCTAGTCTTTGTTCTGCAATATTTTTTGCAACAAAACCGCTTTTGAAATATTTAACATTCAACCCAATAATCCAATGATTAATCATCAATTTCAATCGACAGATTCCGCCGCCGCTCAAAGTGAAAATCGCGTTGCAGTGTTGCTGGCAGGTTATGGTGAAGTGCAATCTTACCGCGATCTGAGTCGCTACAATCAAGCTGCAACTAAGTACATCGCGGCTCAGTTTGTGCCAATCCCAGATTGGCTGTACCCCTTGGCTGGCAAGTTTCTGGCGCTTCAAGATTTGTACAATTTTGGGGTCAAGCATCATCAGTTCATGTCACCGGAAAATGAGATATTTGAAAAACAGCGCCTCGGCATTGAAACACAGTTGCAAGACCGATGGGGCGATCGCGTGCAAGTTTTCAAGGGATTTTATTTTTGTCAACCTTTTGTGCAGCAGGTTGTCGCAGACCTGATTCAGCAGGGCTTTGGGAATTTATTGATCTATCCTTTGCTGGTTGTCGCTTCTGCCTTTACGGGAGCAATTGCGATCGAACAAGTCAATGAAGTTATTGCAGCAAACGCACCTGAGAATAATCCTCAATACTCTCCATTTAAATCAGTTCGTTACATTCCATCGTTTGCAACTGAACCTGCTTATGTTGATTTGATAGTGCATCAACTTGAGGAAACGCTGACTGAACTTTTTGCCGATCGCTTTTTTGAGTCTCGAATTGGCATTATACTCACCGTTCATGGTGGACCAGAGCGAGCCAAAGGACTGTTGACTGGTGTGATTGATGGACAAGCACTTTGTGATGCTGTGCGATCGCAATTGCAACAGCGATATCCGTTAATTTCGATTGGCTGGATTAATCATGATATGCCGTTCATTAATTGGTCACAACCCGACATAAAACAAGCTGCACAAAGCTTGATTAAAGCAGGTGCCCAAGCGATTGTATTTAAACCACTCGGTTGGGCAACTGAGAATTATGAAACCATTCTTGATGTGGAGGATGCCATTCAATCTTTACGCAGTAAGTATCCAACTGTAACTTATGTGCGGCTAGATTGCGTCAATGACGATCCTGATTTTTTAAAGATTGCAGCAGCATGGGCAAATCCTCAGATTGAAGCCATGTTGGCCGCACAGCCACTCACGGTTGATACTCACAGTTCTAGATAGGTTGACAAGTCATGCAAGCATTTATTTTTGCTCTCATACTGTCAGCCTTACCTGTTCTTAGTAACTTCATCGGTGCTATGCTTGCCGAAGCATTACCGTTATCAAAAAAAACATTAGGACTGGCATTGCACTCTGCTGCTGGCGTGCTACTGGCGATCGCCTCCACCGAACTGCTGCCCAGAGTTATTTCAGCTAAACCAGTCTGGGCAACTATTCTGGCACTGTTTGTTGGAGGAGCTTTTTTTGTATGGGTTAATCAACTTCTCAACTTGAGCAAGAATCGCCTACAGGGCATCGATCACAATACGGTTGGTTGGGTGATATTTCTCAGTATTGCGATCGATTTGTTTGGCGATGGATTAATGATTGGAACCAGTCTGACAATTTCGGAACATTTAGGAATAACGCTGGCATCGGCGAGAGTCGTTGCTCACATTCCAGAAGGATTTGTGACCAATGCAGAGTTTAGAAGTCAAAATATGCCGCGCGGACAGCGATTTTTGTTGCTGGCTGCCTTTCTGATCCCGGTTTGGCTGGGTGCAACTCTCGGTTATTGGGGATTGCGCGGACAATCTGAGCTTCCTAAGCTAGTTGTGCTGGCATTTACAACGGGGACTCTGATAACTGCGATCGTCGAAGAAATTATTCCTGAAGCGCATCAAACTCAGGATACCAACTGGTCTAGTTTGACATTTATTGGAAGTTTTGCTCTTTCACTACTATTTTCTACCTAGACTTTCATCTGTGCCAAAACCAGGCGTTGATCGCTTTCTCATGCACTTTGCGACTTTAGATAGGGGCGGGTTTTCGACACAGGAAGTTAGAATTATAAAATCTCTCAAAACAGATCGCCCGCCGAAAAAAATGCACTCCCAAATATTGCAAAAACCAGACGGCCGCCCACTCACACTCTACAGCCGCTACCCAATCCCAGAAGGCATCGTGGCGGTAAGTCCCAGCAACGAGCCCGTACAAGCAAACCCACATTTTCGCTGGCATCCTTTGCGCGGGGAATGGGTAGCATATGCCAGCCACCGCCAGGGCAGAACATTCATGCCGCCGCCGGAATACAATCCGCTGGCTGCGACAATTAACCCCAAGTTTCCCACAGAATTACCCCAGGGAAAATACGACGTAGCAGTTTTTGACAACCGCTTTCCATCGATGAGTTTGCAGGCAAATAATGCACCTACAAGTATTGTCGAAACTCTGCCCGCTAACGGCATTTGCGAAGTGGTAGTATTTACTCAAGATCCACAAGCTTCTTTGGGTTCTTTGGAGTTGAGTCACTTAGAATTGCTGTTAGAAGTATGGGCCGATCGCACTTCAGTGATTGGCAGCAATCCCGAAATTCAATACGTCTTACCGTTTGAAAATCGCGGCGTCGAAGTCGGAGTAACTTTGCACCATCCCCACGGTCAAATTTACGCTTATCCGTTCGTGCCGCCAGTGCCGGCGCGGATGTTAGAATGTCAGTCGGTTTACTATCAAAAAAATAGTAGCGGTTTGCTGCAAGATTTGATTCAAAAAGAGATTGCTGACAAACAGCGAATTCTTTATTTAGACGAAGAGGCGATCGCCTTTGTGCCCGCTTGCGCCCGCTATCCTTACGAAGTGTGGATTGCCCCGATCGCACCAACTGCTACATTTATCGATCTTACCGAAAAACAGCGTCAAGCACTTGCCAAGGCCTTAAAAACAGTCGCGCTTAAATATGACGGTTTGTGGCAGCGCCAATTCCCTTATTTGATGGCTTGGTTTCAAGCGCCCACAGACGGAAAGCCTCACCCGGAGGCGCATCTGCACGCTGAGTTTTATCCGCCATATCGATCGAGCGATCGGCTAAAATACTTAGCAGGAACCGAACTAGCAGCCGGAATGTTTGCTAACGATGCTTTACCGGAAGAAAAGGCTAAAGAATTGCAAGCAGTAACGGTCAATCTATTTTAGATTTTGGATTGAAAGATTGAAGAATTGAAGAATTAACTCGATATCAATTGCTTTATGATAAACTCATTAAACCCAGAAGTTGACAGCAAACTCGAATTCATCCGCAAAGCCTTAACCGAAACAGGAGCGATCGCCCTGCGGTTGCGTGGCACTGATTGGTTTGCTTGGGCTACCGCCGGCGGTTCCCATACAGTATTGCTTACCGCAGAAACCGGAGTTGCAGAAATATTAATTACCGCCGAAAATGCTTTTGTGCTGACAGATGAAATCGAAGCCCAGCGCTTGCAAGATGAAGAAGTTCCAGCCAACTTTCAAATGCACATCTATCCTTGGGCGGATGTTGCACAGCGCGAAGCTTTTGTCAAAGAAATTACTGCGGGCGGTAACGTGATGAGCGATCGACCAAATTCCCAAGAAACACCAATAATCGCATCTTTACAGTCTCGCAAACAGACAATGATGTCAAGCGAATTAGAGCGATATCGGCGAGTCGGGCGTTTAGCCAGCGAAGCGATGACAGAGGTACTTTCAGCCGCCAAACCGGAATGGACAGAATATCAATTAGCGGGTGCCGGTGCAGAGGCTTTGTGGGCGAGAGGTTTGCATCCAGCCCTGACATTAGTGGCTGGAGAAAGACGTTTACCGCTATACCGCCACGCCACCGCTACCGCCGAACAAATCGGGAAGCAAGCCATGTTAGTATTCTGCGCTAGGGGAAACGGTTTGTATGCAAATTTAACCCGATTTGTCTGTTTTGGTTCTTTGGAAAAACAGCATTCAGAGTTACACCGACAAGTCCGAGAAATTGAAGCAGCCGCCTTAGATTCTTGTCGCCAGGGAGTATCGCTGAATGCGGTTTATGATACCCTAAAAACAGCTTACGAACAGCACGGATATCCTCAAGCAATTCGCGAACACCATCAAGGCGGAACTACCGGATATTTAGCGCGGGAAATTGTGGCGAATCCGGCTACTTCAGAGATTTTAGCAGTAAATATGGCTGTGGCTTGGAATCCGAGTTTGTCGGGAGCAAAAATTGAGGATACGTTTGTAATTGGTAGCGATGGAACTTTGGAAAATTTGACTTTCGATCCCAGTTGGCCGAGTGTAGAAGTCGCGGGAAGGTTGCGGCCTGTGCCGAAAATAGTTTAAAGTTTTGAGATTGCTTAAACTCTCAAAACAGGTCTTTCGGGATTTTCGGGATTGGGAACTAAACGCTGATTCTTGCAATCTACTAGCAAATCTAAAGTTTCTAACACAGTTTGACCGATTAGCACGATATCGCCTAAAACCATTGCCGCCTCAATCGTCTCGCGCCCTTCGATTTCCACAATCACAGGCCCATTCAATTCTACTATTTCTTGTCGGCCATCAGCATACTTTGCTATTTCCTGACTCCGAATTCTTAAACCTAGGTGTTCACAAACTTCTACGGGAATTGCTGTGCGTACTACGCCAGTATTTATCACTGCTTCTGCTTCGTAAACGCGCAGAAGATTTGGGTTGAGCAATCCTCGATTAACCAAGCCTTCATCAATGGCATTGGTTAGCTTGACTTTGACTCGAACTGCACCCATATTTTTGGTTATTTGACTTAGATTGCGATCGATATTTATCATACCGCCTCTCTTTGCGTATAGAAAGTATACCTTCAATTATATCTTGCACATTAGTGCAGCCACAGGTTTTAACCTGTAGGCTGCAACCGCACGCAAAATATCTCTAAAGATTACCAGAAAGAATTGGTTTAAAGTCTCTCCCTTTTAGGGGGAAATTAAACGAAGACTATTCATTACTCCAATCCTATTCCTTCTTTTGTCAACTGTCAACTGTTAACTGTCAACTGTTAACTGTCAACTGTCAACTGTCAACTGTCAACTGTCAACTGTCAACTGTCAACTGAATGACTAATCTTCAGCATAGATATAGCGATACAATTCGCTCGGATCGGGTTCGGGGCTGTTCTCCGCAAACTCTACCGCATCATCAATTACAGCTTCGATCTTTTTGTCGATCGCCTTTAATTCCTCAGCAGTAGCCAAAGTTCGATCGATCAAATCAGCAGCCAACTTCTTAATCGGATCGCGGGGGAACCAATATTCCTTCTCTTCCTTAGAGCGCAACTCATCAGGATCGGCTAAAGAATGACCCCGAAAGCGATAAGTCAAGGCCTCGATGAGCGTCGGGCCTTCGCCAGCCCGCGCCCGTGCTATGGCTTCCTTGGCGACTTCCCGCACGGCCAAAACATCCATCCCGTCAACCTCGAATCCAGCCATGCCAAAAGCATGAGCTTTTTTGTAAATCAAGGGGTCAGAAGTAGCTCGCTCGTGGGCCATGCCGATCGCCCATTTGTTGTTTTCCACAACATAAAGAATCGGCAACTTCCACAAAGCAGCCATATTCAAACACTCGAAAAACTGCCCGTTATTTGCAGCACCATCGCCAAAAAAACAAGCTGTTACGCCATCGGAACTCTCATCGCCCAAAGCTTCGCGCCGATACTTCGATTGAAAAGCCGCCCCCGTAGCTACAGGAATCCCCTCAGCCACAAAAGCATAACCTCCCAACAGCCGATGTTCTGCCGAAAACATATGCATCGAACCGCCGCGGCCCTTCGAGCAACCGGTTTCCTTCCCGAACAACTCCGCCATCACTTCCCGCGCCGGTACGCCCGCGCTTAAAGCGTGAACGTGATCGCGGTAGGTGCTGCTGACATAATCCGTACTATCCCGGCGCATCGATCGAATCACGCCAGTCGAGACAGCTTCCTGGCCGTTGTACAAGTGGACAAAACCAAACATTTTGCCCCGGTAGTACATCTCAGCGCACTTGTCTTCAAAAAAACGCCCCAAAACCATATCCTCGTAGAGCATCAAGCCCTCATCGCGAGAAATAGTTACGCTCTGTGCGTCAAAAACTGGTAAAACCCGTTCCTCAGCCATAAAAAATTAATACCCGATCGGCGAACTAGACAGCTTAAATCGAACCATACTCAAATCACTGTAAACCGAGATTGGACACAACCGCAGCAGAAAATGGTCGCCCATTTTCAAGCGCAGCAGTTACAAGGATTGTTAAAATGAGCTTAGTATGGGAAATTTGCCAAAATTGGGAGAGCCAACTGCCACATCGACCCACTGCGGTTGTGTCTAAAACTTAAGATCGGTCTTGTTCAAAGTGGGGCGGGATGCCAACCTCACTCTAAAACGCCCTAGAGGGAAACAGTCGGAGTACCTTGAAGGAAGTTCTCGATATCCTTAACAGGACTCAGAAGCTCAGATCAAAATCATATTTTTTTAATTTGATGTGAGAGCATCACCTAAGATAGGCTAATTCAGTTGCTAGCGCTTTGGGGAAGTGGACGCTGTGTTAATTCCACTAGATTACTACCGGATTTTGGGTCTACCGATTCAAGCTACTGCCGAACAGTTGCAGCAGGCTCACCGCGATCGCACTTTACAACTTCCGCGCCGGGAGTATTCCGAAGTTGCGATCGTCGCCCGCAAACAATTGATCGATGAAGCCTGCGCCGTTCTGTCAGACTCAGACGGGCGCAAAGCTTATGATGCCAATTTTTTAGCCAAAACATACGATCGAGAGTCGGAAGCAGCAATTGCAGCCAAGCAGAGGTTGAAAACCTCATCTGGGCAAGCCACATTCCTGCAAGATGCAGGAGAAACCGTTGCGGCAGAGTCTAAAGCCTTAGACGCTGCTCCCGACCCCCACACTCCAAGTATTGAAATCGATGACAACCAATTCGTAGGAGCCCTGCTCGTACTGCAAGAACTGGGGGAATACGAACTCGTACAGAAGCTGGGGCGCCCGTATCTCAACAATGGCAGCATCGCGATCGACGAAGCCCGCTTCGGCGACCCGCAGCTCGTGCGGCCCGACATAGTTTTAACCGTAGCCCTGGCCTGCCTAGAACTCGGCCGGGAACAGTGGCAACAAGGTCAATACCAAAATGCCGCCAAATCACTAGACGCAGGTCAAGAACTGCTGCTGCGCGAAAGCTTATTTCCAAGCGTGAGGGGTGAAATGCAAACCGATATATACAAACTCCGTCCGTACAACATTTTAGAATTACTATCGCTCCCCGAAGAAAAAGTCTCCGAGCGCCGCCAAGGACTGCAAATCCTGCGAGAAATGCTCGAAGAACGGGGCGGTATCGATGGATCGGGGGACGATCGCTCCGGTTTAGGAATAGAAGACTTCCTCCGCTTCGTCCAGCAACTACGCAAACACCTAACCAGTAGCGAGCAGCAGACCCTATTTGAAGCTGAAGCCGGCCGCCCCTCCGCAGTCGCCACTTACCTCTCGGTCTACACCCTGTTAGCCCAAGGATTTGCGGCCAGACAGCCCGCGATGATCCGCCGCGCCAAGCTGATGCTGATGCAGCTCGGCCGCCGCCAAGACGTTCACCTCGAAAAAGCCGTGTGTTCCTTGCTGCTGGGCCAAACAGAAGAAGCCAGCAGAGCTCTCGAACTCAGTTCGGAAAAAGAACCCCTCGCCTTCATTCGCGAGCATTCCCAAGATTCTCCCGATTTGTTGCCGGGACTGTGCTTGTACGCCGAACACTGGCTGCAAGAAGAAGTGTTTCCTCACTTCCGCGACTTGGCAAACCAGTCAGTCTCTTTGAAAGATTATTTTGCTGACCCGAAAGTCCAAGCTTATTTAGAAGCTTTGCCTTCGGATGC
Organism: Lyngbya sp. CCAP 1446/10; assembly: GCF_026130175.1. Taxonomy (GTDB): domain Bacteria; phylum Cyanobacteriota; class Cyanobacteriia; order Cyanobacteriales; family Microcoleaceae; genus Microcoleus. Next base: position 8,432 of record NZ_JAIGNI010000156.1, on the reverse strand, counting down.
AGAAACGGCCAACGAATGGGTTGTGGTGCAGCCCCGATCGGGCAAACCCCAGGGACGACTGCAACCAACTGGCGATCGCCCGCCCGCGGCGACACAGCCGCCCGCAGCCAAACAGGTAGCCAGTAGTGTCAGCTTGACCCCCGTACCGGCAGACACCTCCAGCGCAGATTCAGCGCCGAAATACCAGGCAACGGTGGCAGGAATCGGGGCAGTGGCGGCCGTCTCTCTCCCGACAACTACGGCGGGACGCCCCGCAGCCTCGACCTCCAAACCGCGCCGGAGCCACAGTTCAAGCCGACGCAGCGGAGGGATCGGTCAGGGGTTAACAGGCAGTTTTGCCGATCGGGCGCGCACCATAGCAGCCCAAATTTCCGCCCAAGTCAAGTCCATGCCACCAAACAAGCTGGCCCTGCTTGTAATCGCAATCGTCCTGAGTCTCTTAATGCTGTGGTTAATACTCAGTCTGTTGGCTAACGCGATGCAAGCCCTCTCAGGCCCATCCCTGCAAGGAGAACAACCCTCCGTCAGCCTGGAAGCACCGCCCATAGAAATCCCCGCCTTAACTGCGGCCCCAGAACCCAGCGCCCCCGCCCCAGTATCGGGAGAAATCACTGACGAAGCAGCGGGACAAATAGTTCAAAGCTGGCTGTCAGCGAAAGCAGCGGCTTTAGGCCCAAACCACGCTGTGGAAGAATTAAAGCAAGTTCTCACGGAACCGGCTTTGTCTCGCTGGCAATTGATGGCCGAAGCTCAACAGAAAAATAACGCCCACCAGCGTTATGTACACAAGCTAGAAGTTAAAGGAGTTAAGACAAATCCGACAAATCCCGATCGGGCAGAAGTAGAAGCGCAGGTAAGCGAAAAGGCCGAAGTGTTCGATCGCGATCAGCTAGTTACTTCCCGCAACGAAAACCTACGTATCCGCTACGACTTAATCCGCCAAGATGGACAGTGGCGGATTATGGATTGGCAAGTGATGAAGTAAGGAATTGGTAATGGGTAATTGGTAATTAGTAATTTATGGTTACTGATTGCTAATTACCAATTGCTGATTATTAATAGTCACAGGATGCGTCGCTCGCTCAAAAAATCCCTAACTAATACCAAGGATGAAAAGTATTGCTACTACCGAAATTAGAGGATTTCATCTGTAGGGAAACGGCAAGGTGGAGTATCAGGTGGGGGGTTATGTTTAGGAAAGATAATTTGTGTAGTATAAATAATTGTAGCAAAATTTTGTGAAATTGGTATTAGCTATGGACAAGTTTCAATCCCTAATAGGGTTTTAGTTTGATTGCGGCCTTCCCGGCCCCTGTAAAAAGGGGCTTTTTTGTTGTTTCAATCCCTAATAGGGTTTTAGTTTGATTGCGGCCTGCACCTCCCCCATCATATCTACAATTGGCGGCGTTTCAATCCCTAATAGGGTTTTAGTTTGATTGCGGCTCCCAATCGGTCAAAGTTCTCCCCGCCAGCAGCAGGTTTCAATCCCTAATAGGGTTTTAGTTTGATTGCGGCGCTGATGTCTTGCAGGCGGCTTCGGGCCCGCAAGTTTCAATCCCTAATAGGGTTTTAGTTTGATTGCGGCGTGAGTCGAGCGTCTGCGCAAAGGGCATCGCTGTATGTTTCAATCCCTAATAGGGTTTTAGTTTGATTGCGGCTAGAATTCACAGATTTCAGAGGGGGTGCTGCCAGAATTGTTTCAATCCCTAATAGGGTTTTAGTTTGATTGCGGCCGAGAACTGTCGGTGGAGTAGCGGCCTTTATATGGTTTCAATCCCTAATAGGGTTTTAGTTTGATTGCGGCGCGGACATTGTACTTCCTTTCATTAGGGGTGACGTTTCAATCCCTAATAGGGTTTTAGTTTGATTGCGGCTTGAGGTCGCAGCGCTTCTTTTTTTAGCTGCCAATGCTCGTTTCAATCCCTAATAGGGTTTTAGTTTGATTGCGGCTGGTGCGTATTTGCCAGCGCGGAACCCCGGAACCGACCTTGTTTCAATCCCTAATAGGGTTTTAGTTTGATTGCGGCAAATATTTAAATTGGCTGCTACGAATATCAGCATGTTTCAATCCCTAATAGGGTTTTAGTTTGATTGCGGCGCCATTTTCGAGGGTGTAACACCTTGCCAATTATGAGTTTCAATCCCTAATAGGGTTTTAGTTTGATTGCGGCTCTAACAAACGCGGAGATGATTGAAAATAATCAGGTTTCAATCCCTAATAGGGTTTTAGTTTGATTGCGGCTTTCTTGCGAACATCAGCATAACCCATGCGATGGTTTCAATCCCTAATAGGGTTTTAGTTTGATTGCGGCCCGATCTGACTCTCGAATTCAACCGTCGGCATTTGTTTCAATCCCTAATAGGGTTTTAGTTTGATTGCGGCTTTTGCAATCATCGATCAAGCGATTGCCGTAATAGTTTCAATCCCTAATAGGGTTTTAGTTTGATTGCGGCGCGACCCATATATCTGCGCAAATTGCCATTAATCCACGTTTCAATCCCTAATAGGGTTTTAGTTTGATTGCGGCAGAGCCGTGCCGGGCGAAGGCCCATCTTTAAATTTCGAGTTTCAATCCCTAATAGGGTTTTAGTTTGATTGCGGCATGGTTGTTATCTAGTGCGGAAGTTCGATCACTTATTGGGTTTCAATCCCTAATAGGGTTTTAGTTTGATTGCGGCTTTAGTTATCTATATCTTTTTTGCCATGCAACAGCTTAAAGTTTCAATCCCTAATAGGGTTTTAGTTTGATTGCGGCTTAAGCTGTCCGCTGGGTTCTGCGAGGTGTTGGTTTCAATCCCTAATAGGGTTTTAGTTTGATTGCGGCCTTGTGTTAAAGATCCATCTCCAGCCGTAACTTATACGTTTCAATCCCTAATAGGGTTTTAGTTTGATTGCGGCCAGGCCCTGGCAAGATGGCAATTTTAGCGATCGCACTTTGCAGTTTCAATCCCTAATAGGGTTTTAGTTTGATTGCGGCTGCTGATGCTTTGGCGCTGGCTATTTATGGATGGGTTTCAATCCCTAATAGGGTTTTAGTTTGATTGCGGCTGATGTTTTTAAGGAGTATTTCAGCCTCTTTAATGTGTTTCAATCCCTAATAGGGTTTTAGTTTGATTGCGGCATCGCATTTACAATACACGAATCGCACAAAGGCTTTGTTTCAATCCCTAATAGGGTTTTAGTTTGATTGCGGCGCCATAATTATTCCTATAAAATTCTATTATAGCAGTTTCAATCCCTAATAGGGTTTTAGTTTGATTGCGGCGCAAGAATTTGCGCGAAAAGTACAACAAAATATTGTTTCAATCCCTAATAGGGTTTTAGTTTGATTGCGGCTTGGGCCCGGTCGGGCGATGGGATTTCCCTTTTCGGCAGTGGGTTTCAATCCCTAATAGGGTTTTAGTTTGATTGCGGCCTGAATATTGGCAGATTCTATATTCACCCTCAGGTTTCAATCCCTAATAGGGTTTTAGTTTGATTGCGGCTATAGGTGTGATAGAGGCTTGTACTACTTTTAGCCGTGTTTCAATCCCTAATAGGGTTTTAGTTTGATTGCGGCTGAGGTTTAGGGTGCTACCCGGTTTAGGGTTCAGCGTTTCAATCCCTAATAGGGTTTTAGTTTGATTGCGGCTATTCAGCAGGTTTTACTTAAAGTAACAATAAATTGTTTCAATCCCTAATAGGGTTTTAGTTTGATTGCGGCTGCACGAGCCGCTGATTTCGGTCTACTAAGCACCATGTTTCAATCCCTAATAGGGTTTTAGTTTGATTGCGGCGGGGCCACCATTCAGCCTGCGCTATGTCAGACTACGTTTCAATCCCTAATAGGGTTTTAGTTTGATTGCGGCCCAACAGTGACGTTTTGAGCGCGATATTACCGTAAATGTTTCAATCCCTAATAGGGTTTTAGTTTGATTGCGGCTGTGTCGATTCCTCCAATGGGTCTAATGTCATCAGGGTTTCAATCCCTAATAGGGTTTTAGTTTGATTGCGGCCCACTAACCACGACTTCCCCAACCGTTAATTCACGTTTCAATCCCTAATAGGGTTTTAGTTTGATTGCGGCCCTTAATTGCTAGCTTGTAGCCAGAATGCTTGAGTTTCAATCCCTAATAGGGTTTTAGTTTGATTGCGGCTCGGAAAGTGCGTGTTCACCTACTACTTAATAATGTTTCAATCCCTAATAGGGTTTTAGTTTGATTGCGGCGAAAGGCGAGCGGCAGGGGATACTTACCCTTGCTGTTTCAATCCCTAATAGGGTTTTAGTTTGATTGCGGCCGGGTACAGTCGTCAAGATGGGTCGGTATGATTGGAGCATAGGTTTCAATCCCTAATAGGGTTTTAGTTTGATTGCGGCCAAATTGCCATTAACCCACGAAAGCACCTGGGTCACCGTGTTTCAATCCCTAATAGGGTTTTAGTTTGATTGCGGCTTGGCTTGCCGTACAAGCATAGCCCTCACCCGCGCGATAGGTTTCAATCCCTAATAGGGTTTTAGTTTGATTGCGGCCCTGCACAATTCCAGCATCCGATGGTTTCAAATTCGTTTCAATCCCTAATAGGGTTTTAGTTTGATTGCGGCACGAATTGCGTCATGCGCCCAGCAGAGAGCCATCCAATTAGGTTTCAATCCCTAATAGGGTTTTAGTTTGATTGCGGCGTTCTCCCTCTGGTGCTAAATGAGTTAAAAGCCCGGAGGTTTCAATCCCTAATAGGGTTTTAGTTTGATTGCGGCCAAAGCGAGGCTTCCCACTGATTATCACTTATCTTGTTTCAATCCCTAATAGGGTTTTAGTTTGATTGCGGCCTAAATTCTTAGCAGAAAATACAGCCGAAATCTCGTTTCAATCCCTAATAGGGTTTTAGTTTGATTGCGGCTTGGCTAGGGATTTCCCCTAATTTCCTTGCCTAGTTGGTAGTTTCAATCCCTAATAGGGTTTTAGTTTGATTGCGGCGTTTGCTCAAAAGTGGGAATTCAAGAGGATGTTGTTTCAATCCCTAATAGGGTTTTAGTTTGATTGCGGCGATGGCTTATTGTCTGAAAATATCTCGCAAAAATTTTAGTTTCAATCCCTAATAGGGTTTTAGTTTGATTGCGGCTTTTGAGATTTACAGTCACCGGAATTTGTTTTGTTTCAATCCCTAATAGGGTTTTAGTTTGATTGCGGCGCCTGTCATCATAATTAGTCGGTGGCCCATTTATGAGTTTCAATCCCTAATAGGGTTTTAGTTTGATTGCGGCTTTAGCCAAATTTCGATCGTATTCCCCGGGGTTCGTTTCAATCCCTAATAGGGTTTTAGTTTGATTGCGGCTCTGGCATCAATCCAAAGGCTGTCAGTGTGCATTCTCGGGTTTCAATCCCTAATAGGGTTTTAGTTTGATTGCGGCGGTTGTGCGCTGCCATCGGGGCATTGCTTTTCTCAACAGGTTTCAATCCCTAATAGGGTTTTAGTTTGATTGCGGCTTTCGATTTGGGAATGTGGGAGTAATTCCCCAATTCCAAGTGGTTTCAATCCCTAATAGGGTTTTAGTTTGATTGCGGCTCTAAGGCAAGCTGCAAGAAGTAGCAATTGCGAGTAGAGTTTCAATCCCTAATAGGGTTTTAGTTTGATTGCGGCTCAGAGGTTGATGGCAGTCCTGACGATGACAGGGTTTCAATCCCTAATAGGGTTTTAGTTTGATTGCGGCCTTATGTACCTCACTTTCAAAAATTGAATCAAAGATCTGAAGTTTCAATCCCTAATAGGGTTTTAGTTTGATTGCGGCTTTTTCGGGCGTGGAGGATTTTATCAAAGATCTGTTTCAATCCCTAATAGGGTTTTAGTTTGATTGCGGCCCGGGAAATCATCGGGAACTGTCGGGAACGTTCCGACCGAAGTTTCAATCCCTAATAGGGTTTTAGTTTGATTGCGGCTCGCGATGATTACCATAATCCCGATTCTGCCGAAAGAGTTTCAATCCCTAATAGGGTTTTAGTTTGATTGCGGCTTGACTACTACCAAGCGGGCATCCACAAGCACGCGCCGGATGTTTCAATCCCTAATAGGGTTTTAGTTTGATTGCGGCTATAGTCGCGCAAAGAACTTATCAGTCTCGTCAGTTTCAATCCCTAATAGGGTTTTAGTTTGATTGCGGCATGAGGATGTCGCGTATGGTAGGTGCGTCAGTCCAGTTTCAATCCCTAATAGGGTTTTAGTTTGATTGCGGCTTGGGGTCAATGCCTTGGTAAGGCTGAAGCTCTGCGGGGTTTCAATCCCTAATAGGGTTTTAGTTTGATTGCGGCCGCCGGTGTCTGGGAGGCTTGCACTATAAGGTTTTCAAGGTTCAGTTGCGTCTGAATGAAATTAATATACTATTTCACCGATCGCCCTGTCAAGGGGGCAAAATTCAAATAGACCTCAAACTCTCTCCCAGTAAAGTTTTCAGCATTTGCGTCTGACCCGCATGAGGTACAAACCACCGCAAACCCATTCCTAGTAAAGCTCTCAGCCATTAAAATTCACCCCCTCCTTTCAACACCCATAGCCAGACGCAAAATCACACCATAAAGATCGTAGTATCCAGCGGTGCCCGGCCGCCAATCCGCTCAATCTTGCCCTGACAGCAAGCGCACAAAAAATGAAACAGAATACTATCCTCATCAGACTTAATCACCCGGCCCAGACGTTGGCGCATCCGGGCATACTGAGTATCCGTCACATCGCAATGAAACACCGAATACTGCTTCCATTCCCCATAAGACTTGAGAATCTTGTGAATCTTAGTGCGGCGGTTGTCCTCAGATATATCGTAGCAAACCAGAACAAACATAACTTGATTGTCTCCCTATTTCAAAAACAAAGGTGGATACTTATCAACTTCACCCATCAAATACTTAGCCATCAGCCGCCCTTGAATTTCAAAAGCTTCTTGATAGGTGCACAGCTTTCCCATAACTGGATGCTTGAACTTTGACTGTTTCTTTTGCTCGTAAAGCCGCAAAAAATTGTGCAACCCTTCTTTTGTCAAAGAAACCGCGCCACTCAAAGGTTCAGCCGTAAAATCACTTGGAGAAACTTTCTGCAAATTGATCGCTGCTAACACCACAGCATCAACTACCAAAGGTCTAAATTCTTCCATCAAGTCCAGCGCTAAAGAAGGACGCCCGTAGCGCTCAAAATGCAAATATCCCAAATACGGATCGAACCCGATAATATTCACCGCACTTTGAACATCGTGTCGCAACAGAGAATATCCCAAACTCAACAGAGAATTTACCGGATCGGTAGGCGGACGGCGGCGGCGAACTTCAAAGCTAAATTCCGGCACCCGAATCAGCCGGTTGAAGCAGCCAAAATAAGTCGCACTACCCGCCCCCTCTAATCCTCGCAGCGAATTAATATTTGAAGTTTTATCAACCGATGCAATTACTTCTTTCAATTGTGCGATCGGTTTTTCAAAATCTGGTTGAGAATATTTGCGCTGGCACTCTAACAACGTAGTCCGGTAATTCTTGAGCTTTCCCCGTACAAACCCCCTGACTAAATGCACCGCTTGTTCCGATTCACCGGCAGCTTTCCACTGAGCTTTTCGCACAAAGATATTCTTAGTCATTTCCGGTTCCAGCCTCCCTAAATAGCGTCCGTTTGCCGTCAGAAAGCTTAAGGGTATGTGACGTTCCAACAATTCCACAACAACAGCCGGAGAAACCGTAGCGCGTCCCAATACAACAACACCGTCAATTCTAATTAATGGCACGTCGATGAGAGTTTTTTTGTCAGCTTTAACGGTAAGGCGTTCGTCTAATTTGCCGATAAAAGCATCTTCTGGCGTAATGTAAACAGTTCCCATTGTGAATTCTCCTATTTGCAGGTTAACTTGCTTCTTGATAGCGGTTGACTTTGGTAGCAGCTTGGGGCATACATTGGGAAGAAAGACTACATCCCGAACACCGAGCGCTGTAAACTGGTAACGGGATATTTCCCGATCGCCAAAGAGTAGCGACTTTTTCAATAGTTGCGATCGCCTCCTGTCTCAAACCCTCACAAATCTCCACCTTTTGCCGCTGGTGCGACTGCGCGTAATACACATATCCAGTCGCAATACTTTTCCCCGTCATCTCTTCCAAACACAAAGCTTGCGCGCACACTTGCAACTCATCATTATCCCATTCCCCTTTCTTGCCGCGCTTGTATTCAACCGGATACAATTCACCATTCTCCGATTCAATCAAATCCGACTTAGGAATGAAAATTTAATAACCTCAGCGGTGTATAATAAATAAATGAGTGAATATGAATAGGTTCATGTTTCGGTATTGATGTCAAATATTATACCTACTTGGTTCTTCTTATGTCGCCCATGATTTGTTGATTTGAATCATTAATTCTAACTTAATTTATGTATTACTCAGACGAAATTACTGCTTTAATGCTCCAACATCATCAGTCT